>JAWKTA010000016.1:0-76309 GCA_041402025.1 Phycisphaerales bacterium | reverse complement strand
AAGGGCGGCATCCGTATGTCGGCCCTTGTCGATGAGCCGATGATCCGGACCCTCGCGCTGGAGATGACGCTCAAGACCGCCTTGATTGATGTGCCATTCGGGGGCGGGAAGTCCGGCATACGCATCGACCCGGTCGGCCTGCATCCCGACGACAAAGAGGCCATCATCCGCAGCTTCGCCAACCACGCGATCCGCCATATCGGCCCGGAAATTTATGTGCCCGCGCCCGACATGGGGACCGGGGAACGCGAGATGGGCTATATCAAGGACAGCATCGCCTACGGCGGCGGGCATGCGACGACCCGAGGCTGTTATGTCACGGGCAAGCCGCTGATCCTCGGCGGCATCCTCGGACGCAGAGAGGCGACCGGGTACGGCGTGGTGATTACGCTGCAAAAGCTCGCCGAGCGGCGTGGGCTCGACCTGTCGCGCTCGCGGGTCTTGATCCAGGGCTTCGGCAATGTGGGTTCTGTCGCGGCCCGGAAATTGGCCGAACTCGGCGCCACCATCCTGGCGGTCAGCGACGTCAACGGAGCTATTTATCAACGCGGCGGCATCGACATTGCCTCGCTGTGTCAACACGTTGAACAGGCCGGCACGGTCGTCGGGTTCCGTGACGCGACCGCCGTCAGCCCGACTAACTTCTACGATCTCGAATGCGACATCTTCGTCCCCGCCGCCACCGGCGACGTCCTGGACCGCGACACCGCTAGTCGTGTGCGGGCACGGATCGTCGCCGAGGCGGCGAACGGCCCCACCACACCCGAGGGCGATACTGTTTTCCGCGAGCGTGGGATCGACGTCATCCCCGACATCCTCTGCAACGCCGGCGGTGTATTCGTGTCGTACCTTGAATACACACAAGAGACGCAACGCGATCAGTGGACGCTCGAGGATGTCAACCGTCGGCTGGAGAAGAGGATGGCCGCGCGGTTCGATGAAGTCTGGACCGCCGCGGAGCGGGACGGCACGACGCCACGAGTGGCGGCGATCAAGATCGCGATGGAACGCCTGATGTCAGGCATGCGCAGCCGCGGCTATCTGTCCTGACTGGTTTGGAGGAGCTTCCACATTACACACAGGGCCTGTACTCATGAATAAAAAACAACAGATCCGTTTCGGCATCATCGGCTGCGGCCTGATGGGCAAAGAGTTCGCCAGCGCAGTGGGCCGGTGGTGTCACCTGGGGGATGTGGACTTCGAGCCCCGGATCACCGCCGTCTGCGACCCGAACATCAAGGCGACGGACTGGTTCCGCGGCCATGTAGCCACGGTCCAGCACGTCAGCGCCGATTACAGGGAGATGCTTGGCTCCGACCAGGTCGATGCCGTCTACTGCGCGGTCCCGCACAACCTGCACGCGGCCATCTACACCGACATCATCCGCGCTGGCAAGCACCTGCTGGGTGAGAAACCGTTCGGCATCGACAAGGCGGCAAACCAGCAGATCAACGAAGTGATCGCATCACACCCCGACGTGCTGGTGCGCTGCGCCTCGCAGTTCCCCTTCTTCCCGGGCGCGTACCAGATCTATCAATGGGCGAAGCAGGGCCGCTTCGGCCGGGTCATCGATATCGACGCGGGCTTCTGGCACAGCAGCGACCTCGACCCCAACAAGCCAATCAACTGGAAGCGGAAGATCGAGACCAACGGCGCATACGGCTGCATGGGCGACCTGGGCATGCACGTGCTGCACCTGCCGCTGCGGTGCGGCTGGCGGCCGGTGAACGTCCGGGGCTTGCTGTCGAACATCATGCCGACCCGCCCGGGCCCCGACGGCAAGCCCGCGGACTGTGAAACCTGGGACAACGCCATTCTCGCCACCGAGTTCGAGCAGGACGGCCGACGCGTACCCATGACGCTTTCGACCAAGCGCATCGCCCCGGGCCACGCCAACACCTGGTTTATCCATGTCAACGGCACGGAATGCTCGGCACAGTTCAGCACCAAGGACCCGTCCTCGCTGCGTTACCTGCCGTATGAGCCCGGGGGCGAGCAGGCGTGGCGGGTCATCGACGTGCCCTACCGCTCCGCCTACCCGACGATCACGGGCCCGATCTTTGAGTTCGGCTTCTCCGACGCCATCCTGCAGATGTGGGCCGCGTTCTGTGACGAGCTTTGCCACAGAGACAGGATGAGCCAACCCTTTCACTGCGCCACGCCCGAGGAAGCGGCGGCCTCACACGCGGTATTTACCGCGTCGCTCGAGTCGCATACCCGCAGCCAGGTTATCCCTGTTTAAGCATCACGGGCCAAGACTTGCGCAGCGAAGCTGTGATGGTGTAAAGATACTGTTGAGCGAAGCGTTCTTCTCGCAAGACAACACGGCCATATCAAGTTGCCGCATAGCCGTGGGCTGCGCTTGTTGACTCACCGATAAACGCCGTCCGGATTTTCGGCGGGGCTGTGATTGAACGCGGCGGCGATTTCCAGTAATTGCCGAGGGCAACGACATCGGCCGCAGCTGATCAAGCGGTATCCCTGATCGACCAGCCCGTCGATGGCCGCCGGCCCGCCCACCGTGCCGGCGAACTTCCCGTGCCGGATCGCCGCATCGGCAACCTGTCGCCGGGCCTCGGCGATGCGCGGATCTTCGAACCGGCCGGGCACGCCAAGGCTCTGTGTGTAGTCACCCGGGCCGAAGAACAGCATGTCGATGCCCTCTGTCTTTGCGATATCGTCCAGCGAATCGACGGCCTGGGGGTCCTCGATCTGTGCGATCACGAGCTTCTGGGTGTTGGCGTGTTCGAGGTATGTTTTGAGGTCGACCTTGCAGTAGGCGCCGTCGGCGTTCCCCCCGTCCAGGGCGCGCATGCCGATCGGGTGGAAGCGGGTCTGGCGTGCGATGCCGCGGGCGTCTTCGGCCGACATCACGTGCGGGACCATGATGCCCGCGGCATCCATCTCCAACGGCCGGACCAGATCGCTGTAGCCGCCGCGTGGCACACGGACGATCGCGTCGATGCCGTACGCCTGCGCCGCCCGGATGCCGTGCTCCAGGTCACGGATCGAGTTGGGCACGTGCTCGGCGTCCAGCCAGACGCAGTCGAAACCGCTGAGCGCCGCGATCTCGACAACACGCGGGTCGGCGAGGTTCAGCTTGGTACAGCTGACGACTTCGCCACCGCGTAACTTATTGATAATTTTGTTGGGCCGCAGTTGAATACTCATTTGAGTATGTCCTTTAGATAGACGCGTTCACCACCAAGAGAACGGCTCTCCGTCCCGGCGATGATGATGGCCATCGGCTCGCGCAGCTGGTCGAACGGCTGGGGCGCCACACCAGTCTGCAGATACGTCACGAACTCCACTAACTGACTCTTGAAAGCGAAGAAAGTGTCGGTGAACCGGGCCTGCAACAGGCCCTTCGTGCCCGCCACTTGCACGACGCCGAACGCGCCGTACAGGTCCGCCGTGGTCACGAGCACCACATCCACGCCCAGCGCGTGGCGGAGGTGGACGACGTTGGCGTTCTCGTTGCCGGTATTGGTGACCCACTCGTAACCGCCCGCGGGCAGCATGCTGTAGACGGACTCCAACGCGTGGATGCCGTAGCGTTCCCACGATTTGGCCATCAGGACTGTGATTACGCGGGGCTCGCCGACCTCGGTCATGCGTTTGCGCAGGTCGGCAAACTCCCTGGCGTAGCGCATACAGCTGCTGGACATAAATCGTTTGTCCACGCCGTGCCAGTCGGTGAACTGTTGCAGGCCTCCGCGGTTGTCCGTCAGCGGCTTATCGATGAAAACGGGCAGCCCCGCATCGATGAACGGGCGGGCACGTTGGACATGTTCGTGGCCGATGTCGGTAGCGATGATGACCGCGTCGACGTGCCCGATAACATCCTCCGGCCGATCGACGACATGGGGGATATACGCCGCCGCCGCGACCTGTTTGGATTGTTCCGGGTTGTCACACCATACATGTGTGACGTATGCCCCGTTGATGCCGAGGTCCTCTGTGCGTTGTGCGTTGAGGTACTCCCCAATAACCGGGTAGCCGCAATCGGCGATGACTTGCCGGTCGTACCGTCCGTTGATGATGGCGGACCAGCTGAACGGGTGGCCGTTGCCGTCGACCATGCCGAGCATGGCGAGGCGGATGTTGTTCGGTTCTGGAACCAGGGATTGCGGCATAGGGTGAATCTTTAGATCGCGGTATACCCCGCATCCACGGGCAGGTTGATCCCGGTCACGTAGGCGGAGGCGTCGGACGCCAGGAAAACGATCGCGCCCTTGAGGTCGGTGTCGTCGGCCATGCGGCCCAGGAGCGTGCGTTTGCAGTAGCGTTCGACGAAGCGCGTGTCCTGATCGTTGAGGAACCCGCCGGGGCTTAGGGTGTTGCAGCGCACGCCGCGCGGGCCGAGCCGCGAAGCGACGTAACGCGTGAAGTTGATCATCCCGCCCTTGTGGAAGAAGTAGTCCGGCGGGCTGCCCCAGCCCAGGCCCTCGTACAGCGTGTAGTCCGGCCCGATCATGCCCTGGATCGAGCCGATGTTGATGATGCTGCCGCCGCCGCGCTCGGCCATGTGATCGCCGAAGGCTTTGGTGATCGCGAACAACCCGGTGGCGTTGACCGCCATGCTCTGCGCGAACTTATCCGCGTCAGATTCCCAGTCATTCATGGGCCGCAGCACCGCGTTGTTGACCAAGACATCCAGCTTGCCGTGCTCGGCCAGGACCCGGTCACGCAGCGCGAGGATCGATGATGTATCGGCCTGATCGGTTGTTTCGGGGTGCACAATCAGGCCGCGTTGAGCCCAGGCATCGCAGTGTGGCTTTAGCGAATCAACATTCCGGCTGGTCACGATGGTTGTCGCGCCCGCCTCGGCCAGCGCCTCGACGATCTGCCGCCCGAACAGGCCCGCACCGCCGGTGACCAGGGCGATTTGGCCCTTCAGATTGAATAATGACTGAACCGTTTTCATCGAATACTTTCCAGCGGCGCCACATTAGCCACGCGGACCCCGCGCCACGCGGATTCGTTTGCAACCGACCATAGCGCGGCTTCGTTTACGGCCAGTGTCTGGATGCCCTCTTGTAGTGTACAGAGAGGAGGTGATGAACCTTCTACCACGTTCAGCCATAAATCTGCTTGACGCTGGAACAGCGCGTCACGTGAACCAGTAAATACATCATGATCCTCCCATGTACCTTGTGGATCGGTCTGAGAACGCCACCTTGAGTTGTGCATCTCAAAACGCACTGTACCTTTCTCGCAGTTGACGTTAATCGATATTTCATTGGGGGCCTGGTGTTGGTTGTAGGCGTAACTGGCCATCACCTCGCCGTGGCGTGCGATAGCGTGGACTGTATCTTCGACCTGGACATCAGGCAGGACCATGTGTTGGGCATCGACCGCGATGCGGGAAATTGGGCCTACGAGCCATTCGGAGGAATTAAAGATGTGGGTCAGTGCATCCTGTATCGCTCCGCCACCGGTATCATGGCGTGCGTAATAGGTAGAAGCATAGGCCGGGCGATATGTGGGAAAATGCTGCCCGCAGGTGGCCGTGAGTTGCAGAGGCCTGCCGTATTGCCCCCCGACCAGGGCCTCTCGCATCGCGGCCAATGCAGGGTGGGCGCGGTAGACATAGGCCACGCCGATGCATGCCGGGTTACCTCGCGTGATAAGGGATTCCACGTCAAGCGTAGTGATCGCCAACGGCTTCTCAATCAGCACGGGGATATGTAATTCAAGGCATTGGTTGGCAAGCGCGACGTGGGTTTGTGCTGGCGTACAGATGACCGCCGTGGACCATGACGCGGCGTCAAGCGCGTCGGTTAGAAACTCGTAAGCCTGTTCTATCCCATAACGTTTGGCAATGGTCGTGCGTAGCTTCGCGTTAGGCTCGACGATGCCTACCACCGCCCTCCCGGTCTGAGCAAAGCAGCGTGCGTGCCGCTCGCCGATGGAACCAACCCCAACAATCAGGACATGATGTTTAGCCATAAATCATCTCTCGACTTAACGGCCATGATCGCCGTGCATCGCAATTTATCATACATAAAGCTATCGCGGCCACCGAGAGTCGAATCAAACTCTACGGGCCGGTAAGTCACATCGGCCTCTGGCTTCGATCTGAGCCATTACGTTTGCATGAGGCTTAACCAATTGATCTGCTAATGCGTTGGCGCACACCGGGATAGTTCGGGTGGACACCCCAGCGCCGAATGATTCTCATGTCTTACATTTAACAGTTCGGTACTCACATTGCATTTTATGCGTAAAATCACGGTGAATGGCCGTCCACTATCCTATTAATATAAAAGACCGAAGTCCTGTGGCGGGGGCGATCCTCTCCCCCCAGAATATATAACGCGCCGTGGTGGTGAATAAGGGTTTGACCCATCGCCGCGTAAGGCAGGTCCGGTGCGGGCAAGTACCGGTTATCACTTAAACGGTATAACAGCGCGTCATTTGTAAACCCCTCTTGCGGGTGATTATTCAAGCCACCGAAGCCGCCGCCGATAAGGATTGTCTGCCTATCGAATTGGCAGGCGGCCATGCCGCGACGCGCATATGGAAGGGGGGTGAGTTTGCGCCACGTTGAGTGCTGTAAAGAATAGGCATATGCGTCCGTAGTATTCACGACCATGCCCGAGGTCTTGTCATACCTGCCGCCGCCGAAAACGAACACTTCATTGCCGGCACAAACCACTGCGGGCAGCATGACCGCGCCGCCCGGGTAAGACGGTAGTCGGCTTACCTCGCCGGTCGCGAGAGACGCGCGTAAGAATCGATCCGTAAGCTGCGACAGGTCGGTTACGCTTTCCGACCCCGCAACCACATACAAGGCGAAGTCATCGGCCGTGCCGCCCGCATAAACGACTTTATAGCCGGTGTCTGAGATGTGTTCGATCTTCGCATCTGTTGTGACGCGGTACAGGCTGTCGGACGCGGCCGTGCCATCACTGCCGCCAAGCCAATACAGCCCGTCGTCATTGTGTCCGAACGCGGCGTATGCGATAGGGGATGGCAACGGCGCGAGTACATGCCATTGCGTGGAATCCGGCGGGAAATCCCAAACATCTTTAAGCCAATACTTACTGCCGCCGGCCCAGTTTGTACCGCCAACGATAAGTAGGCGGTCGCCGACAAAGCCCGCGATAAAGCCCGCATTACCCACCGGTAAAGGCGGCATTGATTGCCAAATATCGGTTACCTCCGATTTAATGCCAGGATTGCGATTTGTGCAGCCAGTACAAAGTACTACCATAGCTATCAGAGCGCAAAAAGGCATCTCGATGATTCTGTAAGCCTGGATACGGCGCCCCAATAGATTCATATAAGTACAATTAATACAGTGGTTAAATAAAATATTCGACGCGATTCCGCTCGGCCGCTCATCAAAGTGGTTTATATGCTCGCCGACAAGTTCCGGGTTTTGTTGCAAAACGCTGGATTCCGTATTGACTTTACCACAAAATCGATTATATTCAAGTTAATAACGATCACATTTTAAATATATCGATATTTAAATCATGAACCTAACCGCCTCTCCAGACAGCATCTTAAGCCGCCGCAAACCCCGCAGTGCCGACCAGCTGGCCGAGGAACTGCGCAAGGCGGTCACAGCGGGGACATTAAACGATGGCGACCAGCTACCGACGATCCGGCAGTTTTCTGAAGAGACAGGTCTGGCTTACAACGCGGTCAATCGTGCGTTTTCGATCCTCCAGGCCGAGGGCCTGGTGGTGTCGCGCAAGCGGGCGGGCACATTCGTGACCAGGCCCAAAAGCCAGGGCGCGGGTGACGAGCGGCCGGTGATCCGGGTCTTCGCGTTGATCGTGCCGGAGCTGAATGTCGGATTTTACCCGTCTCTGCAGAAGGGCTTCGATAGCGGTTCGGATGAGCTGGGCTACCAGATAATCGCGAGCAATACTAATAATGATGTGCGTGTGCAGGCGAACACCATCCTTCAGTTGATGGATAAGTCTGTTGCCGGCGTTGCGATCGTCCCGGCCACGATCGGACCGTCGCCCGCTCACCACATCCGCCAGCTCCAACGCAACGGCATACCTGTTGTCATGCTCCACCGGGGCGTGGAAGACGTACACGCCCCGCTGGTTACGATTCCCGCCGTACAAGTCGGCGAGCTTGCCGGTCGCGAAGTAATCAAGCGTGGGCACGTCCGGATCGGTTTCTGTGCGTCCCAGCGGGCCGGCAGTTCGGGAAACTACCTGAAAGGCTTGGGGTTGGCGATGAAGGACGCGGGCCTGGAACTGTCCGAAGACCATGTCCACTACGGCGACATCGTTATGTTTGATAACGCGAACTATGCCGAATATGAAGCGTCTCTTGAAAAGTGGTTCGATCGTCACATGACCGGGCCCGATCGGCCTACGGTGTTGTTTACAAGTTTCGAATCGATCGGTGAGATCGCATATTTCGTGGCGTTACGTCGCGGTCTGCGCGTCCCCGAGGACCTGTCCATTGTTACGGTCGGGGGGCAGGAGCGTCGTGGTGCGATCGTGCGTCGTCTTGCCTGCGTCACGGTGAATGAGCAGCAGGCCGGCCGACTTACCGCGGATCTGCTGGATGAAATGCAAAACGGGCGTCGCCCGCTGGACGATCAGCACCAGTTTATGATCGATATCGCATTCGATCCGGCGGAAAGTCTTGCCGTATTGGCGTGACGGTTTCTTCGTGTAGGCGCGGGACAAACATCTAAGTAACACGCATCAAGCCGTGCGAAATGTGCCGGTTTAATTCCATGATTTGTTAAGGAGGGAGATATGTTTGGAAGCAAGTTTGCCATGGCAATGACAATCACATGTGGGGTATCATTTCTGGCCGGCCCGGGAGCGCGGGCGGGTGTTGTGTTTCAGGACAACTTCGAGGATACGGCCACCGTGCCCGGCGCTCCGAATGCTCCTCAGGTGGGTGTGTATCCCGGCGGGATTGAGTCGCCCGAATCGCTTGTCGTTGCCGCGGGCGGCAGCCATCCCGCTTCACCCGGTACCGGCAACAATATCCTCAACACCACGGGCAAGGACCGTAACTACGGCGACTTCGTGTCCCCGGTGACCGGGCCCGGCGTCCTGACTTACGGATTTGATGCTCGATTGGATGCTAGTTCGGACAACAATTTCGGTATCTACGGCGACGGGACGGTTACCACGCTCGACGGTAACGCGCTTGGGGTCTGGCTTCGGCTGGCTTCAAACGGCACCGTGTACAGCTTTAACGGCGGCTGGGTTGATACAACCCTCGATCATATCGTCGGTGCCTGGCAGCATTATGTGATCGAGTACGAACTCGGCGCTTCAAGTTTCGATTTAACCGCCGGGGCCACGACCGTCACGGTGAACATGTCGGGCGTCATGAACCAGATCGACGGTGTGATGTTCGGGCAGGGCGGCACGAACGAAATCAATGGCTACACCGACAATGTTGTTGTTTCATTTGTTCCGGAACCCTCCAGCATGGGGTTGGCCGCTGTGGGCGTTCTCTTTGCCTTGAGGCGTCGCGCGGCCCGCTGAGAATTTCGGGACAGGTTCCAGGCTTCAGCCGAACAGGTTCGCGTGAGACACACGATATCACTTCAATTTATCAGGAGAACTCCTATGTCTGATTGCAGGTCACTAGCAGCATGTCTGATTGTCGGCGGTGTAATATTGGGCTACGGCGTACAGTCTAAGGCCGCGGTCGTATTCCAGGACAGCTTTGAAGACACCTCTGTTGTGCCCGGCTTGCCGGATGCGCCGCAGGTAGGCAGTTATCCGCTGGATGCCACGGTCGATCCGGAGTCACAGGTGATTCTGGCTGGTGCGGGGATCGACCCGGCTTCGCCGGACGCCGGCCAGAACATCCTCAAGATCGTGGGGAAGCAACGCAATTACGCGGACCCCACGGTAGTCGCTTCAACGGGCGATACGATTACCTACGAATTCGACGCGAACCACTCATTCAGCGAGTTCACCTTCGGGTTTGCGGGTGATCAGGGCGGGATCAGCCTTGATGCCAATCTGTTTCCGGTCTGGCTGCGGGTGACGGAGAGCGACATCTATTATTACAACGCGGGGTGGATCAGCACGGGTATCACGCCCGTGTTGGACACATGGATGCATATCGCCATCACGTATACGGTTGGTGATAGCACCTTCGATCTCGCCGTTGACACCAACTCCGCGACCGGCTTGAGCTTAACAACAGCTACCGCACCGACCGAAATCAACCGTGTGAAGATCATGTCCGGAGGGGCGAATAACACGGTGAGCTATCTGGATAACCCGGTTGTCACGATCGATTCGGTGGGTGGGCTTGCCGGCGATCTGAATGGCGACGGGTTCGTGGGGATTGAGGACCTGAATATCGTCCTTGGCAACTGGAACGCCAACGTCACTTCCGGTGACCAGCTCTCGGGCGATCCCAGCGGAGACGGGTTCGTCGGTATCGAAGACCTCAACCAGGTTCTGGGCAACTGGAACGCCGGTGCACCTCCGGCCGCCTCGGTGGTTCCGGAGCCGGCGAGCCTTGGCTTATTAGTTTCTGGTCTGACACTGCTGGCGCGCCGGTCGCGATGATCCTCCTGCGCCGTCGGCGGTGTAGCCGCTGTCGACGGTATTAATCGTTCGGTACCCAATAAGACATTCTGTCGGGTCAAAACGTATACAAGGGTTTGTGTTGTCGGTGAAAGTCGGGTGTGGTATCGGCGACTCTTCGAATAGACACAAGGGCGGATTGAGTGTTCAAAGGGCGTCATAAGGAGCATCTGGGAATGCGCGCTAACCATTCGCGAACTGGTTTTACATTGATCGAATTGCTGGTTGTAATTTCGATTATCGCATTGCTGGTGGGGATCCTCTTGCCTGCTTTGGGGGCGGCGCGGCGGTCGGCGCAGGGGGTTAAGTGCGTCAGCAACCAGCGTCAGGTGGCCTTGGCAATGTTTACCTGGTTGACGGATCACGATGATACTTTCCCCAGCTACTACTATAACGGACCCAGCACTGGCCCAGATAACAGATACATCTGGGGCGATGCCCTAAACGATTTCGGCTATATCCCGGGCTCTGAGAATTTCATGCTTTGCCCCTCGTTTGATGAAGGGAATATCCTGCCCGACCCCCTGAATGCGGAGTGGGCTAATTTTCACCAGTCACACTATGGTTACAACTACAAGAACATCGGCAGCAGTATCTTCCTGACTGGGGACAAGGAAACACCCGCAAAGGATGCGGAAGTCATGCAGCCCGGGCAGACGTACCTGGTGATGGATTCCAGCAGGGACCTGGATGCTCGCAAAATGTTCGGCACATACGCGGTCGAAGACCGGTGGAACCCCGGTGGGTTTTCACCGGCCACCCGTCACGGCAGTGAAAGCAGCCTCGCCATTGCCTATGTCGACGGGCACGCGGAACTCATGTCAATCGAAGACCCGTTGCAGCCTTACACCGAGCTTGGGCAAAATAAAAAGAACGTGGATAACAATTGGGATCGTGAATAAGCACCGGCCTTGGGCCTGCAATTATCAATCTGTACTTTATCTAAGGCGAAGCGATCAATGATCCATCATCGAATCGGCCGATTAGTGTGCCTGGCCGTAATCGCTTGTGTATCGGGTGTCTGTGCCGATCCGACAGTTGCCGCATCTTATGATGTGGCTCCAACCGTAGCCACGTTGCAACCGCAGGCGCTGATACTTGCCGAAAAGGTTCTTCTACGGCAACCCGATCGCTATATCGGTTGGCCCGATATCGCGGTCAATGACGCGGGCGAGATGCTGGTTGTGTTCAGCGGGGACCGGGATTGGCACGTCGATCCCTGGGGTAAAGTACAGATGGTCCGCAGTCAGGACGGTGGGGTTACCTGGAGCGAGGCCGAGACGGTGATCGATTCCCCGCTGGACGACCGTGATCCCAGTATCGCGGTGCTTCCTAGCGGGGTTCTGTATGTAACTTTCAACGCGTCTACTGCGTTTGATAATTACCCCGAATACGCGGATTACTCTGCGTCTCTAAGCGCCGCGGTACGGGACCAATGGCGGGGGGCTAAGGGGCTTCATTCGAGTGACAACGGCACGACGTGGGGGTCGGCGACCGATGCCCCCACCGCGAGCCCTCACGGGCCCACTGTATTGGATGATGGACGCATGCTGGTGGTGGGAGGCGGTACGGGCTACGTGTACCAGTCAACCAATTTTGGGTTGTCATGGAGTCATATCGGCACGGTGCCCTACAACCCGAGCACTTACAACAATGCATATTCTTTTATGAGTGAAACGACCGCGGTTGAGGGATCGGACGGCCGACTCATCGCGTTGACACGCTACAAGGACGGGAGTGATATCGAATTGCGACAGGCCGAAAGTGAGGACGGCGGTATCACCTGGACGGATCCACACGCAACCGGCATGCGCGGCTACCCGGCTCACCTGCTTCGACTGGATAACGGTTGGTTGCTTGCTTCTTACGGCCTGCGTGTGCCGTTGCCGGGGGAGTCGATGGGGCAGCGTGCGAGTATCAGCAAGGATAACGGCAGGACTTGGCTGGTGGATGAAGAGATTGTTCTGAGTAATGCCGTACCTCAGGACGCCGGCCACCTCGGCTATCCCGCCAGTGCGCAACTCCCCGATGGGACCATCTGGACAGTTTATTACCAGATCGAAAAGCCCGAGCACGGCGAGCACCCGTCGCTGATGGCGACTCATTGGCAGTTGCGTGATACCGGAGCCCCAGCCAACGCCGTCTTCCAGGATACGTTTGAAGATACATCGTCCGCTCTTGGCGTACCGAATAATCCGCAGGCCGGGAGCTACCCCGGGCTGGCTTCGATCGATGCCGAATCGCTTGTGCTTCCGGTCGGTGGGGCGGTGCCGCAGGCGCCCGGTACCGGGACGAAAGTCATGAAAATCAACGGCAAGCAACGAAACTATGGCATCCTCGCCGAACCCGCTACGCCTGGTGACATTTTGACCTACGAATTTGATTATTACCACTCCGCTGGTAGTGCTACTTTTGCTTTGCTTGGCGATCAGGGTCACGAGACTCTGGACGGTCAGAAGACGAGTATTTGGGTGCAGGTGTCGGGGGCCGGCGTGCAATACCGTGACGGGGTCGATGGCAGCAGTGCCTGGGTGACGCTGGCAGGGGCGACGGTGTCCCCGGACACATGGCAGCATTATGAACTCACCTATACCGTCGGCGAATCGAGCTTTGATCTGGCTGTCGGCGGCCTTATTTATCAGGGCCTGAATATCAAGTCAACTGCGGCACCAGCCTTAATTGATCGTCTGATGCTTGCCGCGGGGGGGGCGGCAAGTTCGGTGGGTTATGTTGATAACACGTTGGCTCTTCTGATTCGGAACAGTGTTCTGGTCGGCGACCTGGACGGCGACGGATTCGTGGGGATCGCAGATCTGAATATCGTGCTGAGTAATTGGAACCAGAATGTGTCTCTTGGCGACCAACTCTCGGGTGATCCCAGCGGTGACGGGTTCGTCGGTATCGAGGACTTGAACACCGTGCTGGGTAGTTGGAATGCCGGGGCACCACCTGCCGCGGCGGTGCCTGAACCCATGTCCCTCGGGATTACTCTGTTGCCGGGGCATCGTTATGCTGCGCGCAAGTTTTCAGAACTTCGTATGATAACACGGCTATTGCCATCTCTGTAGAACATACGGATCAAGACCGTATCGGGCACGGACAAGTTCCCGAATCAGCTTCCCAACCATGCTAATACCGGAGAAGCATCTTGCACTTATCCCACCACAGACTCTTGCTTACATTATCCTTGATTATGCTTACTTCCGTGCTGTTGTCGGGTGTTGTGTACGCGGAGGCGTATGACGCTGCAGCTAGCGTGACCGGGAACAGGCCCGTGCGACAATCATCTCTGAGAAAGTCCTTTGCCGCAGCCGGGGCGTTACATCGGCTGGCCCGATATCGATATAACCCAAGATGGTGAGATGCTGGTTGTCTTCAGCGGGGACCGCGATTGGGCGTTGCCCGTGGGGCAAGGCACAGATGGTCCGTAGCGCCGATGGCGGCAAGAGCTGGAGTGATGCGGTCACGATCATCGACACGCCTATGGACGACCGCGACAATAGCATCGCCGTGTTGCCCGACGGCTCGCTTTATACGACGTACCACGCTTCTATCGCTTTCGCCGAACGCACCGGGCCGCGCTACGATCCTTATAAGGAATACGCGGACACGATCAGTGAGCAAGTCCGCGCGAAATACAAGGGGTTCTGGGCCGCCCGGTCTACCGATAACGGATCGACCTGGGATGAGCCGGTCAAGATCCCCGCGATGACACCGCACGGCCCGACGGTATTGGCCGACGGGCGGCTGATCATGATCGGTGGGGGCAATGTATTTCACTCGGCAGATAGCGGCATCACCTGGGAGCAGGCCGGCACGATTCCACACAACACGGAAACGTGGAAAAGCAGATACGCATTCATGAGCGAGCCCGCCTGTGTTCAGGCATCGGATGGGCGAATCATTGCGCTTGCCAGGTACCGGGACGGTTCGGATATCGACTTGCGTCAGACCGTCAGTGTCGATGGGGGCAAGACTTGGTCCGAGCCTGTACAGACTGGGATGCGTGGTTACCCGGCCCACATCCTGAAGCTTTCAAACGGCTGGCTGCTTGCCAGTTACGGCCGGCGCATTGCCCCGATGGGGCAGCGGGCCTGTATCAGCAAAGACAACGGCGAGACCTGGCTCGCGGAGGATGAGGTTATCCTAAGCAACGCCGCGCCACAGGGCGCGGGCGACCTGGGGTATCCTGCCACAGCGCAATTGGCCGATGGGTCACTCTGGACCGTCTACTACCAGGTTGAGAAACAAGAGCACGGTGAGTATCCATCGCTTATGGCTACACACTGGCGTTTACGTGGACAATGACCCATATCCCGAATAGCTTTGTGTCAGGAGTAAATATGCTCAAGCAGTCCCGGTTTGTAGCCATGTTATTGTATTATCTGGCGGCTAGCGCGATGTCTTGCGCGGCGGGGGGCGTTACGTCCGATGCGCCCGAACTAAAACTCGAATCGGTCAACATGATCTGGGACCGTGGGCAGCATCAGGCCTTCACGGACCTGATCCGATACAAGGGGCTGTGGGTCTGCGCATTCCGCGAGGCGCCCAAACACGACGGGGGTGTCCAGGATTCTAAGATCGTTATCCTGACCAGCGCGGACGGCGAAGCCTGGGAATTAAACCATGAGTTCGATGATCCTCGCGGCGACGTGCGTGATGCCAAGCTATCTGTCAATCCACAGGGTGAGTTGGTGATGCTCACCGCGATGCAGTTGTTCGGTGCCACTAGCGTTGATGATCGTAAGTATCAGACCGTCGCGATCACCACGACTGACCTGCGTTCCTGGAGCGATCCGATTGATGTCGTCGATGACGGATACTGGCTCTGGGGTCTGAGCTGGGACCCGGCCGATGGTTACGGCTACTCCATCGGGTATCGAGCGGATTACACGGCCCACCTCTACCGCACACGCACCGGAAAGCATTTCGAGCGCATCGCCGATTCCATCGATACGCACACCAACAAGCCCAACGAGAGCGCGATTGTGTTCGACGGGGACCGGGCTTACGCGTTGTTGCGTGGGTTCGGACCGGCCTATGTCGGCACGGCAGATAGCCCGTTCACGGAGTGGTCGTGGAAACGACTTGACCAGCCGATCGGCGGCCCGGAGATGATCCGATTGCCCGACGGCACGCTCCTGGGCGCCGGCCGGATTTACCTGCCGGACAAGGTCTACGTCACGTCAATATTCACCATCGACCCGCAAACACCTTCGATCCATGAGTTGCTGCGCCTTCCAAGCGGCGGTGATACGAGTTATCCCGGTATGGTTTACCACGATGGCAAGCTATATATAAGCTATTACGCCAGCCATGAGGGCAAATCAAAGATCTACTTCGCGACGATGACGTTTGAATCAACAGGGCCAGTTCCTGCCAAAGTTGAATGACAACGGGCACCTCTCGTGCATTCCGCTTACAATCCACTCATCGGCTATTTCATACCGCAATAGATCACGGGGCGTCGTTTATCACCAGTAAAGGCGTGACATGTATGCAACTTTAGCTGGGGCGGGTCATTTGCTTGCCACGTGGGACTGGATCATCATCGCCTTGTACGGGCTGGGTATGGTGTGGGTCGGCGTGTATTACAGCCGCAAGACCAACAGCAGCGAAGACTACCTGCTTGGCGGACGCGACATGAAACCGTCGGCGGTGGGGCTGTCTCTGTTCGCTACGCTTTTCAGCACGATCACCTATCTTTCGATCCCCGGCGAGATGATGCGGTTCGGGCCGATTGTGCTCGCCGGGCTCCTCGCTTACCCACTGATCTACTACATCTCCGGCTGGTTGTTGATACCGGTGTTTATGCGCCTTAATGTGACCAGTTGTTATGAGCTGCTCGAGATCAGGCTCGGAAAGGTGGTGCGGATTGTTGGCGTTCTGATCTTCATCTCTCTGCGGTTGTTATGGATGGCGGTGGTGGTGTACGCCACGTCGGACGTTGTGCTCGTACCCCTGGCTGGGCTTAACCCGTCAGCAACGCCGTGGGTCTGTGCGGCGTTAGCTCTTGTAACGATTGCTTACACCTCGATGGGTGGGCTGCGTGCGGTTGTCGTGACGGATGTGATCCAGACACTGCTATTATTTGCCGGTGCGGTGATATCCCTGGTGCTGGTGACATGGTCGCTTGGCGGGGTGAGCGCATGGTGGCCGAAGCAGTGGCACGCCAGCTGGGGCGAGGTGCGGTGGGTGTATGACCCGTCGGGGCAGCGTAGTGTGCTGGGCGCGTTTGTTGCTGTGCTGGTCTGGTATGTGTGTACGGCGGGTTCTGATCAGGTGGCGATCCAACGCTACCTGGCGACCCGCGACGCGGCCGCGGCACGCCGGGTGATGGGCGTGTCGTTGATCGCCGGATTGCTGGTACAGGTATTGCTGGCGTGCTTGGGGATGGCGTTGTTCACCTACTTTGCCGCAGATCCTGCCCGGCTGCCCGCCGGTGAGACCCTGCGCGGGGCTGCGGATAAGCTGTTCCCCAGTTTCATCGTCAGCGGTCTGCCTGTTGGCCTAAGTGGGCTGGTCATCGCGGGCCTGCTCGCCGCCGCGATGAGCAGCTTATCGTCGGGGATTAGCGCGCTTTGTTCCGTGATCGCAACCGACCTGCTCGGCCAGGCCAGAGATGCTGAGGCGGGGCCCAGTCAGGCGGTCCGCCGCGACCGGATCATTTCGGTGTTGATCGGTTTGACTGTCGTGGTGATCAGCATGGGGGTCGGGTTCATAGAGGGAAATCTGCTGGACCTGGCTTACAAAGTGGTGAACCTGTTTGTGGTCCCGCTTTTCGGCCTGTTCTTTATGGCGATTTTTATACGGTGGGCCACGGCGTTCGGCACACTTGTCGGTGTGGTCGGCGGGCTCGGGGTGATTGTTCCTCTGAACTACTGGCGCGAACTGACCGGCGGAGACGATCCGCCGATCGGGTTCCTATGGGCTATGCCGCTTGGTCTGGTTGTTCAGGTCGTGGTCGGTATAGCTGCGAGCCTTCTTCCCGTCGGCGAAACTAGACCGATGATCCCGCGCGATACGTCCCGCTGACATGCAATGAACTCACGGGGTATGGCTTGGCCAGTCTTACACAACGCGTCGGTACCCCGCAATTAAACCTGTGATCAGCAGTATCAGGCTGCCCGGCTCGGGAATATTTGCGTTTATCTCGATGGGCGGCGTGCCGGCGTTCCAGTTGCCGAGGATGATATTGAGGTCCTGGATACCGACGAACCCGTCTCCGCTGGGGTCGGCACGCGGGTCTGCGGGTGGTGTGTTGGCGTTCCAGTTGCCCAGAACGATGTTAAGGTCGCCGATGCCGACGAACCCGTCGCCGTCCAGATCGCCGGTTAGCCCTTCGACCACAGTGATGATGCCATTGACCATCAGGCTCGTGGTGTCCCACGCCAACCACGGCAGCAGTTCGGGGAGGATGATGTCATCGAAGGGGTCCAGCACGTAAGCGATACCGTTGAACAGGTCGAAGGCGGCGCCGAGAGACAGGTCCGTACCTGGAGCCGGCCTGAATTCAAGATAGCCGTCGAGTGTGGCGCTGGAGGTGTCTGCGAAACTGAACGGGGCAAGCCCGTCCAGCACGAGGGTGCCGCCGTTCATGCTAAAACTGTTGTGGACCCAGATTCGCCCCGTGCCCGTGACGACAAATTCGTGGCCATTCAGGTCGAGCGTGTTCTTGAACCGCAGGACGGCCGAGCTGTGGGTGGCGGCATCGGCGTCGCTTTGCAGCGTGAGCGGGACAGTAATTTCGTGATCGCCGAGTTGTGTGTCGATCAGTGCGCGTCCCGAGTAGGCCTGCAAGGTGATCGAGCCCGTGCCGCCAAGTGTGTAGCGGTTGGTGTTGCGGAATCGCAGGCCCTTGACTGTGTAATCATTGTCCACAACCACAGTGACGGCGTTGCCGATCGCCGAGCCGAAGAACGCTACCTCGTCACTTGTGTCGGGCCGGCTCCAGTAGGTCCAGTTGTCCCAATCGCTCCAGTAACCAACAGATGTTTTGGTCCATGAGCGTTCCCCGACCGGCATCGGGTCGGCCTGGATAATGTGGCCGGGGCGGTTCAGTCCGGAAACGCTCGTCGATTTAACATCGGTATCCTTCAACCGATAGACCCGGCCGTTGTCCCAGTCGGTCCAGTAGGTTTCCCCGTCGATCACCACGATACCCAGAGCCCGGCCGATGTCGGCGGGGTCGTAGATAATGCTACTACTGCCGGTCACTTGGGCTTCGAATAAGTCGGTATCCAGGATATTGCGCCCCGAGGCGATGAGCCGGTTGTTTAATTCGTCCCAGGTCAGCCCCTCAGGAGATTCGGTATTGAAAAGGTCGCCGAGATACGCCCCGGTGGCACCATCGAATCTGCGTACGGCGTCGTTGTTCCGGTCCGCGACGTACAGGTGCCCGTCATCGCCGAAGGCGATCGCGCGGGGGTCGGATAGTGTCCCGCCCGGGAATGTCGTGTCGATAAACAGGGTCACGTTGCCGGTCTCGAGATCGATCTTGTAAACCTTGTCGGAGTTCGCGCCGAAGGCGACAGACATGTAGAGGTTTCCGTCCGGGCCGACCGTAAGCGCTTCGGGCCGGCCTGTAAAATCGATGCCGCCGGTGGCAATCACATCGAGGAAATTCCCGGAGCTATCGAAGGCCAACACGCGGCCGCCGTCGGCCTGTTCGCTGATATAGACGATGCCCGCGCTGTCTTTAGTCAGGCCCGTGGGCTTGGTCAGCGCGGCCCCTGCGAAGGTATTGCCCAACTCGAACTTGGCCACGGGCATCCACAAATCCGTCCCGGTCAATTCGTACCGCATCACGCGGTTGTTGTCCGTGTCCGCAACCAGGGCCTGGGTCGGCCGTGTGGTGGCGTAATCTTCCACGCGGTGGAAGGTAATGAAATTGGCGTCATGGAAGCGGATGGCCCCGCCCAGCCCGTCAGGGTACGCGGTCCGCGACGCGGCGATCATGTCATCGCCGTCGAACTCCCAGTCCCAGTACTGGAAGCCGATGTTATCCATGTCAGACAGGTCTTGAACCACAATCTTTTCAACATCCCAGTTCCGCATGTCACGTGACTGAACCAGTGCCACGATGTCGCGGTGCGAACTGGGCAGTACGGTAATGTCTTCGTTGTATGGCGTAATAATGTTGGCGAAAGACCAGTAACGATCGGTAGCCGGGTCGTACTGGATGTCGAATTTCTTTGCCCCGCCATTAAAATCGATAATATCACTTGAAGGGTCGAAGGTCACGGTGCCAGGATTATTTACACGGATGATGGCGGCGACCTCGTCATCGCCACGCGGAACATTCACGCGAATGATATTGACCAGGTCGCCCTCACGGTCGACGACCACGTTGCCTTCGATCCAGTCATCGAAGTCGTTACCGGGCAGCCAGCTTTCTTGATTGAGTATGCGGTTGGAGAAGGTCCAGTTGCTGGCGTTGAGCAGGTCGGCCCCGATGGGGATGCTCATCACGCCGGCACTGGAGCCGTCAACCCCACTGGCACGGGTCTCGATGCTGCGCCACAACCGCCCGTTGTATTCGACTACGTTGACCGGTGCGGTGTGGTACGTGCTGCCGGGGACATTCGCGATCAAGCCGGTCGTGCTGGAGGTCGGATTGGTCCAGGTGTAGCCATTATCGGTGGACTTACGGACGACGAAGCCCGAGCCGTTTCGTCCCATCAGGTACAGGTCGTTATTGTAAACGTACAGGTTGGCCCAGATCAGGTTGCTGACCGAGCTGATCTGTGTCCACGTCTGGCCCTGGTCGGTGGAGCGGTGGATATAGGTGGGGGACGGCGAGGGGGCGTTGTTCCCGGTGACGTCGTTTGAGATGACATATGAGCCGTCGGGCAGGATGGCGATGGAGGGAGAGTTGTACTTATAGTCGTTCGAGGCGGCGATATGGGCGACGACGATTCCGGGCACCTCGACGCCGTTGAATTCGGTGATTTGGGCCTGGCCGGTGGCGGAAAAACCCGTCAAAGCCAGGATGATGCCCTGAACCATCCGCCGGTCGACCGACACTTGCAGCATCTCAAACGCCTCCAGAGTGGTGGGGAGAACCCCGGTGCCCGCTCCCTTGAGAGTCACGGCCTATAAAAAAACCCGCTATGGCCAACCGATAAGCCGTATAAAGGTATGATCTGGCGATGCCTTCAGCCGGCTATATCTCGGTTCCCCGGCGCGGCCATACGGTCATCTTCAGGATACAGCGGGCCCGGGAAATATCAATAGTTTTCATGTAAACAAATCATTTTGACTTGATTTTTCTTTCATCAGCGGGTAGGTTTTACATACGGGCAAAAGCCGAGGTTAATCCAAGTGTCATCTATCACAGAAGTAGCTGAACGAGCGGGTGTGTCACTGGCGACGGTGTCCCGGGTAATCAACAACCGTGGCGGCGTCTCGGAAAAGCGTGTGCGGATGGTCCACGAGGCGATCGAGGAGTTGCACTACGAGCCGCGCCCGGCGTACCGTCGGCGGGGGCGTAAAGTCGAGCCGAAAGGCGGTGCCGAGGTGAAGGGGGCCAACAGCATCGCCGTAGTTATTATCGACGGGCTTTACGACCACACGCCCGGCCTGCTGGTAAGCCACCTCAAAGGCATCGAGCGGGCTGCCGCTACCCACGGGTTGAATGTGGTGGTGGCTCGGCCGGGGGACAACCGGCTGCCCGCGGCGGTCAGGGATGTCAACGCCTTGGGGCTGATCCTCATGGGCTGCCAAGCCTCCCCGCAGATGCTTAAAGAGATCGAGGGCACGCCATCAATCTGGTTCGGTTCGCACCACAGCCCGACCGGCGATACCGTCATCTCGGGCAACTACCGTGTTGGCCAACTCGCCGCACGCTACCTGCTTGAGCGTGGGCACAAGCGGGTCGCGTTCCTAAGCGCGATGGCGCATTATCCGGCCTACCCCGCCCGTGCCGAGACGTTCAGCTTCGTCGCTACGCGTGGCGGGGCACACGTCGAAACCTTCCTTGACGAAAAACCCACTCAGGTGGTTGGAGACTCTACGGAGATGGGTGCCATCGCCGGCGTGATAGACAAGCTGGTCGAAAAAATGCTCGTTGTGAAGCCCCGCCTGACGGGTGTTTTCGTCCCTAATGACATGATGACCGCGATGCTTTACCCGGCGCTGTACAGGCGGGGCGTTACTGTCGGCAAAGACATCGACATCATTTCCTGCAACAACGAGATGTCGTACCTCATCGGTTTAAGTCCTCGACCTGCCACGATCGATATCGGCGCCGAGGTGATGGGTCGTCAGAGTGTTGAGCAGTTGGTGATGCGGCTGAACCAGTCGGAGGATGATGACGATCGCGATGTCCAGGTCGCGGTTGAACCGCGTGTTATTCAGTCGGAGGCCGCGTGGTCTGCCTGATCCCCGGGCTAAGCTGTATTGCGGGCGGATGGGCCGGCCGCTTACGGGTCTGTTCCGGGAGGGCCCGGGAAGTGCGGTGCCGGTCCTTAGATCATAAAAACAGGAAATCAACATTGGCCATCAAACGGATTATCCGGGATGTGCGGGGGTATTTCTGCGTCTGTTTCATCGGCATTATGTTTACGGCGATGCCTTTGAGCCACGCGGCTGCTCAGGCGGCCGATGCCGACGGCACGTCCCAGTCGTTGACGCGCATGCGTTACAACAATCCCGGCCTGGTTGTCGATCTAGGCGTCGGTTTATGGGCCAATCCCTTGCCGATGGACCTGGATGGTGATGGCGTGCTTGACATGATTGTGGCTTCGATGGGTGTGCCCGAGCGGGGCATCTATCGGTTCGAGCCGGCCGATGATGCCCAGCCGATGGCGACCTACAAGCCCGGCGAAAAATTCGCCGCCGCGGTCCACAACCTCAGGAGTTGCCAAACCTCCGACGGCAGATGGGTCGTGCTCAGCCCAGGCAAGATCTACAAAGACTTCGCCCGGTCCGGCCTGAGCGTGTCGGAACCGATCCCCTATGAAACCGAGTTCTATACAGGCCGCGCCAATCACTGGAGCCTGTTCGATTACGACGGTGACGGCCTGGATGACCTGATCATCGGCGCGGACGACTGGCGCGAATATGGCTGGGATGACGCTTACGACGATCACGGCAACTGGACCAACGGACCCCTGCGCGGATTTGTCTGGTGGGTTAAGAACACCGGTACAAACCAGGATCCTGTCTACGGCAAGGCCCGGCAGATCATGGCGGGCGATAAACCGGTTGAGACCTATGGCAACCCGTGCCCGAGCTTTGCGGACTTCACGGGGAATGGCTTGCCGGACCTTATCTGCGGTGAGTTTGTAGACCGTATCTCGTTCTATGAGAACGTCGGCACGCGCGAGGCCCCACGGTACAACGAAGGGCGTTTCATCGAGGTGGATGGCAAGGTCTTCAAGATGGAGCTTGAGATGATTGTTCCGGTCGCGGTTGATTGGGACCGTGACGGGCACACCGACTTGGTGGTGGGTCAGGAGGACGGGCGCATCGTGCTGTTGCGCAACACGGGCGGCATGCGTGGCGGGATGCCCGTGTTTGAGGCCCCGGTTTTTTTCAGGCAGCTCGCGGATGAAGTCAAGATCGGCGCGCTGTGTACGCCCAGCTCGGTGGACTGGGACGGCGATGGTGATACGGACCTGATTGTGGGCGACACGGCGGGGTTTGTCAGTTTCCTGGAGAACCTGGGCGGGAACCCGGTCAAGTGGGCTGCGCCTGTTCGTTTGGAGGCGGGGGGCGAGGTGCTCCGTATCATGGCTGGGGAAAACGGTTCGATCCAGGGGCCGGCCGAAGCCAAGTGGGGCTACACCGTGGCCGAAACCGCCGACTGGGACGGTGACGGCCTTCCCGATCTATTGCTGAACAACATCCTCGGCAGAGTCTATTGGTACAAAAACATCGGCACCCGGCAGTCTCCCAGGCTAGCCGCGGCGCAACCGGTATTGTTGCAACGGCACGACCCGGTGCATAACCCTGATTGGAATTGGTGGGTTCCGGCACATGATGACTTCGTTACGCAATGGCGCATCAGCCTGCAGGCGATCGATCTGACCGGTGACGGTGTACTGGACCTGGTGACACTGGACAAAGACGGGTTCCTCTCGCTGTTTGAACGGCGCCAGTTCGACGGGCAATGGAAGCTTGACGCCCCGCGTCACATCTTCAGCGTCAACCCCGGGACGCCATCGACCTTTAACTTCAAACACGAGGAGCGTTCATTCGACGAAAACGGTGACGGTGTGAACGATCTGACAGTATTGGATGAGCAGGGGCGGATGCCGTTCTACCACCGCGTCCATGGCACGAATGACCGTAAGCCCAACATGCGTGGCATCCCCGCGGTCCGCGCCGATGCCGATGACGCGGACATGGTTTCCGCGCTCCGGCTGTCTTCCGCGTGGGCCGGCCGCAGCGGGCGGCGCAAATTCGTCGTGGCGGACTGGGACCTGGACGGCCGCTTAGACCTGCTCGTGAATAGTGTGACGGTCAATTTTCTCAAGAACGTCGCCGACGAACCCGGCCGGTTTGTGTTTAAAGACATGGGGCCTATCGACAGTCAAACCGTGCTCGCCGGGCACACGACCTGTCCCGAAGTCATCGACCTCAATGTCGATGGTGCGCCGGATATCGTCGTCGGGGCCGAGGACGGGTTCATCTACCAGATGTTTAACCCGCACGCCCCTAAGTAGTGACCTATTTTTTTCTCCCCGGGTAATTCCTATGTCTACGCACTCAAAAAAACGCTTCCACGGCATTATCACGCCGATGGTCACCCCCCTGGCCGATCTGCAGACCCTGGACAAGCCGGGGCTGGAAAGACTGATCAATCACCTGCTGGAAGGCGGGGTCGACGGCATCTTCGCGTTGGGCACAACGGGGGAGGGCCCCAGCCACAGCTACGCGCTGAGGCGAGAGTTGGTTGAGCGTACCGTGGATCAGGTTGCGGGCCGCGTCCCCGTTTTAGTGGGGATCACCGACACCGCCGCCTCCGAGGCGATCACAATGGCTCGGTTTTGCAAGGATGCCGGTGTGGACGCCGTCGTGCTCGCGCCGCCGTGTTACTTTAAGCCCCGACAGCCCGAGTTATTGAACTATTACCGTGAGATGGCACGGCGATGCGCGATGCCGATGTTCATGTACAACATCCCCAGCCAGACCGGTGTCAGCATCGATCCGATGACCGTGGCCGGGGCGCTGGAAGAAAGAAACGTGATCGGTTTCAAAGACAGCTCGGGCGATATGACGTACTTCAACCGGCTGCGGGGTGTCTTGGCGGAACGCCCGGACATCGCGCTGCTGGTCGGCCCCGAAGAACTGCTCGCTGAGGCCCTGATCATCGGGGCGCACGGGGGCGTCCCCGGCGGCAGCAACCTCTGCCCCCGGCTGTTCGCGTCTATGATGGATGCCTCGATCAGAAACGATTTGCCCGAACTCTTGAGCCTGCACAACCGGGTTATGGACATCAGTAACCGCCTCTACGGGATCGGGCAATACTCGTCCTCGTTCCTGACAAGCATCAAGACGTCCTTGAAATACATAGGGATCTGTAACGATGCGTTGGCCATGCCATTCGGCACGATCGAACAGTCGGACCGCGAGACGATCCGCCGGCACCTTGTGTCCCTGGGGCTGTTGCCAGAAGGCAGAGCCGTGACGACGAAGCACGGTTAGTGGACGGACCGGTATCTGCCCTTTGGGGCTTACACACTTCTGTCGGGGATGGGGCTTAACCGTATGTCAGACTATTTCACGATCCTTGATGTGATCGTATTGCTTGTGTACTTCCTCGGGACGATGGGGATCGGCTTCTATTTCTGGAGCCGCAGCCGCTCGTCCGAGAGCTTCACCGCCGCCGGCCGATCCCTGCCCGGTTGGGTCTGCGGCCTTTCGATCTTCGCAACGTACCTCAGCAGCATCAGCTATCTGGCGCTGCCCGGCAAGTCTTTCGCTGACAACTGGAACCCGTTTGTCTTCTCGCTCGCGGTCCCGATCGCGACCGTCATCGCGGTCCGTTTCTTTATTCCTTATTACCGCGCCTCCAACGAGGTGTCCGCCTATGCGCTGCTCGAACACCGCTTCGGGCTTTGGGCCCGCGTCTATGTCAGCCTGTTTTACCTGCTGACCCAGATCGCACGCATGGGTATCGTCATGTATCTCATGGCCCTGCCGATGCAGATCATCTTCGGCTGGGACATCTACACCGTCATCCTGGTTACCGGCGTCTCGGTCACGATTTATGCGTTTGTGGGCGGCATTACCGCCGTGATCTGGGCCGACGCGGTGCAGGCGATCGTCTTGATGTTGGGCGCGGTCGTCTCGCTGGTGGTCATGCTGGTGCGCATCCCCGGCGGTCCGTCCCGGGTCATTGAGGTCGCAGCCGAGCACAACAAGTTTTCACTGGGGAGCTTTGAGTTGTTGAATGTCTCTGCGCCGACCTTCTGGGTGGTGCTTCTGTACGGGTTATTCATCAATCTGCAGAATTTCGGCATCGATCAGAGCTATATCCAGCGGTACATCGCCGCCAAGTCCGAACGGGAAGCGAAGAAAGCCTGTGGCTGGGTGCGATCCTTTATATCCCCGCTGCGCCCTGTTTTTTTCATCGGCTCCACACTGTTCACCTACTACGACACACAACCGCAGAAGCTTGACGAGATCAAAACGATCGTGGCCGAGCAGAAGGTTTCCTACGACAATCCGGGGCTGACGGGCGAAGCGTACAAGCTTGAGGTCGCGGAGACGGCGGCGGGGCTTGGCAATCAGGATATCGGTGATCGGGTGTTCCTGTTCTTCATCGCCCGTGAGTTGCCGCCCGGGGTCACAGGCCTGCTGGTCGCGGCCATTTTCGCGGCCGCGATGAGCACCGTATCAACCTCATTGAACTCCTCCGCAACGCTGCTGATGAGCGATTTCTACGAACGCTTTTTCCGGCGTGATGCTACGGACCGGCAGCGGATGGTTGCTCTTTACACCGCCACCGTTGTATGGGGCGTCCTTGGCACCGCAATGGCGCTGGCACTGGTTGCGCTGACCGCCAGCGCCCTGGATATGTGGTGGATGCTGGCGAGTATCTTCTCCGGCGGCATGGTCTCGCTGTTCCTCTTGGGCATGATCAGCCGGCGTGCTGGCAACGCGGCGGCGGTGACCGCGGTGCTGGTGGGGGGGCTCGTGATCTTCTGGATGGTCTTCTCGGTGACCGATTTCTGGCCGAAATCGCTGGTGGGCATGAAAAGCCCGTTCCACAGCTTCATGGTCATCGTGGTCGGCACATTGACCATCCTCTTGATAGGAATCGGGTTGAGTACGGTCTGGCCCCGTCAAAAGCCGGCCTGAATTGAAAACAAAAAATGAAAATACAAGCCAAAAAAGTTCTTGATTATCATGTAAATTGTGTGGTATAGTTAGGTGGTTGCGAGCGTTATCTTATCTGCCCATTACATTTGGAGGACATTATGAGGAAGCATTTCATGGCGATTTTGGGTGGCCACAGCGGCCGGGTGGCTGCCGGTGTGGCGGCGACATTGGTGGCGGGCTCCGCGGCTCACGCGGTGACGCTGCCGGTAACGTCTGGTCTGATTATGCACCTGGACAGCAGTAGTGTGACGACCGACGGGTCGGGTAACGTGACCCAATGGAACGACCAGTCGGGGCTTGGTAACCACGCGACTCAGGGTGACAACACCATGCAGCCGACGCTTGAGGCTGCGGTTACACCAACCGGTGAGGGCGTGATCCGCTTCGATTCGCAGGCCGATGCGACGCCTGAGCACTTGGTCATCGCCGGCAACTCGACCGATTTCGATATGAGTGCCACGACGTGGTTCGTTGTGTTCCGCGCTCAGACCGACACCAATAACCGCCGTATGTGGACAAGCGCTTATCTGGACGTCGACCCGGACCCGGGCAATTCCATTCTTTCCAGTCAGGCGTTGGGTTCGATCACCGATGTCTCCACGTCGGAAACCGACCCCGGTCTCGGTTACCGCTCGCTCGGCCGAGATGCCGCGGGCGCCTTTACCGCGACCACGACCGCCAGTGCGGGCGGGGGGACCCCCAGCGCACTCAATACTACGGATTTCTTCGTCGGTTCGAGCTATTTTGACAGCTCAACGGATGAGATATTCGCCATGCTTACCGCTCCTGACGGCACGCAGTACACCGATACCCAGAACGGTGCCACCGAGCAGCTCAGCGGGCACCTCCAGACACTGATCGGCGCCCAGACCGGCAACGATCTGGTGATCGATGCGAACGGCTGGTCGGGTGATATCGCCGCGATGGTTATTTACAACAGGGTTTTAACACCGCAGGAATTCGCGGACGTGACCGAAGCCCTGAGGCTGAGCTACATCGGCAATGTGGCGCCGCCTCTGGTCGGCGACTTGGATGACGACGGTTTCGTGGGGATCGCCGACCTGAACATCGTCCTGGGTAATTGGAATTCCAATGTCACCGCCGGCGACGAGCTGCAGGGTGACCCTTCCGGCGACGGGTTTGTGGGCATCGAGGACCTGAACACGGTGCTGGGCAACTGGAACGCCGGCACGCCGCCGTCCGGTGTCGCTGTCCCCGAGCCGGCATCGCTTGTGCTGCTGGGCCTGGGGGGTCTCGCCGCCTTGCGTCGGCGCTAAATGAAGCGTGTTATTCGTGGCGTGGCCGGGGTGTAACGGCTCGGGCGGCGCGACATATCAAGTGTCCGTGATCAAACACTGAAGCCGGGTACCGCTCCCACGGTGCCCGGCTGTTTTTTTAGATGAGTGAAAAGGTACTCCTGTGGCGTTGCCTGTTCTGTTTGCGTTCAAAAAAGGGGGGGGCTCGCCAGCGGCTTTCTGAAAACAATCAAAAATAATGTAAAATCAAATCATTATGGGTTGATTTTCATGTAAAGAGTGTGTTATATTCAAGGTGTCAGTGTGTATCATTTTGTTCATATCACATCACTTGGAGAATCGTCATGAGGAGGAGAAGGATGGGCGTGTACGGTAAAATTTTGGGCGTTTTCGGCCTGGGTATGGGAGCGATCATGTCAATGGCGGTGCCCGTTTCGGGAGCAACACTTTCGGTAACTTCCGGCCTGATTCTTCATCTGGCACCGGACAGCGTCACGACCGATGGTTTCGGCAATGTTACATCCTGGAATGACCAATCCGGCCTGGGCAATCATGCGACACAGGGTGTAGCCGTGTACCAGCCGACACTCGAGTCGGGCTTGACGCCCTCCGGAGCCGACGTGGTACGGTTTGATTCACAAGACGATGCGGACCCAGAGCACCTGTTGATCGGCGCGAACGCGGCAGACTTCGATGCCACGGCGATGACATGGTTCGTGGTGTTTCGGGCCGACCTGGCGACGAATAATCGGCGGATGCTGACCAGCGCGTACAGTGACATAGACCCCGGTGCCCCGGTGGACCTTGAGGCCCAGGCATGGGGTATCATCACCGACGTATCGACATCGCCGAGCGATTCGGGCAATGGGTATCGCACGCTCGCTCGGACGGATACTGGTGGCTTCAATGCCGCCAGCGCCGGTGCGGGAACCCCCAGTGCACTGACGGACGACATGTTCGTCGTTGGCAGCAGTTTTCTGGACACCACGACCGACGAAGCCTTCGCCATGTTGACCCTGCCCGACGGCTCGCAGTTCACGGACAGTAACACGGCCGCGACGCTACAACTCGACGGCCACCTCCAGACACTGATCGGCGCCCAGACCGGCAACGATTTGATCATCGACTCCGGGGGCTGGTCCGGCGATATTGCTGCAATCGTAGTTTACAATCGACGGCTGAGTACGAATGAAATCGCTACGGTGACCGAGGAGTTGAGGCTCGCTTATACGGTGCCCGAGCCGGCTTCCCTTGCCTTGATGGCGCTGGGCGTGGCGGGCGTCTCCCGGCGGCGCTACTAGAAATAGTTTCAGGCGGGGGCGGGCTCAACGGCTCGCCCCCGGCATTGTCGAATGCGATACACGATCCGATAGCACATGGAGGATTTACCCTTGAACCCCTCGCGTTACCAAACCCGCCGGGCTTTCACGCTGATCGAGTTACTGGTTGTCATCTCCATTATTGCGTTGCTGGTCGGGATCCTGTTACCCGCCCTTGGCGCGGCCCGCCGGGCGGCGCAGAAGTCCGTGTGCCTGTCGAACATCCGTCAGATCGGTATCGGCTCCATGGCGTATGAGGTCGACAACGGCCGGCTGCCGATCCACATCATCGAGATGGGCGGCACCAACCTCTGGAACCAGCGAGTCAGCGACGCCAACCCATCTGCCACACCGATACCCGACGTCCGCCCGATCTATCAGGAATACACCGGTGATGCTAACTTCCTCACCTGCCCGATCGTTCCCGAGGTCGATCGGGGACTTGTCGCGATCCCCGCGGCAACACAGCGCGTCTACATAGATTACTCATTAAGCTCTGGGTATTACGCCGAGTTCGGCATCGATTCGGTTTTGTATAACAACAAAAAACCATTCGCAAAATCCGACGAGCGGTGGCGCTATAAAGAGATTGGTTCGAGCACGACCTGGGAAATCAATGTCTTGGCGAGCGATTTGTTCTACCGCGACGGCACGCAGGTGCGGGTGAATCATCCCGAAGGTGAGAATTTCAATATTACCCAGCACCAGGGGTCTGCCGGTAACGACTTTACCGATTCCTATTACATCGGTACTTTTACGGATGACGTGCGAAAGAAGCTCTCCGCCAACTTCCTGTTCAAGGACGGCTCCGCCAAGAGCCTTAATGGTTCGGATGAAGACATGGAGCCGATCAAGTCGCGCTCAATCAATCCCAATTACATGATGCCGGTTGTGCACTAAGGCGAGCCCCTTGGGCAACGCCTCGGGAGTCGGACCGACGGGGCTGTCACGCGAGTCCACCAGATTAAAAGGGTAAGGATGAAACTCTCGCGGTATCGTTGTCGCTGCATTAACAAGGCAGCGTGTTTAGGGGCCGTGTTGTGTTTGGCCTTGTTATCTGTAGATAGTCATGCACAGGTTCGCGCGGGCTGGACACCCGGAGACGCTATACCTTTGGGGGTCGAGTTCGGCCCACTGGGTGCGACGCGAGACTACGAAGCCACGCCGTTAGGGACGGCCGACGTGTTCGGCAACGGCCCGTACGACTTGATCCTGACCGACAAGAAGGTCCTGCCCTTCAAAAGGTTCATGCTGGATGGCATACCGGTATACAGCCCCGTGCAGGACTTCGCCGTGCCCAGCGGGGCCGCGAGTTTGCTGACAGATGCGGAAGGCGGCCTCTGGGCGATTTACCCACAGAGCAATACGCTGCGGGCCGCGCGCTACAACCCGGCCGGACGCACCTTCGAGTCGTCTGCCAAGGCGGAGGTAAGTCTACCTGACGGGGCACGCTCGTTTGCGGCGGTTCTTAGTCCGCGCGGCAGGTTGATGGCTTACTTTAGTGTGTCAGACGGCCAACCCTATTACCCGACCGATGTGCATAGCCATTCGCCTGAATTCCAGCCCTTCAACGGCGCGGGCATCTGGCGTGGCGGCACGCCCTTCAATGCGCTGGGCTCGGCGATGTTCGCCGACGGCACTTCGCTGGGCAGAGGGCTGGTGAAGTTCCCGGTTTTCACTGGTGGTCGCGATTTCCAGTTCAGCAACCCGGGCATCACGATCGTCAACCTCGGGCCCGGGCGCGAACGCGACGTGATCGCCAGCGATAAGCACGGCACGTTCCACTACTACCACAACCGGGCCGAGGACGCGATCAATCTTGAGCCCGGTGTGTTTGTGAGTGACGCACGCGGCAACGGGCTGCGCCACCCCGGCATCAACCCCAAGCCGGTCGCGATCCCGAATCCCGAAACCGGTTTCTCCGACCTGATCGTCGGCGACAGCGGTATCACATGGTTTTACTGCTTTACTGGGGGCTTCAACCAGCTCGGCGGCCCGATCTACGATCCGCCTAAACGCGTCATGGTAGAGCAGCCGAAGATGGTGTTAAGCGCTCTGCCGGTCATCACCAGCGGTGATGTGGACGGCGATGGGCTGACCGACATGGTGGCGGGCAACGATGTGGGTGATACCTATTTCATCCGCAACATCGGCACGAAGATGCACCGGCGTTTGATATCCCCCAGCCGATCAAAGCCGGGGGTGAGGTACTCAAGATCAATGCCGGGTACGGGATGATCCAGGGCCCAGGCGAGGCACGCTGGGGCTACACCTGTCCGACTGTTTACGACTGGAACAACGACGGGCACGCCGACATCGTGTTTAACAGCATACTCGCTGACGTTACCGTGCTACTCCAGGAGCCCGGCTCCGACCCGCCCGCGTTCGAGAAGCCGGTCGTTCTTAAGTGCGACAGCCTCGAGCTTCACCTGGTCTGGCGTACTCAGCCGGCGGTCACCGACTGGGGCAAGCCCGGGCAGCGTTGTATCATCGTGAACGATGAAGAAAACTACTTGCGACGTTTCTGGCGTATCGATGACTACAACGTACGCAGGGGCGAAGTGCTCCGCCTGACCACCGGTGAGCCGATCCAGACACACAGCAAACGCTTTTCCGGTCAGCTCGGCAGGACAAAGATTCAGGCCATTGACTGGGACGGGGACGGCGTGATTGACCTGCTCGTGGTACGGGCCGATCGGCATCCATCCCGGCGAAGGGGATACCCTGACGACACGTTCAAGGGCGATGAGCGCCAGTCATCGGTGCTGTTCCTGCGTAATGCCGGCACGAACGAAAATCCTGTCTTTGAATACCCCAGAGTTATGCATCACCGCGGTAAGAAGATCGCGTTGGGTGCCCATTCCTGTTCCCCGCTCGCGATCGACTTGGGCCGTGGTGGTCTTGACCTGCTCGTTGGGATGGAGCAGGGGGTCGTGCTGTATTACCCACGTGAAGAACTGTCCTGGCCGGAGCTGCCGCACGGGCAGGATTAATGTTGTGTCGTGATCGACTGGACGACGTGACGCTTGAAAGCGGGAAACCAACCGTGAAAGCGATGGTGGGCAACCTTTCGGAACGCGTGTATGACCCAGACGCCAACACCAAGGCGTATTATGAACAAAGGTATGCCATGTACCGTCACCAAGGGCGAGATGATTGCGCAGTGATACTACGCCGTCAGGCAGGGAGTTGAGTATGCATATACTTATCCGGCACTTTTGCGTGATGCTGCAACACATGTTTGTGTTGTCCGTTGTGCTGGGTTACGCAGTATCGGTTTATGCGTTCGAGGTAGCGGGGATCTTCGGTGACCACATGGTTCTCCAGGCCGAATCGCCGATCCCCGTCTGGGGAACCGGTATTCCCGGCGAAACGCTTACCCTTTCAATCGGTGATCAGACAGTACGGGCTGTGGTCAACGACACCGGCCGTTGGCACGCCGAGCTTGCGCCGATCCCGCCGGGCCGAGCCTATACGCTGGATATCGCGACACCGGACCAGGTCGTGTCGTTGACGGACGTCCTGGTCGGGGATGTCTGGCTCTGCTCCGGCCAATCCAACATGCAGTGGACACTCGAAAAGTCCATGAATAGCTCGGAGGAAATCGCGGGCTCGGATTACCCGCAGGTGCGTTTGTTCCTGGTCGAGCAGGCATCACTTGATGATCCGCCGCACGATGTCCGCGGAGCCTGGGTCCGTTGTGGACCGGAGACTGCAGGTAGCTTCTCGGCGATTGGGTATTTTTTTGGGCGTGAGTTGCATACGCAACTCAAAACCCCCATCGGCCTGATCGCTAACGCATGGGGCGGTTCTTCTGCCGAAGCGTGGATGCCCCGTCGGGCACTTTTGGATGATCCTCAGTTCGCCTACCTGGTTGAGGGTTTACCCGCCCGGCAGGCCGCGCTGGAAGCCTACCGAAAAGAATTACAGGCCTGGGAGGCGTCCGGATCGAAAGATCCTGCGCCCCGGTGGCCCCGCGAAGTTCGCCAGTTTAAATGGGCGACGATGCTCTACGACCGGATGCTCGAGCCACTGGCGCCGTACGCCCTGCGCGGTGTGATCTGGTATCAGGGCGAAGAAAACACCAGCCGCGCGTATCAATACCGCCGCCTTTTCCCGGCCCTGATCGGTGAATGGCGCCGGCTCTGGGACCGCGACGACCTGCCGTTTCTTTTTGTCCAGTTGACTAGTTTCCACAAGCGTGAATCCGAACCCGGAGACAGCCAATGGGCCGAACTGCGTGAGGCTCAGTTCATGACTTTATCTGTGCCGCACACCGCGATGGCGGTCACGATCGACGTCGGTGACGCCGACAACATCCACCCGACGAATAAGCAGGTCGTGGGCTACCGACTCGCATTGGCCGCCCTAGCGAAGGTCTACGGCCGGGATGTCGAATACTCCGGGCCGACACTTCGCTCGGTCACGAAAGTGGATGACGGCATCCGACTGACGATGGATCATGCAGGCGAAGGTATGTCGACCCTCGACGGGTTGCCGCCACGCGGTTTCGAGGTCGCCGCGTCCGACGGGCCTTATCACTGGGCTCAGGCACGTATCGAAGGTGACACCATCACTGTCTGGTCTGACCAGGTTCCGGACCCCGCCACCGTCCGTTACGGCTGGTCGGATAACCCCGACGCCACACTGATCAACACCGCCGGCATACCCGCTTCTCCTTTTAGAACCGATGACCGCCCGGGTATTACGCGCGACAGCCATTGAGTTTGCCCCTGTCTTTAATGACTTGAATACTTCCGCCTGCTTTGGAGCCACACAGATGAGTAAGGTAGCACGATGAGCACGATCATCGCAGCGATGGGCGCAAAGCATAGGTTTCTGTACATGGGCACTTCCTTGGTTGTTGTTTATGGATAGTGCGCAGGGGGGGCATCGCCCCGGGAGCGTGTTGGGTGTGAAATTGCTATACGGGCTGCACCTCAGGCGCGAGGTCGCAGGCACCGTCTAGCAGGCCGTGCGGCGCCTGGGTGCGCCGGGGCAATGCTTCGAGGTTTCGACCTTTGATGGCTTCGGTCACCGCCATCAGCAGACGGAAGGTGCTGGGGCCGTGTTCGCGGAACGCGTTGTGGCTGGGCTCGTCGTACTCCTTGACCGCCACCGGGGGGCGTGTGGCGGGCAGCACATTCATCCGCAGCGCCTCGATCAGCAGGTGGTGGGCATCCCGATGTTCCTGCGGCTGGGCAGCACGTCGGCGGGCACCAGCCGGGGCGAACGCATCGTGCCGGTGGTGATCGTTGCGAGCATGAAAAACGACAGGCGTCATCGCAATCGCAGACACCCAGACCCCCACAGAAGTCCCGGCAATTGGTACGCGAATCGGTGCGTCATCGTGCCGCGTCTTGCGACGAACATACAACTGTATCGGTGCCACGCCTGGGCGAAAACCCCGTATCTCCAGGTCTTTATGAGAGATTCTGCGATATCATCCATCGGCAGAAAGGAAAGAGGGTGAAGGGAATCGAACACTCAACATTAATCTTGGGAAGCTGACACTCTACCATTGAGTTACACCCGCATCGGTGGACCAAGCGGTGTATTGTCCGGTAGATCGCGGCTATGTCAAGGGCCGATCCCGTGTATGGCGGATTGTCCCGGCGTGTGGGTGGGGCAGGTGTTCGGGCCGGCCGACCTGCTTTGGTGGCGGCGGGTCCGCGAGCGGATCAGGCGGATTCCCGGGCTTCCTTATTCCAGGTAGTGCCGACGGGCTTGTACTTGCTGATATCGGTCCGGACGCTGATGTACTGGACGATACGGTCGGTCGAATCCATGATGGGGACGATGGTCATGTTGACCAGGTAGGCGTGTCCGTCCTTGGTGCGTTGCGCGAGTTCGCCGTGCCAGGCCAGACCGCGCGTAATATGGCTCCAGACCTCGCTCAGTTTTTCTTTCGTCAGCCTCGGGTCGTCAAAAATCTTCCAGTGCTGGTTGATCAATTCGTCCCGGGTGTAGCCGCTGAGTTCGCACATTTTGTTATTGACTTGCCGGATGGTCCCGCGGACGTCGGCCACGACCACACCGGCGTGCTGGTCGATCGCGGTGGTCTGGGTCTTGAACTCGTTTAGTGTGTGATTGAGCCTGGCGGTCTGCTCTTGGATCCGGTTTTCGAGCGAATGATTGGCGAGGTCGAGTTTCTTGTGCCTGTCCAGGATGAGCCAGGTGCCGGGGCAGGCCGTGAGGAAGAAGATCAGCACGAAGCCGAAGCCGATGTTGCGGGCGTTGCGGGCGTTTGCCACGTCCTGCCGGTTCCAGAAGTGATCGTCGGGGTGGCCGACCCACAGCTTCCAGCCTTGTTCGGCGTCGCGGGTGTTTAGCTCTTTCGCCAGCGAGCAGATCAGGCGATTATCCGGCACACCCAACGACGCGTGCTCGTTGGAAACGGCGTTCTGTAAACCCCCCTCACCCCGGATGAAATACCCGTATTTCGGTTCGGTGATGACGCAATCGCCATTGGGGAGCAGCGCCCGCAGCACGCGCGTGAGGATGACCGCGCTGACGCAGCCGCGCAGCTCGCCGTCCGGGCCGTAGAAGGGCACGGAAAACACCATGCCTTTGCGGTTACGGTCGTCGGGGTCACTGGCGGAATAGTAGCGGTTGTCGCAGGTAATCACCTCGGGCCCGGAGAGGGCGGGGTATTCCAGCGCCGTGATCTTGTCCTGGCGGGGGTAGTGCTGCTTGAACCAGTTGATCTGCTTTCGCATCAGCCGGTATTCGTGGATCTCGATTTCCTCCAGTTCCTCATGGTCTTCATCCGAATCGCTGTCGGCGGATCGGTTCAGGATCAGGTGATCGAACGTCACGATGGGTTCGTGTGCGGCGTCGGGGTCGCCCGGTTGCGCGTCGGGGTCTAAATTCACCGGGACGATGTAGAGTTCGGAAACCGCGACGGAGGTTGCCAGGCTGTTATAGACCTCTTGGATATTGGCGCGTGTGTTGTCTTCCATGCCCGCGCCGTCGTGGAATTCGATGCCGGACGCCCCGGCCGGGCCGAGGTCGCACACGCCGGGCAGCCGGGCGATCATGCGCAGGTCGTGGTAGACCGCCTCAAACGTGTTTTCGATGGTGTTTGTCAGGTCGACGAATTCGCCCTTGCATTCGGTGTCATGCGACTGGTGACAGCTTTCAATCGCCTGGTGGTAGTCCGACTGCACGAGTACCAGCAGGGTCAAACCTGTCACGGTCAGCCCCGTGTAGCTGAGGCGGGCGAGCAGCGTGTGGGATTTGGACAGTGATGACAAGCTAAAGCGCATGGGTGTGCCCTGGTGGATGCCGGACCCCGGCGAGTTCCAGGCCGAAACACGCGCCTGTCTATACCTCTATCGAGATTTTTTATTTGCCGGTTAAACGGTATCGCGCGCGTATCGCCGGGTTAACCCGAGTACCACGCGCGGAAGAGCATTTTTATAAGACCCGCCCGGTGACGGGCCCGGTTCTGATGTGATGGATGGTGTGCCCGTGCTTTTTGCCGTCGATGCGTCAGACCCAGACGCTGACAAACAGGGCATCTTCGGTGTTTTTGCCCACGAGCTTGCCGATCGACTGGCTGACGAACTTCACTTCGTACTCGGGGTGGTTGTCCAGCCAGTCGTTGATCTGCTGGTCCAGGTGCTCGATCGCGTCCAGGCGGAGCTTGGTGACGAAGGTCTTCACGTGGATCGCTCCGGCGTTGGTCACGTTGGGTGTGCGCTTCCAATGATCAACGTGGGGCTTGCGTGTGTCGAAGGTGCGGATCTTGTCCGAGCCGATGACGTTGGACGAGGGGGCATCCAGCTCGATCGGCGACAACTGCTCGGCGTCGTGATCGGTGCTGTCGTTATCCTCGGCGGCGTTGATGTCGATGGGGATCGCGTCGGCCAGTAGCTGCTCTTCGCTGATGTTACCGGGGGTGCTATTTTGCTCGGGCATCGTGTCCTCCCTTGCATTGAAGTGGGTCAGAGGTGGCGCTTGTTCGCATCCAAGTGTTACGGACTATTTTATCCCGTTCTCGCGTGCGTCACAAGGTATCGCATCGGCGCCCCGGCCGGGCCTGAATCAGAGAACGACCGTAGCCCCCCAGTTATTGCCCGCCCGCTTTTGAGCCTCGATCGTGCCCGTGAAATCACGCATACGCACCTCCCACACGATCCGCATGCTAGACCACAACAGGATCACCGCCGTGCCCCGGTCGATCCGCATCACGGAGCCGCGCCCATCAGAAACGGCGCCTTGATATTCCAAGTAGGCCCGGCGGTGGGGGGCGATCACGGAAAGGTCGAACCGCCCAAGCCCGCGCCAGTGCCGGCTGGCGGGCGCGACCCGCGCGGCCCACAGCCTTGTCGTCGGGTCCTGCCGGTAGTCGGGCATCCCGACCAGCCAGTCGTGGTGCGACCCGTCGGTGGTGCGGTGCAGCAGCAGGGCGGTGGGCACGGTGAGCATGGCTGGCGGGCGATCCGGTGCGATTGAGTCGGTTTGTCCGGGGCTATTACGGGACCGTTCCGGGGGCGGTCTTGTCAGTGTAGCCCGGCGGTCTTATCTTGCACGCTGGCCCACCGGTTTGACCGATAGGGCTGACGGACCGCAATAGCTTATTAAGGATGACCACGATGATCAGGGAATTGACACGCAAACACCTCGGCCTGGCTTCCGCGCTGCTGGGCGTCCTTATCTGCCTTCCGCTGGTCCTCGTCGGGTGTACGACCGCCCGAAACCTCCGCGAAGAGGGCGTCTTGGCACTGAACCGGGGCCAGAACGAGCTGGCACTTGAAAAGATCTCCAAGGCCGCCGAGAAAGACCCCAGCTCCGCATACACCCAGTACGAGCTTGGGCGGGCCTATCTTGCCTTGGACCGCAATCTCGAAGCGCAGTACGCGCTGGAGAAGGCCCAGGCGTTGCGACCCCAGGACCCGGCGTTCACACCGGACGTGCTGGATGCGCTGGCCGAGTCGCTGTTCCGCCAGGACCGCCGGCCCAACCTTTTCGAGTTCCTTGACCGTCAGGTGGCGACCTACGGCTCGACCCGCGATTACCTGCGCCAGGGCAAGTACCTCGCCATGGCCGGCGACCCCGATGCCGCACGCCTCGCCTTCCGCAAAGGCGCTTACTTCGCCGACAAGAACGACCCCTCACCCTATATCGCCATCGCCGACTTCTATGCCTCCATCGGCGACCAGCCCAACGCCGTCACCTCGCTGCGTTACGCCAACTATGTCGATCAGGGCAACCTCGAAGTCGCCGCACGCCTGCGCCAGATGGGCATCGTCCCCGGCCCGACCATCACCGCGGAACCGCCGAAGCCCGCGCTGCTGCGCTGAACGAAAGCATGTCACGCGAAGAGCCGCGCCCGCGTTGCGGGCGGGCTAAGGCATTGTTGTTGTACACATAAATATAAACAATAGCTTTCCATAGATCGCTCAAACTGAAACCATAGCCCGCCCGCAACGCGGGCGCGGTCGATCAAAAGGGGGAACCTGTGCCCGTCTATCACTTCACCTACCACGCCTACGGCACGTGGCTCCCCGATAAACCCCGGGGCTACACGCGACACAAAACGGGTATCCACCCGCCCGACCCCCGGATGGCGCAACGCTACCGCGACAACATGGCCGAGCCGCCGGCCTCGTTTCCCCGCACCGTCCAGCGGGCATTGATCGACGAACTCATCACCGCCTGCGACAGGCAGTCCTATCAGCCCCACGCCGCCGCGACAGACAAGACGCATCTGCACGTCATCGTTGCCTGGAAGACAACGCGGGCCTGGCGGCGCGTCCGCGCGGGGCTGCAGCATTCCTTATCGCGCCGACTGAACCAAGGTTTCGGTAAACGCACGTGGTTCGTCGCGCATCCGAGCCGCAAGCGCGTGAAAGACAAGGGGCACTACGATTACCTGATTCAGCGCTACCTGCCCGATCATCGCGGGTGGAAGTGGGATTATCAGCGCGGGTTGTATCTGTGAGGACCGGCCAGGCCCGCAACACGGGCGCGGTTGTGCTTACAATACGCGCACGCACACCCCGGAAAACCTCTTATGTCTCGACTCCTGCCCGTCCTTCTGCTGCTCGGCTCCAACCTCTTCATGACCTACGCCTGGTACGGGCACCTCAAAGATTTCAAGAGCAAACCTCTGCTCGTCGTGATCCTTTTGAGCTGGGCGGTCGCGTTTTTTGAGTATTGTCTGCAGGTGCCCGCCAACCGGCTGGGGCATCAGGTCTTCACGCTCGCGCAGTTGAAGGTCATGCAGGAGGTGATCACGATGGTCGTGTTCGCGGTGTTCTGCACCGCCTACATGAAGGAGAAGCTGACGCTGGATTTCCTGTGGGGCGGGTTTGTGCCTTGTCGGCATGACGTATTTCATGTTCCGGGGGCTTGCGCCGTTGCAGCAATGGGCGACCACCACGCGCGTTGCGGGCCAGCCAAAGGCTGTCATAGATCGCACAGACTGAAACCTTAGCCCGCCCGCAACGCGGCAGGTCATTCCTCATGGGTCAAAGTCTTGTGCATGGTGAACGCCAGCCGCCTGCGGTGCAGGCCGCCGATCACCGCGGCGCTGATCTGGTAGACCCAGCCAAACGGGTTCGGGGACCGCGTTGCCGCCGGTGCCCGACGACCCGCACCGGTTGATCCGCCGCCGGGGTTTACGGATTGGGATTCGGGTTTGGATTCGGCGGCGGGGTCGGGGTTTGGTTGGGCCAACACCGGATAAGTGGAATGGACTATAGGTGGACGTATCTTCCAGCATCGCGATGCCGTTGGAGATGCTGAACAGGTCAAAGCGAGACGGCTCCCGCGAGTACCGCAAACGATAATTCACCTTGGGCATCGTCTGAAAATGTCAGGTGGCGATGTGCATGCCCAGGCCGATGTCGTCGATATCGGTCGTAGACCATCCCAGATTGATCTTAGTGTCATCCAGCACCGGTGTCGAGGTGCCGCCTAAATCTCCCGCGCTTTGGGATGGCCATCGTCCCCGTGTTGTTGTTGATGGATACGTAGCTATCCCAGGCCGTTGGACTGAAATCGGGAACAACCCGGGTTGATTGAAAATCGAGCCTGCCGAAAGTTTGGATAATTGCCGTCCCGATCGTTACGTCGGTGTCGGAGTCGGCGGTAAACGTATTGACTACGAAGCCCACGGGACGGTGGTGAAGTCTTGAGACACATTCAGTGACAGCAGCCCGTAGCTTTGGCCCGCGGTGAGCGCGCAGGTTGCGGCGGCGAAAAGGACCCGGTGGATGCGCATGTTTTACCCCCTTGGTGGAAAGATGATGACGGGATCAGACCCTGAACATGAGTCTGTATTATCTTTAGTTTGGGTCGTGGTGTCAACGGGAAAACGCGTTCGGCACGTTGCGGCCTGTCTGGCAAGGCCTTACGCTCATTCTCCATGACGGGCCTACCCACGACCGGACCGGTGCAGTCAGCCTCGAAAGCGGGCCAGGGCCCGTGCCCCGGCGTGGTGGATCACATCGGCCGGCTGGCGTGGACGCTGCTCGCCGCGGGCGTGGTGCTGACGGAGTACGGTTTCTTTAAGCCGCTGACGCCGATCTGGGCGCTGCGCCTGATCGGGTTCGGCGCTCTGTTGGCGTATGGCTGGGAATTAATACGGTGCAGACGCCGTGACGCGGACCCATTTGTCACCCCCCAAACGCCCTGGCTGGAGGGGTTTATTGCTCTATCCGTCGCATCATGCGCGGTGCTTTACCTTTATACCGGCAGCGTCACTTACTGGCGCTTCGTTGACGCGGTTTCGGTCGGCTTATTCCTCCTGGAAGCGTGGCGTTTGAATGTCACGCTTTCCCGGGCCCTGGCCAAGCCCGGGCTGTTGCTGCCGATCTCTTTCGCCACGCTCATCCTCGTCGGCTCGGTCCTGCTGATGACACCGCGCGCCACCCCGCATGTTCTTGATGCCACGGGCGAGTCTTACATTTCGACCGGCACGCCTTTGACCTTCGGCGAGGCGTTGTTCACCGCGACCAGCGCCGTCTGCGTCACCGGGCTGACCGTTCGCAACACCGCACACGATTTTTCACCCTTCGGGCAGATGGTTATCGCTTTCCTGATCCAGCTCGGCGGGCTGGGCATCATCATCTTCGGGTCCATGCTCGCCACGCTACTGGGCCAGAGCCTTTCGCTGAAGGAAAACCTCAATCTCCGCGAGATGCTCAACGACCACCCGCTGCACCGCGTCCGCGGGTTTGTCCGGTTCATCGTGCTCTCGACGATCGGTCTGGAGCTGATCGGCGCTGCGGCGATGTACCCCGTCTGGGACAACCCCGACGGCGGCATGCTCAGCGTTTCCGAGCGTATCGGCATGAGTCTGTTTCACGCGGTCAGTGCGTTCTGTAACGCCGGCTTCGACATCACCGGGGACAGCCTGGTCGCCTACCGCTACCGGTTCGTGACGCACGCTGTCATCGTCGCGCTGATTGTGGTGGGGGGGCTTGGGTTCCCCGCGCTTGATAACCTTTTCAGCGTGGCGCGCGTACGGCTAATCAATCTGTTTCGTTACCGCCCGGTGCGTCCGGGTGTTACGCACGACCTGACCGCCGGCCGGCTGAGCCTGCACACGAAGATCGTACTGACCACGACCTTGTGTCTGTATTTGTGGGGTTTGCTGTTGATCGGCGCGGGTCAACTGATGCCATACCTGCACGACCCGTTGCACCGTGAAGCGATCGTCGATGCGGCGGGCCACGAACCGCTGACGTTACGCGGGTTCGGGGGTATCGTGGCCGACGCCCATTTCATGTCCATTACGGCACGCACGGCGGGTTTCAATGCGATGCCGATGAGCGACCTGGAACCGGCCGGCCGGGTCACGGTGATGACTTTGATGATGGTCGGCGGTTCGCCCGGCTCGACGGCGGGTGGCTTCAAGACCACGGTGATCGCGCTGCTGATCCTATCGGTTGTGGCGACGGTGCGACAAAGGCCCCGTGCCGAGGCATTCGGCCGGACGATCGCCGACGCCCTGGTCCGCAAGGCCGCTGCTATCGGCATCTGCTACATCCTGCTGGTGACCGCCGCGACGATCCTTTTGTGTTTAAGTGAGCCGTTCCCGTTCCAGTCGCTGGCCTTCGAGGCGGTCAGCGCGACGACGACCACCGGTTTATCGCTGGGTATTACCGGCGATTTGACCGGGTTCGGCCGGGGCGTGATTATCGCCTGCATGTTCCTCGGCCGCGTCGGGCCGCTGGCGCTGATAGGCGCGATGACCTTCGGCGGCGGCTCGTCACAGGGCTACCGATACGCGTATGAAGACGTGGCGATTGGTTGATTGGATGGCACGGGCACGACAAGACGGTTGGTTTGACATCGGCTCGAACGATTGATTCGTATTGATTAGGAGCATGACATGCGATTCGCGGTGATCGGCTTAGGGCAGTTCGGGGCGCGGCTGGCGGGGAACCTGGCGGCGGCGGGGCACGAGGTGATCGGGATCGATAAGGACCCGGCGCTCGTGCAGGCGATGCGCGACCGTGTCACACTGGCGGTGGCGATGGACGCGACCGACGAGCAGGCGCTCCGCTCCCAGGGTGTGGGCGACCTGGACGCGGCGGTCGTCAGTGTTGGCGGCGACTTCCAGGCGATCGTGCTGGCGACCGTGATCCTCAAGCAGATGGGTGTGCCGCGTGTGATCTCCCGGGCCACGACCCCGATCAGCGCCCGGGTCCTGGCACGGATCGGCGCGGACGAGGTCGTGATGCCCGAGGACGAGTCGGCCGACCGCTGGACCCACAAGCTGGTCAGCCCGCAGTTCCTGCGTCAGGTCGAGCTGGACGCCGGGCACAGCCTCGTGGAGGTCAAGACGCCCAAGGCCTGGGTTGGCCAGACCCTGGCGGGGCTGAAGCTGCGTGCGGAGTACGGCCTGCATGTGGTCGCGATCCGGGGCAACTCGGCCTCGGGCATCGGTCCCCTGCGGATGCCCGGCCCCACCGAGCCGCTACACGCGGAAGACACCCTGATGCTCATGGGGCTGGATGAAGACCTTAAAAAGATCGATAAATAATTATAAGTTAATTATTGTCAAATAGATATGAATTTTACGGGGTGTCCAGGCCTTGGCCCCGTTCGCCGTGGGTCTCAGAGCGGGATACCATGACCGTTTGATGAGCAATAAGCGGCGTTTGCTTGCCGGGCTGATTCCGGGCCCCGCACGCGTGCTGCAAGCGAACCTGGGCTTGAAGACGTCTCCATGAATATTGTCATCTGTGGCGCGGGTGAGGTCGGCCGGCACAGCGCCGAGGTCCTCGCGGCCGAGGGGCACAACGTCACGATCATCGACCTCGAGGCCGAGACCCTCGAGGAGCTGGACCACGTGCTGGACGTGCGGAGCCTGGTGGGTAACGCGGTCCACGCTGACGTGTTGTTGGAGGTCGGCTGCGCCAAGGCGGATCTGGCCATCGCCGCGACCAGCAGGGACGAGATCAACCTGCTCTCGGCTTCGATCGCCAAGGCCTTGGGCGCGGGCATGGTCATCGCACGCGTGCATCACTCGGCCTACTTCGAGCGGCGCGGCCTGGACTACGCCCGGCACCTGGGCATCGACCACTTGGTCTGCCCGGAGTTCTCCACCGCGCTGGCGATCGCGTCCACGCTGCGCAGCCCGGGCTCATTGGCGATTGAACAGTTTGCCCTCGGCCGGCTGGAGATGCAGCAGTTCCCCGTCTCCGAATCCGCCAAAGCGGTGGGTGCCGATCTGCCGTCGCTGAAGCTGCCCGCCTCCTCGCGCCTGGCTGTCGTCGAGCGGCTGGGCAAGCCGTTCCTGCCCAACGCCCAGACCGTCATCGAGAAAGGCGACATTGTCACGCTCATCGGCGAGAGCGCCGGGTTCGACAAGGCCCGCAAAATCTTCGACACCGAGACCGGACGCAGCCTCAAGGTAATGATCCTGGGCGGCTCGGCGCAATGCGTCTGGGTCTGTCGGGCGCTCAAAGACCGCGGCTTTTCGATCCGCGTGTTCGAGGAAAACGAGGAGCGCGCCCGAGAGCTGGCCGAGAAGCTTCAGTGGTGTACGATCCTGAATACCGACGCGGTGAACACCGATGCGCTCAAGGACGAGCGGGTTGACCTGGCGGATGCGTTCCTCGCTTTGACCGGGGACGAGGAGCAGAACATCCTCGCCGCGGCCCGTGCCAAGAGCATGGGCGTGAAGAGCGCGGTGGCGCTGTTGCTCCGGCCGACCTACCAGCACCTGCTCAGTCACATCGGGATCGACAAGTCGTTCAGCCCGCGCAGCACGGCGGTGAACGAGATGCTTCGGCTGCTGGAGACCGGTCCGGTGAAACACCTGGCGACGCTGGCGGAGGATATCGCCGAGGTTTACGAATTGAGCGTGCCGGTCGGCGCGAAAAAAATCATCAACTGCCCGTTGAAAGAGGTCGCCCTCCCGGCCAACACGATGCTGGCCGCCGTCCAGCGAGACGACGAGGTCTTCGTGCCAGGCGGTGATAGCGAGATCCTCCCCGGCGACACCGTCATCGCCATCGCACCCGAGAGCGCCAAAAAAGCGCTGCGCAAGCTGTTTAACGGGTAGCATCAAGCCATCAGCCGATAGCCATTAGCTTTTAGCCCGATCCCCGACCACCGCTTACCTTGAACTCCCTCTCATGAACTTCCGCTACGTCATCCGCGAACTCGGCCTGGTCATGCTCGTGCTGTGCTTCTGCATGGTCGCGGTGATGGGGTGGGCGGCGTGGAGCCACTGGACGGGGCGCAACGACAACGAACGGATGGCGGTTCTGGCGCTGGTGATGAGCGCGGCGGTGGGGGCTGTTATGGGGTTGTTCTGCTGGTTGTTCGGCAACCGCAGCGGGCTTGATTACCTCGGCCGACGTGAGGCGCTGCTGCTGGTTGCGTTGACATGGCTGATCGGTGCGGCGGTGGCGGGTTTGCCGTACTACACCTGGGCCTGGATGGAGAGCACCGTCCTCGATGACCACGCTTTCGCCTCGTTCGCGTCTTGTTACTTCGAGTCGATGAGCGGCCTGACCACCACCGGCGCGACCGTACTCAGCGACGTCGATTCGGTCCCCAGGAGCCTGCTGCTCTGGCGCGCCACCACGCACTGGCTGGGCGGGCTGGGCATCGTCGTGCTGTTTGTCGCGGTCCTGCCGACCCTCGGCGTCGGCGGCAAGAAACTTTTTCAGATTGAGGCGACCGGCCCGCAGCAGGCCGGCGTCCGCCCACGCATCCGCGAGACCGCACGCATCCTCTGGCTGATCTACCTGCTGCTGACCATTTCGCAGATCGTCCTGCTCCGGCTGGCCGGGATGACCTGGTTCGATGCTGTCTGCCACACCTTCGCCACCCTCGCCACAGGCGGATTCAGCACCCACAACGCCAGTATCGGCGCATTCGATTCCTGGTCGGTCGACGTCATCACCATCGTGTTCATGGTCCTGGCCGGTGCGAACTTCGGGTTGTATTACCAGCTCGCCCGCCGCCGATTCCGCGTGGTCTGGCGCGACCCCGAACTGCGGACCTATCTGGCCATCCTCTTCGTCGCCACGCTGGTCGTCGCCTGCTGCATCTACGGCAAAGACAGCACACTCATGGACGGCGCCGTCCGCGAGGTCGGTGTCGCCGAGGCCGCCCGACAAAGCGCCTTCCAGGTCGTGTCCATCCAGACCACCACAGGCTTCTCTACCGCGGACTTCGACCTCTGGGGCTTCATCCCACAGGCTGTGCTCATCACGGTGATGTTCGTCGGCGGGTGCGCGGGGTCCACCGGCGGCGGGATCAAAGTCATCCGCGTCCTGATCGCTTTCAAGGTCATGTACGCCGAGCTGGAGCGTGTCTTCCGGCCCAGCGTCGTCAGGACCATGCGGGTGGGGACCGGCGTGGTCGATCAGGAGCTGAAGCTGGACGTGCTGGTCTATGTGATCGCGGTCCTGCTGCTATTCCTGCTGGGGGCGGTGGCGTTGATGCTCATCGAGCCGGCCGGAACGCTGGACTTCACCAGCGCCGCCACCGCCAGCGCCGCCACGCTGAACAACATCGGCCCGGGCCTGGCCAAGGTCGGCGCGACCCAGAACTACGGGTTTTTCAGCGCACCGGGCAAATACGTCCTGAGTCTCCTGATGGTCCTGGGCCGGCTGGAGCTGTACGCCGTCCTGGTCCTGATAAGCCCCAAATTCTGGTTCGCCGACTGACCCCGCCTTGACCCGCTACACTGTTGCCCAAACAATACCGGTTAAACCCCGCCCCCAGAACCCTAAACCCAGCACCCGATACCCATGCCCATTACCGACCAGGACATCGTCAACGTCGATATGCCGCCGCTCACCTCGGCCCAGGCGTTCTATCTCCCCGAGGTCTTCAAGGGCCTGGGCACCACCATCAAGCACGTCGCCAAGGCCGTCGCACGCGGCAAGGGCAACCTCGCCATGGCCTATCCCGAGGAACGCCGGGAGAATATCCCCATCGAGAAGGGCGGTATGCACGTCGGTAACTTCCGGGGCGTCCACCGGCTTAACCGGGACGAGCAGGGCCGCGTCCGCTGCGTCGCCTGCTTCATGTGCGCCACCGCCTGCCCCGCCAACTGCATCCACATCGAGGGCACCGAGGCCCCCTGGGACGACCGCGAAAAATACCCCGCCAAGTTCGACCTCGACGAGCTGCGCTGCATCTACTGCGGGATGTGCGAAGAGGCCTGTCCCGTCGATGCCATCGAACTGACCCAGACCTACGACGTCGTGGGCCTGTCCCGTCAGGAAATGATCTTCGACAAGCAGAAGCTCCTCGCCGTCTACGACGCGACGATCGACGGCAAGCCGATGTAAGCCGCGGTGCCCTCCGCGCCCACACAAAGCGATGCGACTTGTCGCGTCCCGCCGCCCAATCATGGTACATTGCGCCAATGGACCGCCCCGTCGCCGCACGAATCGGTAACAGCGTCAGGATCACCTTCCTGATCCTGCTCGCTTCGGCTCTATGCACGTTGTACGGCTGCGCCCCGAAATCAACTTCCGGTTTAACGGGCCTTAACGCCGACGGCCGGCCGCGCATCACCGAGGCTGAGCTCCAGAACGAGCTCGACGAGTTCGCCGACCGCTTCTCCGGTGTCGTCAGCGCCGCCGCCAACGAGATCGCATCCAATTCCACTCAACGCACCGCCCGCAAGGCCTCGCTCTACTGGAAGCTCCGCATGATCCCCCGGCTCGAAGACATGATCTTCGGTGCCGACCCGCAGGAGGCCTTCCTCGACGCCGCGACGCTCACCGTGCAGATGCGCAAGTACCTGCAAGGCCCGGATACCGATGGCGCGAACCTCTTCGCCGACTTACAGCCCGGCGCGGTGAGCGCCTGTTTGCAGCTCGAAGAGGACATCTTCCGCATCGGTGCCTTGTTCCTCAACAACCAGCAACTGGAAACCCTGCGCGCCGAGGTCGATGCCTATTCAAGCGAGCACCCGATCCGCGGCACGTTTTCGCTTACCGAAGGCAGGGTCACCAGCAGCAAGGAAGGCGGCACGGCGAGTTTCAGCTGGGTCACACAGGTCCCGATGTCGCCTTTCCGGGCGCTTGAAGGCATCGACGCCGGCGCACGCGCCATCAGCGACTTCAACACCACCGCCAGTCAGTTCGCACAGATCGTCGAAGACATCCCCCAGCAGACACGCTGGCAGATCGAACTGCTCTGGTACGACCTGGAGGAACGCGAATCCGTTGTCTCAATGCTCAACAGCTTCAAGACGCTTTCCGACAGCGCCGCTTCGCTGTCCGAGACGGCCCGCCAGCTCCCCGTACAACTGCGCGAGCAGCTCGCCCTGGCGACCAAGGACATCGAAGACCGCCAGGCCGCGCTACAGAAAACCCTCGACGAGACACGCCAGACGCTCGACACACTTAACACCGCGATCGACAACGCCACCGAACTGACCGACTCGATCAGCCAGGCCGGCGGCAGCGTGGCCCAGGCCGGTGACGCCTGGCGCGACGCGGTCAAGGCCATCAACGACCTCACGCAATCCGCACCCGTAAGCACCGAAACAACCCAGACAAGCGCCGCCCCCGGCAAACCCTTCGACATCGCCGAGTACGCCCAGGCCGCCGACAAGCTCACCGCCACCGCGACGGAACTGCGTGCGCTGCTCGCGGAGGCACGTGTCACGATCGATTCGATCCAGGTCAGCGCGCTGTCGGATGCCGCGCTTAAAGACGCCGAGCAACGCGGCCGGAACGTCACCGATCACGCCGCCTGGCGCGCCCTGCAACTGCTCGCCGTCGCTTTCGTCCTGGCGATCGTTTACCGTTTGATCTCCGCCCGCCTGGCCCCGCAACACAAAAACAAGTAGCTTCACTGATAGCCCGAGGTGGAAGCCCTGGGTTTGACACAAAAAACACTCGGCGTTCCCGTGGAATCATGGTAAAATCAGTGATCCCGCAGGAGCCTCTCGTGAACTCACCGATCAACACCCACGCGCCCCGACCCGAACGCCTGAGCATCGCACGCAACTGGCTGCCACGTTACACCGGCATGCCCGTCTCCGGCTTCGGCGACTACATCCTCCTGACCAACTTCCACAGCTACCTGCACGCCTTCGCCGAACGCTTCAACTGCGAGATCCACGGCGAGGACCGCCCCATGCAGGCCGCCACCAACTCCGACGGCCTGAGCATGATCAACTTCGGCATCGGTTCGCCCAATGCCGCCACAGTCATGGACCTGCTGAGCGCACGGCACCCCAAGGGCGTTCTTTTCCTTGGCAAGTGCGGCGGCCTGAAACACTCCACCGAGATCGGCCACTTCGTCCTGCCCATCGCCGCCATCCGTGGCGAAGGAACCAGTGATGACTATTTTCCCCCGGAAGTCCCCGCGCTGCCGTCCTTCAAGCTCCACAAGTTCGTCTCCGACAAAATCATCGCGCGCGGCTACGAGTACCGCACCGGCGTCGTATTCACCACCAACCGGCGCATGTGGGAACACGACCAGCGTTTCCTCGACCGCCTGCACGCCACCAGCTCGCTGGCCATCGACATGGAGACCGCCACCATCTTCATCGTCGGCCACTACAACCAGATCGCACGCGGCGCGCTGCTGATGGTTTCCGACGTGCCCAACACCCCCGAGGGCGTCAAGACCGAAGAATCCGACATCAAGGTCACCAAGCAGTGGGCCGACCTGCACCTGCAACTGGGCATCGAAGCCATGAGCGAGATCAGCCACAAGGGCGAGATGATCAAGCACTTTACGTATTAGGGTCCGGGGATCAGGGATCAGGATGAAGCTACACAAAGGATAACGGTTGTTACGAAATGTCTGCGGCAAGTGCTGTCGCAAAAACCTGATCCCCGAGCCCCAATCCCCGATCCCTGAACCCCAACCCCATGCAATTTCCGCCCTCGACCCGCGACTAACCGTAAAAACCGCCATGCACATGTATACCCTGATCTTCGGCGCAGGCTCCGCCGGGCCGTTCGCGTCCCGGGCGTTTGTCCCGGCGTTTATCACCGCGGCTTTGCTGCGCTTCGCCCCGGAGTGGGCGCCCTGGTTCCCCGACGATATGGCCGGTATCGCCACGCAGGCGCCGACCTGGTTTACAAGTAACACCTCATTGATCATCTTTGGCCTGCTCGCCGCGATCGAGATCGCCGCCACCAAAAGCCCGGACATCCGCGCCGTTTGGCAGGAGTTCGACAAGTACGCCAAGTCCATCGTCGCCGTCATCACCTACCTGGGCATCGCCAGCGCGCAGGACGTCGGGTTCGTGCAGAAGGCCACGCAGACCGCCGGGTACGTTGACACGCTGCCGGCCCTCCTGATCGGGTTGGGCGTGCTCTGGCTGGGCACATTGCGCTCCGGTGCGCTGAGCATCCTCACCGACGCGGACGAGGACGATGACTTGGGTGTGCAGGGCTTGTTCAGTTGGGCGGAGGATGTGTGGGCGTTCTTCGGCCCGGTGCTGCTGCTCTTGTTCCCGATCGTGATGCTCGTCCTGATCGGCATCATCGCCGGCATCCTGGCCGTGCTCCGCCGACGGGCTGAGGCGAAAGAAGAACGCTCCAAGGTCCCCTGCGCCAACTGTGGCGAAATGATCTACGGCGCGGCGGTCCGATGCTTCGCCTGCAAGACACCCAGCGCTCAGCCCCGCGCGCTGAGTTTCTTCGGCCGATCTTTGGACGAGCCGACCCCAGACACCGACAGCCACCCCGGCAAGCTGGTCGAGAAAAAACGCTGTCCCGTCTGCGCGACGCGACTCGAAAAAAGAGATGTCCATCAGACCTGTGACGCTTGCGGCCACGAGCTGTTCGCCGACCGCGTTTTCGCTGATGCCTACCTGGCACGCTCCGATGCGCGCCTGCCCGTCGTGCTGCTCGTTTCGATGTTGTTCAGCGCCGTCCCGGTGGTTGGCCTGATCCCCGGCGTGATCTACTATCGGATGACCCTTATCGCGCCGCTTCGCCGCTACATCCCGCGCGGCCGATCCATCCTGTTGAAGTGGGGCATCCGTATCCTGTTCTTCTTCCTGATCATGTTCCAGTGGGTCCCCGCCGCCGGCGCGCTGGTCGTGCCCGCTATGGCGCTGATCAACTATACGGTCTACCGCTCCGCCTTTCGTGCGATGCTTGATCACGACAGATAAAGACGGCCCGCTGTGAGGATTCGGTCATTTCGGGCCGGGAAGGGCGTTTTTGCCGCGCGGTATGATATAGACGTGACAGTTCAACAGCCGACGTGCCACGCGCGGCGGGTCTTACCGCGGGGTCGAGGATGGGTGACGCCAAATCTAACAGGCTCCGGTTCGCCTCGGCGGTCAGCGATGCCCCGGTTACCGCCGATGCGCAGCGACAGGTGCTGGGGGCTTTGTCGACTCAACTCGATGGGCACAAGGTGGACCTGGTCATCGTCTTCGTGACGATGCATCACGGCGCAGCGCTCAAGCAGATTTGTGAGGAACTCCAGGCGGCGCTGCAGCCGCGCGTGATCGTGGGCTGTTCCTGCAGCGGCGTGATCGGTGTGAGGCGTGAATTGCAGGAAGAGCCGGGGCTGTCGGTGCTGGCGGGGGTGATGCCGGGCGCGGCGCTACAGGGTTTTAGTTATGAGCAGATCGACTGGCCGGCGGTGATGGATGCGCCCTCGGCGCTGCGGGATACGATCGACCTGTCGGGCGACCCGAACGACACAGGCGACGGGCCAAGAGCGATTTTTTTGCTGGCGGACCCGTTCAGCACGCCGATGGTGAGGCTGCTTCCGGCGTTCGGTTCGGCGTTCGGGGACGTGCCCGTGATCGGCGGTCTGGCAAGCGGCGCTGCGGAATCGGGACGCAACCGGCTGGTGCTCAACGGCGTTGAGATGCGCGACGGCGCGGTGGGCGTAGCGATCGGCGGAAGGATCGATGTGCAGACGACGGTCAGCCAGGGCTGCCGGGCGGTCGGCGAGCCGATGGTCATTACACGCAGCCGGCGTCACGTCGTGCAGGAACTGGGCGGGCGCAACCCGTTGATGGCGCTGCAACACATGGTGGCGCGCCTCGACCCCGGGGACCGTGAACTGATCCAGCACAACGGCCTGCACGTCGGGCGCGTGATCAACGAATACAAATCGCGCTTCGGCAAAGGGGATTTCCTGATCCGCAACATGATCGGCGTCGATGCCGACGAGGGGTACCTGGCGATCGGAGACACGCGGGTGCGCACCGGTCAGACGATCCAGTTCCATCTGCGCGATGCGCGCAGCGCCGAGGATGATTTGCGGATGATGCTCGCGGCCCAGCAGGTACACGGTGAAGCGGCGGGGGCGCTGTTGTTCAGCTGTACCGGGCGGGGCACAAACCTCTTTGACTACGAGGATGCCGACGCGATGATGGTGCATGACGCGCTGGGTGACGTACCGCTGGCCGGTTTTTTCTGCGCCGGCGAGATCGGCCCGATCGGCGGACAGAGCCACCTGCACGGGCACACGGCGTGTCTGGCGGTGTTCAGGGAATCGGGAGTCAGTGGTTAGTGTTTAGTGGTTGGTGGTTAAGGCAGAATATTTGCATCCAGATTTATGGAATATCGAACGATCGTACTTTCCGGCAACCATCTTAGGATGTGTTCACTAATCACTAACCACTAACCACTATGTACTCCCTCCTCGCCGACCTTGTGTTGCTGATCCACGCGGGGTTTATCGCGTTTGTGGTGTTTGGTTTGTTGTTGATTTTATTGGGGGGTGTGTTGCGGTGGGGGTGGGTGCGTAACCGCTGGTTCCGGGCGGCGCACCTTGCGGCGATCGGCGTGGTGGTGATGCAGGCGTGGTTCGGCATCGTGTGCCCGCTGACGGTCCTGGAGAATGTTCTGCGCCGAAAGGCGGACCAGCCGGTGTATGAGGTGGGTTTCATCGCTGATCACTTGCACCGGCTGATCTTTTTCCAGGCGCCGGCCTGGGTCTTTACGTTGTGCTACACGCTGTTCGGGCTGGGCGTGCTGGGTGCGTTCTGGCTGGTCCGGCCGAGGTGGCGTGGTGGGGCGGGGCGGCTACACGATTAGCCCGCGTGGCCGCATCGCCCGTGCAAAAAACGGCACATAAACCGCGGGTTGTCAAGCGGTTTTTTATTTTTTTGACTATTCAGGCCCGCCGGTGTGATGGTGGATAACCCCACGTGTTATCGGCTTGCGTGATTTTCCTTGCAAGCAAGAACCGAACCGGGATAATAAACGTAGCTTTGTCATGTGACCGATCACCCTTTTTCGATTGGAGCGGACGCATGCAGATTGAAGTAGTTGGCGTTCATTTGGATGTCTCGCCGAGTCTGGCCGAGTACGTCAAGCACCGTCTGGAACAGAGCCTGGATCGATTCGAGGACCGCGTCATGGGCGTTAACGTGCGCCTGACCGACATCAGCGGGCCGCACGGCCCGGGCACGAAGCGCTGCCACATGGAGGTGCACCTGCTGCACCGTGACCGCGTCATCGTCGAGCAGGACCACAGCGACATGTATACCGCGATCGACAAGGCCGGGGCACGGCTCAAACGCACCGTCCGCCGGCAGATCAACCGCATCCGTGACGCACGCAGGGCGCACCGCGATCATTCCAACGTCGTGTGGGCCTGACGGACAAGCAAGTATTGCGGGCTAAGCGTTAGCTGAGACAGGTCTCGCTGATTCTGCTCGAATGTCGCAGCGAGTGCTCCTGCGGCAGGCCGGCTGAACGTCGCAGACGATGCGCGAATGCACCTTCGGCGAGTGGGCGTGTCGATCAGCCGCAGCCGCGACAGGCGTGGGGCGTATGGGTCTTTCTGCAGGCCGCCCCAGATATGGGCGAGGTCCAGCCCCGATGCGCCTCATCAGAACGGGAGGCTCGTCGAAGTTCTCCGACGATCTGACCGGCCAGGTGCCTCGCGTCTGCCGCCGAGCCCCCGGCCAAACGGATAATGGAATCAGTCACCCGCCGGTGCAGGTCCTGCGTATCGTCGCCGGTACGGACCACAATCATTGCCCGGCGGATATCCGCCATCCGACGATCCATCTCGCATACAACGCCCAGGTCATGGGATAGACCCGACGCGTCGTTCAACGACGGGTCTGCTCAAGCACGGTCAAAATGATCGTTTTCTGCAGCGTTCGCATCTATTCGGCGGTTGGGGTCTCGGCTCCGTGCCTGATCGAGTGCGGCTTGTCTGGCCCACCCCGGCATCCCCGTCATCTCCCGGCTGAGAATACGTCCGATATTAACGAAGCTGTAACCTTTGCCAAGCGTTAATATGGGTAAAATAGAAAAAAGAGTGAAATTCTTCTGATTGATTGTCTTAATCACAGGCAGCGACTGGATTTGCCGCTTTCGTCCGCACCCGGCCAGCTCCTCCAGACAATCCCATATCCACAGGTTTTCAACCACGCTCCCCGGCGCGCTACTGCGGACTCTCACCACAGCGCCCCACACACGGAGCCGACCATGCGTGCCTCGCTCGTTCTCACCGTCATCGGGCCCGACCGCACGGCCTGGTCAAGCCCTCGCCGCCATCGTCGCCGCCACGACGCCAACTGGCTCAGTCACGCCTGGCCCGTCTGGCCGGGAAGTTTGCCGGCGTCCTGCGCGTCGATGCGCCCCACCGAACGCATCCCCGAACTCATCGAAGCATTGAATTGCCTCCGCGAGCGCGGCCTGCGTCGTCGTTGGATCCACCACCGACACGCCCGCCGAAGCCACACCCCGCACGCTCATCCTCAACCTCATCAGCCCGACCGCCCGGCATCGTCCGCGATATCTCCCATGCACTCGCCCACCGCGGCGTAAACGTCATCGAGTTCCACACCCAGGTTGTCGGCACCCCATGACCGGCGAACCGCTCTTCAAAGCCACCGCCACCCTCCGCCACACCCGAAACCGCTCGACGAGCTCCGTGATACCCTCGACGAAGATCGCCAACACCCTCGACATCGACCTCACCCTCGACGAACCCGCCTGACCAATTCCACCCAAGCCCCCGCGCATCCGCGCCTGCCGCGGACTCCGTCCGTGGAGACAACTTCTACTGCACTATCAACCTGATCAACGTGGCGGCGGCGGTCGACGCCCGTCACCCCCCGGGAGGCGGCCCCATCCCCGGCCCACGTCCACCGCTCGGCGGCGGCCCGTGACGGAAACTCGCATCCGGCTTACCCCGGTACTCACGCGGCACAAACGGATACGTCTCCGTCAACACATAGTAATACGTCCCGCCCGGAACTCCGGCGTCACGCCGAACCGCCCGTTGCACTCATCCAGGTCCCCGGCCCCTTCGACATACTCAAAATCCTGCACAAATGTCCCGTCATACTTCCCGCCCGGGCCATCCGGCTGAGCGGTCCGTTCGCCATCCTTCAAACGGTAGCTGCTCTTTAAGTCGATCAACGCGCTCGTCGGATCGTTCGCATCCTCGTAACCGAAACGCGCATAGATCGGGAAGCCGTCCGCCCCGTATCCCACCAGCATCATCCCCGCTTCTTCACCCGTTTCCTTTTGATGCTCCTTCAGGTGCTCGATCAACCCGGTTGGCAGGCCGTGGTAGTGATACGCGCCCGTCGGCTGTACGTGCACATGGTTCTCATCAATCCCAAGATCGATCTTCCCGGATGGCGCATCGTAGTTCCACCCGTAATCCCGCGCCTGCCCGCGCATGCGTCGGCCCTGCGGTGTCCATATCTCCGCTGTCCCCGGATCGAACGGCACACCGTTAAGCGCAACACCAAACAGATACCCCCGCATCGGCACCGGTTCCGTCAACGCTGTCGGCGCTACCGGCATCCGGTAATCGTACGCTTTGCTCCGAGATCGTATTCGGGTTCCCACGGTTCGGGAACCGCCCAGGCTCATGGTCCGGGATCCCGTTGAAGTGATGTACGGTACCCGTCCCGCTCTGTGATCGTCACGCGGTTGTTCGGCAGGTCACGTCATGCCCGTCCCCATGCCCCCACGCCGACCACAACCAACAGTCCCACGACCACCGCCAACCCGCCCGTTATCCGTTTCATCACACAGCCTCCAATAGTGCGTTGCTCGTTATTCCAACGAACAACCCGATTTCATTGCACACGCCACCATTTTCTCGCCCAGAACCACCCCTATGCGCGCAACCCCGTCCATCCGCCCCTCTATAGAAGCTCCTTCTAATCACTACTCACCAACCACTACCCACGAATCCCCATGCTCCCCACATTCGAGACCTTCGCCACCAAACCCTCCTGGCACAACCGCGCCGGCCGGATCGACCGAAGCGCCTGCGTCGAACTCAAACCCTCCGACCTCTGGCGCGACATCCCCCGCGAACGCTGGCAGGTCTTCGTCCCAAACCCCTTAGAACCTTCCTTCTCGCCACCACCACCACCCACATCACCGCCCGCGAACTCGTCTGGTTCCACGACGGCAAAAACCCCCACATACTCAAGGGCGACCTGCGCACCTGCAAATCCAACGCGCTCAAACCCGCCGCCCCGATGAACACCCCACGAAGCCCACGCATCCCATCTGTGGGCACACCCCCGCGCGCACACAAGCGCATACCCGCCGACTACCGCGCCATCCCGCCCATGCAAACGCTCCTCGGCCGGGGCATCTCACGCGGCAACCCCAACAAAGGCGCCTCCCGCACCAAGATGCTCGGCCTCCCGCACGACTGGTCACAACCCCTCACCATCAACCGCTACCGCTTCCACGCCCGGCTCACCCAACACTTCTTCGCCTGCCCCAACTGCAAGAAGCGCGCGCTCAAACTTTTTCTCCCCCTGTGTACCGACGCCGAACTCCGCGATGCCGACTTCGCCCGCCTCTGGCTCGACTCACACCCGACCCGCATCGCCCGCTCCCCAACCCTCAGACCTCAAGCCTCAAAACTCATCCAGCGCTCACAGCCCTCTTCCCCCGCGCCCGCCTGCTCTGCCGAAAATGCCTCAACCTCCGCTACGGCGACGATCCGCCCGTAACCGCATCAACCGCGGCGGCACGCCGGCTCGCATTGTTGCAAACAACCCCCCACCCTTTTGTCACACACGCCCCGCGCGCGAGCCGCGGCGTGTCGCCGCGGTCCGACGATCCGGTTACGATCCTGAACATGCCGGAACATCTCGACCCGACAAAAACCACCTGGCATATCACCTTCGGGACCTACGGCACACGCCTGCACGGCGACCCGGCCCACCGTCGATCGAAAACAAAATCAACGCGGCCAACCCTTCATCGAACGCGATCCCGAACGCGCCAAAGCGGAACGCGACAAAATGCGTGGCGACCCGATCCTTCTCACCGCGCCCCAGCGCGCCGTCATCGAAACACTCATCCCCGACATCTGTCAACGTGGCGGTTGGACCTACCGCATCTGCGCCCGCGCGGATGAGCAGGACCACGTCCACGTCCTGCTCGACGCCGATCCCGCGATCGATCCCGATGCGATCCTCAAATGGCTCAAACGCTGGCTCGGCGAAGCGGCTCACCCCGGCACGGGCAAACCCACCGGCAACACATGGTGGGCCAAAGCTGGCTCCACCCGCCGGTCAAGGACGAGTCATACCTCAACAGCTACCACTACATCCGCCGACAACGCACGCTGCCGCAAGCCGAATAAGCCCGCGGCGACACGCCGCGCAGCGCTGCTGTTGTAAACAACCCCGCCCCCTCGCCTCGCTTTATGCCGCACCCCCGCCCGCGCGCGAGCCGCGGCGTGCCGCCGCGGGCGATACCACTTCAACACCCGCCGCACTCGCGTGTTGCCCACATCAAAGCTCGCCGCGTCCGTTCAACCATCACCGCGACTGCAGCGGTCCGGCTACCGCCGCCGCAGCAGCAGCATGGGGAATCCAATCGCAAGAACCGCGATCGACGCGGGCTCGGGGATGGCGAACTTGATCAGGAAGGCATCGGAACCCCCGCGTTCGGCCGCCGAGGTTGCCTTCGGTGATTCCGCTGATGTAGGCGTTGCCCGCCCGTCCGCAGTTGCGGAAGTGCTCCAGTCACCACTCGCCGTGCCGACCTGCGTGGACCACAGTTCATTCCCCCACGGGTCGAACTTGGTCAGGAAGGCATCGTTGAACCCCGCGTTGTTCCCGCCGAGGCTGCCATCGGTGTGCCCGCTGATGTAGGCATTGCCCGCCGCGTCTACGACTACGGACGTGTTCCAGTCATCACCCGCCGTGCCGATCTGCGTGGACCACAGTTCGTTCCCGGACGGGTCGAACTTGATCAGGAAGGCATCATATTTCCCGTTGTTGTTCCCGCCGAGGCCGCCGTAGGTTTGCCCGCTGATGTAGGCGTTGCCCGCCGCGTCCACGGCCACGGAGTAGCTCTCATCATAAGTCGTCGTGCCGATCTGTGTGCCCCACAACTCGTTCCCCGACGGGTCGAACTTGGTCAGGAAGACATCAGCGTAGCCCACGTTGGTCCCGCCGAGACTGCCTTCGGTGGTTCCGCTGATGTAGGCGTTGCCTGCCGCATCCACGGCCACGGAGTAGCTCTCATCATAACTCGCCGTGCCGATCTGCTTGGTCCACAGCTCTATCCCTGCCGGGTCGATCTTTGTCAGGAACGCATCCGACGAACCCGCTAGGGGCCCGCCGAGGCTGCCGTATGTGGACCCGGTGATGTAGGCGTTACCCGCCGCATCCACCGCCACAGACCTGCTCCCGTCATTACTAGCTGTGCCGATCTGCGTGGACCACAGCTCGTTCCCCGATGGGTCGAACTTGGTCAGGAAGGCATCAGATCTACCCGCATTGTTCCCGCCGAGGCTGCCGGAGGTGTAGCCGCTGATGTAGGCGTTGCCCGCCGCGTCCAGGGCCACAGACCTGCTCGCGTCAGCACTCGCCGTGCCGATCTGTGTGGACCACAACTCGGCCCCGGATGGATCGAACTTGGTTAGGAAGGCATCACGGCCACCCTGATTGGTCCCGCCGAGACTGCCGTGGGTTTCACCGCTGATGTAGATATTGCCCGCCATGTCAACGGCCACGGATAGGCTGTAGTCCTCGTTCGTTGTGCCGATCTGCGTGGTCCACTGGACTTGGTACGGCTGCTCGGCGGCTTCGACGTGGGGCATCACACCCAGCGACAGAGCCAGGCAGGTGCCGACGAAATAAGAACCCCGCGTTATGTTCATGCCTGCATCGCTTCGGTAAATATTTGTCAGTAAAGCGGATGTGCCTGAACCGCAAGTATACCACATGAAGTCTCAAATGATATGGTTTGGATCGTGTTGTCCCGGTTGTGGAAGGACGCGTTACGGCCCCACATAGCGTCGGGCTTGCCCGGGGCTATTGGGGACAAAGGGTGCGGTGTTTTGAGGCCCCTTTTTTGGCCCCGGCAGAGACCGTGGCGGGTGCCGACCGATCAATTGATACAAAACTCTTGATTTGTAACCTATTGTTTCGATAATAGATATGAATCAGCAAGATAGCCGGTGGCCCATATTTCGGACGCGCAGACCTGCCATGAGACAATGGAAATTGTATCTAGTTTTATCTCTCGTCCTGTGCCTTTTGGCCGGGGTGTTTACCCGTGAAACCATCGCCGCCACGACTTACCGAACGGTTGTGGTGGGGTATCTGCTTGTGCCCGACGATTATTTCCCGGTTTATCTGTCCGCATTTGAGAACTCGGTGATCAACGACGCGGGACAGGTCGCATTTTGGGGACGGCTTGGGGGTAACGTTGGGCAGGACAACAATGACACCATATGGACTGAATCAGCAGATGGACTAAAGCTTGTAGTACGTGAGCGGGATGCTGCAACAGGCGCAGGCACAAGCGCCAAGTTCGGCAACTTTTACGCAACCCACATGCCCTACTTCCCGATGATCGATGGTGCGGGCCAAGCGGTGTTCTACAGTACAACAATTCAGGGGACGGGAGATGGTATTTGGATAGATAAGGATGGTGTTTTAGAGCAAATGGCGAGTGGGGGCGGCTTCATTCCGATTCCGGGCTTACAGGGTCACTATCGATTTAGAGGTATAGCGAGTGACTCCGTCGTTCTTAATGATAATGCTCAAGTTGCTTTTCACGCGTCGTTTTTTTCTAATTACCCGGACGTGAGTGGGTATGGTGTCTGGACCGTAAAAGATGGCGTGATGAGTACGGTGGCGATGACCGGACGTACGGTTAAGGGGTTGCCATCGGGCGTACAGTTCCAGTCGGTTTCCAATCCGGTGTTAAATAGTGCTGGTCAGATGGCATTTACCGCACTGGTCGGCCCTCTGGACGGCAGCTTTCAACTCCCCGTCATCCTGCGAGGGAGTGACAGTTACCAGAACCTGATTGTCAAGGCCGGGCAGCATGCCCCGGGGACTCCAGACGACACGGTGTTTAGCGGTTTTCATCCGCCGTCGATAAATTCGGGCGGAGACATCGCGTTTTTGGCTGGAGTTGAGGGCGGCGATATCCCATCGCTCTTTGGGCGAAGTGGGATATGGTCTACTGCCGGCGGCTTGCATCTGATCGCACGCGGCGGAGATGAGGCGCCAGATACCGAGCCCGGCACGGTCTTTTACGACGGTAGCTCATACTACGGATTCGGACAGCCCCGGATCGGCGGCAATGGGACCACCGTGTTCAAGGCGCACCTGAGGCGGCCCGGTTTCGATCCGCGGCTCGATACTTTCGAGGATATCGGGCTGTTTGTCGAGGATGGCAATGAACTGCGGTTGTTGGCCAGGCACGGCGAGCCGGCACCGGGTACCGAGCCGGGCGTCCTGTTCAAGTTCCCTAAGATCCTTTGGGTCTACAGGGAAGATCCGCAGTTTGTGATCAATGATGTGGGGCAGGTCGCGTTCTTTGCCTTCTTGCAGGGCGGGATTGGTTCGAGTGACTACGGCATCTGGGCGACCGATCCGGGGGGGCGGCTGCGTCTGATTGTTCGTTTGGGTGACATCATCGATGTAAATGACGATCCATTGATCGAAGACTGGCGCACCGTATCGGGCATGGACCTGGTTACCGGATCGGGTGGGGATGATGGTCTGGCGAGCAGTTTTAACAGGTGGGGCGAGTTAGTCTACAGCCTAAAATTTACCGACGGGTCCAGCGGCATCTTCGTCGCCACCGTCCCCGAGCCGGCGACGGTGGGGGGTCTGGGTGTCGGGCTGGCCGGTCTGTTTCAAAGGCGTCTGCTGGCATCCTGACGTCCGCGTCGGACCGGCTGCCGCGTTGCGGCAGGGCTCGACCCGCTTATCGCCTCCCCAGGCCCAGACCCAGACCCACCTGCTTTCCTGATTTTCTGCTTTTCCCCGGGCGCACAAAAAAACGGCAACCTTGCAGTGGGCGGCAAGGCTGCCGATAGGGGGTTTCTCGGGAAGGGGGGTTCCGGGTCTAGCCGAGGCTTTCCCGGTGTCTCCCGAGAATTGGGGAGGGAGGGACTTGTAGGGACGGATCCCTGACAAGTGAACAGTTGGGTGATTTCACACATCGTCGCCGACGTGTTATCCGGGCAGGCCGGTTAAGAATGCGCTGACAGATTCACGATCCGGATCGCTCCGATGTCGTGATCTAAGGTATCCCTTAGAAAGGAGGTGATCCAGCCGCAGGTTCCCCTACGGCTACCTTGTTACGACTTCGTCCCAGTCACCGATCTCACCGTCGACATACCTGAATCGGTACGGCTTCGGGTGCTACCGGCTCCCATGACGTGACGGGCGGTGTGTACAAGGCTCAGGAACGTATTCACCGCGTCGTAGCTGATACGCGATTACTAGCGATTCCAACTTCATGAGGTCGAGTTGCAGACCTCAATCCGAACTGGGGCACGGTTTCTGCGATTTGCTCCACCTTGCGGCATCGCGTCGCTTTGTCCGTACCATTGTAGCACGTGTGCAGCCCAGGGCATAAAGGCCATGAGGACTTGACGTCATCCCCACCTTCCTCCGGTTTGACACCGGCAGTCCCGCTAGAGTCCTCAGCATTACCTGTTAGCAACTAGCGGCAAGGGTTTCGCTCGTTAAGGGACTTAACCCGACACTTCACAGCACGAGCTGACGACAGCCATGCAGCACCTGTGTACGTTCCACCAGAGGTGTCACTTCCCTTTCAGGAAGCTAATCCGTACATGTCAAGCCCTGGATAAGGTTCTTCGCGTTGCTTCGAATTAAGCCACATGCTCCACCGCTTGTGTGAGCCCCCGTCAATTTCTTTGAGTTTTAGCCTTGCGACCGTACTCCCCAGGCGGTGTACTTAATACTTTTGCTCCGACCGAGATAGCGTCAAAACTTCCTCGATCTAGTACACATCGTTTAGGGCGTGGACTACCGGGGTATCTAATCCCGTTCGCTACCCACGCTTTCGTGCCTGAGCGTCAACACCGGCCCAGCAATCTGCCTTCGCCTTTGGCGTTCCTCTAGATATCTACGCATTTCACCGCTCCACCTAGAGTTCCGATTGCCCCTGCCGGGTTCAAGACCCGTAGTATGCCCTGCAGTTCCACGGTTAAGCCGTGGGATTTCACAAGACACTGACGGGTCCGCCTGCGCACCCTTTAAGCCCAGTGATTCCGATTAACGCTCGAGCCCTCTGTATTACCGCGGCTGCTGGCACAGAGTTAGCCGGCTCTTCCTTTGGGTATGGTCATTTGTTTCCTAAACCCTGACAGAAGTTTACACACCGAGGTGCTTCATCCTTCACGCGGCATTGCTCCGTCACGCTTTCGCGCATTGCGGAATATTCGTTACTGCAGCCTCCCGTAGGAGTCCGGGCAGTGTCTCAGTCCCGATGCGGCGGGCCGTGCTCTCACACCCGCTACCCGTCTTCGCCTTGGTGAGCCGTTACCTCACCAACAAGCTGATAGGACGTTTCCCGATCCCGAGGTGATAAATCTTTGCCCGCAACAACATACGATATCGCGGGGTCATCAGGTATTAATCCAAGTTTCCCTGGGCTATCCCTGGCCTCGGGGCACGTTAGAAACGCATTACTCGCCCTTTCGCCACTGTCCACAGGCCGAAGCCTGTTTCTCGTTCGACTTGCATGTTTTAGCCATGCCGCCAGCGTTCAATCTGAGCCAGAATCAAACTCTTCAATTGATTATCTTTGACACCCGCTTACGCGGGGAGGTCTTCGATATGAAGGTTTGGTCCGAAAATCCCGGTTTTATCCGGGACCGGTCCGGGCACGGTTCGCTCTTTCGAGTTCATCCGTACCCTCCATCGGCGGCAAACCGATGGTGGTCGCCCGATCCTCAATCTGCTTCCCCGGGTTAGCGGTTGGCATTCACAAGGGATCAGGCATGCCCGCCATGTGAAGTAGACGGACATTTTGGGTTTTAACCCCACGGACCGGCATGTGAGCACCGGGCCGTAAGGCCACATTCTTACATCATTCCCAACTGTTCACTTGTCAAAGATCGATCCGCCGTGAGACGGCCGACCCTCATGCCTGACGACTTGAGGGCCGCGTATAGTAGACACCTTTTTCAAGCTGTCAAGGCCAGATCGTTGCCGGGCGGCAACTTTCGGCAGAGCCTTCGGATGCGTCGGTACGGAAACCGGCGTTCCCAAGGCAGGAGGAACATTAGAACACGGTTCAGCCCGCAAGTCAAGCCGGGGGGATCGATGCCCGGCCCGGTAGCCCCGGATGTTGAAAACCGCCCGGTTTGTCCCATAAGTGCATATTCATAAATAATTAATATGTCGAACCGTTTGGTGGTAAGGCGGGCCCGGAGGCTGGGCTAAAAGGTGTCCTCTGTGTCGTTCAAAAAAAGACTGGGCTGTGAGAATTGCTATTATCGTTTTGCCGGGGCGGGCCCGACCGCGGGCGTAGGGCGATTAAACGAACGGTGGACGGTATGGCAATGGGAAGGCATGAGGTGGATGGCATGTATAATAAAATTCATAAATCAATTTTGTTTATCGTGGTGATTGTCTCGTGCACATGTCTGCCGGGCTGCTCGGGGGAAGACGGCGGGGCCGCGCCGGCCGCGGAGGTTGTGCATACCTACACGCTGCGGGGCCGGATCGTTTCAATGCCGAGCGCGGATGATCCCGCGAGTGAGTTGCGGATCCATCACGAGGCGATCGATACCTTCAAGAGTGCAACCGGCGAAGCCGCGCCGATGAAAGCGATGACGATGACGTTCCCGCCGGCGGAGGGTGTGACGTTGGAGGGCTTGGCGGTCGGCGACGCGGTAGAGTTCGTGTTCAGGATGCAGTGGGAACCGAGCGTGGGGATGAGTACGACATCAATCACGAAGTTGCCAGCGGATACGGAGTTGACGATCGACGGGGACGGAACGGCCGGCCACGATGCTCACGCGGGGCATTGATCGGGGCGCATATTGTGGGATAAACGTGACCCCACAGAAGACCACGCAGTGGTCATCTGTGGGCTTTGATGTGTTGAGAAACGCTAAGCCGCAGGCGGCTTTGGCGTGGCGGGGTCCTGTGGTTTCGGGTTTTAGAAGCCTTTTGAGGCGGCGAGCATGACAGATGCGTACGCGTCGGAGCCGTCCTGGCCCTCGAACTGTTCGCTGACAAAGGTCTGCGAGTAATTGGCGTTAAACAGCCAGCCTTTGTAGCGGTGGTAGACAGCGAAGCCGGCTTGGATCTCGCCGACAAAAGTTTCGGCGTTCACGCCGTGGCTTTCCTTGTAGCTGTTGCCTTCGAGGAACAGGTCGTGCTCGACGACGCGTCCGGTGACACGGACAAAGCCGTAGCCGCCGGTGTTGTGTGGCGTTGATCCGGTCTCGGAGCGGACGTCGGCAAGGCGTCCCGGGCCGAAGTCGTCGGGCAGGTTATGGCCGATGCGCCAAATAGCGCCGGCCGAAGCGTTGCGGTAGACGCTGCCCGCGGCCAGTTCGACCTGTGGGATCAGTTGGTGCTGTATTTCCGTATCGAAGATGCTGATGGTTTCCAGGTCCATCCGCCACTTTCTGCGCAGGTAGAGTTGTGCGGTGAACTCGTCGTGCAGTTGGTTTTGCCAGCCTTGGGGTTCATCGAGGTCGAGCCATTCGTGGATGTCTCTTTGGATATGGTCTGCCTGGGAGGCGGGGCCAACGGTGCCGAGGTCGAGCTGGATGTGGTCGAAAGTGTCGTCGTTGGCTCGCTGGAGGTAGACGCCGGCGAAGAGGTAGCCTGCGTAGGGGCGATCGTTGCGGATGAGTTGCGTGGTGTTGATATTGTCCGGGGTGAAGATCATGTGGCCGAGGATGTATCCCGCGGCGGTCGTATCGAATGTTTCGCCGAACGTTGCGACATCCGCGAAGCCTTCTGCCCAATCGGGCTGGTGCGCGATAGTGATGGCGTTGCCGTTGGTGTAGTGGCGGTCCTGAGCGTTGTTGTATTTGAGTATCGAACCGTCGTTTTCCCAGTAAAAAGCGATGGAGAACGGTGCGGGTGAGTTGGTGGCGTTGTTGGAAACTTGGACCGATTGGGTCTCGGTGGTTTGGGTTGCAGGTTCGGCGAAGAGCGCTGCGCTAGTGGAAATACATATCAGGGTCGCAGCGATTGTGGTTCGGCAATGCATGGTGTGCTCGATCTGTTGTGCGGGCTGTTTCCGGCCGCGCGACTTAGCGGGTGAAAGTGTGGATGATACCGGGATGTGTTGGGCGTGGGTACCGGGTTGGTTGTTAACCGGGCAGAGAGAGGGCGGCTAGCCGCCTTGCCGCAGGGGGAGCGGTTTAGATCAATCGCGGGCTTGGAGTGTTTGAGGCGCGTTCTGTCGCGTGTAGGTGATCAGTTGGGGGAAGAATTCGGCAAAATCATCTTCCAGGGCTTCGCCTATGGCGGGCAGGTCATGGACAGCGCGGGCGAGATCGACGGGGCGTTGCAGGCGTTGGGTGAATCGTGCGGACATCATGCTTAGGACGGTTTGCATGCCGTACGGTGTGGCGTAGCAGCGGAGCCAGCCTTGCTCGATGAGGCGGTTGATGATCGGGCGCATCGGCTCGGGCATGAGGTGGGCGTGGTCGGCGAAAGCGGTATGGACCTGGTCGATGAAGTCGTTTAGCGGTTGGGGGTGATAGCGGTCCCAGTTTCGGGCGAGGGCGTGATCGTAGAACAGGTCGGTGAGGATACCGCTGTATCGGCCGTGCTTTTCGCGGAAACGGGCGCGTGTGCGTGCGAAGACGGGGTGGGTGTCGGTGTAGGCATCAACGCGGCGGTGGTTGGCGGCGCCGGCGAGGACGTCGGGGTGGAGGTCGGGATCGGTTGGGCCGGTGGTGAGGTCGGGCAGGAGGTTGCCGATCCATGAGGCGGGAATCGGTTCGGCGAGGTAGAGGTGTGCAAGGAAGTTCACGGGGATGAGTGTGGCGGGGATGGGGGCGGGGTGCAAGTGAGAATGGTTGTGTTTAGGGAGGGATTGCCGGTGTTTGGTGTGAGCATGCCCACGTTTGGAAAACGTGGGCTTCGGGGGCGTGGGCAGCTATCTCGGGGGTATCAGGTGTGAAGAAAAGACCCGCGTCGGCGCGGCCGGGCCGCCGGTGGCGGGCGGACGGGGTAGAGCGACGACGGGGCCGAACAAGGAGTGTGGGGTAATGCACGGCTCGTGTGCATCACAGACTAAACGGTGGGTCGGTTGTGACTGAGAGGCTTAGAGATGCCTCGTGCTGTTGGTGAGATCTGTGGCGGGTTCATGTGCATATGCCGGGCTTACAGCAATAGTAAGTGGGTGTGACCCTGGCCAAGGCCCCTAGGGGCATGACCGGGCTTTTGGGATTGCGAGGGTGCGGTATGTTTTCTGTGTTTATGCGGCGATGGCGTTGAGCGCGGGGCTTAGGGGGTGGCGTGTGGGGTCGTCGAGGCTGGCCATGTGGTAGAGCTGGGCGGTGTCCTCGTCGAGGCGGTCGGCCCGCTCGTCGAACCAAGTCATCAGGTCGGCGAACCGGCATGCTTCGCGGAAGCCGGGCAGGCGGGCGAGCAGGAAAAGGACGAAGGCGCTGGTCAGGGCGCGGTCCTGCTCGGTGCGGTCGTCGCCGTGACGAAAAAGCCCTTCGCCGTCCTGCATCCCTGCGAGTGCGGTGAGGGCGTGGTCCAAGGCCTGAGCAGTGTGGGGGTCGGGGACAGATCCGGGGGTCGTCCCGGGGGCGGGCCGCTGCTCGCGGAGTGTGGCGGCAAGGCCCGCGGCGGCGGCGGCGGTGGTCAAGGGGTCGTGGTCGACCTGACCGGGGAACGAGCCGTCGGGCAGTTGGGTGTCCAGGAGCGCGTCGATCATGTCCCGGCTGAGCGAGGTTGGGCCGTAGGTCAGCTCGGTGAGCCGGCGTAGGCCCAGGCCGGCGGTGGCGGCGGGTTGGGTGAGACGTGCCTGGAGCGGTAGGGGCAGCGCGGCACCGTTATCGGCGAGGCTGGTGATCATCCGTGTGTGGTCCTGGCTGTTGAAGAGCTTCTGGATTTGTGTGACGCTGAGCATGGTGCCTCCCGATAGGTTTACGGCATTTGTTAGGACCTACTATAAACCGAACAGGATCGTATGTCAAGGGTTTTGTCATGGAAATGTTTGGGTGTATGACATGGGCGGGACGGCCCACTTGGTGGGGGTCGAGCGCTTGGGGGTACAAGGGGTGGGGGTTAGGGGGTTGAAGGGCGGCGGAAGCCGTCTGAACCGGGGCTTTGCACGGGAAATGTTTGGGTAAATTTGAAGCGAGTGACAGGGCCCGGCGATCGTGAAAAAAAACCTCCGCCACAGGGCTCCGATCCTGTGGGCGGAGGCGCGCCACGGCTAACGATTTCAAGCGTTCGGCCGTCTGATTTTTACTTCGGACGCCTATCGTATCGGTTGGATTCGGGCTGTGTCAACGAAGGTTGTTGTGAAAAGTTATCTGACGTAATTAATGGTTGTAAAAGTGTTTATAAAAATGTGTGCGGGGCATGATCTACCCGTCTGGTGCTTGTAACTCGGCTAGTGAAGGGAGTTTGTGCGCCGTGTTCGGGCGGAGACGAGGGGGCCGAAAAATTTATTATTTTGGTGAGGTCGGGCAGGACGGTGACCGGTTGCGAGAGGGGCCTGCCGAGTCGCTCGGTGGGGATGAATTGTGGGTTTTTGGGGGGGTGGTTACTGAGGCTGAAGCCGCTTCGCCGGTGCTCGGTGTTTGGGTAGGACCATGCGCCGTGTTCGGGTGGATTGTGTGAGGCCGAACGGGGCATGGCTGATACAATCGGGGTTTCACTTTCACGGCGTGTGATCATGGCGAATACGAACAGCCCGGGATGTCGGTTTCGAGAAGCGGTGGAAGCGGAGCGGCCGTTGCAGGGGGTGGGGGGGATCAAGGCCTAGTGCGCGTTGCTGGCGGGGCGGTCGGGGTTTCGCGCGCTGTACTTATCAGGCGCGGGTGTTGCCAACGCGTCGCACGGTCTGCCTGACCTGGGCATGACGGGGCTGGCCGACGTGTTGGAAGATGCACGGCGGATCACGTCGGCGAGTGAACTCCCGCTACTTGTGGACATCGATACGGGTTTCGGGGGCGCGTTTAACATCGCGCGGACGGTGCGTGGGCTTGGCCGGGCGGGCGTGGCGGCGGTGCATATCGAGGACCAGGCGGGCACGAAGCGTTGCGGGCACCGGCCGGGCAAACGGTTAGTAAGCGACGCCGAGATGTCGGACCGGGTGAAGGCGGCAACCGATGCGCGGGCGGACGACGGGTTCGTGGTGATGGCGCGGACGGATGCGTACTCGGTGGAGGGTTTGGATCGCGCGATCGAGCGGGCGATGCGTTACGTCGATGCCGGCGCGGACATGATCTTTGCCGAGGCGATGACGACGCTGGATGAATACGAACGCTTCACACAGGCGGTGCCGGTGCCGGTGCTGGCGAACGTGACTGAGTTCGGCAGGACGCCGATGTTCACGACGGGTGAACTGCGGGAAGCCGGGGTGGCGATCGCGTTGTACCCGTTGTCGGCATTCCGGGCGATGAGCGCGGCGGCGATCGAGGTGTTTGAGACACTGCGCAGGGCGGGCACGCAGAAAGACCTGTTGAGCAAGATGCAGACGCGCGACGCGCTGTACGACGTACTGGGCTATCACGGGTACGAGACGAAGCTGGATGAACTGTTCGGGAAGGAGACGGCCGACGATGAGTGACGGCGGGAAACCGGTTGAAAAGGCCTTAGGCCTGGCGGGCGTGGTAGTGGGGGACACGAGCGTTTGCACCGTCGGCAAGGGCGGGCACGGGCTTCACTACCGCGGCTACTCGGTGGAGGACCTCGCCGAGTACGCGACGTTTGAAGAAGTAGCGTATCTATTGCTCGAAGGCGAGCTACCCGACGCCGAACAGTTGGCGGCTTATCGCGCGAAGCTCAAGGGTATGCGCGAATTGCCGGGGGCGATCCGGGATATTCTGGAGCACCTGCCGGGTAACGCGCACCCGATGGATGTGCTGCGCACGGGGTGTTCGGCGCTGGGGTGCATCGAACGGGAGAACACACGGCATCATCAGCGGGAAATCACGGACCGTCTGCTCGCGGTGTTTCCTTCGATGCTGTTGTACTGGCATCATTTTCACAAGTCGGGCCTGCGGATCGACACGAAGACGCCTGAAGATTCGATCGCGGGCCACTTTCTGCACCTGCTGCACGGCCGGCCACCGAGCGAATTACAACAGCGGGCATGTGACGCGTCGCTGACGCTGTATGCCGAGCACGGGTTTAATGCCTCGACGTTCGCGGCGAGGGTCGCTTGTGCGACGCTGGCGGACTTCTACAGCGGGATCACCGCCGCGATCGGCACGCTGTCCGGCCCGCTGCATGGCGGGGCGAACGAGGCGGCGATGGAACTCATCCAGCGTTTCAAGGACCCTGACGACGCCGAGGCGGGCATCTTGCAAGCCCTGGCGAAGAAAGAAAAGATCATGGGCTTCGGCCACCGGGTCTACAAGGTGCGTGACCCCCGCTCGGACATCATCAAGAGCTGGTCAAAGAAGCTCGCCGACAGTCTTGGTGATGACCGGCTGTACCGCGTCTCCGAACGGATCGAAGCGGTGATGATGCGGGAGAAGAAGCTGTTCCCGAACCTCGATTTCTATAGCGCGAGCGCTTATCACCAGATGGGCATACCGACCGGGATGTTTACGCCGATCTTCGTCTTCTCGCGCACGGCCGGGTGGGCGGCGCACATCATCGAGCAGCGCTCTGACAACAAGCTGATCCGCCCCAGCGCGAACTACATCGGCCCGGAACCGCGCGCATTCGTGCCGATCGACAAGCGGTGATTTTTTATTTGTGATCGTCTTATCCTCGCGGCCGCTTGCGGCTTAGCGCTCTTGTTTCCCGCAATACGGACCCTCCATGCCCACCCCCCGAACCATCGACCCTTTGCTTACCGATATCGCTGACTACGTAGTGAATTACACCGTCGATAGCGATGAAGCGTACCGAACCGCCCGTTATTGTCTGATGGACAGCCTGGGTTGTGCGCTGCTGGCGTTGAATTACCCCGCCTGCACCAAGCTGCTCGGCCCGACCGTGCCCGGCGCTGAGCTTGAGAACGGGGCACGCGTGCTCGGCACCGGCTACCGGCTCGAACCGGTGCAGGCCGCGTTCAACCTCGGCGCGATGATCCGCTGGCTCGATTACAACGATACCTGGCTCGCCGCCGAGTGGGGACACCCGTCGGACAACCTCGGTGGCATCCTCGCCGTCGCGGACTACCTTTCGCGACAATCAACTTCCGACACGACAGGTAAATCTCTCACCGTCCGCGACGTGCTCACCGCTTCCATCAAAGCGCACGAGATCCAGGGCGTGCTCGCGCTGGATAACGCGTTTAACCGTGTCGGGCTTGACCACGTCATACTCGTCCGCATCGCAAGCACGGCCGTCATTACGCACATGCTCGGCGGGACACGTGACCAGGTCATCAACGCCGTCTCCAACGCGTTCCTCGATGGCGGCGCGCTACGCACCTACCGCCACGCGCCGAACACCGGCTCGCGCAAGAGCTGGGCCGCCGGCGACGCGACCAGCCGGGCCGTGCGACATGCCTACATGGCGCTCGCCGGCGAGATGGGTTACGGCACGGCACTTTCGGCCCCGCGGTGGGGTTTCCACGATGTCGTGATGAAGGGCAACCAGCTGACGCTCGCCCAACCGTTGGGCAGTTACGTCATGGAGCACGTGCTTTTCAAGATCTCATTCCCCGCCGAGTTCCACGCCCAGACCGCCGTTGAGGCCGCGATCAAGCTGCACCCGCAGATTAAAGACCGGCTCAACGACATCGAACGCATCCGCATCGACACGCAGGAATCGGCCGTACGCATCATCGACAAGCAAGGCCTTCTGCATAACCCCGCCGACCGCGACCACTGCATCCAGTACATGACCGCCATCGGCCTGCTCAAAGGCAGCCTGACCGCCGACGACTATGAAGACGCCGCCGCCTCGGACCCGCGCATCGATCAGTTGCGCTCAAAAATGCAGGTCATAGAAGACCCCGCCTATACCCGCGACTACCTCGACCCGCAGAAACGCTCGATCGGCAACGCCGTGCAGGTCTTTTTCACCGACGGCACGCACACCGAAAAGGTCGCCGTCGAATACCCCGTCGGCCACCGCCACCGCCGCGCCGAAGGCGAGCCACTGCTGATCGAGAAGTTCAAACACAACCTCGCCACACGTTTCGATGCCGCACAATGCGGCCCCATCCACGCAGCTTTTGCAGCCCCCGAGGCCCTTGACGTGATACCGGTTGATGCATTTATGGACTACTTTGTCGTTGCTGTTAGCTCGTAATTTGTCAGTTGTAGTTGCATCTACTTAATCATCTGCCGCCACCGCGAGTTTTATGTAAGCCTCAGCGTACCGTTGTCCGAGCGTGATCATGCTGTCGCGGTCGTAGTGCACGCCGTCAAACGTGGCAAGCCTATTGACGGCGACGACGGTCATGTAGGGTAGTTTCTCTGTCAATGCATCTATCTGATCGTTGATCCTGTTGTCGATAGAAATGTGCCCAGCAATAAACGGAAGATCGGGTTGGCCAAGGTCTTTCCGCAGGCCGACGACCACTCGCTCCAGCTTGCCGGCGTAGTCCGCGTCGTCATGATTGCTCTCGCCCTGGTGCCAGAGGACGCCCGCCAGTTCGATCCCTTTCAGTGCTCGCACCCGTTTTAGCGCATTCTCATACAGTACTTCGCCTGGCAGCCATTGCTCAATGCGGGTTTTGCCTCGCGCATTGACGATCAGGCCTGGGATGAGTGTATGGTCGGCTGTGCGCAGTGCAGCGGCGAAGGGGCCGCCGAGATTAAACCCTTGAAGATTCAGCCCCTTATGATCGGATGCGTGTCTGTTCAGCGGTTGCCGCGCCGATTCCCAGGTCCCCGCGTCGTTCAACAGTAAGACCCTTTGGATCGGCACATGATCTGCATCGACCATCGGCGCCCGCCCAGCCATGTTGGACTGCCCGATGAGTAAAAACACATCGGTCGGCCGTTCCGGGGATGCCGACGATGCTACAAAACCCATAAACATGTGCACGCCGCAGTAGTACATGGTTTTATTTTCACGTATCTGCTCTGGCCATGCAATGAGGCGGAAGCAGCGGTCAGGAATACGTGTGTAAATGGGTTTGTCGTCCGCCGTGTAAGTAAAACACCCCCGGCACAACGTGGAGTATGGCCGGGGGCGATCCTACCGCGCTCCTTTGCTTAGGGCGGAGCGTGCGGCGAACTGGGGGGAAGCGTTAGCGGCTAGTTCAGCAATATCATCATTGCGGTGTCGGCGGCGGGTTAAGCGGATCAGCGGGCGTATCAATCGGCGACGGATCGGTTTCCGCGGGTGTCTGAACCTGGTCCGTGTCCGAGGGGGTTTCGTCAACCTGGCCGTTTTCATTATTAAGCGGTTCGACGTTCACATCGTCACCGCAGCCTGTAAACATCAGCGGTGTTGTTCCAAGGCAGGCGACCAGTACGAGGTGTGTCAAGCGTTTCATGGCTTACAATCCTTTCTCAATCCGCGGCATCCTGGACGGCCTGGCCGGCGTCCTCGACGTCTCTTCCAGCTCCCTCCATCGTGTTGCACGCGGCCAGGCACAGCACGGCGGCGACAAGCGCCGTAACCGAGAGATACATCCGTAAATTCTGCATACGGTTCATAAGATTGTCCTCAGGTATCTTTTACGAGACACGTTTGGATACCGCGGTTTAGTCGCTATCGCTGACTTGGTCGCCGTGGCCCTGTTCGTGTTCGTGGATTTCTTCTTCTGCCTCGTTTTCACCTGCATGATGACCCGCGACGTAACCTGTTGCCCCACCTGCCGCCGCACCTGCCAGAAAAGCACAGCCGTTCAGTGAAACAGAAAACGCCAGTAATAACAGGATGTGTATGATCGCGGTTCTCATGGTGAAACTCCGTCTGGTCCATAAAACCGGGCGGTAGGTGCAGCTTCCTTCCGCTACCCACCGCCCGGACCGGGTGAGGGGGCTCATTGATTCACAGCATTACGGCTGCGTCGTGTCGGCGGCGGCCTGCTTGGGCGTGGCTTGCTCGATCTTGCTGATCAGCACGCCCGAGAGTGAGCCACGTTCCAATACCTTGCCGGTCACGGCGACGTCCTTGCCGATCAGGTCACGCGCATCTTCATAAGCATCGGATTGCGTGTCGTTGGCGGGGTCAAAGACGATCAGGTATGTCTGTTCCGTGGTTAGGGCGCCGATGATGCCTTCATTCTCGACGCATAGGCCAAGCGGCGCATCTTTAGATGCCTGATTTTGCATCTTGTGGTCTGCCGAGTGATTGGCATCTGACTTGTTGGCGTATGGGTCATCATTATGATCCGCATCGGCCAACAAGAACTGTTGTAGGTTGACGATCTTGCCACGGAAGGTTTCACCCTGGGCGGTGTCCCGCTCGTTCATCTGATATGAATCGACGTCGGCGCGGGGTGCCTGATCATTCCGGGGTGTCTGCAGGTCTTTTTCGGCCCCGTTTGCGGACAGTGTCAGCCCACCCAGAGCAAGAGCTGTCGCCGCAAACAGTGTCCCGGTTTGGCGTGTTAGATGGTTCATGGTTAGCTTCCTTTCTAAAAGTTTCGCTTTGCGATTCTTGGTCGCGGCCAACTCCGGCCGGCTTTCAAGAGATACTACGGGTGCGGTATGAAACCGCTATGAACCACGGATTAATAATCCTTCATCTTGGGCAGAAATACGCGGCTGAGGTTATAATCCACGGATATCATAGGGTTTGTGGCGGCATATCCGCTTGTTTAATTTATCTTGTCCGGTATCCTCGGCGTCACTGTTCTGCACAATGGTGTTTGGAGTAATCAAGCGTGCGCGTTCTTGTAATCGAAGACAACGAGAAGATGGCGGCCGCGATCCGCAAGGGCCTCGGTGAGCACGGGTACGCCGTGGACGTTTGCCACAGCGCAACTGATGGCGAGGGGCAGGCGAGAATCAATCCATACGATGTGATCATTCTTGACCTGATGCTGCCGGACGGTGACGGGATGCAAATCTGCCGGAATCTGCGCCGTTGCGAGGTTGCCAGCCCGATCCTGATGCTCACCGCGCTGTCCGGCACACGGCAGACGATAGACGGACTGGACGCGGGCGCGGATGATTACCTGACCAAGCCGTTCGAGTTTGATGAACTGGTTGCTCGGGTCCGGGCGTTGATGCGGCGCGGGCAGGCTACGGAATCAACCTCGCTCCAGCACGACGACCTGGAACTGGACCTGATGCGTCGCACCGCCAGGCGAGGTGAAAAGAAAGTAGAACTGACCTCCAAAGAATTCGCGTTGCTTGAGTACTTGATGCGCAACAGCGACCGCGTGCTGACACGCCAGTCGATCACCGAAAAGGTCTGGGACATGAACTACGAGCCGGACAGCAACGTGATCGATGTCTACATATCAGCGCTGCGACGCAAGATCGACCGCGACCATGGGCGGAAGCTGATCCACACGGTGATCGGGTCGGGCTACCGTTTCGGTGTGGCTGCTGGCGCGACGGGCGATGGGCCGGTGGCGTAATCCGGAAGGAAGGATGTCCTGATGCCGCGGATGCGCATGTCGCTGCGGATGAGGCTGACGCTCTGGTTCGTGTTGATTTTCTCCACGATCTACCTGAGCGTAATCGGTTGTATGTGGCTGCTGTATCGGGATGTGTCCGAGCGCGCGATCTATCAGCGTCTGATCGGCCTGGCCGAGGGCGTTGCCATGAACATGTCCGAGCCGGGCCTTGACCTCTCGCCCGGTTCGTTGCACCGTTACCAGCCGATGGACCGCCAGCACAGCATCCTGGCGGTGCGCGACGAGACTGGGAAGGTTATCGTCTCGCGCTGGGGAGTTGATACCGGTGCGTTGCCCGCGATCTCTGCCGTCTCGCCCAGCCCCGACGAGCCGGTGCTTTATTCGTTTGAGGGCGAGACCGCCAAGCGGCTGCTCGGGCGTGAGATCTCCAGCCTGATGATCACGTATCGCTTCACAAGGCCCGACGGGACACTGCTCTATCTGGATATGGCCCGGACCACGGATATGCGGGAGCAGGAACAGGAGCTGTTTTTCAATGTGTTTCTGCTGGGTGCGGCCGGCGCGTTGCTTGCGGCGGTGGTGGCGGCCTGGATGATTGCCGGGCGGGCCGTCGATCCGATGCGCCAGTTCGCCGAGGCGGCGCGTGAGGTGGACCCCGAGCACCTTGAGACGCGCCTGAGCGTGGCTTCGACGGACCATGAAGTCGAACGCATGCAGACCGAGTTGAACAATGCTTTGGCGCGTCTGGAAGAGGGCTACCGCAGCCAGGAGCGTTTCATCAGCCACGCCGCACACGACCTGAAGACGCCGATCGCGGTCATGCTGACCGAGACGCAGGTGTTCAATCCTGATCGGGCGAGTATCGAGGATATGCAGACGTATCACCGGAGCGTGATGAAAGAGATGCGCCGGTTGGGGAGTCTGGTTGAGGGTTTCCTCACGTTGGCCCGAGCCGATCAGGGGGAGGCGCTGGCCAGGCGGACGCGCGTGCCTGTCAACGATCTGGTGCTTGAAAGCGTCGCCCATTGCACCGCGCAGGCGCAGCAGGCCGGCGTGCATCTCGTCCCCACGCTCGCAGACCCCGGGGACGAGGACGGCTGCCTGGACGCGGACCCCGACCTGCTGCGCACCATGTTGGAGAACCTGATCCGTAACGCGATCCGCTATTCACCGTCTGGTCGGCCGGTCGAGATCGGTGTGAACTTGGACGGCGGACAGTGTGTGCTGACCGTGCGTGACCACGGCCCAGGCGTGCCCGAGGATTTTCACGAGAAGGTGTTCGACCGGTACTTTGTGATCAAAGATGACAGTTGCCAAGGCTCGAACGGCCTTGGGCTCGGCTTGGCGATCGCCAAGAGCGTTGCGCAACTGCACGGCGGGACGATCACCTTGTGCAATGCCGACGGCGGCGGATGCCTGTGTGTTATTACGCTGCCTTGTGAGGCGCTGAGCGAATCGGTTTAAGATCGTAATAGGCCGTTGTTGTATCGCCTCAGCCGCATTAACGTCGCGCATCCGGAAAAGAATAT
>JAWKTA010000015.1:0-83494 GCA_041402025.1 Phycisphaerales bacterium | reverse complement strand
GATGTTTGCGCTGTCTGTGGGTGGCGTGCCGGCGTTCCAGTTGCCCAGGACGGTGTTGAGGTCGGCGATACCGATGAAGTTGTCGCCGTTGGTATCGGCGCGTGCGTCGGCGGGAGGGACGGTCTGGTTCCAGTTGCCAAGGACGAGGTTGAGGTCGTTGATGCCGACGAAGCCGTCGCCGTCGAGATCGCCGGGGATGGCTGATTCAATCGATGCGACGAAGACGCCCTGCGTGCCATCGGTGAAGACGAGCCGAAAAACGAGCTGGCCCGCGTTATTCAGGCCGGTGGCTCGGCCGTCACTGCCTCCGGAATTGCCGACAAAGTTAAGCAGGCTGATCGTGCGGTTATCGGCAATCAGTGGATCGGGATTGACGTCGAACAGGTCGCCCTCGCGTGCGATGAGGTGTAGTGTGCCGGCTAAGTCGGTGGCGAAGATGCCACGGTCGTTTGTGCTGTTTACCCCGGTGCCCGTGAGGTCGCCAATAAAAGCCGTCTGGCCGGCATCATTGAACGCGGGAAGGTTTGTGCCGGAGCTGAAGCTGTTGAATACAACACCCGCCCCGGCGCCCGGCGCGGGGTCACCTTCACGTGCGACCAGTCCCAGTGTCCCACCGGCTTCCGAGAATATGCCGGAATTGTTTGTGAGTTGTACGCCCGCGCCGGTCAAGCTGCACATGAACGCGGTCTGCCCCGCGTTATTCAACACGGGGTTGAAGAAGCCGTTGAAGTTTACATCCGCGCCGGTGCCCGGCGCGGGGTTGCCGGCGCGTGCGACCAGGCCCAGTGTGCCACCGGCTTCCGAGAAAATGCCTTCATTGTTTGTGATGTCGATCCCCGTGCCTGTCAGGGCCCCGATGAACGCGGTCTGTCCCAAATCGTTAATCACCGGGGCGTAGACGAAACCGAAGTTCACGCCCGCCACGGTATCGGGCGCGGGGTCGCCGGAGCGTGCGACCAGTCCGAGTGAGCCGCCGGCCTCGGAAAAGATGCCGCGGTCGTTGGTGCTGTTCACGCCTGTGCCGGTCAGTACCGCAAGGAACGCTGTCTGACCCGCGTCGTTCATGACGGGGCTGTCAGGTGTGCCAAAGACGCTGAATGTCACGCCCGCCCCGGTGCCCGGCGCGGGGTTTGCTGCGCGTGCGACCAGTCCGAGTGTTCCGCCGGCTTCGGAGAAGATGCCTTTGTTGTTGGTGCTGTCCACGCCCGTGCCGGCCAAGCCGTTGTAGAACGCGGTACGGCCGGAGTTGTTCAGCAGGGGATTGCCGAAGTCGCTGACGAAATTCACACCTGCACCCAAACCCGGGGCGGGGCTGCCCGCGCGTGCGACCAGTCCGAGTGAGCCACCGGCTTCCGAGAATATGCCTTCGTTGTTTGAGATGCTTACACCCGTGCCTGTCAGGGTGCCCAGGAACGCGGTTTGCCCCGCGTCGTTGAGTACGGGGCTGCCCAGGCTGAGAAACCTGACACCGGCCGCGGTTCCCGGCGCGGCGACACCCTCACGTGCAACCAAACTCAGCGTGCCGGTTGAATCGGAGAAGATGCCGGAATCATTAAAGGTATTCACACCCGTCCCGGCCAGGAATCCGTTGAATGCGGTTTGTCCCAGATCATTCAGCACGGGGCTGCCGCTGAAACTGCTAAAGATCACACCTGCTGTGGTGCCCGGCGCATCTTCACCCGAGAGCGCGACTGTGTCGTATGTGATCGCGGCATATATGGCATTCGGGCAATAAAAGACTGAAAGCATCAGGCAGAGAAACACATTAGGAAATAATCGCATCCGCCCACCTCCATGAAATGTATAGTACGCCGAAGTGCGGTTATGAGTATAGCCTATGTGGCCACAAATAATAGTGTAAACACTGTATATCCGGCCATTTTATAGCCGCATTTTTCGTCTAAGCAGTGCCAGGGAGGCTACGGTAAGCAGCCCGCTGCTGACAGGTTCGGGTACGTATGACATGGGCGGTGTGCCTGCATTCCAGTTGCCCAGGACGGCGTTGAGGTCTTCGATGCCGATGTAGTTGTCGCCGTTGGCGTCGGCGCGTGTGTCGGCGGAGGGGACGGTCTGGTTCCAGTTACTTAAGACGAGGTTGAGGTCGGTGATGCCGACGAATCCGTCGTAGTTGAGGTCGCCAGGGAGTTGGGTGTTTGCGATGAAGAGGCTGCCAGCTTCCGTCATCGAAGGTCAGGTACAGCAGAAGTTGGCCAGCATCGTTGAAGCTGAGGGGGTTCCCGTTGGTGCCGTCGAAACCGGTGAAGAGCATGTCGGCGTAAACGGTCTTCGCAGGTCATCGATGAGGGGTCGTCGTTGACGTCGAAGGTTCCAGCATGCGGACGATCATGTTGAGGTTGCCCAGCGGGTCGGTGGCAGATGCCCCAGTCGTTGGTGCTGTCCACGCCGGTGCCGGTGAGTTCGCCGCGGAAGGCGACCTGTCCGCGTGAATTGATCTGCGGCCCGCTACCGTTTGTGTAACCCTTGAATGCCGCGCCCGGCCCGGTGCCGGGTGCGTTCGATACCCGTGCGTGTAATCAGTTGTGATACGCCGTCGGTCTCCAGCCACATCCCGAGGTTCGCACTCCGGCCGGGGGTAATACCGGCAGTATATACGGTTTGTCCCCGCGTCGTTGATGACGATCGGCGCATCATGCCGTACGTCGGTGGTCCCCGGCGGGTCGCCGGCGTGCGAAGAATTGCAGCTGGCCGCCGCCTTGTGACCAGAAGCCGTTGCCGTCGGAAAGCACATCGGTCACGCCGGGGCCTTCGATGCCGCCGAGAAAGGCGACGTCGCCGGATGCGTTGCTCCGTGGTCTGCCGAACGTATTAAACACCACGCCTGCGGGTAAGCCGGGCGCGGGTTCGCCCGTGCGGATGACCTTGGTCAATCCGTTTATATCTGCTTTCCATATGCCGTGGTCGTTGGTGTCATTGATGCTCGGCCCGGCGAGTAATGCATCGATAATGGTTTGTCCTGTTGGCGTAAGCACGGGCGTGCTTAAGATGGTGGCAAAGACCGTGTCGGTTTCGGTCCCCGGGGCGGGGGCGCTGGTCTGGACCATTTTGGTTAACGCCCCTGTGTAGCCGGTCCAGACGCCTGTGTTATTCGTGGTATCGATACCGGGACCTGTGATTTCGGCCAGGAAAGCGGATTGTCCGGATTCGTTTAAGGTGGCGAGGCTGTAGATATTTTTAAAACTGGTGAATACCACGCCGTTGCCTGCGCCCCGTTGCCTGCTCGCCTCTTCGTGCAACGGGTTGCGGTGAACCCGCGGCACTCGGACCATACGCCGTAGTCGTTGGTGCATCGACGCCGGGGCCTTCGAGCGTGCCGGTGAACGACACCTGGCCCGCATCATTGATGACGGGGTACTGACTTAGAGAAGTGAACACCGTGTCGGGTGCGGTGCCCGGTGCTTGTTAGTTTTGTTTGAGCGATGATGCGCTTGCACCAGGTGCAGCCCGCCCAGATGGCGGATCCTGTCTGGGCGGGATCGCCCGGCAGAGTAAAAGTGCCCCTGAACGCGGCTTCGCCGTGGTTATTCCTGCAGGGATGAAACTGATGCCGTCGATGATCGCCCGGGCGCGAGGCCGGGCGGCGTCGCCTGAGGGCGATTTTGATAACTGATTGCTGCGAGTGCAGGGTTGGGTGGCAAGCCAGGCATACGAGGCCGGCTAAGTGTCGGGCTGTTTGTCGCGTCCCGGATTTCATAGGTTGATCCCCGTGGAGGGAATTGGCACGTTCAGTGTAGTTTAGAGGTGGGCTGGATCAAGGATTTTCTTGGCAGGATCGCTAAGCCGCGAGCGGCTTTTGGGGCGGCGGGTGAGGGTGGGTAGTAAGGCGGCGCAAAGCAAGAATGTCGCGGGTTCGGGGATGTTTGCGTCGATGGCGGGCGGTGTGCCGAGGTTCCAGTTGGTGAGGACGACGTTGAGGTCGTCGATGCCGATGAAGCCGTCGCCGATGCCCGCGATGTCGCCCATGAAGCGGTTGCCGAGGGTGACGGATTGGTTCCAGTTGCCGAGGATGATGTTCAGGTCCTGGATGCCGACGAAGCCGTCTGCGTTGATGTCGCCGGGGAGGCCGATGCGGAAGATTTCGCCGCCGATATCGACGATATAGAGGTTGCCGTAGGTGTCTTCTGCGAATGCGACGACGCTGTTGATGTTGCCGATGTTCGACTTGATGACGGGTGAGACGGCGGTGTTGAGTTTCTGGACGGTGGCGTCGGGGTTGGCGGGGTCGAATGCCCAGACGTGGTTGTCCTGGTAATCGGCGAAGACGTATTGGCCGTAAAGCCCGGTGACCGGTCCGCGGTAGAGGACGCCGCCGGTGACGGCTTCGCCGGAGTAGTCGCCCGTTCCGAAGGATTCGTAGTCGTAGATGGGGTCGACGTTGCCTGCCGGTGGCGAGCCGCCGACGCCGCCGGAGGGCGTGGCGATATCGCCTTCGCGGAGGCGCCAGCCGAAGTTTTCGCCGCCGGTGCTGGTTGAGGGGATGAGGTCGATCTCTTCGCGGTTGTTTTGCCCGACGTCGCCGATGTAGAGATCGCTTGTGAGCCGGTCGAAGGAAGCGCGGAAGGGGTTGCGCAGGCCGTAGGCGAAGATCTCGTCGTCGCCGGTGACGCCGACGAAGGGGTTGGTGTTCGGGATGGCGTAGTTGGCGTTGGTGTCTGCGGGGAAGTCGTCACCATCGACGTTGATGCGGAGGACCTTGCCGAGGAGGTTGCTGGTGATGTCTTGTGCGTTGCCTGTGCCGGCGGTGTGTCCGGTGTCGTTGTCGTCACTGCCGCCGCCGTCGCCGGTCATGATGTATAGGTTTGCGTTGGGGTCGTTTGGCTTGAAGCCGATCCAGCCGCCGTTGTGGTTTGTCTGGGGCTGAGCGAAGCGCAGGATTTCGGTGGGTGTGGGGTTGGCGGCGCTACCGTTGATGGGGTCGGTGACGGTATATTCGCGGATGCGTGTGGTCAGCGCGCCGCCGATCGAGGGGTTGGTGGTGACGTTGACGTAGAACTTGCCGTTGTTGGCGAAGTCGGGGTGGAAGGCGAGGCCGAGGAACCCGCCTTCCTGCGTGGTGTTGACGTCGGGGATGGATAGGAAATTGGTGGGGCTGACCGCGCCGGTGGCGGTGTTCATGATCTTGATGGTGCCGGAGCGTTCGACGATGAAGAGCTGGTCGGCGCGTCCCGGCGCGGTGGTGGCGAATATGGGCGCGTTAAGGCCGGAGGCGACGCGGGTAGTGTCGAGCTGGGCGTGTGCGGGTGATGATGCGAGTGTGGCGGCGAGCGCGACGACCGCGGGGAGGGGCGTTCGTGATAACGGCGCGTTGAGACGGCGCATAGGTTCCTCCCGTCGAGGGTTTGGGTACGGCGGCTTATGCCGCCTGAGCCGGTGGGGGGCTGGTACTGCTTTGTTGATAGATTGAGGTTATCGCCTGGGGGGATGATGTCAAGGATTTTCGGGCTTTGGAGGGTGTTTGGGGTGGAATGTGTGTTTAGGTAAGGGGTCGGTGTGCGAGGCTGGGGCGTGGCGGGGGTCGGCGGCAGTGGTTATGATGTCCGACCCGCCGGGCTGTGGACCCCACGGCCTGACCTTTGGAGAGGTGTCCGAGCGGCTGAAGGAGCTGGTTTCGAAAACCAGTGTAGGGGTTTCCCCTACCGTGGGTTCGAATCCCACCCTCTCCGCTTTGTTTCGTTGAGCATGTCTGAGTGTTGGGGGGGAGATCCGGGGTGTGTGTTGGTGGGAGCGGTCCCACGTTCGGAGAACGTGGGCTTTGCGGGGGTGGGTCAATTCATTTGGGCGGCCACGGGGTTATCCATGAAGCATTGGGCGTTGGTTGTGGGGCCGGTGGCGGCGCTGGCGGTGGGGCTTAGTTTGCATTTCAACGGGATGTCGGACGCGATCGCGTGGACGGCTGGGGTAACGGTGTTGACGGCGCTGTGGTGGATCTTCGAGCCGATCCCTATCCCGGCGACGTCGCTGATCCCGCTGGCGGTCCTGCCTTTGGTAGGGGTGATGGATTACACGCAGGTGGGGGCGGCGTACGGGGACAAGCTGATCCTGCTGATGATGGGCGGGTTTTTGTTGTCGTCCGCGATGGAGCGGAGCGGGGCACATCGGCGGATCGCGCTATCGATGGTGCGCGCGATGGGCGGGGGCGGCGGCCGGCGGATGGTGCTGGGGTTCATGCTGGCGTCTGCGGTGTTGAGCATGTGGATCTCGAACACGGCGACGGCGCTGATGCTGCTGCCGATCGTGATGGCGGTGCTTGAGAAGGTGGAGGACGACAGGCTCAAGACGAGTTTGTTGCTGGGGGTCGCGTACGCGGCGAGCATCGGGGGGATCGGCACGCCGATCGGCACGCCACCGAATTTGGTGTTCATGAATCAGTACCACCAACTGACGGGCCGAGAGCCGAGCTTTTTGCAATGGATGATGTGGGCGATGCCGATCGTGGTCGTCATGCTGCCGATCGCGTGGCTGTGGCTGACGCGTGGCGTGGGCAAGGCGCAGAAGATCGAACTGCCGGCTGTCGGGGGCTGGCGGGTCGAGGAGGTGCGGACGCTTTTGGTGTTCGCGGTGACGGCGGTGTTGTGGGTGACACGGACCGAGCCGTTCGGTGGCTGGAGCGAGTGGACGGGATTGAAAAACGCGCATGACAGCAGCATCGGGTTATTGGCGGCGATCGCGCTTTTCTTGATCCCCAACGGCAAGGGCGAGAAGCTTTTGGACTGGCAGACGGCGCGGAAGATCCCGTGGGGGATTTTGCTGCTGTTCGGGTCGGGGATCGCGGTGGCGAGCGCGTTTAAGAGTTCGGGCTTAAGCGAAGCGATCGGCAATGAGCTATCCGCGATCGGGAAGCTGAACGTGATACTGGTGATGGGTTTGATCTGCCTGGCGGTGACGATGCTGACGGAGGTAACGAGCAACACGGCGACGGCGAACGTGCTGCTGCCGATCTTCGCGGCGATGGCGTTGGCGGGTGCGATTGAGCCGAGGCTGATCATGGTGCCGGCGACGATCAGCGCGAGCTTCGCGTTCATGCTGCCGGTGGCGACGCCGCCGAACGCGATCGTGTTCGGTGCGGATCACCTGACGGTGCGGATGATGGCGAGGGAGGGGCTTATTTTGAATCTGATCGGCGTGGTCGTAGTGACGGGGGTTTGCTACCTGATGTTCGGCTGAGCTTGTTCGGTGGCCGCTTGCTGGGCCTTGACCTGCGCGATGAAGTCCCGGATGGCCTGCGCGTTGTCGGGGTTATTTTTGAGTAGTTTCTGGGCGTACTCGATCGAGGCGTCGAGATGGCCCAGGTCTCGGTTGATCGTCATGAGCGCGTAGAGTGTGTGTTGATCGTCGGGGTGGCGTGTGTGGTTGTCTGCCAGGGCCTGCAGGGCGCGTTGCGGTTGACCGGTCGAGTTCAAGGCGATGCCGAGCGTGTAGCCGAAGCGGGGGTCTTCCGGGGATAACTCGACGGATTTTTCCAAAGAGCGGATTGCTTCGGCTGTCTTGCCTGCGCGGACCTGCGCTAATCCCAGCGCGTAGTGGATCACGCCGTGGTTGACGCCGGCGTCGATCGCTTCGTGGAGGACATCGATACCGAGGCTGTCTCTGCCGGTCTCGCGGTAGAGGTCGGCGAGGTTGACGTAGGCCTGGGCGAAATGTGGGTTGACACGGATCGCGGTGCGGTAGGACTGCTCGGCGGCGTCGGGTTGGCCACGCTGCATCTGCACGAGCGCGATATTCAGGTGCGACTCGGCCCGTTCGGCGTTGACGAGCTGGGCGTTGATGTAAGCCTCGATATCGGTGTCGAGCACTTGTTTCTGAGCGTCGTTGAGCGTGGCGGTGTCCACGGGTGCCAGCACACGCGCCGCTTCGAGCCGGACGGCGAGTACCGGGTCGTCCAGCAGACCGAATGCGATCGGGATGCGCATCGCGGGTTCGCACATTTCCAGTGCGGATAACGCCGCTTGGCGGATCATCGGTTCACTGCTTTGTGCGTGAGATTTGATCGTTTCGTATGAAAGTTCGCTGGGATAGCTGCGCAGCAGCGAGAGGGCGGTCGCGCGGGCGATGGGGGGTTGATTTGTGTCGTTGGCGAGGGCGGAAAGTTTGTTGTTGGCATCGGGCGTGTGTATCCGGCCGGCGTAGAGCGCTTCGCCGTAGTGCGGCTCGTTGCGGCGGTCCGGGCCGTACCATTGGGCGACGGCGTCGGCCGACCATTGATTGGTCTTATCGTCGTGGCACTGGTTGCAGGCGTTGGGCGTGCCGAGTTTTTCGGAAAGATCGGGCCGGGGGACACGGAGGCTGTGGTCGAGCCGGGCATCGACGCCCATGTACGTCTTGGTCGGCATGTGGCAGGACACGCACAGGCTGGCCTCGGTACCTTGCTCGTGGAAGTGATGGCTCGGCGTGTCGAACTTATCGGGCAGGTGACACTGCGAGCACAACGTGTTGCCGGGCGTGTAGACCTTCATACTGTGCGGGTCGTGGCAGTCGGTGCAGGTGACACCTTTATGGTACATCTTGCTCTGGATGAACGAGCCGTAGACGTAGACCTCGTCGAGGATCTGGCCGTCGGCGTGGTAGAGGCCTTCGTCGAGAAGCGCGAGTTGGTGGGTGTCCAGCAGGTTTTGCGCGTAGTGGTATTCGTCATTGATCGCGGTGCGTCGTGAGTGGCAGCGGGCGCACATCTGGATCGTGGCGTGGTCTTCGCGGGGCTTGGTGCGTTGCGCGGTGACCGCGCCAGGCTCGAACTGCCACGTTCCGCCGTCCGCTTTCATCGTAAACGCCAAGCCCATCGATGTGTCGCCGCGGTCGATGCCACGTTCGTAGTCCTTTGCCCAGCGGACGTGGTTCGACCCCGGGCCGTGGCAGGCTTCGCAGGAGACGTTAATCTCGGACCACTTGGTGTTGAAGCTGTCGGTCTTAAGGTTGTAGTTTTTTTGAAGGTTGGTCGAGTGGCACTCGGCACACATGAAGTTCCAGTTCTGGTTCGGCCCGGTCCAGTGCAGCTCGTCATCGTGCGGGATCGTCTCGTCGGGGTAGAGGTGGAACCAGCGTTGCCCGCCTTGCTCGGCCGGGCGCGTGTCCCAGCAGGTGCCAAGCGCCTGGTACCGCCCGCCGGGGAACGCGATCAGGTACTGCTGCAACGGCGTCACGCCGAAGGTGTACGCGATCTCGTAATCGTGCATCACGCCGTCGGGCCCGTCGGTGGTGACGAAGTATTGGCCGTCTTTTTTATAAAACCTGGAGGTGACGCCGAAGTGTGTGAAGGTGGCGTTGTCGAAGTCGCCGAGCACGGTTTGTTCGTTGGCCTCCTGCATGGCCAGGTCGTGGTGCGATCCGGTCCAGAGGTTGTGCTCGCGTTCGTGGCAGTCGATACAGGCGGATCGGCCGACGAAGGTGGCCGGCAACACGACGGTCGGTGCCGCGTGTGGACACCACAGGCGTGGCCGATCCAGCAGCGAGCTTTATGACAACGATCGCCGCCACCACGATAAACGCGGTCAGCCGCGACGAGCAGACGGGCTTGATGGCGTAGCGTGAGCATGACCGGGGCATCATATCCTCAAGCGCTACGCCGGGGATCAAGCGTGTTACCTTCGGGCCGCGAGCAGGAGCGTGCGGTCGTCGGCGTCGTGGCCGGTCGTTTCCAGTTCGACCGTTGAGATCAGGCCGGCAGCTGCTTCATCGGCGGAGGGCTGCGCATCGTGACATGTCAGCGTCCGTGTCAGGCAGCGTGCGACGCCTTCCACGCCGAGCCAGGTGCCGTCGCGGTTAAGCGATTCGGTCAGGCCGTCGGTGTAGAGCAGCAGGCACTCGTCGGGGCCGAGCAGGTCGGTGTCGGATTGCATATCCGATTCCATCACGCCCAGCGGGAGGTTGGACCCTGTCCGCAGTTCGCGCACCTGCCCGTTTGTGGATCCGATGAGGATAGGGGGGTGGCCGGCGTTGACGTATTGCAGTTCGCCGCTGTTCGGGTCGATCACGGCCGCGATGAGTGTGGCGAACGTGCCGTCGGGCAGCGTGCGGTGCATATAATGGTTGAGTTGCGTGATGGACCCGCCGAGGTCGCCCGTGCCGGCAAGCGTGGCGTGCAGGAAGGTGTGCAGGCTGGACGCGACCAGGGCCGCCTGCATGCCTTTGCCCGCGACATCGGCAACGACCAGCAGCGATCGGCCGTCGGGCAGTTGGAACGCATCGACGTAGTCGCCGCCGACGGTCCGGCAGGGCGTGAAGCTGACCGCGACGTCCAGCCCGGGCAGGTCGATCTTGTTGGGGACCAAAGCGAGTTGTATACGCCGGGCCTGCTGCAGGTCACGGTCGATGACTTTCTGTTCCGCCTCCGCGCGTTGGCCGCGCCAGGCGACCTCGGCGTGGTCGTACTGCTCGGCGATCAGCGCCGCCAGCGCCAGCCATTCCATCGAACCCAGCATCGCCGGCAACACGAGGTAGAGCACGCGCTGTATGCCGTCGGCCGCAGCGCCTTGCGACAACGGGCACGCCGCGACAGCGAAGGGGTCGCCTTTAGCCACGACCGTCAGGGGCGTGGCGGACGTTTCCCGGTGTGGGCAGTTGGACGCCAGGACCGGCTCGTCGGATGCCCGCAGCGCTTCGACCACCGAGCGCGAGAGGTAAAACGTCTGGCCGGTGTTGCTCCCGAGGGATTCGGGGCCGACGACGAGCGTCGCGCTGTCCGATCCCGAGCGTGGGAACTCGACCACGGCCGCGTGGTATGCGCCCAACGGCGGGCCGAGCGTTTGCCTGCACAGCAGGATCATGCGCTGTTGCGGGTCGGGCTCTTCGATCAGCCGTTTGACCAGCCGCTGCACGGTGAACAGTTGATCGGCCTCGAGTTTGGGCCGGTCGGGCCGGCTGAGCCTGCCGATGGAGACGGTATCGCCGTCCCGGATATTCACGTGGGACCCGGTGCTTGTCGGGGTTGCATCGGCCGATGGTTTGTCGCCGATGGTCAGGCGGACGCTGCCGATTTCCACAACGTCGCCGTCGTGAACGGCCTGGTCCTCGGCAGGCTCGCCGTTGACGCGGATGCCGTTGTGGCTGCGCAGGTCGCGGACGCGCCACTCGCCCAGGCGGTTGCGGTAGAACTCGGCGTGCCGGCGTGAGACGGTTTCGTGATCGAGCAAGATGCCCGCGGAAGCATCGCGGCCGACGACCGTGCGTCGCGCGGGGCTTAATGTTTTGACGACAACACCCCCGGCACCCCCGGTGCCCCCGGCTGCCGGGATAGACAGGGTCAGACCGCCCGATGCATCGGTCCCCTCATGGGCTTGCATGGTTGTGATTGGACCACCATCACCGCGCGGGGATCAGCCGGTGGCGGGTTGTGTGTACGTCGTGCTGATTATCCGGGCTGCGTGCCGCGGGTTGGTATTGATCAACGCCGGTTCCGCGCCAGCGCACCGAGGCCGGCGATACCAAGCAGGCCTATCGTAGTCGGCTCGGGGATGAGGGTATCAAGCGAGGGCGGCGGGGTGCCGGTGTTCCAGTTGCTCAGCAGGAGGTTCAGGTCGTCGATGCCGATGAACCCGTCGCCGATGCCCGCGATGTCGCCGGCGTCTTTGTCGCCCTTGGGTACGGCTTGGTTCCATCGGCTTAACAGGAAGTTCAGGTCGGCGATCCCGATACACCCGTCGGCGTTGATGTCGGCGTCCCTGCGCGCCAAGGCCATGAAGAACGCGACGCCGACGTCTTTGCCGAGTTCTTCGTAATACTCGGCGCCGCGCGAGGGGTGGAACGCCGTCTCGAAGGTGCCGTCAAAGTGTGCGCCGAGCTCGACCTCGCCGAAGTTGGCGGTGGTGGGTGAGGTGCCGGTGGACTGCGTCCAGGTGACCGTGGTGGTCAGGTCCATGAGGTGCGTCCAGAAGGGGTCTGAGGTGTGGCCCTTCTCCGGGTGCAGGAAGAAATAATCATCGGCGTCGGCACTGGTGGTGATGGTGGAGTGGTAATCGATGAAGTAGTCGGCCTGGCCGCCGGCGGCGACCTGCAGGTCGGCCAGCATGGCTTCGCCGGAGAGTTTCAGGTCAGGCTTGTTCTGCCAGTTGCTCGAAGCGGTCGGGCTCCAACAACAGTTGGGGTCCTGGTTTGGGTTCTGCACGGTCGAGCGGTTGTAGCCGGCGAAACGCCCGTCGGGATTGAGCATCGGGTAGACGTAGAATTCGGCGACCTTACGCAGCTCGGCGGCGCGCGGGTCGCTGCTTAACAGCCATTCGAGCGTGCCTTCGAGCGTGTGTGTGCCCAGGACCTCCTGCGCGTGCAGGCCGCTGGTCAGGACGATCTGTGTCTTGCCGGCGGCGGGGGTGGCGCTGTCGGTGATCTTGAAAGCCCACATGTCGCGCGGCGCGATGACCCTGCCCAGGTCGTCGATCCCGCCGGGGGATGCCGTGACCAGGTCACTGTTGGCGCTTGATCGTGGGGCTGACGTAGGGGCTTAGTTTGTATTGCGCGACCTGGTCGGCGGCCCGGCCGTAGGAGTAGGGCGGTGAAAACGCGACCCAGACGTCGTTCTGGTTGAAGGTGGTGTTGTTGGAGAAATTGAACGTGCCGCCGGAGATGCCGTGGTTGTCGAAGGTTGTCCAGTTCTCGTTGTCGTAGCTGTATCGGAAGTTCTGGTTGGCGATGGCGCTGGAGCCGCCGGCGAAGTTGGTGGAGATCCGGAAGTTGGGCGTCAGGCCGTTGACGCCGGAGGCCTTGAAGTAGACCCAGCGCCACTGGTTGGAGCCGAAGTAGTTGTCGCGTCCGACGAGGTTGACGGTGCTGCCGGCGACGGAGTAGGTCTTCAATGAGCCGTGGTCGAAGTTGGCGTCGAGCGTGATGGCGGCGTGTGCGGGGGAGCATAAGGCCGTGACGATCATCACCAGGGCGAGCGGGGCGAGCTGCCGATTGGATAGCACGGATAGATGACTTCATTTTCGTTCTCCTCCTCGGGGCTCTGCGGGCGGGCGTGTAACGGGCGGTGGCCGGTTGCGATCATCGCGGGATGCACCGGCGTTGGTGCCCTTGGAACACTCTAAGGATACCTGAAAAGACGAAAGTGTCGAGATATTATGTAATCATTGGAGATAAACATTTCAGGCCCGGCTAATCGGGCGGGTCCGGCGGGCATTTCTGCGGTTTGACACCCAAGAAACGCACCTCTAGGCTATCTGCCCCGCCGGTCAGCAGAGCGTCGGGGCCATGCCCGGGCGAATTGGGTGTAATTAACTGTTTTATAACCGGTTAAAACGCCTCGATCGGGCGCTCGGCCAAGGAGGCCGGCGATGGTGAAAAAAGGACGCTCCGGCCCGTACGGCTACAGCCCCAGCGCCTGGCGGATGATCGGGCGGGGGATCGAGGTCGGGGTGATCATCGGCGGGCTGACGTATGGGGGGTATCTCCTCGACGAGAAGTGGGATACCGGGCCATGGCTGATGCTTGCCGGGGCGCTGCTGGCGACCCTGGGCGGGACGTACAACCTCGCCAAGGACATGCTTTATCCGCCCAAGCGGAAACCGCCCGAAGACGGGCCGACGAAGAACACGGACGAATAAGCGATACGAAACGCGTAACGATCGACTCATAAACCCACGCCTCGCGCCACGATGACTAACCCGACCGACAACCCCCTCGTCTTCCCGATCGTGAAAGCGTCTTTGACGTTGATCGTGGTCGTGCTCACGGTGGCGGCGTGTGTGTACGGGTTGCTCAACGGCGTTTTCAATCTCGAATCACAGGCCCGGCCGAGCATGGTCGGCGCGTTCGTGAGTCTGGTGATCGGCCTGTCGGGATTCGTCCCGGTGTGGCTGATGTCACAGAAGAGCGCCCACGGCGGCGCGTACGGCTTCATGGTCAGCATTCTGGTCCGCTGTGTGGTCGGTTTCATCGCGGTCGCGTGGCTGCGGTGGGGCGCGGGCACGGCGGACACCCAGACGACGCTGATGTGGGTGGCCGGTTGGTACATGCTGGTGCTGGCCGTGGAGGTGAAGATGATTTCATCGCACGTGCTGGCCGCGACGGGCGCATCGGTCCCGATGCCGGAGATTAATTGATGATGACGACTCTGCTGCTTGCCGCCGCCGGTGCGGCACCCGATCCGATGGGCCACGTGCTGCCGCACACGCTATTCGGCACAACCTGGTTCACGAACCACCACTTCATGTCGCTGGTGGTGCTCGTCGGTGGCGTGCTGTTGTTGATGGCGGTGGCGGCGAAGATGCCGGTCAAGGCGGCGTCCGCCGAGGGCTATGTCACCAAGGGCCGGGTCACGCAGATCTTCGAGGTCCTGTGCATCTTCCTGCGTGACGAGATGGCCCGGCCGCTATTGGGCGACATGACCGACCGCTACGTGAAATACATCTGGTCGACGTTCTTCTTCGTGTTGTTCGGCAACCTTTTGGGGCTTTTGCCGATCGGCGCGTTTTTTGAGTTGATCGGGCTGCACGGCCTGTCGCACGTCGGCGGCACGATGACCGGCAATATTAACTTCACCGGTGGGCTGGCGCTGATCTCGCTTTTCATGATGGTGTTCGTGGGGCTAAAGGAAAACGGCTTCGGGTTCATCAAGCACATGTGGCCCGTGCCGTTCAAGCCGCTGCCGCTGCTGCCGGTGATGCTCCCGGTGGGCCTGCTGGTCTTTCTGCTGGAACTGGTCGGGCTTGTGATCAAGAGCTTCGCTCTGTGCGTGCGTCTTTTTGCGAACATGGTGGCCGGGCACCTGGTGCTGGCGTCGCTGATTATTCTGGCGTTGACGGCCCCGCTGGTGGGCAAGGGCGCCAGTGTCCTGGGCGCGACCGCGTTCAGCTTCCTCGAACTGTTTGTGTCCTTCCTGCAGGCGTACATCTTCACCTTCCTGACGGTGATCTTCATCTCGCTGGGCGCGGTGAGCCACGACGAGCACGATGAGCATCACGGCGGGTTGGACGAGGGGGCGATGCCCGGTGACGCCTTGGAGGCGGGGCTGACCGGTACGGGGGGCGGGCACTAACCACTGTAAAACGCTCGGGGACGCCGACGCCCGAGCACTTTAATCGTCGGCAAAACGATTCATACCTAGTTTTGGAGATTCAGACATGATCGACATCCTCACTCTTGCACAGGCTCTTGAGGGCTACGCCGGTATCGGCGCGGGCCTCGCGATCCTCGGCGCGGGCATCGGCCTGGGCCTGTTGTGCGCCGGCGCCGGCAAAGGCATCGGCAACATCGGCGGCAACGCCGTCCAGTCCGTCGCGCGTCAGCCCGAAGCGGCCGGCCAGATCTTCGTCCAGATGATCATCTCCGCCGCGCTGATCGAAGGCTTCACGTTCTTCGCGATCATCGTCGCGCAGGGCATGGCCGGTCAGATCTTCAAGGTCGGCTGATCCGACACGAACCGGATTTTCCTCGCGTCCCGGCCTGACCGCCGGGGCGTGACTTACCCCGGCCCACCCGTGTGGGCCGATGACGCCAGACGCTATGGAAACACACGCGATGAATTGGACACGACACTTCGTGGTCACACTGTTGGCCGTACTGTTCACCGCCGGGTCTGCCTTGGCCGAGGAGTCCGGGCACGCCGCCGACGCCGGCCAGGCCGTCCACGACGCCGCACAGCAGGTCGATACGTATGCCGGTGAAACCGCCGACTCGCTGGAACACTACAACGAAACCGCCGGCGAGCACGGTGAAGCACACGGCGGGGGTCACGGCAACCGCGGCCTGACCACCGTTGTCTGGCAGGAAGCCCTCTACACGATCATCGTGTTCGGCATCTTCTTTGTCGTCCTCAGCATCTTCGTCTGGCCGAAGATCCTCGCCGCCCTGCAGGCCCGTGAGGACAAGGTCCGTGGCGACCTGAAGAACGCCGAGGACGCCGCGAAGCAGGCCAGCGCCACGCTCGCCGAATACAAGCAACAGCTCGCCGAGGCACAGAAGCAGGCGCAGCAGATCGTGGACGAGAGCCGTGGCGCGGCGCAGAAGGTGGCCGCCCAGCTCAAGGACGAGGCGCAGGCGCAGATCACGCAGATGAAAGAGCGTGCCGAGGCCGACATCAACGCCGCCAAGGAGCGTGCGGTGTCGGATATCTATGAGCAGGGCGCAACGCTGGCGACGCAGGTCGCCGGGCAGATCCTGCGTCGTGAGATCAACGCCGCCGATCAGTCGGCGCTGATCAAGGAATCGATCGACAAGCTCCGGAGCGCCGACCGAAACTGAGCCGACACGCATGGCCAATCGTTTCAGCAGATTGTTGAAGAAGTTTGGATTGGCCCTCGGGGCCGAGACGGGTGATTCACCCAACCTAGATGGAGGAACACGGGTGTCTAAAGACGCCGAACAACGGACGGACTCGGTCAGCCGGGTATACGCGCAGGCGCTGATCGACCTGGCGCAGGCGGATGGCGCGGTGGACGCGTTGGCCGGGGAAGCGGTCGAGCTGCTTTCGCTGCTCGGCCGTGAGCCTGACCTGAAAAGCCTCTTGTCATCGCGTGCGTTGAGCACCGCGCAGCGCAGCGCGCTGGTCGAGAAGCTGTTCAAGGGCAAGGTCAGCGACGTGCTTTATCGCTTCCTGCAGGTGGTCAACCGCAAGGACCGGCTGGGCTCCCTGGAAGGGATCCTCGGGGCTTACGGCGTGCTGGTCGCCGACGCAAAGGGCGAGCTGGACGTGGACGTGTTCGTCGCCCAGGCGTTGACCGATGAGGCGGGCCGGGGCGTCGCCGACTCGATCGGGCAGGCGGTGGGCAAGCGTGTCCACCTGCACCAGCACGTCGACCCGGAACTGATCGGGGGCCTGAAGGTCCGCGTCGGGGACCGGCTGATCGACGGCAGCGTCGCCACGCAGTTGAAGATCATGAAGCGCAAGCTTGTCGAGGCCGGCCGGGAGCAGGCGCGGCGCGGCGGGCAGTTGGAAAACTAATCAACGAAGACACACACGGCGGGGCGGCCCGCCGATGCACACGAACCCAAACGACAACGACACAAACCCAAACGAAGTCGGCGGCATACGCCGCAACGGAGTCAGCGATGAAGATTAAAACCGATGAAATCACCGCGGTCATCAAGCAGGAGGTCGAGCGTTACTCGGCCGAGTTGGAGGTCTCGCAGATCGGGACCGTGGTCGAGGTCGGCGACGGTATCGCCCGCATCTACGGCTTAAGCGAAGCGATGGCCGGCGAGATGCTCGAGTTCCAGATCGGCGACGGGCACACCGTCCGCGGCCAGGTGATGAACCTCGAACAGGACATCGTCGGCGCGGTTATCTTCGGCGACTACCTGGACATCAAGGAAGGCATGAGCGTTAAGTCGACCGGCGAACTGCTGAGCGTGCCATCGGGCGACGCGCTGCTGGGCCGGGTGGTCAACGCCCTGGGCGAGCCGATCGACGGCAAGGGCCCGATCCAGTCCGACCAGATGCGCAAGGTCGACATCATCGCCCCGGGTATCGCCGAGCGTCAGCCGGTGACCCAGCCGATGCAGACCGGCGTCAAGGCCGTCGACTCGATGATCCCAATCGGCCGAGGCCAGCGCGAGCTGATCATCGGCGACCGTAAGACCGGCAAGACCGCCGTCGCCATCGACACCATCATCAACCAGAAGAAATTCGTCGGCACCGACCAGGCGATGATCTGCATCTACGTCGCGGTCGGCCAGAAGGATTCGACGGTCGCCTCGGTGGTCGAGGCGCTGCGTGAAGCGGGCGCGATGGACTACACGATCGTCGTCAACGCCGGCTCCAGCGAACCGGCCCCCATGCAGTACATCGCGCCCTACACCGGCTGCGCGATGGGTGAACACTTCATGTGGCAGGGCAAGCACGTCCTGTGCGTCTACGACGACCTCTCCAAACAGGCCGCGTCGTACCGCCAGCTCTCGCTGCTGCTGCGTCGTCCGCCCGGCCGTGAAGCCTACCCCGGCGACGTGTTCTACCTGCACTCGCGCCTGCTCGAGCGTGCGACCAAGCTCTCGGACGACAACGGCGGCGGCTCGCTGACCGCGCTACCGATCATCGAGACGCAGGAAGGCGACGTGTCCGCGTACATCCCGACGAACGTGATCTCCATCACCGACGGGCAGATCTACCTGGAGCCCGAACTGTTCTTCGCCGGCGTGCGTCCGGCGATCAACGTGGGTATCAGCGTGTCGCGCGTCGGTGGCAACGCGCAGATCAAGGCGATGAAACAGGTCGCCGGCTCGCTGCGTCTGGACCTGGCCGCCTACCGTGAACTGGAAGCGTTCGCGCAGCTGGGCACGGACTTGGACAAGGCGACCCAGCACCAGCTGGATCGTGGCGCCCGCATGGTCGAGTTGCTCAAGCAGCCGCAGTTCGTGCCGATGGACGTGATCGACCAGGTGATCCAGATCTTCGCCGCCTCGACCGGGGCGTTGGACGACCTGAAGATCGACCAGGTCCAGCCGTTCAGTAAGGCGCTCGTTGAGCACTTTGCCGGCCCGGCCAAAGCGATCCGCGACCGGCTGGCGGCCGCCAAGGCGCTGGACGACACGATGCGCGCGGATATCAAGAAAGCCACCCAGGACTTCAAGTCCGGCTGGGTCGCCGCCCACCCCGCGTAAGACCGGCCCAGGGTCGCCGGGGACACTGGGGGCTGCTAGGGTCGGCGTCTGGTATTGAACCTGAAAAGCGCCTAAAATCAGGCGTTCGGAATATTCGTACAGGGATACCCACATGACCTCGCAAGCAGTTATGAACCAGACCGCCAAACTCCAACTCGGTGACAAGAGCATCGACCTGCCGGTGATCGTCGGTACGGAGAACGAGCACGCGGTCGATATCAGCAAGCTCCGGTCCGAGACGGGGTATATCACGCTCGACGCGGGCTTCGGCAACACCGGGGCCTGCGAGTCGGCGATCACCTATATCGACGGTGAGAAGGGGATCCTCCGCTACCGCGGCTACTCGATCCAGACGCTGGCGAAGAACAGCACGTTCCTTGAGGTCGCGTGGCTTCTGATCTTCGGCGAGCTTCCCAACCCCGAGCAGCTGGACAAGCTGGCGGCGCAGATCCGCAAGCACTCGCTGCTGCACCAGGACATGCGCCACCACTTCGAGGGTTTCCCCGCCAGCGCCCACCCGATGGCGGTGCTCAGCGCCATGATCAACGCCAGCAGCTGCTACCACCCCGAACTCCTGGAAGTGAACAGGATCGATGAGTCGTCACTGAACCTGGTGGCGATGCTGATGGCCAAGGTCTCGACGATCGCGGCGTTCAGCTACAAGAAGTCCATCGGCGAGCCGCAGCGCTACCCCGACCCTTCGCTGGATTACTGTTCCAACTTCCTGCACTGCATGTTCAGCATCCCCTACGGCCGATACACCGGTGAGCCGGAGGTCGTCCGGGCTCTGGACCTGTTCTTGATGCTCCACGCGGACCATGAGCAGAACTGCTCGACCTCGACGGCGCGAGTCGTCGGATCGTCGGAAGCGAACCTGTTCGCGTCGATGGCGGCGGCGGTTTGCGCCCTGTGGGGGCCGTTGCACGGCGGGGCGAACCAGCGGTGTATCGAGATGCTCAGCCGTATCCACAAGGAAGGCCTTGACGTCAAGAAGGTCGTCGAGCGGGTCAAGAACAAGGAGTTCCGCCTTATGGGCTTCGGGCACCGGGTCTACAAGTCCAGCGACCCGCGTGCGACGATCCTCAAGCAGGCGTGCGACGACCTGCTGGCCAAGCTGGGCGTGAGCGACCCGCTGCTGCCGATCGCCAAAGAGCTGGAAGACATCGCCACGCACGACGACTATTTCCTGGAGCGGAACCTGTACCCGAACGTCGACTTCTACTCGGGGATCATCCTGCGGACGCTGGGTATCCCGATCGAGATGTTCACGGTGATGTTCGCGATCGGGCGCATGCCCGGCTGGATCGCGCACTGGAAGGAACAGCACGACAATCCTGTCAGCCGCATCGCCCGTCCGCGTCAGGTCTACACCGGCCCGACCGAGCGCGACTACGTCGCGATGGAAGGCCGGGCCTGACCCGCCTGCCTTTCGGGGAGCCGGCGCGTAACTATTTTCTGCCGGGGTAATGCCATTGAACCATATGGATGGTTGGCGCGCGATCACGATGCCTTGCGTGCGTCGGCATTTTGGTTTCGCGTAGCGTATTTGCCGGCGTGGATTGCCATCACCGGGCCTTCCAGGTGGCCCAGCGAGTGGTAGTTGCGTATCGCCATCTTGACCGCTTCACTGACGGTGGCCCCTTTTCGAATTAGAAGGATGCCCGTATCGGTGACCACGTCCTGTGCCAGGATGAAGCCCGCTTCCAGTGACCGGATATCGGTGGGTTGGGGGTTGGCTTCGGGTGCATCAACTACGGCCTCCGCCAGCCGTTTCAGCACGTCGGGGTCGTACTGACTGGCGCGTTTGTGCATAACCGTGATGGCGTCGCCGACCGACGACCCCGACGCTTCGTGTGCGGCCAGGTCGATCAGCGCTTTGAGTATGCGCGAGCCCTGCGGGGGTTCCTCATCGTTTGTTGGCTTGCCGCCGGGGGTCAAAGGGCTGTGGATCATCCGCAGGATCTTCCCGATCGATTCCAGTCGGGGGATGTGTGACAAGAGGTCGTGGCTTGACGCCTGGGCTTCGACGACGATCTGTTTTTCTTTGGTGGTCAAGGCCGCACGGCTTGCTACTTTTTGCCGCAGTTCCTGGGGCAGCGTGATCTGCCCGATCGGGTACAGCATGGAAGCGATCTCGATTTCCCAGGCCCTGGGCACGTTGAGTATTTTTGCGAGGGACCCCGCCCGGGCCTTGAGGGTCAGCGCCTGGCCGAACGCCTCGGGGTCGAGCATCGCCAGCAGGTCGATCAGGACCTTGATGCTTCCACGCAGGGTTTTCTGCAGCAGGTCGCGCTCGGCGGTCACCAGGCGGTATTGTTCAAGAGCCGCGTCGAGCGTGGCGGTGAAAACTTCCGTGGGGCATGGCTTTGTCAGGAAGCGGAAGATCGCGCCGCGGTTGACGGCATCGACGGCTGTCTGCTGGTCGGCGTTGCCCGTGAGCATGATCCGTGTGGCGTCCGGCGCCAGAGACTTCGCCTGATTGAGAAAGGCAACGCCGTTTATCCTGGGCATCTGCATGTCGGCGACGATAACGGCGTAAGACGCGTCACCTTTGAGCAGTTGAAGGGCCGCTTCGGGCTCCTGGGCTGTTTCGATCTGGTATTGACGCAGTTTCCTGCGGTAGGCCGCCAGGATGTTCGCATCGTCATCGACAAAGAGGATCTGATTACTCATGCCGAACGCGCCTCGGGGGTGATGTTTTCGTACGCCTGGATCCAGCCCGTGGCTTTCCCTTCGGGATCGACGTGTTCCAGGTGAGCCGTATCGATCACAGGCTTGTTCATACCGTCCTGCCCGTCGTTGTCACGGTACAGCAGCGCATTGGCAACGTGTACGGCGGTCACGGCCGAGAGTTCATCGACCACGCAAGCGCTCGGTTCATGGTGATATGCGACAGCCTCGACGATCGGGTGGGGGAGGTTCCACAGTGACAGGAGGTACGCCCCCAGTTCCGCGTGGCTTGCGCCGTAGGTCTCGCGTTCGAGTTTGACGATATCGACCCCGTTGCTGCGGGCTTTTCTCAGCAGCCGGGTGTACTTGGCGGGGTCGTCCTGTGCCATGATGAGTTTCCCGACATCATGGAGCATCCCGGCGGTAAAGGCGGCCATCTCCGCGTGCTCGTCAAGGCCGGTGTCCTGGGCGAATTTACGCGCGATGCACCCGACCCGGTAGCAGTGGTTGCTGACACAGCCGACGGCTTCGGGGAGGATTTCCTGGAGCTTGAACAGGCCCGCGGAGAGCACCAGCGTTTTGATCAGTTCAACACCGAGCAGGGGCACGGCCTGCTCGACCGCTTCGATGTGTCGGCTTAGGCCGAAGAAGCTGGAATTAACCAGTTGCAGGACCTTGGCGGTCACGGCGGGGTCTTTCGAGAGGGTGCGGGCGATGTCTTTTGCGGAAGGTTCGGGGCAGTTGATCTGATCGAGCAGGTCGTTGTAGACCTTGGGGGGGCTGGGCAGGACATCGATCCTGGCGATCAATGTTCGTAACACATCACCGTCGAGCACCTCATTCAGCGCGGTGGAACGTTCGATCGCCGAGCAGAGGGTGTTCGCGTCGCAGGGCTTGGACAGGTACTGGTGTGCGGACGTGACCGTGCGCAGCGCCATCTCGTGGTCACAGTAACCCGACAGCACGATCCGTGAAGTATTGGGGTAATACTCTTTGACGTGTAGCAGCAGATCGGCACCATCAACCCCGGGCATACGCATATCGGTGACGACCACGTCGTATGGATTGTTTTTAAGCATCTCGATCGCCTGCTCTCCGCCGGCGGCGATCTCGGGCCTCCAGTCGGGCTGTGCCGATCGCAGCCAGCGTTTGATGCCCTGGAGGATCATCGGTTCGTCATCGACCAGCAGGATTCGTATGCTCACGGTTTCACCTCGTCTTCATCCGCACCGAGCAGGGGGAGTTTGATCTGGAACGTGGTCCCTTTACCGGGTTCGGATGTCACGGTTAATGCGCCGCCGTGCTTGTCCACGACGACGGAGTGCGCGATGGACAGCCCCTGGCCGGAGCCTTTGCCTACTTCCTTGGTGGTGAAGAACGGGTCGAAGACCCTTGTTCGGATCTCTTCGGGGATACCGGGGCCGTTGTCAGTGATCTCGACCAGCACGTGGTCATCCAACGCGTGCGTCTTGATCTTGATCAGCCCCTTGTTGCCTGAAGTGCTTTTCACTCCGTCGATCGCCTGGGCGGCGTTAACGATGATATTCAGGAATACCTGGTTGAGTTCGCCCGGCAGGCAGGGCACGGGGGGGAGGTCCGGGTCCAGCTCGGTGACCAGATCGGCGACGTAGCGCCACTCGCTCTGGCAGACCGTGGCGGTAGACATGATCGCCCTGTTCAGGTCGATGCTGGTCATATTTTCCACGCCCGGGTGCGCGAATTCCTTCATCGCGTTGACGATGTTGGATATCCGTGTGACCCCGTCGCGTGCTGCGGCCAGCGCGCCGGGCGTTTCTTCGAGCACGAACGCCAGATCGGCGTTCCGTGTCACGTCTTCGGTCTGGCGCAGGACCTGTGCGGGCACGGGGCCGGCCTTGGCCGCGTCCAACAAAGCCTGCTGCTGGTTGACGAGCGTGATCAGGTTGTTGAAGGTGTCCTGCAGGAATTCGAGGTTGTCGCCGATGTACTGCGTCGGGGTGTTGATTTCGTGGGCGATGCCCGCGGCAAGCTGGCCGATGGATTCGAGTTTCTGGGCCTGTGAGAGCTGCCGCTGCATCGCCGCTTTGGCGGAGATATCGTGGATGAAAGCATTAAAAATGAAGCTTTCCTCGTCCACCATGACGGAGATAGAGACCTCGACGGGGAACCTGTTTCCGTCTCTGTGGATGCCGATGATCTCGCCGCGCTGCTGCTCGCCGAGTACGCCGAGGATGGCTGTCAGGCACGCCTGCCCGTGTGTCTGCTCAAACGATTCGTCGGGCCTGACGATGCTGCTGATCGGCTTGCCGATCATCTCGGCTTGTGTCCATCCGAACAGAGTCTCCGCGGTAGAGTTCCATTCGTTGATGGTTCCGGCGATATCGGTCGAAAGGAAGGCGTCGTTGGCCGTATTGATGATCTGGCTAAGTCTGGCTTCGCGTTTGGCGAGGTTTTCCGTCGTGGTGCGGAGTTCACCGCGTATCGCATCGAGCTGTGTCTCAAGGGCGGAGACCGCTTTGCGGTGATCTCCCTGTGCGTTGTCGAGCTGCTTAATGAGTTTGTCTGCGTTATTCATGGTTCTGCGTTTGCCGGTGGGCGCATAAGTAGGTGGCGGTCCGTTGTGCGGCGCGGGTGTGTGGACGGGGCGCGAGAGCACCACCCGACGGTTTTAGGATCGGAGATTTTTTCCGCGTGCCTTAGCGTGGCGCATGGCGCATCGCGGCCGGGTTAACCGGTGCTCGGCATCCGCGGCCCGTTGAAACGTGTTTAGATTGAGATGTCCGCCGCTTGGGGCGGATGAGGTTAACCTAAGGCCTTGCCCCGAGCATGTGTTTGATGGTCTGGCAGATGATCTTCAGGTCCATCTTCCAGTTCATGTTCTCTACGTACTCGATGTCGTAGCGTATCCATTCCTGGAAGTCCAGGCCGTCCTGTCGGCTGCGCATGACTTGCCAGAGGCCGGTGATGCCTGGGCGTACGCTGAGGCGCGCCTCGCGCCAGGGGGGACAGTACTGGTTTTCGCTGTGGGGGCTTGGGCGTGGTCCGACGATCGACATGTGCCCGACCAGGACGTTGAGGAACTGGGGCAGTTCGTCGATGTTGCACTTGCGCATGATCTTGCCGAAGCGTGTGATGCGCGGGTCGTCCTCGATGAAGAACTGCGGGCCGTCGCACTTGTTCTGCTCGGCGAGTTGTTGCTTCATCTGCTCGGCGTCGTTGCGCATGGTGCGGAACTTCAGGCAGGGAAACTCGCGTCCGCCGCGCGTTTCACGTCGGTGTGCGAAGAAGAACGGCCGGCCGTCCTCGAGCCAGATCAGGAACATGATCAGGGGATACAGCGGCAGGGTGAGTGCCAGCCCGATGAGGGCGACGACGATATCGAAGGTTCGTTTGCCGGCTTTCTGGAGCTGGTTGAGCCGGCGTGGGCGGCTGATGATCTCTTCACCTTCTGCGGCTTCGTGTCCGGGGGTGAACCACTGGACGCTATCGGCGGTGGGCCTGGTGTCCGGGTCGTCCCATAGGACGGCGGGCCCGACGATGCTCTCGATGCCGGCGAGCTTTCGGCCCGCGCCGACCCAGACCGGGCCGATGAATCGCGTGTTGGGGTTGGCCGAGGTCTGCTGGTCGATCCACACTTTGCCGTCGAGCATCTGCCTGGCTCGTCGTATGGCGGCGTCGGGCCTGCGCCAGATAGTGACCAGCTCGCGGATGAACTGTGTCTGCTCGTCCTTGAGGTGGCGGTAGTAGGTGCTGCCGTTGATCGAGATGGTGGTGCGGTGTATCTGCGCGACGGACTGGCGGAGGGTTCGCCATCCGTTTCGGTTGTCGGGCGCGGTGCGCCAGAGTTCGGCGAGCTGTGGGTTGGAGCATACGGCGGTGCGTATCAGCCGACAGTCCGCGCCGCCGTACTCGCGGTGGAAGCGGACGAAGCCGTCCCGGTCGTCGGTGATGATGCGTTCGCGGTAGCCGTGCTCTTCGGTGTCGTGGATGCGGACGAACAGGAGTTTGGGCTTGAGCCAGCTGAGGGTGTCGATGACCTGGTCGAGGCGGAACAGGCAGTAGTGGGAGGGCTCGATGAGCAGATAGAGTTCGGCGGCGTCGCTGACCTTCTCTTCATCGCCACGGCATACGACCTGCACGCCGCGGGAGGCCCAGAACCGCTGGTGGAGCTGCGCGATATCCAGTCCCCAGACGGTCTGCTGGGTATGTGCGCCTTCTTCCTGTTCGGTCTGGCGGATCATAGGGGTTTGGGAAAGGTCCTATTCTTCGTCGTGATGCGTGTGCGCTTCCTTGCGCCCGTAGGACGCGACGGCGGTAGCCAGCGGCCCGTAGCGGTTGGAGGTGTCCCGGTCGATCCACTTGACCTCATTGAGTGCCTGGTCGTCCTGCCGGCGGTTCTGTGAGACGGTGACACTGGCGTAAGTGGAACGTTCGATATCAACGGCGTCGGCGTGGTTGAAGACGATGCCGGCGAGGTCCGCGCCGATGGTGCGGAGGTGGTTGAGGCTCTTGGTGACGATGGGTTTCTGGTCGCCGCGTGAGACGATGATGATGGTTTTGTCGGCCTGCGCAGAGACCATTGCGGCTTCGAGGCTGCCGAGCACCGGGCCGGTATCGACCAGGACGGTTTCGTACTTGTCGCGTGCCTTGGCCAGGAGCTTGCGCACGGCGGCGGGCGAGAGGTCGCCGGCCTGTGAGGGCAGGGCGGAGCCGATGGGCAGCAGGTCGAGGTTGGGGATCGCGGTTTTGATAATGCAGTCGTCGAACGCGGTGCCGTTGCAGGCTTCGAGGACGCCGGCGGTTTTGCTTGACGAACGCGATTTATCGAGCAGGCGTCGGGTCAGCCCGCCACCGACGATGTCGCAGTCCAGCAGGAGAGTTTTGGAGCCGCTGCTGGCGAAGGACATGCCCAGCGCCATGGTGAGGCTGGTCTTGCCGGAGCCGGCTGCGGGCCCGGTGACGGCGAGGATGAAACCCTCCGGCCCGCGGTCGATCTGCAGGAGTGTGCGGACCTGGTGCACGCAGTGTGAGGCGAGCACGGCCTGATCGGGGTCGGTGAGGTCGTCGGGCAGTTCCGGGAGCACGCCTAGCATGCGCAGGCCGCCGAAGCCGGATTGCGCGTCCTCGAAGTGTCGCAAGCGTCGGTCCATCAAGCCCATGAGGATGATCAGGCCGAAGCCGCCGCAGAACCCGGCCATACCACCGAGCGCGGCGAGCTGCTTGCGTTTGCCGGTGTTGTAGGGTTTGATGGGCAGACCGCCGGTGCTGATGAGCTGGGCGCGACCCGGGGCCTCGCTTTCGAGCATGAGGCTTTGTATCTCGCTGTCGGTTTTGGTCAGGTCTTCGCTGCGGTACTTGAGGTCGGCGGTGATGGTCTGCATCTGGCCGTAGATCATGGCCAGGTGCTGGGACTGTGCCTTGGCGTCTTCGTACTGGCGTGCGAGGCGTTTTTCCTTGGCCTTGAGCGCTGCGATGGGTGAGGTCGTGTCGCCGGCGGCTTTGTTGTCTGAATTGAAAGCGCCGTCGGGCGCGCCGCGCAGCGACTGGACGAGTTTTTCGATCTGCGTGTTCAGCGTGTCCAGTGCGGCGAGCGCTTCGCGCATCTCGCGGTGGCGTTCGCCCATGCCCTTGCGCTTCATGAACTCGATGTCCGACTCGCGCTGGTCGCGCGTCTGGATCAGGGCGGCGAGTTGGGGGTTGTGCAGGGCGAGCTGCTCGGGGGTGAGCTGGTCGGGCGTGGGGGAATCGCCTTCGCTGTTGACGCCGTACTCGGAGAGTTCGACGCGTGTCTCATTGAGTTCGGTTTCGAGCAAATCGCGGGCTTCGGTCATGCGTTTCAGCTCGTCGCCGATGGTCAGCTCGTTGTGTTCGGTGGACAGGGCGCGTTTGTCGGCGTTGAGCTTGTCGATGCGGCGTTGCAGGTCCAGCCGGTGGTTTTCAAGCACGCGCAGGCGCTGAGAGTCGCTGGACTGTTCGCTGCGTTCGAGTTCGGCGAGGTAGGCCTTTGTGACCACATCCGTGCCGACCTGTGCGAGCAGGGGGACGGGTGCCTCGTAGGAGATCTCGATGACTTCCTGGCCGCGCTGGTGGCTGACGCTCAGGCCGCCGGCGAAGACGGTCGGGCTTGATTTATAAGCACCGAACGCCGCGGACTGCCACTCGTCGCTGTTCATCGCCGGCTCAAGAACCTTGGGCCCGGCCATGATTGCGATCTGCCTGGCGACCCAGGAATCAAAGTGCCGGGCGATGGTGTCGTCGGCGCGGCCGAGGATGCTCTGCATGACCGGTGAGATCGCGATGGTACTGGTGCTGCGGTAGACGTCGCCCTGGCTGAAGTAGCCGCCGAGCGCGCCGATGATGGCGAGGGTCAGGCCCAGGAGGATGGCCCAGTGGTACCGGCCGCGCAGCAGGGCGTGTAGTTGGAAAGTCGAACCGCCGCCGTCCCTGGGTTCCTGATCGTCCAGGAACAGGTCCATGTCGGCGCGTTTGTCAGTGTTGCGTGGGTTCATCGACTGTCATCTCCCGAACCGGGTACCGGATGTATGGCCCGCCTTGTCCTTGTCTTTAGCCTCGTGGCCGTGGGGAAGGGGAATAGGGGCCGGGGCGATACCCGTGGACCCTATTGTATGCCCTTACGGCCCGATGACATCCCGGGTTCATTTCCGGCGCATAAACGCGGTAGAACCCCGGAGAACATCGGCAGAATCCGGGTTGTAATCGCGTATCGGCCGGGGGCAAGGCGGGTTTCCAGGTGTATCCGACGGCCTGCGGCCGGGGCCGGATCGGCCGGGCGGCGCAGGCAGGAGTTATCGGAGCCATTTTTGGGCATGCGGCTGCGGGGCGGGTCAGGCCGTGGCCCCGGCGTGCTGGTGACTTGTGGCGATGCATTCAACGGCGGATTCGCCGCGTCCGACCCGGCCGTTGGGCCCGACGATGGCGCGAACGAGCACGGCGTCGGCCTCGACCCGCCCGCCGGCGAGGACTACCGAGTCGTGGATCACCGCGGAGGGATGGACCGTCGCGCCGGGTTCGACGATGCCGAAGGTCGCGCTCCAGTCCTCGTCCAGCCCGCCGTTGCTCAGCCGGCACCGGCCGTTGGCGCGTTCGTGGCAGGTGCGGATCGCGTCGAGGTAGTCCTGCCGTGTGCGGATCGCCATACCGGCGGGCTGCTCGTAACGGCAGACCTTGACGCTGTGGTTCTCGGCGATCATCGGCAGGGCTTGTTCGTTGAGGTCGATGAAACCCACGTTGGCGATGTCGCGCAGCACGCCGCAGCGGATCAGCGTAATCCCGCTGGGTCGGTTGTCTTTGTCGCACAGGAGCGTGACGTCCGCGTGCTTGTGCGCCAGGGCCTCGATCAGGCGCGGCAGAGGCGATAGCAGGACCTGTGCGGCGTTGGCGACGATCAGGTAATCGTCGTCGTCGTATTCTTTGGCGACGTCGCTTACCAGGCCACCCGTGCCGCGGAACGCCAGCGGGTCGCGCTGGATCTGGACCTTGGTCGGTCCCTTGCGGCTGGTGGGTTCGGGGGCTTCGGACGAGCGGTCGATCATCACGCGCGCGGGCAGGTGGTCCAGACCCAATTCGAACGCCAGGTCGTCCAGGTGGTCGTGCCAGCGGTCGAGGATGGTTTTGTGCTGATCGATCGGCAGGTCCATGATGAACCGGTCGGTGGATTTGCGCAGGCTCGAGGCGCGCACGGACCCGGCGAGCAGGACGACAGCCCGGACCTGGCCCAATTGCCTGGTCACGTCGGCCGACCTGCGAACGATCGCTGGGCCGGGCGGCGTGCCGCGTTGTTTGTCGGATTCAATATACATCGAGTCAACCAGCCCTCATCTCGTTTTATCTGCCACACACATCGACGGCTTTGCTTCACTGCTGTGAATGAACGTCGCGTATGCAGGTTTCTTGCACTTTCGGTTCTGATTACACCAAAATATTCATCATTGTACCCGTGTGTCCGCGGAAGTGTTACAGGGTGTGTCGTGTGGGTATCTCACTTTTGGCTTTTGCCCGCTGCAGGATAGCTGCGGTGAACAAGCGAGCGGCGAAGGGCAGGCCGTGGAGGAGGTAGCGCTTGGCCAACCGGCCCGGCTCCTGGAGAAGCCGATGGACCCATTCCATGCCGATTTTCTGGACCCAACCTGGTGCACGCCTGACATCTCCCGCAATAAAACTCAGGCTGATGCCGACCCCAAGCCACCAGACGTGAGGCAGTCCCACACGGGCCTGCCGGATCAGCCGTTCTTGTTTCGGCGATCCCAAACCAACATATACGATGTCAGGGTCCGCTTCCAGCACTTTTTGCACAACTTCGTCGATACGGCCGGGTTGTTTGTCAAAACCCACCTCCGGGCAGTCGGTCCCGACGATTTTAAGGTCCGGATAACGCTGGACTAACACCGCGGCGGCCTGGTCCGCCACGCCGGGGTCTCCGCCGAGCAGGTACAGCGACCGCCCGGCTTTGGCCGCGGCGCCGGCGACCGTCCAGACCAGTGACGAACCGGCTACACGCTCCGGCAGGGGGGTGCCCTGGAGCCGGCTGGCCCAGATCAGCGGCATCCCATCTGCCACCACCACATCCGCCTCGGCCAGCATCTGCCGGAACTCGGCGTCGGTGTCGGCGCGACGCATGTGGTCGAGGTTCGGCGTGATCACCCAGCCGCCACGGCCCGCCTCCAGCTCACGTATCAGGTGATCGACGCAGCCCTGTTCCGTCAGTGCATCGACCCGGATACCGCGCAGCGTGATGCGTTTGGCCTCCCCGTTGTTCGTAGGCTTTGTCATCGGTCGGTTCATTCGTTCGTGGGCGCTGCGGCGGGGGGTGTGTAGTAGTAAACGCGGATCGAGGCGAACGGCTGGAGCACGCGCAGGTCGTAGTAGCGCTTCAGGTCCGCGTCGTCGTTGAGCCAGGGGAACAACTCGCCGCGCGTCGCCGACACCGCCGGCAGCACCAGCCAGGTCGGTCGCTTTAGCTCACTTAGTTTTTGCGGGCTGGTGGGGAAGTCGGTGTATTCCATCACATCGTCGGTTTCCAGATAGTACCGCGCGATCGGTGTGCCGATGGACGAGAAGCACGCCACATCTTCGCCCGGCTGGCGCAGCGGCTTCACATAAGCGAACGCTTCCTGCCAGCGTCGGCGGTATCCGTCGGGGTAGTACCCCAGGTCGGTCCAGAGGAACGACACCACCACCGCAGCGACACCCGCGCCGGCCAGCAGGTTGCCCCAGTGGTCTTTGGTCGCTTCCCACGCCACCGCAAGCCCCAGCGCCGCCAGCGCCACCCACGCGTAGTGGACGACGAAGCAGTAGCGCTCGTGGACGTACATATCTTCCTTGAAAGATAGTGCCATCAAAGCCAGTACCGGCAAGACCGCGCCCATCGCCAGGTAAAGCGCCAATCGTGGCATCTTACGGAGCAGCCCCAGCACGCTTAAACCGGCGACCGCCATCAGCACCGGGTGGTTGCGCAGCACCATGCTCGCGGCGATCACCTTCCAGGTGTGCCCCTCCAGGCTGCCGAAGTATTGCCAGTCCTCCTTGTTCATATGCATGTCGTAATACTGGGTACCCAGGCACAAAAGCACCGCTCCCGCGCCGAGCACCCAGCCGGCCCAGCCCAGACCGATCGGCTCCCGGCGGATCAGGCACAGCACCACGTCCCCCGCCAGCACCACCGCGATCACCAGCGCCGGCGGCTGCGACAGGAACGCCAGCACCAGCGCGACCGATGACAGCGCCGCCAGCCTCGCCGAACGCTCCGCGCAGCAGCGCAGATACCAGATAAGCGCGAGGTTGTAACACAGGAATTGCAGTGTGTAGTACCGGCCTGCCTGCGACCAGAACAGGTGCCACGGCGACACCGTCAGGATCAACGCCGCGATCAGCGTCGCGCGGTCGCCCAGCAGGCGTCGGCTCACCAGCGCCAGCAGCGGGATCGTCAAGATGCCGACAACGCTCGGCCCGATCCGCACGCTGAACTCGGTAATGCCCAGCGACCGCCACTGCGCCGCGTTGCTGTCACTAACTTGGTTTAAGTCGACTCCGTTTGCCATCATCCCCAGCGCGGAGGGGATATACCCGAAGCGTTTGGAGAGCTGGCCCTCGTCGAGGGTTGCGCTGGAGCGGACGGTGTAGAGTTCATCCTCCCAGAAGCTGTAGTCCCCGAGGTGATACAGGCGCATCCCGCCCGCCAGTGCCGTGATCAGCAGCAGGTACAGCCAGAACAACCTGACGGGTTGGGTGGGGGGGAGCATCCGGGGTTTATCCGGGGGGGTCATCTAGGATTCATCGGGTCCACGGGTACGGGCTGTTGAATCGCCTTGGGCGGGCGAGCCGCTAAGCCCCGGTCCGTGTTCGGGTGTGATAACGCTGGAAACTGTCGCGGTATACGTCGAGCATGGTCCGGCCTTTGGTGTCCCAGTCGAATTGCGCACGGACTTTGTCCTGGCCGGCCTGGCCCATCTTGCGGCGCAGTTCGGGTGACTTGGCGAGTGTGACCATCGCTTCGGCCAGGCCCTGGATGAAGTCCAGGCGTGAGCTGGGCTCGACCAGGATGCCGCAGGACTCGTCGAGGTAGTCCACGGGGCCGCCCCAGCGGGTCGCGACGGCGGGCAGGCCGATCGCCATGGCTTCGAGCACGACCGCGCCGCCGCACTCCAGCAGGCTCGATAGCACCAACGCGTCGGCGTGGGCGAGCCGAGCGGCGCACTGCGTCTGCGACAGCCAGCCTGTGAATCGCACCGCGCAGTTGTCGGGCAGGTCCAACGCCTTGGCCTGCGCCTCCAATGCCTTGCGGTCCTCGCCGTCGCCGATGATTTCCAGCACGGCGGGGGTCTGCTTGACGACTTTTTGGAAGGCTTCCAGCAGCAGGTTGACGGCCTTCCAATCGACGAGCCGGCCGAGGTAGGCAAAGCGTGCCGGGCGGTTGGGGTCGTAGATGTCGTCCGGGCGAGACGGGCACTGCCAAACGGCGAGATCGACGCCGTTCTCGACCAGCTCATGGACCTGCCCGCGCAGGCAGGAGGGCAGGGCGAGGTTGGTGCGCTGGTTGGCGACGAGCAGCGTCTGCGCCTGGCGTTTGCCGGGGATCAGACGGTTGAGCATGTTCGAGAACAGCCGGCCGCTCCACATGCCGAAATCGACGGTGCGTGTCTGCATCTGGCGGAACGGTTCGGGGTAGTCCATGCCGCCGTTCATCGGTCCGATCACCAGCGGGACGCCCAGGCCGAACAGGGCGGATGGCTCGCGGGGTGAGACGGGCGTGGGTTGGTGGACCAGGTCGATGCCGTGTTGCGCGATGGTGTTCAGGACGCGGCGGCGCTGCTTGAGTTGTGTGACCATCCGTAAGAGCAGGCCGAAGGTGAAGTGGCCGAGCCTGCCGGGCACGGCCTTGCGGCAGCGCCAGATGAAGCGATCGACTTTGGTGTTCTCGATATAGTCGATGCGGTCCTGTGCATCGGGGAAGAACTCTTTTAATTCATCTCTGCAGCGCTCGTGGACGACCAGCCGGCAGTAGACACCCTGTTTGAGCATGAAGCGGAAGTAGTGCAGGGGTAGTGCCGCCTCACCGCCGAAGCGCAGCGATGCGCTGTCACAAGCGATGAGGATGCGCAGGGGGGCTTCGTGTGCGGTCGGGCGTGGCGTGGTCGGCGTGTCGGCAATGGTATCGCCGGTGTGGCCGTTGCCGTGTTCATGGGCGATGGTCGTAGGGGGGGGTGTCGTCATTGTTGTCGAGTCGATAGCCAAAACAAACCCCCATGATCCCGTATGGAGCCGGACGCCGCGGAATAATAACCGGAAAAACGTGCGTCTCGATGCCGTAGGCAAAAGGCGCATTGTAGCGTATCAGCCCCTACTTTCGTAGGGGCTGTTGCTGTTTTTTCGGCAGATTATACGGATGGGATTGGCGTGACGTGGCGTATTTATGATCCGGCTATCGGACGCGTCGCATCATCGCGCCGGCTAATACAAGTATCAGCGTCGCACCCGCCGGTTCGGGGACGATGGCGATCCCCGCGGAGGGCGGCGGCAGGGTGCCGGCGTTCCAGTTGCTGAGGATGACGTTCAGGTCGGCGATCCCCACGAAGCCGTCGTTGGTCAGGTCGCCCATCGTTTCGTCACCGGGGGTGACGTTGTCGTTCCAGTGACTCAGGACGGTGTTGATGTCGGTCAGCCCGACGAACCCGTCGCCGTCGATGTCGCCCAGGAGCTGGTCAAGCCCGGCGTCATTGAACCAGACTTGCGCCATGATGGCATAGCCCAGGTCGCTGGGGTGGATGGTGTCGCCGGGGGCGTAGAGGTTGGTGTTCACGCCGTCGGTTCCCGCGCCAAAGACGTTGTTGACCTCGTCGTAGTTCATCACCCAGTCGACCCAGTCGGCGGCGTTGCCGTTGAGCGTGTCGTCCTCGGGGCTGATGATGTCGCGCAGTTCGGAGGTGGTGGTAATGCCCAGCGCCGTGCCGAACTGGTCGAGCAGGTATTGCAGGTTCAGCGTATCGACGTCGATGCGGAACATATCGACGAGCTTGATGTGGCCGTTGAACTCCGAGCGGGAGGCGACGACGGATTCGATGCCGTTGGCCCACTGGGGGTTGGATGCGCCGCCGTAGTTGAAGTCAAAGGTGGACTTCACGCGTGCCTGGTGCTGCGTAAGCCCGGCATAAGTCCCGCCGTCGGTGTTGGCGACCAAAGGATTGCCGGCTTTGGGTATGATGTGTGCGAGGATGATCTCGGGGTTGCTGTTAAGGCCGATGTAGTGCGAGCTGCCGGGGTTGGTGATGGTCAGGCCTCGGAGCAGGCGCTCGAGTTCGATGCCCGCCGGGTCGCCGCCGCCACCGCCGTTGAATGCGTTGGACTGGATGTGCAGAAGGATGACATCGGGCGTGTTGCCCGCGCCTTCGAGCGTGGGGAAGACGTTGTTGATGTTCAGTTGGTCGCGCAGGCTCTTGTTGACGTTGCCGAAGTCGTAGGCCTTGATGCCCGGGATACCGAAGTGGTCCAGGTCGTAGTTCCCGCTGCCGTCGTTGAGCGTGCCGACGAAGTCGTAGTCGGTGTTGGTGCCGTTGAGCAGGTCCTGGAGGTATCCTCGGTAGCCGTTGCCGTGGGTGGATTCGGTGCCGAAGGTGATCGAGTCACCCAAGGGCAGGATTTTCAGCGGGACGGCGTGAGCCGGCGCTGCCGTTAGCGCCGCCATCGCCACCGCCGCCAAAGCTGTGCTTCGCGTCCGTGAACCTGAATTTATACGGATACACTTCTTCATAAACCCCTCTGCATCGGAGCCGGGTGAGAGCCGCAGGGCGTTCCTGCCACGTTTTGGTAAGGCCCGCTCGGGCGGCTGAGAAACTGTCTATCTTTCCATCGGTCAGGTCTGGGTCAAAACTTCCGGCCCCATTCTAGGCCCCGGATAGCCGCTAAATACACCTGTAAACATAATATATCACATACAAATGCCCGTGACGGACTTCGGGGGGCGCTTTTAATGGTTAAGATCGTGTGCTGACAGGCGTTTACATCGTTCTATCCGTTAAAAAACGCATAGGCTTACATGGCTCACCGTGAGGGGAACAGACGGTTGTTCAACGCCCTGTTAATTTAGGGAGTTTGGGTGTTCTGGCTTAAAAGTAGCCCGCGTCTTTGATACGTTTTTCTTACCGCTTCAACTTCACTTGTGATCCGGCCGGCGTCCCAACCCAGTTCCCTGGCCATTTGCTCCGCGCACAGTTGCAAGCACGCCTCACCGGGATAGCCCCGAAACCCCAGACCGGTCCGGTGAAACAATACGTCCGCCAGTGTCATCGCCATCTCGTGACGCACCGCGTAGGCGATCTGCGCGAGGATCGTCCGTCCGTCCGTGCTGACCGGTTCGCGTAGTTCTGGTTCGTCCTGCGCGATGGCGAGCACTTCCAGATACCTCGTGCCATAGAGCAGACAAAGTTCCTGTATCAGCGGTTCACTCGCCCATGTGGGCCGGTTATCCGAATGTCCATTGCGCGGCCCTCAGAGGAAGACACACCGATTTGAGGTGCGCCGAAAATCACGCGATCGGCGGTCCGGCAAGCTGTGGCGTGATGACCGAGTTTTGTGCAGGCCAATGATATCGCCTCCTCGGCAACGCCCCGCGCGGTGGTCCACTTCACGCCCAGTACCGTGATCAGGCCGTCGACACCATCGTCATTGGCGTGATCGATCAGGCGGTAGCGTTTCTCGGCGACAGGCTCGCCGCCCGTGTGGCCGGGGGCCTTGGGTTGCAGGCCCATGAAGGTGAAACGCACATCTTCATACGTCAGCCCGGCGGCGGGGTAGGCCTCGTTGAACTCGTCGATGTAGCCGCGGACTTCATCCGCGCTGACGGACAAATCGTCCGGGTCGCCGTCGTAGTCGCTGTAGAAAGTGCCGACCAGCGACAGGTCGCACCAGGAGGTGACGAACAGGTTACGGTAGCCCTTGCTGACCAGTTCCTTGCTGTCCTTGTGGGCTTTACGGGAGGGCACGGCCAGGCCCATGCCGTCGAAGAGGTCTCGCGTGACAAGTGCGACAGCGCGGAGGTTGTCGTAGCGTTTGGGGGCGGGTGATTTTTTAGTGGCGACGCGGCCGGTCCAGGGCCCGGCGCAGCCGAGCGTGACCTTCGATTTGATTTGCAGTGTCCGGCCCGTCAGCCGGTCTTCTGCCTCGACCCCGATGACACGCCCACCGTCTTCAAGCAATCCGACGACGCGCATATGGTTGGCGACCTGCGCACCGGCGGCGACGGCGGAACGCACCACGGCCAGCGCGAGCCGTTCGGAATTCAGCACCTGGGCATCGTAAAAGATAGCGCCGCCGGTCAGGCCGGCCGGCTCGATCCCCGGTGCGATTTCCAAACATTTAGCGCGGTTGATCAGTTTGCCGTTGGGCAGGCGGTGTGACGCCGGCAGGTTTTGGTTGCGGTCGCAACTGATCAAGTCGTTGAGCTTCATCGCCGTGAACATTGCGGGCCGGCCGCGCATACCAAGGCCGTAGGTCGGTACGAGGAACGGCATGGGTTTGACCAGGTGCCCGGCGACCCGCAGCAGCGTGCTGCGTTCGCGGATCGATTCGCGCATGCGTTTGAGGTCGCCGTGCTGGAGGTAGCGCAGCCCGCCGTGGACGACGCGCTGGCTGTTGGCGCTGGCGCCGGAGCCGAAGTCGTTTTGTTCGAGTAGCGCGACCTTCAGGCCGCGTTGCGCCGCGTCGAGCGTGGCCCACACGCCGTAGATACCCCCGCCGATGACGATCAGGTCGAACTCGGTCGATGCTAACCGGTCGGTGTCGCGTGTCAGCGGTGGGGCGTCTGGGTCGGGCATGATCGGGGGTTTGCCGACGGGTTTTCAGGTTAAGGTTGTGATCGAACGGGCTAGCGGTCCCACAGCCGGAGGCCGTGGGCTTTTAGGCGGCGTCGGTTTTGTTGCCTACGCCCCGATAGACCTCGCGGACCTTGTAGGGTTTGCGGTCCTGGCTCTCGTGGTAGACACGAGCCATCAGTTCCGCGAGCACACCGATCATCAGGAAGATGACAGACATTAGGAAGGTCATCATCGCGAACAACACCAGCACGCTGTCGTTGAGCATGACCGGGTGGCCGTGTTCCGTGAGGATGCCGTATTTCTGGAGGATCGCCCAGAACACGGACAGGAACGAGATCACCATCGCCATCATCGCGACCTTGCCGAAGAAGTAGATCGGCTTGGCGAGGTAGTCGCCGAGGAACTTAACGGTGAGCAGGTCCAGCAGCACCTTGAAGGTGCGCTTCAGGCCGTACTTGCTTTCGCCTGCGGTGCGAGCGCGGTGGTTGACGACCTGCTCGGTGATGCGTGCGCCGCGCCACTTGCAGATCGCGGGCAGGAAGCGGTGCATCTCGCCGTAGAGCCGCACGTCCTCGAGGACCTCACGGCGGTAGGCCTTCATCGAGCAGCCGAAGTCGTGGATCTCCGTGGTCCAAGTGAGCTTCTTGATCATGCGGTTGGCGAGGATCGAGGGCAGGCGCCGGCTCATCATCTTGTCCTGGCGGTTCTTGCGCCAGCCGCTGACGATGTCCCAGCCGTCGCCCTCGTCGAGCTTGGCGACCAGCGAGGGGATGTCGTGCGGGTCGTTCTGCATGTCGCCGTCCATCGGGACGATGACCTTGCCGCGCGCGTGGTCGATGCCGGCGGCGGTCGAGGCGGTCTGCCCGAAGTTCTTGGTGAAGTCCAGCAGCGTCACACGCGGGTCGTTCCCGGCCACCTCACGCAGCTTCTCGACTGTCTTGTCACGGCTGCCGTCGTTGATAAAGATGACTTCGTAGCGCAGCGTCTGCGCGTCCATCACCTCGGCGATCTCGCGGTACAGCGGCTGGACGTTGCCCTCTTCGTTGTAAAGCGGCACGACGATGGACACGTCGATCGGGCTGTTATGGGTCTTGGTCTGCTGCATCATCATGAGTCGGTCCCCAAATCGTTCGGCCGAGGGCCGGGCCTATAAGTCTTTATCATCGTCCGGGTTCAGCCGCCACTTGTGCCGTTGCCGGCCTGTTCCGAGGGGTTTGCCCGGGCGGTGTCCCGCTCCGTGCGGACCCAGGCCTTCTCCCTGCCGGTCAGGAATTTTAAGTAGATCGGCAGTTTCCACAGAATGTACCCGGGGATCGCCAGAAACGCGCTAAAAGGCAGCCACCGGCGGGCGTACACGGCCCAGGATAGCACCAGCATAATCGCCGCCAGCAACAGAGAAGACGCGATAAGCAACGCCGGAGCAAACGCAGTGATCCACCATCCGATAACCAGCGAAAACGTGAGGGCTAAGATCGCGCCCATCACCAACAGCGACAACGGCGGCACCGCCAGATCGATCGCCGCGGCGACGAGTGCCGGGCGGAACGTGAACAGGCCCTTGAAAAACAGCCTCGGTGTCGTGCTTAGGAGTGTCGAGAGGTAGCCGTGCTCCCAGCGTGTGCGCTGCGTGACGGCGGCGTCGCCCGCGCTGGGCAGCGAGCCGGTGATGCGTGCGGCGTCACACAGCACCGGGCCGTGGCCCTGTTCGGCGAGTTCCAGACCCAGCGCCAGGTCCTCGACGATGTTGCCGGTGGCGAGATTGGCTTGCTTGAGCAACGGATACGGGAACGCCATGCCGGACCCGGTCAGCGGGATTGGGAAACCCAGCAGGTCCATCCCGCGCGGGCGGGCCTGGTTCTTGACCATGAACGCGAACGCCGACACGACCACCTTGGCGTTGTGCGTGTCCGGGGCACGCAGCAGGTACACGCCCTGCACGGGTCGGCCGGTAGCCTGCGCGGTTTTTGCAAGCTCTGTAAGTGTGTCGGGCGATACGGTGCAGTCCGCGTCCACGATGATGACGATGTCAGGCGCATCGTTTTCAAGTGAAGCCAACCCCGCCGCCAGCGCGAAGCCTTTGCCCCGGTTGACGGCATCGGTGCGTTCGAGGACGGTCACGCCGTGGCCCCGCGCGACTTCCGCTGTTTTGTCGGTACAGTTGTCCGCCACCACAACGATACGGCCCGCCCCCGAAAGTGCGGTTTTTAGCGATTCCAACGTAACGGCGATCACACCTTCCTCGTTGTGCGCGGGGATCAGCACGGCCACTTTTGGTGTGTTCGCGTCTGGTTTTGTCCGGCGTCTTGCGGGCAAGAAACCCAGCAGGCACTGCAACGACAACACCCATAGCGGTGCGGCGATGCCGCACGCGAGAACCCAGAGCAGGATGTGGATTGTTTCGGTCAAGGTTTATCCTGATGACGAAGCTAGTCCGAGTCGGGCCGTAGCGATTCAACATGTCCGGCCAGTGCGGAAGTCATCACCCGACGCAGCCACGCGGATTCCTTCGTGATGTTGAACTCGGCCGCGACCTTGGCACGTCCGGCTTGGCCGTAGGTATTGCGCCTGTCCGAATCGTTGAGCAGGTCATTGATCGCGTCCGCGAGGCTGTTCTTGTCGCCCGGCGGGACCAGCCGGCCGCTGGTGCCGTCATCGACCAATTCAGCGACACCGGCGATGCGCGTGGTCACGACGGGCACGCCGGCCGCCATCGCCTCCATCAGAACGACGGGCACGCCCTCGGCGAAGCTCGGCAGCACGAACACGTCGGTCGCGCTCAATCGCTCACGCACCTGTGATTGCGATTGATACCCGACGAACTCGACACGGTCGGCAATGCCCAGCTCACCCGCGCGACGCTCAAAGTCCTTGCGCTCCGGGCCGTCACCCACGACGGTGAGTTTGATATCGGGATGGCTTGCTTGCAGTTGTTTGATTGCGTCGAGCAGGACGGGCATGCCTTTGACCGATGCCATCCGCCCGACGGTGAGCAGACGCGTTCCCTTGCCGGCGTGTGTGACGGGTTTGAACAGCCCGGGGTCAACGCCGCAGTGGATGATGTGCAGGCGGTCCCATTTTTCGGGCGGGCAGAAGATCATCGCCTGGCTTCGGCAGAAGTGGCTGATGTTGGAGACGAATAACGCGCGTTTAAGTTTTTCGTCCAGCCGCCAATGATAGGGTTCAAAGAAAATCCCCGGGCCGTGCAGGCTGAAGCTGAAAGTGAACCCGCCCAGCTCGGCGGCGAGCATCGCGACTGTGCAACTCGAATCGCCGAAGTGGTTGTGCAGGTGGGTCAGGTTATCGCGCCGCATACGGTCGGCAATGATCCCGGCTTCCATGAAGTAAAAAAGGCTGTAGAGAAAGCCTTTGATCCCGGGCTGACGGATTTTCAGTGCCAGGCGTAGAGCCTTGAAGTACCGCTTCGGCGCGCCGAGTTTCAGTTTCGCGCCGACGGCGATCAGGTTCAGAAACGACGGCGGCAGGATATAGATCGTCCGCTCTCGCTCGGCCTTCTGCTCCGGGCCGACGTTCTCGTTCTCCAGGGGCTTGCGTATCGAGAACGTCTGTACATGGACGCCCGAATCGCGCAACGCCGCTACCTCACGCTGGATGAACGTGTCGGTGGCGCGGGGGTATTGGCCTGTGAGGTAGGCTATGCGCATGTGCGGGCTTCTTGATCGCTTTCCTGGTCAGGCCCGGGTTCGAGGTCGATCATCGGCGGCTGTTTTTTGTGGTGCAGCGCCGCGTGGTCGGCGTGATCGAAGCTGCGCTGCAGGGCCTCTTCCAGGCCGTAGTGGGGGGACCAGCCCAGCAATCCTTGAGCAGCTTGTTCGTGTACTTCGCGGGTTTGCAGCGTGCGTGCAGCGCGGCCGGGCGGAGGATCGAGGGATCTTCGCCTGTCGTCCTAGGAAGATTTTGTTGACGCCCAGCGCCGTCGCCGCGAGTAACCGCATTACCAGCCAAGGCATCGGCAGCGATTTCATTTTCGGTTCGCTGTGGCGGTTGAGCGCTTTGAGGTATTGCCGGTGCGTGGGCAGGTCGTCATCGACGATGTTGTACGTCTGGCCGATCGCCTGTTCTTTCTCGGCGGCGAGCACGATCGCTTGAGCGCAGTTTTCGACGTAGGTGATCGGCAGGAGCGTGCCGCCCCCGACGAGGAGGCAGCGGTTCGTGCCCAGCTCCATGCCGATGCGTGCGGTCCAGGTGTTGTCCTTGCCGTAGACCACGCCGGGGCGGACGATGGTGACTTTGCCGTTGTGTTCCTTGGCGAACTCACGGGCGAGCCGTTCCTGCACGAGTTTGGTCTGGGCGTATTCGTCGCGGTCGATCGGGTCATCGTCGATGGGGGATTCCTCATCGAGCAGCGCCCGGTCGCTCATTATTAAAAAGCCCTACACCGAGAAGGTGCTCACGGCGACGAGGCGGTGGACGCCGGTGTTGGCCATGGCTTCGAGTATGTTTTCTGTGGTGATGACCGTACCGGCGAACTGGGAATAGAAATCTCCGGCCTTGCAGGCGGCGTTGCTGATGACGGCGTCGCACCCGCGCACGATCTCATCCAGCCCGGCCTTGCTGCGCAGGTCGGCGCGGACAACTTGCACCTTGGGGTGATCTTCCCAGCCCAGCGATTTGACGTTGGAGACCGGCCTGACCTGTGCGCGCACGTCGTGGCCTCGCTGCACCGCCTGCGCGACGATGTGCCTGCCGAGGAACCCGGATGCGCCTGTGACTAACAGCTTCATACCCGGTTGCCCTCCAACAGGATCTGGTCGATCAGCCTGCTCGCCCGGTCCATATCCTCGAAAGTCACCGGCGGCTCGACGTTGTTCTTCAATGCGTCGTACGTCCGGTACATCAGCGTGTGTAAGCCTTCATAGGGCGACCGCTGCATCAGCTTGTTGCGCAGCGTACCGAACGAGGACTTGACCAATTGCATCCCGTTGGCGAACTGGTTGGAGACCGGCGAGAGCTTGTCGCCGCCGATGCGAGGCTTGATCAGCCGCATGAACGGGTGGAACAGATCGGTCTGCACCTCGCCCTTCGTGCCGCGCACGGTCAGCGCGAAACAGTCCGGCCCGGTCCGGCAGCTGAATCGTATCCGCGCGTGCTTGTAGCCGGCGATCAGGATCGCGTCCAGGTCGTCGAACTTAAAGAGGTCATCCTTGCCGTGGTTGGTCCAGGCCGCGCTGACCTTGTCGGGGTCGGGGAAGAAACGCAGGACGAGGTAGCTTAGGTGCGTGATAAAGTCGTGGATCACGCCCGCGGGCAGCTTGTGGGCCGGGTTGGGCAGGTTGCGGTCGGCGAAGCGCCCGCCGTCGCGGATCTTAAGCGCCATCCTGACATCGACCTCCATCACGTCGCCGAGCACACCGTCGTTGATGAGCTTTTCGATGTGGAGGATCGGGCGGTTGAAGCGGTAGTTGTGGTCCTCGACGAGCCTGCGGTCTTTGGCTTTGGCGTGGTTCCAGAGGTCAATAAACTGCGCGTGGCCGAGCGTGATCGGTTTTTCGCAGATGACGTGCGCGCCGGCATCAAGGCAGTCGGTGGTGAGCGCGACGTGGGTCTGTGGCGGGGTCAGGACGTGGACGACGTCGGGCTTGGCCTCGTCGAGCATCTGTTTGTAGTCTGTGTAGGCTTTTTCTGCACCGAAGGTTTCGGCGGCGTAGCGCGCGGCGGCGCGTGAGAGGTCACACACGCCGACGAGCGTCGTCGCCTTGCTGGCCGCGAGGAACTTGAGGTGTTCCGCGGATATCTCGCCTGTCCCGATGACTGCCGACTTCACTTATGCATCTCCGGTGTGGGCCGCGTTGGTGGGCGTACCGCTGGGTTTGTATTCGATGATCGTCGCCTGCCTGCCGCGCAGGCGTGTGAGCCAGTACTGCGCCTGGCCGATCGCCTCGGGGAGCTTGGCGATGGTCGCCAGTTTGGCGTAACGCCACGCGTGTTCGGGCTTGTCGCCGCGCCTAAGCCGATCGTTTCGGACCTTGACCACGTGGCGGATGTAAATCACGGCCAATAACACGAGGCTGATGCCGTAGGATACCCACGAAAGCCCGATGAGGGCTATCGGCAGAATCAGGCCGTAAAACCAGGTATTTCTGGACTGTCGCATGCAGTGACGCTCCGGCGGTTTGCCGTGCATCGCGGAGCCTTCGGCATACGCCCAGCCGCCCCGGACCGAGCGTTTCCAAAACTGACGGAAGGTTGTCATCTTCGCGTCGTGCAGGGTCATCTCGGCGTTGAGCCGGCGTACGGTCCAGCCTGCTGCACGGATGCGGATGCAAAGCTCCGGCTCCTCGCCGCAGATCAGTTTGGTATTAAACCCGCCGGCTTGTTTGTACGCCTCGATACGCATCATCGCGTCGCCGCCGCAGGTCTTGGCCTCGCCGACGGGGGTGTCCCATTCCATGTCGCAGTGGCGGTTGTAGATCGTCGCGTCCGGGAATCGTTCACGGCGGCGGCCGCAGACCACGGCGAGCTTGTTATCGCTGGTGAGCGCATCGTGCGCGGTGTTCAGCCAGTGTTCGTTGACTTCGCAGTCACCGTCCACGAACTGCACGAACGTCAGGCCCGGCTGAAGCTCCAGCAGTTTCTTCAGGCCCGCGTCACGTGCCCGGGCGGCGGTGAAGGGGACGGAGGTGTCCAGGTCGATCACGCTGACGCCCAGTTGCTTGGCGAAGGCGACGCTGTCGTCGGTCGAGCCGGAGTCGACGTAGACCACGGCGGCGACGCGTGGGGTGACGCTGTTGAGGCAGGCGTGCAGGGCCGCGCCTTCGTTACGGCCGATGACGACCGCGCCGACGTCTTGTAGGGGGGTAGGGGGGGTCACGAGGTGGCGTCCCCCTTCTTTGGTTTGATCGTCGCGGGCACGCCGACGGCCAGCGCCCCGGCGGGTACATCCTTGAGCACCACGGCGTTCGCGCCGATCACAGCATCGTCCCCGATGGTCAGCCCACCGAGGATCTTCGCGCCCGCGCCGACGTTGACATTTTTGCTAAGCGTCGGGGCCTCGAGCGGTTTGTCGAGCGTGCGGTTACCGATGGTGACGCCTTGCCTGATGATGCAGCCGTCGCCGATCTTCGCACAGCCGTGGATGACGACCGCGCCCTGGTGTTCGAAGACGACGTTTCGGCCGAGTTCTACGCTGTAGGGCAGCTCGATGCCGTAGACGTTGCGGACCCTGCGGTACATGACACGGTAGAGGATACTCAGCGGCGCACGCAGCAGCTTGGGTTTGACCCCCATACGCCACGCGCCGAAGCGTGCGACGGCGACGGCGCGGAACCCCGGCAGCGTCCAGTCGCGGCCGTGCGCGACCCAGTCTTCGCGCAACTGCGCAAAGAAGCCGGGCGTTTTGTTTGTGGGAGCCTGATCGGTCAAACTTTCGCGCCTTTCAACACGGTGCTGTGGCGTAGGAAATCATAGAGCAGTTTGGGCGGGTCGGTATCGGGCTTGCGCTGGATGAGCTGGCGGACGCGGAAGGTCGCGAAACTCAGTGCCCAGACGGCGTCGGCGAGCGTCGTGTAGAACCAGCCGTGATTTTTCAGAAAATAGCGCCGGCGTGAGTCGAACCAGTAGCTTGGCCGGCGTTTGGGTCTGGTTTTCTGAACGGTGACACCGGACGCTTGACCGACGAGGTGGACGACGCGGCTTGCCGGGACGTACCAGCAGGGCCAGCCGGCGCGGTTGGCGCGGAGGCAGAAGTCGACCTCCTCGTAATACATGAAGTAGCCCTCGTCCATCAGGCCGATGGCGTCGAACACTTTGCGGCGGACAATCATGGATGCGCCGGCGACCCAGTCGGTCTGGTGCGTGTCGTCACGGACGGGTGGGGCGACGCATTGATTGCGTAGCAGCTTGGAGATGAAGCCGAGGCGCAGCCCGTCGTCGAGCTCGGAGCGGATGGAGTGGAAGCGGAACGCGGAACGTTGGGGCGTGCCATCCGGGTCTTCCAGGCGGCTGCCGGCGATGCCCGCCTCCGGGTTTTGCTGCATGAATCCGATGAGTTCTTTGACCGCGCTGGGTCGTATGACGGTGTCGGGGTTTAACAGCAGGACGAAATCGGGCGGGTTGTCGCTTGCCAGCGCGGGGCGGATGGCTTCGTTGTTGCCGTAGGCGAATCCGCCGTTGCGCGCAAGCGGCATGAGCGAGGCCCAGTTGCTCCACCGGTTTTCGTCGATCGCTTGTTGGATCTTCGTCGGCGAGTCATCGCCCGACTGGTTATCCGTGACCACCACGCGGACACCGCCGAGGCTGTTGACCTCGTCGGCGAGTGACCGCAGGCAATCGACGGTGAGGTCGGCCGTGCGGTAGTTCACGATGACGATCAGGAGGTTCATGGTGTTGGTTGCGTATGTGCGATTTTCAGCCGGCTTTGGCGGTGGCGTGGGGCAACTCGTGTGGTGTGTTTTCGGTTTCGCTGGGCTCGGGTCCAGGCGTGGGTCGGCGGACACGTCTGCGTCTTCGGATGGCCTGCTGCCCGGCAAGCGCGCCGGCTACAAGCATGAATAGCGGGTTGATCATCGCGTTGAGGATGTTATCGACCATGTACAGGATCAGGACCATCGCCATCGCGGCTGCGGGCGCGGCGTGGGGGTGCGCCCAGTGGCGGACGGGGATGCGTTTGAGGGTGAGCCAGACCGGCAGCAGCAGCGCGGCCGTGAAAGCCGCCAGCCCGATCAGTCCGTTCTTGCCCATGGCGATGACCCACTGCCCGTCGGTGATGGAGATATCCTTGCCAAAACGGTCGAAAACGCGCGACCTTCCCCACCCGGCCCAGCCGAAAAAGGGTTTTTCTATCGCGCGGTTTGTCAGCAGGTTTTCATTGGTGATGCGCAACTCCAGTGACTGCGCGCGGTCCTCGCCGGCGAGCGCTTGCGCCAGGCCGATCAGGTTCGTCCCGTCCCACAGGCCGCTGGCCCGGACGGTCATGTAGCAGGGCGCGACCGCGATCAGCGCAATGATCGGCCAGCGCATCCTTGTGCGTGTCACGAAAAACAGCGTGCCAAGCCCCACACACATCAGCAGCAGCGACGCCAGGGACTTACAGAACACAGTTACGACAAACAGCGGCACCAATAGCATGATGACGGGCATGCCCCAGAGCTTTCGGATCACGCCGCTGAACCACAACCACCCGCCGATGAGCGTCGCCGATGCCATCCACAGCGCGACCATCAGGCCGTGCTGCATGAAGACGGTGGGGCGGTACCCGCCGCCGCGGATGGTCTGGCTGAAGTCCGCGTGCGGGTGTTGGCCGTAGACGAGGAAGTGCAACTGCGGGCTCATCTTCAGCTCGAACAGGCAGAGCGGGATATAGACCAGGCCACCGATGAAGATGCCGATCGCCAGTTCCCGCAGCGCCAGTGCGTTTGTGAAGTAGACCCGGCCGACCAGGTAGGGCAGGCCCCAGGTCACGCTCTGTTTCAGCGATTCGCTCAGCCCGTCGTACACGGCGTTGTCGATCGGGGGGTGCCCCCAGACGGTCGAGTCGGTATTGGTCAGCGACGAGAACAGCGGCACGATGCACCAGACGATCATGGGGATGTCATATTTTTTCGGCCGGAAGGTGAGCAGCCGGGCCTTATCGAAGATCAGCGTGCCGAGCAAGACCGCGATGCAGGTGACGGTCATCTTGTCCGGCTCGGGCAGGCCGCGGATATAGAGGCTTTCGGGGACGTTGACCGGCAGGAACAGCCAGGCGGCGATGAATGACACGATCACCGCGCGGCGGGGCTTGAGCGCCAGGAACAGCAGCAGGACGACGGGCGTCCACCCAAGCAGGCTGATAGGGACCAATGCGCTCATCGAAACGGTGCGTCTACAGGGGGATTAAAGGTTATCGGCGGCCCGCGGCCACCCGGCCCAAGAACATACTACGTTCATCGGCGATCGGGGTTTGGCGCTAAGCGAATCGGCCGGATTCTATTGCTGTTATGGCCTGTCAGTGCAGGATGTCGGCGATCAGCCAGCCGACCCCCAGCCCCAGGGCGACGAACACCAGCGCCAGTGCCTCGCGTGGGAGCGACAGCAGCCCGTGACGGTGCATCCGCCACCAGAGGATCGGCAGGGAGCCCAGGTCCGATAAGGCGATCACCCAGATGACCCCGACGAGTTCGCCGAAGTGCCAGCCCAGGGGGATGCCCACCAGCAGGGCGATGGTCTTACCGAGGTTGCCCGCGAAGACGCTCTTGGAGTCGCCGATCGCCAGCAGGCAGGACATGGCGGTGGGCAGTGTGCAGGCGAAGGCGATGCGCAGGCCGAGGATCTGAAGCATCCATCCGGCGTCGGCGTACTCATCACGGTAGAGCAGGTCGATGATGTCCGACCCGAGCATCATCAACAGCCCCGACGCGGGGAGTGTCAGGGCATCGAGCCGGAGCCTGACTTTGTAGTAGTTCAGCCGCATGCGGTCGGGGTTCTCGCGCGCCACCCGGCTGAAGGCGGGGAGGAAGACGCGCCGTGTGACGCTGCCGATCATCTGCGCCAGCGCTTCACTTAAGAAATACGCGATGCTGTAGACGCCCAGGACGGCCTTGCTGATATAGAAGCCAAGCAGCAGGCGGTCACCCTGCGCGGCGATGAAGAGCGCGGCGGTGCTCAGGAAGATCCACCGGCCGAAGCGGATCAGGTCGTCGAAGGCTTCACGCTCGAACTGAAAGCGGTTTTGTTCGCCGGGGAACATGCTGTGGCTAAGGAGCATCTTCAGCCATGCGGTGACCAGCCCGCCGCCGACGAGCGCCCAGACGCTGTGGTAGTACCAGGCCCAGCTCGCCATCGCGGCAACACCAAACAGTTGCACGCCGACTTCCAGGATGGTCAACCGTCCCATCGCCAGCCGGCGGTTGACGGTGAAGAGTTTGGTGGAATTGAAACCGCTGATAAGCGCGGTCAGAGCGCCGACGGCGATCAGGGGCAGCAGGTGGGGGTCGGAGTAGACCGGTGTGGCGTCGGCCATGGGGTCGCCGGGTATGAGCCTGCCGATCAGGTAGATGATGGGGATGATCAGCAGGACGGCCACGAGCGTGAGGATGAACCCACGGACGACCTGGATGGTCCAGGCGGTGTTGTAGAAGGCGGGTTCTTCGCCTCGTTTGTGCTGGATGATGCTCGGCCCGATCCCGATGTCGGAGAACATCTGCAGGCCGATGAGCAGGACGTTGACGATGGCCATCAGCCCGAAGTGTTCGGGCAGCAGCAGCCGCGCGAGCAAAAGGTTGCTGGCGAATCGGATGGCCTGCTGGGTGAGGTTGCCGCCGATGGCCCAGGCGGAGCCACGTACGGCCAGAGCCTTAACGGTTTCCCGCTTCCGTGGGGGCGTTGCTGCGGGCACGGCGTCGGCACGCTCCGCATGGCCGACCGCCCCCGAGTCACCCGTATTGATTGGGGTGACCGGGGGCGGCGCTGTTTCGGCCGGACCCTTTAGGTTCTCGGTTATGTTCCCTGGGTCCAATTCCTTCATCTTTCCTTAATCGAAGGTCGTCAATTCGAGGCGCTTGTTCGAGCCGGGGTAGTCAAGGATCGCCTTGTACTTCCGGGCACTGTTCAGGGACTCGTCCTGGTACTGCAGGTGGCCCCAAGAGCCCCACTGGTCGCGGCGACCGACGTAGTTGAACATCACATTCGCCGAACCACCGGCCCGCTCGAACTCGAGCATGTTCTGTTGGTACAGATCATACATCTTCGGGTGGTCCTGGGCCGCGATCAAGGCGGCCTTGTGGGGTTTGTTCATCCCGCCGTCCGCCAGGTGCTGGCCGCCTTCGTAGGCGATCAGCTTGATCGGCCGGCCGAACTGCTGGCTGTATTGCTTGGCCAGGTCGCTGTGCTGCTTGTAGAACTTACGGTTATCGGTCACGATGTTGTTTTCCAGGTGATCGATGATTTCATCCACCGTGGTCGAGCTGGTCAGCGTCTTTTCCACGGCGCTGGGGAGCCCGAAGTAGGTCGAGCAGGAGACGGCGTCGAACTTGCCGCCCATGCGTTCCAGGAGCTTGCCGGTGACCCAGGCGTTGGCGGCCTGGCTGGCGGCGACCCGCACGACGCGGTTGCTGTCCGAGCCCCAGACTTCCGTCCAGATATCGAAGTCACGCCGGGCTTCCGCCGCCCACTTGTCGAAGAACGGCATCGACAAGGAGGTGTTATCCGTTTCCGACTTGATCCACTTGTGGACCTCGAACTGGGAGTTCCACACTTCGTTGGACCACTCGACGTAGACCTTGCCGCCGGGGTGCAGGCGGTTCTTGACCAGCTGCGCGAACTTGCGGACGTAGTCGTCGTCGGCCTGGGCGGGCATGCAGATCCACGGGTCGGCGCCCAGCTCGTTGGCCAGCTCGATGAGCAGCTCGATCGCCACGCCGCCGCGCTCGCCTTGGGTGAAGTAGTCCGGTGTCACACGGTCCGACCACTGCCTCTGCGAGGTCGTGTTGGTCCGTTGCCAGTCCATGAACCTAAGGGTCTTGAAGGGCTTAAGACGCTCGACGAATAGGGGGTGGAAGGAGCTTGGGTGATCGACCAGGTCCTCGTGGATGAGCTTAACGTTGCGGACGCGGTTGCTGGGGTTGGAGTTCTCGATCCGCATGTAGATGCCGGTGTTGGAGGGGGTCACGTTGACCTCGATCCGCCCGGGCTGGCTGGCGCCGTTCTTGGCGTCCCAGCCGAAGACGATGTCGCCTTCGCCGTCGTAGGTGCAGATGTACTTGCCGCCGGGGTAGTGGCCGTCGGTGGCGTTAAGCATGATGGTCGCGGCGGCCTTGCCGGCGGGCAGGATGGGCCAGCCGTTGGCATCGGTCTGGACCGAGCCGCCGTCGTCGTAGGGGTTGCCGCCGGTGTTGGTGGAGAACCAGCCCTTGGACTGGCGTACGACGTTGGTGAAGACCCACTCGCGTGTCCAGTAGGTGACGAACGAGAGGTTCATGCCGAGGATGGAGGACTGGTCGTTGTTGACGACATCGACGGGGGTGTTGTTGTTGCCGGTGTCGTTACCGGTGTCGGAACCGCTGCCACTGCCGGCGTCGTTGCCGGTGTCCGTGCCGCCGGTGTTGCCACCGCTGGTGTTGCCGGTATCGGTGCCGGTGTCGGTCCCGGTACCCGTATCGTTACCTGTGTCCGTGCCGGTGTTATCTGAACCGGTATTGGTGGTGTTGTCATCGACGGTGCCGTTGCTGCCGGAACCGGTGTCATTGCCCGTCTCTTCGCCGTACGCGGGCAGGACCTCGATGTCGTGTGTGCGCTTGTAGACGGTCTTGTTATCGACGCGGTAGAGCAGCTGGAGCTGGGCGCGGCCGGGCTGGAGCAGCGCCATCTTGTCGGCGCCGATCTGCCAGGGGCCATCCGCGTTGTAGTGAGCGAACTCATCGACCATCCCCCAGGTGGCGGCGGACCATGCCAGGACGAGCACGGTGGCGTTGTCCGGCAGTTCACGGTCGACGCTGAAGGGGATGTTTATGCCTTCACCCAGGCGGTAGGTGTCCGGGGTGTTGCTGGGGAAAGCAACGACCGGGTCGGGCAGGGTGACGGCGTTGTTGACGGTGAAGTTGATGGTGCGGGTGTCGGTCTGGTCGCCACCGAGCAGGGTGCTGACGGTCAGGCTGTACTGGCCGTTGGGGTACTTGCTGGTTTCCCAGACGTTGTTATCGCCGAGGAAGACATACGGTGCGCCGGTCTCGATGTGCGTCAGTTCGCTCGGGCCGCTGACGCTGAAGATCACCTGCTGGGGCGTGTCGCCGGAGGTCGTGACCGCGATGGCGACCGGGCCCTGCAGGGTGGCGCCGGAGGTGACGCCGGTGACGCTGACGATCTTGGTGGGGTTCACGGTCGGGGCGGGGTCTTCGTTACCGATATCGACCGTGCCGCCGTTGGTGACAACCGTGACATCGTGCAGCTTTTTGTATTGGATAACCGATTTTTCGCGGTACAGGAGCTGGATCTGCATGCGGCCGTCCGGGAGCAGTTCAAGCTTGTCCGACGTGATGCGGGGGTTGTTCTTGTCCACGGTGTGAGCGAATTCGCTGACGATCTTGCTGCGGTCATGGTCCCAGGCGATCGCGAGGATGTCGGCGTTGCCGGGCATGTTGCCGTTAATCACGATCGGCAGTTCTTCGTCGGAGCCGCGCTCAAAGGTGTCGTCCGCGTAGGCGGCGAAATCCACGATGGGCTGGGTTGTCCGGTTGGGATCGCTCTTGGACGTGTCGATCGGCTCGGCCACGTCGTCGGTCGTGTCGTCCTCGATCCACGCGGTGCGGGACCGCTGTTTACGGCTGAGGCTATCCTGCTCGACCGCGCTGTGATCGATCGTGAAGTTCACGGTCACGGAGTCGGCGACCTGGCCGTCCTTCATGGCCTGGACGCGCATCGAATACGCGCCTTCCGGTGCGTTAGCCGTGTTCCAGTAGCGGGGGCTGCCCTCGCCGTTGCCGAGGAAGTAGTACGGGCTGTTGTCCCGCACGGAGGTGCGTGAGAGCGGCCCGCTTAGGGCGAATACCACCTGCTCGGGGTCGCCGGCGACACGGGCGGTAATATTGACCCGGCCGTTGATAACGGCGCCGTGATCGATGCCCAGCACCTGCTGGATGACGGGCGCTGCGGCCTGCGCCGTTGTGGCCGACGCCGTTAATACGGCGATCAGGGCCAGGGTCAGGACCACGGGGCTGCTCAGCAGCCGGGTGATCATGCTGCGGGTTTTAGTGATACGACTCATGACGAAAATACTCCCTAACTACTCGGTGGGTCCCTGGACCTCGCACCCTGGGGCACTTGGTCAGGGCAAGTCACCAATTCAGGGCGTAGGGCTGCAACCCTTAACCCCCAAACTCGCCAACTTGTTTTTGTCCCGCCTATCCCCCAGCCCGTTTAAGCGTCGTAATCGTTGCATCACGCTGTGCGGATGTTGAGTTATTGGACTTCAGTGCCCGGTGGGCGCTTGATTGCCTAATATGGATGTGTGTGGGATCGATTCAGCGTTTGCGCACGCATCGCCGATGAAGGCATTGACGAGCCCCTGAACGGACGGCATCGCTAGGGCGGGCGTGCAGTGTCTATCGATGTTTGATACCGTCTCGGCGGAGTCCTCAAAGCCTTACACGCGATGCCGAGCCAAGCCATCGGAATCAATTCAGTCATGATGAACCCGATAACCGAGCCATTCCCGGCGGACGTGTCCGCGGCGGTCGTGGCGTATAACGCGATCGGGACGATCGAAGCCTGCCTGCGGGGTCTGATGGAAACCGGATGCCCGCCGGGGCGCGTGACGGTCTATGACGTGGCGAGCACGGACGGGACGGGGGAATGGGTCGCCGAGAACCACCCGGATGTCCGGCTGGTCCGGCTGGAGGAAAACCGGGGGCCGAACCCGGCACGCAACCTTGCGGTGATCGAGAGCAAAACGCCACTGGTGCTGCTGATTGATTCGGATGTGCAGTTGCTCCCGGGCACAGCGGTCGGGCTACGAAAAACGATGGGTGACGACCCCGGCGTCGGCATCGCGACGGCAGTAACGCTATACGCTGACCGTCCCGAGACGGTGCAGTACCGGCGGACCAGCGTGCATTTCCTGGCCGAGGCCAGCGCCGACGTACACGACATCCCGCTGACCGAGTTGGCCGGTGCGACCGTACCGGTGGGGCTTGCCAGCGGGTGCGCGCCATTGATCCGCGTCGAGGCGGCTCGGGCGGTGGGGCTGTTCGAGGAGCGTTATTTCTTTGGCAAGACCGACGGCGAGTTCGCCTACCGCATGACGGTGGGGGGGTACAAGATCCTCGAGACCGCCGCCACGCAGGTGCTGCACCACCACACCAAACGCGGCAGCGCTTACTTTATGCATCAGGTCTGCAACCGCTGGCACTTCATGCTCAAGGACTTCCAGCTGCGCACGCTGGTGGCGATCCTGCCGGTTTTGTTGGTGCATGAGCCGGCGTTGTTTTTGCTGTTGTTGGTCAAGGGCAAGGCGGGTGAGTATTTCAGGGCGGTGGGTGCTTTGTGGAAGATGCTGCCGGGCCTGCGCGCGGACAGGCGGGCCGTGCAACAGATGCGCCGCTGTCACGACTGGGAAGTGCTTCGTGGCGACAAGCTTGTGATGCCCGCTGACGTGTCGCGCGGCCCGTTGGCGCTGCTTGCGAGCATATACCGCGGGCTATTATCGTTGTATTGGATCGTTGCACGGCCTTTGTTGCGTATCGTGAGCCGGCCGATCAAGCCGGATTAATCGGCCTGTGCCGATTGATACCCGATCGATCAAGCGGGGATTTAACGGTTGTTCCAATCAGGCTTGCTCGGCCTTGCGGTCTCGCAAAACTTTGGCGGGCACGCCGCCGACGATGTGGTATTCGGGCACGGGCCTGGTCACGACCGAACCCGCCGCGGCGACCGAGTCGCGCCCGATCGTTACGCCGTCGAGCACGGTGACGTTCGCACCCAGCCAGGAGTGTTCCTTGATATCGATGCCGCCCTTTTCGATCAGGGGCTGTTCGAGGATCGGGATGTCGGTGCGGTCCAGCCCGTGGTTGCCGCCGGCGATGAGGTAGCAGTGCCCGGCGATCAGCACGTTCTCGCCGATGCTCAAAAGCGTCTCGCTGATGAGCGTGCAGTTGACGGAGATGTTGACTCTGTCGGCCAGGCGGATCGCGCCGCCCTTGCAGCTTAGGATGCTGTTGCGCCCGACGATCGAACCCGAGCCGATCTCGATCGTCACGTCCGATTCGCCCTTTGCGTCGAGTACGGCGTTGTCATCGATGATGACGTTGTCGCCGATGCGGATGCGGTGTGGGTGGCGTATGGTGACGTTGCGTCCGAACACGACCTTGCGGCCGCAGCTCGCGAACATGTGACGGTAGAGTTTCTGACGCAGGACAAAGCCGAGTGCGCCGGGGATCGACCCCAGCAGCCCGGTCAGCAGTTCGTATTTCAAGAGCGCCAACAGCGATGGTTTCCCAACGGTGAAGGCCATATATTTTTTCAGCGCCGAACCTTCGGTGTCCTTCATCATCCGCCGGACCTCGGAGTCGGCCTCGACGACGGTGACCTTGCCCGCCAGCTCGGCGCTGGGGCGGGTGGGGTCCGGGTTGCTGGTTGTAGCGTATTGATCAGTCACGGCGGCTGAAATCCGTCGGTATGTGGTCGGGTTTATGTGGCTGTGGTATTGGCGCGGTTGTCGGTCAGGTGCCCGTTGGCAAAGTACCACTCGGCGGTGCGTTTGATGCCCTCGGCGGAGTCGATCTTGGGCTGATAGCCGAGGATTCGCTCGGCCTTGGCGTGCGTAAACGAGCGGTTCTTGGTGAAGAACGCGACGCGTCTGCGGTGCAACGGGGGGTTGATCCGCAGCGGCACGCAGATCGCCTCGCACAGCGCGGCGGCGGCGTAGACCGGGGCGAGCGGGATGTGTCCGCGCGGCGGTTTCACGCCCACCGCGTCGGCGACGAGCTTGACCAGTTTGCTCAACGGCACATAGTCCGGGCCGCACAGGATGAACGTATCGCCCAGCGCTTCTTGTTTCTCGCCGCAGAGAAGGATTCCATCGACCAGGTCGTCGATGTAAACCATGTGGAAATTGACCTTGCCCGTGCCGACCATGCGGAATTTACGGGTGTGGATCATCTTGAAGAGTTGGTGCAGGCGCATGTCGCCGGGGCCGTAGATCCCTGCGGGGCGGAAGATGGAAATGGGTTGGCCCTGCTTCTGCCTTTCCTTTGCGAGCTTTTCGCCTTCGAGCTTGGTGTTCTGGTAGATGTCGCCGGGGGAGTAGGGCGCGGTTTCATCCGAAGGTTTTTTCTTGACCGATCCGTGTACGCCGATCGTGCTGCAATGGATGACGCGCTCACAGCCGTGCTTCTTCGCGGCGTCCAGGACGTACAGCGCGCCGGAGTAGTTCACGTCGTGGTAGTAGCTGTCGGGGTGCCCGGCGGTGCGGAAGCACGCGGCGATGTGGTAGACCTTCTCGCAGCCTTGCACGGCCCGTTCGACCGCGTCGGCGTCGGTGATGTCACCCTCGAAGAACTCGATGCCGCGGTCCTGCAGGTACGATGTGTCAGACCCGGCACGGACCATCGCGCGGACCTGTTGCCCCTGCTCGGCCAGCCTGGCCGCCAGACGCCCGCCCGTGAATCCCGTTGCTCCAGTTACCAATACTTGCATCGATACGCTTTCAATTCCCGGACTCATCTGAAATACGGCCCACGCCGTGGAGGGCGCGTGCACGACACGTCTCAGGCCGCATTAGGGCGGTGGCCTTCTTTACCACCTGATCGGTCAAGGTCGGAAAGTGTATTGTAAAAATCACTCAATCGCTGCCTGAACCGCTGTTCGCTGAACTCACGCTCGACGTAGGTTTGCCCGGCCGAACCGATCCGTTCACGCTCCTGAGGCGAACCGATCAGCCGACGCATCCCCTCGGCCATTGATTTTGCGTCAGGCTCGACCAGCACGGAGACATCATCGTTCATCACCTGGGTGTGCGTCGAGAGGCGTGTCGCCAGCACGGGTTTGCTCGATTGCAGGTAGCTGTAGACCTTCATCGGCGTGTTGTTGCCCTGTGTCCGTGGGGAGACGAGGATGTCGGCGTAACCGAGCACGGCCCCGAGGCTGTCGATCGGCACGGGCCCGACGAAAACCACCCGACCCTGCTCGCAGAGCGCGCCGGCTTTGGCTTTGTATTGCTCGATATGCTCGGACGACCCGCCGACGATCAGCAGCACCGCGTCGGGGTGTTCCTCCGCGACCTGCGCGAAAGCGTCGAGCATCAGGCCGATCCCCTGGTAGGTTTCCAGATTACCGACGTACATCAGGCGCGTGCCTTTGGCCTGTATCAGCGCTTCGGGCAGGCCCTTGGTATCTGCCCCGGTGAATGGGATGTCCGGCAAGAGCGCGACGTTGCCCGTGGGGTGGTGCCGCATCGCCTCATCGACCAGCGCCGGGCACACCGCCAGCACGCCGCGCGACCGTTTCACCGTCCCGCGTTCCATCCACCCGAACAGCCAGGCGATCGGCGTCAGCAGCGCGTTTTTCTCCACGATCTGCAGGCTCATCAGCGAGTCCATGTCGAAGATGTACGGCACACCGAAGAGCAGCCGGATCAGTCGGGCGATGAATGCCGACTCCTCGACCGCGTGCACGACGTCGTAGCTGTTGCGCCGCGCCATCGACACGGCCTTGAAAAGCATGGCCACGTCACACAACGCCTTCTGCCAGCTCGGCCCGATCGGGACGCGCTTGACCAGTGGCGGACGCTTCGTGCGGTGGTGCGTCACCGATTCGATCCGCACGTCCTCTCCCTCGTGGTACGAGAGCACATCGATCGTGTGCCCCTGCCCGGCGAGCGCCTGCAAAGCCGCCCGCACCGCGATCGGGGTTCCGCGGTTGGTAAAGAACGGCTGGGGGGCCAGGAACAGTATCTTCACAACAAAAAGTTCCGTATCCCGGGTCGCCGGGGTCGTATCGTGACGGGTGGAAAAGCCGTCTATAGTTTAGCCTCTTAGGCGGGCTTTGTGGGGCGTTATTGCTGATTCACAGGCCTTATCATCGTCCTGTTGCGCGTAAGCCGCCACAAGCGCGGGGGACTCCGATAAGATCACTATTCAGGCCCCGTGGGCCGCTATCTATAGTGATTCCGTTACTCGTCTTGTGGGTGTTCGGCTGTCTTAGCGTTTGCGCAACCGCTTACGAAGTTGCATGGCCGATTGAAGCCCGAGGAATCTGATCGGCCCGTCCGTCCGTCCGAAAACCCGTGGCTGTTGGTTTGCGGTTTCGATCGACTGTTTGGCCGACGCAGCCGGTTTTCCGGGGTCGATCCCGCCGGTGAGCACCATGCCGTACCGCCCGACGCCTCTGGCCTGCGCCGGGAACGGCAGCGGGTCGGTTCCCGGCAACACCCAGACGCCTCGCTCACGCGCCAGCGCAAACTGCTTAGGTTCCCCCGCCAGCGACAATCGTCCCGCGTTGTCGCCCAGCATCAGCCGGCTGCCCAACGCGCTATTCAGCAGATCATCCACGATCACCCCGCGAGCGCCGCTCCACTTGCCCACGCCGTACGGCAACACCGGCAGGCCACCGACTTCTATTACTTTTTCGATGGTGTGTTCCACCGCTCGCCCGTCGGTGAATTCCTCGTTGCAGCACAGCGCCAAAACTTCAATATTCTCACGCGTCACGATCTGCCGGCCCGCGATCAGCGTCAGTACATCACGCCCGTCCTTCGCCGCGACGAGCGACCGGCCCTCGGCGGCGGGATGAAACGTCCAGCCGCCGGGAAGTTTGTGCTGCTTGATCAGTGACTCGAACGCATGATCTCCCGACATCTCGGTGAACATCAAGCAGCCGGGCGTGTCCGCCGGCAGGCCGAGCGCCTGCGCCGCGTGCCGTAGGTTGTTCAATGCTGAGTCGAAGAATGTGACCCGGTCGAAACAGTCGTACAGGTGGACGTGTGAATCGACGAGCACGACATCGCTCGGCGTGGTTTCATCTGTCTGATGATCTGTTTCCTGCCGCATCCTGATACCCCTGACCGTAAAGTCTGACCACTTTACAGTAGCGTATCCGGGGTCAGAACGCCCAGAGGAGGATCGCCGCTTCGATCGCGATGAGGATACTCAGCAGGGCGATGACCCTGGTGCCGTAGCGGCTGCCTATCGCCTGGAGGATAGTGGTGCGTTTGGGCGGGGTGATCATGCGCAGCTGCGGTTCGCCGGCGGCGGGGCACAGGTGAGGGGCGATGCCGCGGCGGGCCTGGTCCTGGACGATGGCGATGATCATGTTGGCGTCGAAAGGTGTCAGGTCGAACAGCCTGGCCATGCGGATGATGCGCTCGCGGCGTTCGGGGCTGAGGATGTTGCCCTGCAAAAGTTCGGCGGTGCGCACGGCCAATACCCAGCGCGGGTCGGACGACCCTTGCAGCGGGGTGGTCTGTGGCGCGTTGCGGACGGCCACGGGTGGAGCGTTCGTGAGACGGAGGCGCGACGGGGCCGGCCGCCGGGGTGCGTCTACCTCGACCGGCAGGTTGGCGAGGTTGGCAGGCAGCGTCCTGATCCGGCGCGCACGGAAACCGCTCGTGCCACGGCCCGTCGATGCGGGCGTGGACGCGGACCGCCCGGGTTGGCGCGGGGGCGCGGACATGCTTGAAAAACCCTTGTTGTATCTGGCCCGGCGGATGCCGGAACCCACCTAACAAACGATAGCACGGAAAACCCGGATTCCAAGCGCAAATGAATGGGGTTCAGCAAATAGATTGCTTTGGCGTCCGATAACATCGGGTGAATCGATGTTGCGGGGGCCGGAACGCTAAGCCGCAAGCGGCTGGGCGTACGAAATGCTGGCACGGAGTGGGAGAGACGGGGCGAGCATCCCGGTCAGCGGATGACGTTGAGGCTGGTAGTCTTGTTCAGCTCGCGCAGGGGGGCGGCGATGAGGTCGTAGTCGTCGTAGGCGATGATCTTGCAGCGGACGACCTCGCCGGGGGTCAGGTCGTGGTTGGACTGGACGTAGGTGATGCCGTCGACCTGCGGGGCCTGGGCCTGCGTGCGGCCCTGGAAGAGCCGGCCGCCGGCGGTGACGCCTTCGGTGGGCTCGACGATGCTGTCGGTCGCCTCGTCGATCAGCACGTCGATCTCCGGCTGCTGTTCGGAAAGCTCGGCGTGGCGTTGGAAGACGACTTCCTGCTGCGTGCCCATCAGTTCGTCCATGCGTTCCTGGATAACGTCGTCGGGGATGGCGTTGCCCTGGCTGTGCAGCGTGCCGGCGGGTGTGCCGGGTTCGGGGGAATAGGGGAATACGCCGAGGTTGTCGAAGCCGAAGCCGCGGATGAAGTCGACGAGTTCGCGGTGTTCGGCGTCGGTCTCACCGGGGAAGCCGGTGATGAAGGTCGTGCGAAGCGCGATCCCGGGCACACGGTCGCGGAGTTTGTTCAGCAGCGTCTCGATAAGCTTCCGACTGGTGTGGCGGCGCATCGAATCGAGCACGCGGTCGTTGATGTGCTGCAACGGCATGTCGATGTACTTGACGATGTTCGGCAGGTTCGCGATCGCGTCGATCATCTCGTCGGTGAACTTGCTGGGGTAGGCGTACATCAATCGCAGCCATGCCCCGCCGTGTTCCGCGGCGACTTTGTTCAGCTCGGTAAGCAGGCCGACGAGTCCCTGCCCGGGCGCGTCGTAGCCGATGTCCACGCCGTAGCTGGTGGTGTCCTGCCCGATGAGGTTTAGCTCGAACGCGCCGTCGGCGAGCAGTTCGCGGGCTTCTTTGAGGAACGCATCGACCGGCTTGGAACGCATCTTGCCGCGGATCGATGGGATCGTGCAGAAGGTGCAGTTCTGGTTGCAGCCCTCGCTCATGCGGAGGTAGGCGTAGTGGCGGGGGTGAGTCGAGGCGGCCGCCGTCGTCCTCGAAGTACCCGGCCTGGGTGACGCCGCGTGCCTGCTTGGCGAGGGTCGCGTTGGCGGCGATGCTCGAATAGATCGGCAGGTCGATGGCCGCGTCCTTCTGCGTGGGCCTGTCGCCGAGCACGGCCTGGGTGATCTTGTCCCGGTCGAACACGCCAATCAGCGCATCGATATCCGGGCACCACTCGAGCATTTTCGCGCGGTGACGCTGGACCAGGCAGCCGGCGACGACCAGGCGTTTGAGTTTGCCCTGACGTTTCAGCTCGGCAGCCTGCTTGATCTCATGCATCGACTCGTCTTTGGACGCTTCGAGGAACCCGCAGGTATTCACGACCACGGCGTCGGCGTCCTCACCGTCCGGGACCGGGATCAGCCCGTCCTCGGCGAGCTGGCCGAGCATTTTTTCGGAGTCCACGAGGTTCTTGGGGCAGCCCAGGCTGACAAAGGACACCGTCCGCACGCCGGGTTCGGCGGTCGCGGGGCCGGGGGTTTCGGTCTGGGGCTGTTGAGGTGCCAAGCCCTCTATCTTAGGTCGGGTTAGGCGGGGGATCAAAGCGGGCGGTCAGTGATCGTGGCCGGCGTGTTCGTCGGCGTGGTCATCCACGTGGGCGGGGTGTGTGCCGTGATCGTGTTCATCGTGCTGGTGTGTGCCGGCCTCGAAGTGGCTGACGGCCCAGGCCATCGCGACCCCCAGCAGCAGGGCGGCGGACAGGGCCGCGCGGTCGTGGTGGTGGAACTGAAGCTCGGGGAGCAGGTCGCTTAGCGAGATCACCAGGAAGACGCCGGCGCTGAACGCGACCGCCGCGCCGACGGCCGTATTGTGTTCGATGCTCGTGCTGGCCAGCCCGAACTGGAAGAGTACCGCGCCCAGGGGTACCGCCAGCGCGAACAGGCCGTTGACGATGTGGCAGGACGCGGCCGAGCGCCCCCCAGCCGTCATCAGCGTGCCCAGCGTCAGCGAGTCAAACGGCTTGTGCAGCACGATGACGAGAAATACCGCCATCCCGGGCAGCCAGCCGCCGGCGTGTGCATCATTGAGTGTCTGTGAATTCATCGCCGCGGCGAGGGCGATGCCTGCGATAACGCTGTGGATCGTCAAGCCTACCGCCGCGCCGAACCAGCCCAGGCGGTGTTCGTGGGGCTGGCCGTGTGCTGTGTCTTTTGCGTCGTGGTGGGTGTGTGAGCAGGCGTGACTGTGGGTGTGAGTTGTGTCCCCGTGATCGTGTTCGTGTCCCTGCACGGGCGGGTTCTGTGTGGGTGCGTCGTGGTGATGGAAACAGAAGAAGCGTTCGAGGAAGAACATCGCCAGCATGCCGATGACCAGCCAGCGTGCCGCGGTCAGCGCCGGGACCGTCATCAAGGCGTGGGGCAACAGGTGCAGGACGGCGATGCCGAGCATGAACCCGGCGACGAGGCTGATCGCCAGCTGCATCCGCCGGTGGGTCAGGTTGATAAACAGCGGGATCAGCCCACCGACCAGGGACGCCAGCAGGATCAGGGCACAGTAAATGGCCAGTACGCCGTTGGTAGACATCTTGGTATCCGGTTAAACAGGCCGCGTTACCGCAGGTGTATAGCAGATACGGGGCGTGCTGGCGAGGGGTTCGGGCTTGTGGACCACATTATCGGCCTCAACCCTATTGTCCGTATGGCCATACGGATGATTTCCGGGTCAAGGGCTGGTCCGGGCTGGGCCGCTTGCTTGAATCAGCCGAAGGGGGTACAAATGGGGCATCTCCCATCCGGCCCGCACGCCCCACGGCTCCGGGCCGCAAGCCAGAACAGGCAGACCGTCGCGTAGAGTACGGCAACCTTGGATGTTCTTGTGAAACGGGACGGGGGGATGACGGTAAAGTAGAAGCGGCTCTCTGGCCGGCACTTTTCGTCCTCCGGGGTTCGATTCGGCGGAAATCGGTAACAGCCGGTGGCGGCGCGTTGTATCCCGACCAAGTGATACCCCGCAACGGTCCGGCTCAGGAGAAGGGCACAGGCCCGACCTCGGGCGTCCCAAGGCTTGAAATCGCGTGTCGCACCGCTGGGGCCTTTCGATGTCCATGGCGGGTCGCCCATGCATCCTGATTGATTCGTTTGATCCATTGTCAGGGGCCGACGCCCCTTGGCCGAACCTCATCGGTCACTCGTTTTATTTTTCGCCCCGGCTTCACGGATGACGTGAACGCCACCAAGAGCGGACATCTATGCAAACCATGACCGGGATCCTTGAGATCGGAAGGCGGGCCGACGGCCGGCTACGCCAACTCGACCAGACCTACATCGCCTCGCCACGCGACCCCGTCGTCCTGGCTAAAGACATCGAACGCTACGACCTGCGCCCGGGCCTGATGCTCGAGGTCGAACTGGGCAAGCCCATGGGCGGCGGCGGGGGCAACAACCAGCAGCCCCAGGGCGGCGGCCGAAAGGGCAAGAACAAGAAATCCAAGAAGCCCAAGATCGACGCCATCGACCCCAACGCGCTGCGCGTCAACAAGGTCCTGGCCGTCGAAGGCATGGACCCGGAGGAGTTTCTTAAGAAGTCGCGCAAGTTCGAGGACCTGACCACGGTCGACCCCGAGCCGAGGATGACGCTTGAGTACCCCGGCTGCCCGCCGTCGTGTCGGTTGATCGACCTGTTCTGCCCGATCGGTTACGGGCAGCGCGGCATGATCGTCAGCCCGCCCAAGGCCGGCAAGACCACGCTCTTGCAGAACATCGCCTTCGCCTGCGAGAAGAACCACCCGGACGTTATCACGATCGCTTTGCTGATCGACGAGCGCCCGGAAGAGGTCACCGACTTCCGCCGCAACGTCCCCTGCACCGTATGGGCCTCCAGTAACGACCACACGCCCGAGAAGCACTGCGCCATGGCGATGCTCGCGATCGACCGCTGCAAGCGCTGGGCGGAGATGGGCAAGAACGTCATCATCGTGCTCGATTCGCTGACGCGCCTGGGCCGTGCGTTCAACACCGCCCCGAACATGCAGGGCACCGGCCGTACGCTCTCGGGCGGTCTTGACGCCGGCGCACTGGCGATCCCCAAGCAGCTCTTCGGCGCAGCCCGCCGTTTCGAGGAAGGCGGCTCCCTGACTATCATCGCCACCGCGCTGGTCGATACCGGCAGCCGGGGCGACCAGGTGATCTTCGAGGAGTTCAAGGGCACAGGTAACATGGAGCTGATCCTCGACCGCAAGATCGCCGAGCAGCGCCTCTTCCCCGCCATCGACCTCGCCGCAAGCGGCACCCGCAAGGAAGACAAGCTCATCGGCGAGCACGAGCTGGCGACCATGACCGCGCTGCGCCGTCGGCTATTAAACATGCCCCCGCCGCAACAGGTCGAGCAACTGCTCAAAGCGCTCGAACGCTTCAAGACCAACGCCGACCTCGTCGGCAACCCCCAGTCCCCCGGCGCCGCACCTACCGCCGAGCAGGAACAACGCGGCCCCCTGGGCCCGGGACGCCGCACGCAGCGCACGGGGACGATCTGATAACGCCCGAAAGGCGACATCAGTTTTCAACTTCGGCTATCAGCTTAAGTTCGGGATCGCGGATCGCCGCCATCAGTATCGGCCGCTGTTCGTGTCCGCGCACCCACCGTGCGACACGCATCAGTTCGTTGTAATCCTGTTCGCCCAGCAGTTTCATCAGCCGGGCGCGTGCCAATTCAATGCGGTTAGCCTCTCTCACCTCAGCCTGCCAGGTTTCAGTGAAGATATAGTGCGCATCGCGGTGCAGGGACCTGCTTTGCAGGATGTCCCATTCGCATTTGTCGAACCACATCCCGCCGCAGTGGCCGCAACCATCCAGATTAAACGCTACGCCGTGCCCGACCGGTCGGCGCGTGAGGAAGTGGCCGCACTCGGGGCACAGCTTCCCAGCCCGGCTGTCTGTTGCGGGCATCGTTTCTTCACCACCGATGGATTCGAGTCGGTCTGCCACCGGCTGCGTCTCACGCCACTTCCAGTACTGGAATGACTTTACCCAGTGGCCCTCGCAGTCCGGGCAACGCAGTGTCAGCAGATTTTCATCCAGCGGCTGGGTGGTGAGCGATGAGGTTTTGCAGACAGGGCAACGCATGACAGCCTCCTTTAGGTTGCCGCTATTTTCCCTGTAAACGGTGTGTCGGGGGCGTGAAATTCAGCCGTTAGGGTCGCGGGGACGGGACAAAGCGGCCACGATGTCTTGGACAACTGCTGCCGGACACGATGCAGGACTACACAGGACGTGGTCTGGTTAATATCCGATCTTTGTTAATCGAAGAATGCCCAGTGAGTCCATTCTCGTTTTTCACTGGAGTAATCGTAGAAACCCATTAGCTCGGCGGGGTCGTAAATTTCAAAACTGAATTTAGTATCTTCCAGACGGCAGAAGTCTTTGGTTAACAAGCGAGGGCGCTCGCTCTCGGGTAACAGGTTGTCCATTGATTGGGGATAATGGCCATAATCGTTGTAGTGCTGGTCGAGTGCGACAACCAGTGATTCGCAGTACGCTTTCGCGGCCGCAATATCTTTACTCAGTAGTGTTTGTCCGAGCATGTATCCGGGAATCTGCAATAGCAAAGCGAATGTAATTCCGGCAAAGATGCTCCCTGCCGTCAGCGGCGCTTGTTGTCCGGTGTAGACGGCAGCTGCATAACAAATCAGGGCGACGACCATCGGAAACGTACTCAAAGCCGAAGCAATAAACATCTGAAGGAGTTGCTCGTGCGAACCGCGCATATACATTGCTGACATCATCGCCACTGCGATGCCGGCTGCCGTGAACCCGCCTAATATCAATAGCTGTATGTACTTTTGTATTCTTACCGTGTTTCTAGTCGGCTGTTCCACCGTACCCTCGAGCGTGATAAGGGTGCCTGTTACTTATCCAATGCAAGGATCATCTGGCGGGTTACTGATTCCGCGTCAGTGGCAGCACACACGGTCGAACTGACCGCGATGCCTTGAACTTCTACGGTGATCAGTTCGGGAAGGTTCGTGGGATTGATCCCACCGATGGCGAGGTGGGGGAGTAGGTTCCAGGCGAGGTATTCTTTGAGGTAGGCGGGGCCGGCGAGGACGGGTTTGTGTTTGGTGGTGGTGGGGAACATCGGGCCGACGCCGCAGTAGTCCGCGCCGTCGGCGAGGGCCTGTTTGGCTTCATCAAGGTTGGAAGTGCTGACGCCGATGAGCAGTTGAGTGCCTACGAGTTTACGCACCTCGTGGCAGGGCAGGTCTGTCTGGCCCAGGTGAACGCCGTCGGCCTCGCCGAGCAGGGCGACGTCGGGGCGGTCGTTGACGATCACCGACACGCCCTTGGGTCGGCATAACGCGACGAGTTGATGCGTCCGGTCGAGTAGCTCGGCGGCATCGATTTTTTTTTCACGCAACTGGATGCAATCGGCCCCGCTTTTGACCACGGCCTCGGCGACCCGCATCCAGTCCCGGTCGGGGCACAGCGATTCGCTGATCAGGACGCAGAGCTTCCATTGCTTCGCACGGCCGGATGCGAGCGCGGCGTTGAGTTGTTGCTCCAGTGCGTAGCCGCGGTAGCGCAGGGATTCGATCGCGGGCGCAAAGCCGCAAGCGGCTCGCGGGAGTGTCTTGCCGAATTCTTCGAGTGACCTCAGGGCTTCGCTCAACCGCTTGCCCGCTGCGGCGGCGACATCAAAGATGCCGGCGCGAGACATCTCGCGTTCGGTGGTGATCGCTGTGCCGACATCCCCGGGCGTGTCACGCCAGTTATCCAGTGGACCGGCAACGGACAACGCTTCAGCGAGGTCGTGGCGCAGTTGTTTGATCTGGCGTGACAGCGCTTCGTCATCGAGGGCAAACCGCGCGGCGTCCTCCATGACACGCAGGGCCTCGCGGGCGCGGTTGGCGTTGGCGTCGAGGATGCGTGACACGCCGGGCATGTTAGTCGGCCTCCGCCGGTTGTTTCGCCGGTTTGGTGCGGTAGATCATCCAGATGTTGCGCAGATAGATCAGCCAGCCGGTCCCTTGGCCGAGGAAACCGACGATGTCTTTACGCCAGATGAAGTAGGTGATCAGCATCGATGCGCCGATCAGGCTCATCCACCAGAACGACGGCGGGACAACCGATTGCTTCTCTTTTTCGCTGACCAGCCACTGCACGACCATCCGCCCGGTGAACAGCACCTGCCCAAGCAGCCCGAGCGTGACCCAGGCGATGCCGACCGGCGTGGAGATGTTCAGCAGCCTGAAGGTGAAAGATCGCGAGTCGTCTTTCTTTAATAGCAGCAGCGCGTAGTCCTGTGGCGAGAGTGTGTCGGTGCCACCGTGCAGGTATGTCACCTTGTAGTAGGGAGACGGGTTGGCGTCGTCCGGTGGCATGAGCATGGCCGAGTCGACCGAAATCGGTGTGTCGTGGATCGCCACGCCGATCCCCCAGCCGTCTGCACTCAACCCCAATGCGAGATAGCCCACGCCGATCGCGGCGATCAGGAAAAAGCCCGCGAACATATACCGGCGTTTCATGAAGAACTCCGGTCAGGTGCTGACGGTTCGATCGGGCTGGTGGAGCTGTCGCGGTAGCGTTGCATCATCCATCGCACGGCGAAGAGGTCGCGCAGGCCCGAAGGCCCCCGGCTCAATAGCCCCAGGCCGTACTTGGTCGTGCCGCTGTGTCGTGCGTGGTGCGTGACGGGGACCTCGACAATCCGTGCGCCGAGCATGCGTGCGTAAGCGGGCATGAATCGGTGCATACCTTTGAATTGAAGTGGGAACTGCTTGGCGAACACAGCGCGGACGACGCGTGCCGAGCAGCCTGTGTCGCGGACGGGGTCACGCAAGAGCCAGAGCCGCGCCTTGCGTCCGATGACACTGCCGATCCTGCGGATGGCGTGGTCGTTGCGGTTGGCGGAGCGGTCGCCTTGGACCATGTCGGCCTTGTCGGCGTCGATGAGCCTGAGCATGCCGGGCAGGTCGGCGGGGTCGTTTTGCAGGTCGGCGTCGAGGGTGGCGATGCATTCGCCGCGTGCGGCCTGGATGCCGGCGTGCATCGCCGCGGACTGGCCACGCGGGGCAGGGCGGTGCAGGACGCGCAGCCAAGGCCGGTCTGGTTGGAGGGCTTTGATGCGATCAAGCGTTTGGTCGGATGATCCGTCATCGACAATGATCAACTCGAAGCTGATCGCATCGCGTTGCATCGCCTTGCCGACCTGCTCGATAAGCGGCGTGACGTTGTCCTGCTCGTTGAGCGCGGGAACGATGATGGACAGCCGGACCGGCCGACCCGTTTGGGGTGAAGCGTTGCCGCGCTGAATATCTCCCTGATCCTTTGGCATCTGTATCTCTTTGGTCATAATCCATCCCGAATCGTAACAACCTGGTCGGGTGGCTCTTGATCAAGCGGCAATGCGGTCGGGTTCATCAGCGGGCCGCGTGTCAGGGGGATGAGCATCACACTCATAAGTACGACCGACCAGACGGACCAGCAGACCGCCGCCCGGCCGGGGTAGTGACGCCAAGCGTACCGTATACTCAGCATCGCGATCAGCATCAGGCTGATGCCCAGCCCCAGCCAGAAGAACCAGGGCATCTCCGCGACGATGGGCCTGGTCAGGATACCGCGCTGAATCAGCGCGTCCTGGAAATACATGCCCGCCGGCAGGGTGATCGAAACGGCGATACAGAAAAGCAGGTGCGCCCAGCGGACGTGCCGCCAGATCCGCGCGTGCCGGCCCTCGGCCGAGCGGTCGCTGTAGAGCCGAAGGCACTGGCCGATCAGCACGCACGCCGCGGGCAGAACGATCAACATCCCCGTCGGCCCGCCTTCACCCGGCCCGGTCGCGGCCAGCAGCGACACGCACAACAGCCATGCCCACCCGATGAACACCCGGCGGCGCACGCCCGACGAGGATGCGCTATAGGGTTGTGCGATCGACCCCAGCAGCCAGAATGTCCACGGCAGCATCAATACCAGCACCCATAACCCCCGGTTGTAGACCGCCGAACCGAAGGTTGTGAAACTTTCCAGGCTCTTGGGCCACAGACCGCTGATCCAGGTCTCCCAGATATGCGTGTCCTGGTTGTGGACATACATCGCCCAGGGCATGACCATCAGGCCCGCGATAAAGACCGCCGCAAGCAGCCCCAGCAGGTGGCTGATACGGTTGGGGCACATGACGGTGATCACGAGTATCGGCAGGAGTACGGCCGGGACCGCGGGCAACCCGCCGGCGAGCACGACTGCGCCTAGTGCGCCGCCGCTGACAGCCCAGCCGATCGCTTGTCTAGGCAAAGAGGGAGAGGGACGCAGCGGACGCAACGCCCACAGAGCCGCGGCGACGCCCAGCGTTTGCAGGCCGAGCAACGGCATATCGTTCGTGCCTTGCCGTGAAAAGTAGACCAGCACCGGGCAGGCAAGCAGCGTCAGCGATGACAACGACGCGGTCGTCAGCCCGCCGATGGAAAAGCCCGCCCAAAACACCGCTGCGATCGTCAGCAGCCCGAAGCCCGCGCTGAGCAGCCGCAGCTGGTAAGTAATCTCGTCGCTGGTCGCCGTCAACGGGTCCAGCGACTCCAGCATGAACTGGTTAAGCCACACCGTACCGGGTGGCTGATCCAACAATGGCTGACCTTGCGAGATGGGCACGAGAGATTCCATCGTGACCTCACCCCGGTACATCATGTGACGGTGGTGCCAGGTCTCCTCTGCCAAAGCCCGGACCCGCGTCTGGGTGCCGTTGAGGACGTGGTCGGCCCCGAGGTAGGTATAGATCGGTATCGCGCCGATGGCCAATAGCAGGGCCAGGACCAGCCAGGCCATGGGCCGATCGCGGCTTAGCAGCGCCCGGGTCTTGGGCTTGGATTGGGTTGTGCTGGCTGTGGCGGTTGAGGTGGGCCGCCTGCGTTTGCGTGTTTTCTTTTCGGCTTGTGAACGCGGTAGCGGTGCCGACGATTCGTATCGACCACCCTTGGCGCCGGCCGGTGCGCCGGTCTGAGGCGCTGCGACCTTTTCGGGCGTCGGCGTCCCGGGTTGATTCGCTGGCGTCGTCATCGTGGCGGTATCGTCCGTCGGGATGGGTCACGGGTTACGGCGGACCCACTATTCTAGTCGGCCGCGTGGGGGTGTGCGAGTGGGCTACAACGGGGGACATCGCCTACTACTGGCTTTTGCGTCCTGCCAGACCGCGCTGCAGTTGCCGGAGGTAGACCCTTGCACGCTGACGTACGGCCTGATCGGTGGTCCGGCCGCCGAAACGCACCCGATAAAACAGGTCGGTCAGCTCCAGTACCGGCCCCATCACGCCGGGCCTTTCTTCAATCAGTGCCAACGCGTAGTCTCTTGGGTTCTGTGAGGCGGGCCTGAAGTAGCCGTGCTCGGCCAGCAGGTCGTTCATGTCGATGAAGAAAGCGAGCTGCCGGGCCAGCTCGGTCTGTCTTTGCGGTGCGAGTTTGGAGAGTTTGAGTTTCATCAGCCGCCTGCGTCGGGTGACGACGGAGCGGATCAGCGCGGCGGTGGCCAGCAGTGCCAGCGCGGTGGAGCCGAGGACTTTGGTCGTATTGACCTTGTCGAGGCGCCAGGCGTTAGGGAGTGTCTTGCTGAAAAGGATGGCCTGGCCCAGCCAGTTGTCCTGGCTTGCGGTGATGGTTTTGAACCATTCACGGATTTTCGTGAGCAGTGCGTGCCGTGTGCCGACGTCGTATGCGACGATGGAGCGGATCCAGCCGAACTCGATGTGTTCGTAGGCCTCGCGGAGGATGGTTGTCCAGTTGCGATCCTGCTGGAGCTGTCGGTCGATGTCGGCGGCGGGCGTCGCGTCGAAACTCTTCCACCGGTGGCCCTGCCCGAGGTTGACCTCGACCCAGGCGTGTGCGTCGCTCTGCCGGACGACGTAGTAGCCGCCGATCTGGTTGTATTCGCCGGCGAGGAAGCCGGTGACGACGCGAGACTGCATACCCAGTGACCGTGTCATGGCTGCGAGCGCAGAGGCGAAAAGCTCGCAGTGGCCGGTGTGGTGCTCGAAAAGGAAGTCGATGACCGGTTCACGCCCCGGAGCGTAGCCGGGGCCTGTGAGCTGATAGGTGTAATTCTGTCGCAGGTAATCCGCGAGTACCCTGGCGATTCGGTCGTCATTGGGGTCGTAAGCCGTGAGCGGATCGCGTGTGAGGCCGGCCTCGGCGATGATGTTCCTGGCAAACGCCGAGATGCGGTCCGGCTGGATCGGCCAGCCCCGCGCGTATTCCCCGGGGATGAACGAGACATCCGTTGTTGATGGTGGGTACGCCAGCGAGGATTGATCGGGGGCTTGATCGGTGTATTGTGGTTCGTGTCCCTGATACAGTGGCCAGGCGATGTCATAGATGACCGCGCCCATGACGGCCCCGCCGGCGGACAGTTGTAAATCTTCACGGCTGAATACGACCGAGTTGATGCCCTCGCTGCTGAAGTAGGTGATCGGCAGGACGGTGAAGAGGTTGCGGTGGCCGATCTGCCTGAGTGTCACACGGGCCCGGATGACCGGGGCGTTGTGCGGCAGTTGTGCCAGGTTCAGGCCGCGTTCATTAACCCGGACACGGTAGTCGGTGCTCGCCACCTCCTGGCTGCGCTTCCATGTCCGTGACTCGGGGTCGTACACGTCCAGTGCCGCGCCGCGCAGAAGCCAGGAACTGCTGGTGTCCGGCTCGCCGAAGCGTTCGACGTGCAGGTTCATGACCGGCTCATGGCTGACCTGCGCGATCGGCGGGCCGTCTAGCCGTACCTGTTCACTGAAGCCCACCTGGCGCGGGCCCAGGCCGCCCTCGGATTCGCCGGCGAGAGTGGAGTCGGCCGAACGCGGGATCAGGATGAACACCGTCATCGCGACGAACGCACAGCCGGTCAGCACCGATACGCCCGCCGAACGGAAATGCCAGTGGAAACCCCGCCCGATGACCGGCTTGGGCCGGACCACCCGACGCTTGTCCGCCGCCGCGGCGAGGTTCTCCTCGTGGACGCGGTCGCGGCTACTCTTGAGTTGAAAGATCAATACCGTGAGCACGGCCAAGACGCAGTAAACGCCGAGCAGCAGCCCGTAGATGATCGACACGCTCAGCACGCTGGCGCCGATCATCTGGATGAGGCTGAGCATCAGCACCTGGCCGTAGTCACGGTTGCTCTTGCGCGCGAACATGACCAGGACCTGCAGCCACATGGTGAAGTGGCCCATGGTGACGATGATGTTCGGATTCGCCAGCACCAATCGCGAGATCATCCACGCCGCCGCGACCACCGCCAGCAGGTTGATCACCCACCACGGCATCGGCCGACCCCACGGGCCTTCGCTGATGTAACGCGACAGCACCACCAGCGAGCCGGCCACCAGCAGCATCCCGGGGTTCGCCTCCGCGTAACAGAACGTGAGGATCCCCAGCAGGACCTGATAGAACGCGATTCGGCTGAATGTCTGGTCGAGGTCCATGCGGGCTTGTTTTCCGATCAGTTCATAGTTGCTTGTGCGCGGCGTTCGCCGGTTTTTTGCACGTCCACCACCGACAGGTATGCCCGTCCACGGTCGTGCCGGGACATGCTTTCGATGACCGCTTCGGGTGTTCCGTTTTCCGTGTCAGGCGGCCGCACCTTGACGATGACCGTTGGGTGAGCGGTGTGTTGCGGCTGAGCTGCCTTGGTCTTGGATAATTCGAGTTGTGCCAGGCTGTCCAGAAGACGCTGGCGGTGTGCCTGGCTGTTATGGATAGGCAATAGCGGGCAGGCGACGCCATGTACTGCCAGCCCGACGTGGATGCCGTGAAGGTAGGCCTCGCGGATCAGAGCCCCCGACAGGTTGATGGCTTCTTCTTGTGCGCGGGTCCGGGCATTGTCTTTGTTGTCCGGCGATTTGAGGTCCAGCAGGATCAGCATATGGGGCGGGCGGGCCTTGGCCATCTCACGGGAGACGAGGCTGCTGCCGCGTGCCGAGTGTTTCCAGTCGATGAGTTTGTAGCTGTCGCCCGGGCGGTAGGGGCGCAGGCCGAAGAACTCGTCATGGCCCCCGCCCCGGTCGGCGTGCTTTCCCTGCCCGATGTCGCGGCTGGATAACGAGAGCACGGCCTGTCGGCTCAGTCGGCGCTGCGGCGGGTGGATCAAGACTTCATTGGTTTGAGGGAAATCGATGCTCTTGCGGAAGATCCCGAATGGGAAGCCGCTGCGCACAATGACCTTTTCGAAGCGTAACAGCCCGCGTCGTGTTGGCCAACAAGTAGCTTCAGCCTGGATCGATTGGCTCGGGCCGACGTGCAGCACCCACCCGTGCGGTCGGCCGGCGAGCCTGGGAGAACCGGTGTCATCCACCGGGCATGTGCCGCTGCGCCCGCGCCATCCCGCGGACCAGGATTCCACGATCTCCAGTCCAAAGCACGGCATCCGTGACGTATTCACGATGTGGTAGCGCAACACCAGCGGCTCGTCCGCCGCGCCCCGCGACGGGGTAAGCCGGTGTATCTCGATGCCGCGCAGCAGCACGACCGACGCACAGGCCGACACGATCATCGCGCCAACGACCAAACCAAGGACCCAGAACAGCAGGTTTGCTTGCGTGTAGAACGCGGCGAACGCGATCAACACCGACACCACGATGTAGACAACGCTCCCCGGCCCGAATCTTACCCGCCCGATTGACCTTTCCATCGCGCCTCCGTCGAGCCTGACACGGGGCTATTACGGATGCCGTGGGTGACGGCCGTTACCGCATGTAGGGCTTGCTCATCTCAAGTGTTTCACTGAGTACGTCCGGTTCTTCCGGCTTGTACCGGTCTTCGCCGCGAGCCAAGGTCACCAGCAATCGCTGACCCGGACCGGGGACACGGATGTTCTCCATCGCGGTGTCGTAGCCGGCCCGGCGGACGATCACCCTGGCGTAGTACTCCAGGTAGCCCGCGCCGGTCTCGTTCACAGGCACGCCAAACGTCCCATCGATATCCGAGATGCCACGCGGTAATTGCTTGCGTGAAATCCGCTCGGCGTCGAGCGTTGCGTCGATCGTCGCCATCGGCAGCGCGTAACCTTCAAGCAGCCGCGGGTCGTCGTCCTTCACGATACGGATCGTGGACACCGCGCCCTCGACCACCACACCACGCATCTGATACTGCTCGCAACCACATAGACCGGTGGACAACACGCACGCAACGATCAAGGCCGCCCAACGACAAGTAATGTTGCCTGCTTTCATAGTCGCTACTCATCGCTTGACGCGTAAAGTCACACACCCGGATCAAAGCTGCGGGACCTTGGACTTCTCGACCTTCGGCAGGTCCTTCAGGCCCGACAGCCCGAACACTTCCAGGAAGCCCTTGGTCGTGCCGTATAGCATAGGCCGGCCGATCTCCTCCGCTCGGCCGACGATCTTCACGAGGTGACGCTCCATCAGGCTGCGCAGCACCTCGCCGCACGCCACGCCTCGGATGTTCTCGATCTGGGCACGCATGATCGGCTGCTGGTACGCGATGATCGCCAGTGTTTCCATTGCCGCGGGGCTGAGCTTCATCTGGGCGCGGGTCTTGTGTAGTTCACACAACACGTCCGCGTACTTCGGCAGGGTGAGGACCTGCAGGCCGCCCGCGACCTTCTCGATGCGGAAGCTGCGTCCGGTTTTTTCGTAGAGCTTGTTAAGCCCGTCGGCCGCATCCTGGATCGCCTTAGCGCCGACGTTGCCGAGCAGATCGCCCAGCTTGGCCGCGGTCATCGGCCGGTCGGTAGTCAGCAGGGCTGCCTCGACCTTCAACTCAAGCTCCTGCAGCTGCTTTGGGGTCAGCTCGACGGGCGCGGGCCTGTCCGCTGCGGCCTTTGACTCGGCCACCGTTTCGGTGGTGTCCGGGGTCTCCGGGGCGTCCGTCTGTTCGGTGGTGTCTTCGTGTACGGCCTGGTCGGTTTCGCTCATACGGACATTGTACGCCAAGCGTCGGGCGAGGTGGGTTGTCTAGTCCGGGGCGGGGTACGTTTACGCCAGCGCGCCGCTTGTCCGTAGGCTGGCGACGCGGGGCTGGAGGTTGCGGCCGGGGCAGACGGTGGGGCCAAGCTCGCGGTGTGTGTAGACCCGGCTGGTCGGCACGCGGTATTTGGCCATCAGGAAACGCAGCGTGGTCTGCAGCGACAGGAGCTGCTGCTGGGACGGGGACTGCTGCTCGAAGTTACCCAGGAGCATGACGCCGACGTTGTGCTCGTTCTGTCCGCTGACGTGGGCACCCTGGTAAGCGACGGATCGGCCCTCGATGATCCGGCCGGCCCGGTCGATCACATAGTGATAGCCGATATCGGCCCACTTTCGGTCCCGCGTATGGACCATGCGATCTTGTTCAATCCGGTCACGGGTGCTCCGCTCGTCGGTAAACCAGACGGGCGTATTCCCTTCGTGGTGGACGGTAATGCGGTTGACCCCGGCCATCGGGTTGAGCTTCGCGCCGTTCGGGCCAAATTTCGTCCACCAGGCGCGGGGCAGCATCCCGGGGGGGCCCGCGTTGGCGGCGACCGGGGGAGCAGCTACCTGGGGCCTGGCTACGGTGACGGGTGGGCTGCCGGCGTTTGTGCGTGTCGGCGCGCTATAATCACTCGGCCAAGGGGTGCCCGGCCGGCGTGTAAGCGTCGTGGTTGTCTGGGTACAGCCCGTGACTAGTAATCCCAGGCCGGCTAACAGCATTTCTCGTCGGCTAAGCTTCATACGTTGGCCTGTCGTTGACTGTACCCTCAAGCAATCACCGGCCCGTGTCGGTTGGTGTGATAACCAGACAAAACATCGGCGGGCTGTGCAAACGCTCTGGACAATTTACCCGACTCGCGCTCCGGAAACGAGGGGGTTGTCCGGTTGGGGTAAGTTTAGGCCGCTTCTGCCGCGGCGAGTTCACGCGATTTTTCGGTATTTTCGGCCTGTTCAGCGCCGGGCAGGGGCAAATGTTTGGCGATCAGGATCAGTGGATGCGTCGGATCACCTTGGCGCGGATCGGACAGCACCTGCCAGCCGCCCACGGCGTTGATCTGGGCGATCAGTTCGGTCGCCCGGTAACTGCGTTCGGCTTCACGGGGGTTACGTGCCTGGCCGGGGCGGCGGGTAACGATGACCAGCAGGCCGTCCTTGGCGAGCAAACGATGGGTGTTTCGCAATAGCGCGACCGGATTGTGGTGGTTCTCGATCTGGTCGAACAGCAGCGCCAGGTCGGCCGAGCCATCGGCCAGTGGTAACCGTGTGGGGTCTACCTGTTGTACGAATTCCGGCCGTTCGCCGGGGTAGTTTTGGTTTCTGATGCACTGTTTGGCCAGCGCGATCTTAGCGGCGTCGGGATCAATCGAAAGGCACGCGATGCCCTGCCCGGCCAGCAGGTGCGTGGTCAAACCGGCCTCACAGCCCAGGACCGCGACTTTTTTGGGCTTTCCGAGTTGCGAGATCACCTGAAGCGCGATGGCGACACGCAGGTCGGTCGTGTGTTTGAACGCCGGTTCCTTGCCGTAGCGTGACCATTCGCTTTGCTCGATCGGCAGGGCGGGGGCGTCTTTGGCGGCGGCTTCCGGGGGGTTGCCGAAGACCTGAGCATTCCATAAAAGGGGTGTACCGCTGAATTTACAGCGTACCACGTCGAGGTCCGGCGACAGCCTGCAAAAGCCCCATTTCTTGCGGAACGTGTCCAGTGTTTGGCTCACGCCTTCCTGTGTGTCGGCGGTGGTTTGACGCGCCCCACGCAGGCCGTGGCGGTGGATGTATTCGATCTGCGGGACGGCCCAACACGACCAGCCCTTGAGCCGGGCGGACAGCCCGATGTCGATGGTCTGGCCCCGCAGGATGCTTTCGTCGTACCCACCGACCTCGTCATACACAGCCCGTTTCTGGCAGTAGAAGCAGCCCATGACGTGGTCGACCTCGAGTGCCTGGGTGATCGAATCGCGGTCGGCCCCGGCATCGATGTGGTGGTAGCCCTTGGGGTGCAGCAACCAGTCGCCAAACGCATGGATCTTCCCATCCGGCCGAAGCTGTTTGGGCCCGACTGTACCTAGTCTCGGTGGTCCCTGGTCGAAGATCTGGCACAACTTCGATGCCCAATGGCGGGTCAGCACCTGCGTATCGCCGTCGAGCCGGGCCGTGAATTCGCCTTTGGATGCCCTGACCAGCCGATTCGCCCCGACCGACAGGACGCCGCAGTGTTTATCCTCGATCAGTGTCAGGAACGGCTGACCCCCGCGCCACGTCTTTTGCGACCAGTCGCGCAGCGTCTGGAGACTGTCATCCGTCGAGCCGTCGTCGTAGGCGATGATCTCCAGCGGCGTGGGGTCGTCGTGGAGCGTGTCGTGCAGGGACTGCAGCAGGTCGGCAATAAGGTCGGTCCGGCCGTCACGGGACGAGGCTTTACCATTGTTGTAGTTGGGGATCAGTACGGAAACTCGGGGCGCGGCATGACTCATGATGATGTTATCGGCCGGTCTGAAGCCGGGCCAACAGAATCACAAGATTGAGTTTATCCGTGAGTTACGGCCCGTCAGGCGCTGTGGTTGCCGGAACCGGCTTTTTCGGAGGTCGTGTCGGTGTTGACGCTGGAGGTGGTGTGCTTTTCGATGCGGGGCGGCTGCTTGGTGGACGCGTCGATGTCGTCCTCGATGCCTGCCAGGCCCTTCTTGAACTCGACGATGCCCTTACCGATGCTGCGTCCGACCTCGGGCAGGCGTTTGCCGAAGATCAGGACACCCAGGATCGCGATGATGATGCCCTCCCACATGCCTAGTCCCTGGAAGATCAGGCCGAGGGTCGTCGAAACGGGGTTGGCGAACATGTTCATATCTCCGGCCCGGGGTGACCGGGCGAGTGGGGCAATGCACCAGAAAGGACTCGAACCTTTAACCTGCGGTTCCGTAGACCGCCGCTCTATCCAATTGAGCTACTGGTGCGACAAGCCCAAGAGGATAGCCCAGCGGTGGCAGGTATTCAAATAGTAGGCGGGGTAGGGGGGTGGGGCGCTGAAGCGACCAGGCCGGGTGTGGGGGAACCGCCCGCCTCAAGCGCTCTACAATGCCAGCATGTCTGAACCGGTGGTGGTGATACACGGGATCGGGATCCGCAACCCCGCGAAGTTTCTCCGGAGCGTGGAGGGGCTTGGCGGATCGTTGGGGGACGGGTACGACCTGGTGCCGGTCTACTGGGGTGATCTCGGGGCGAGCGATGAGCATATCGGCAAGGTGATCGCACGTTATCCCGAGCGTTCCGGCGGGATGCGGAGCATGATGGCGGACAAGCTGGCGGCTTCGGTGACCGGGCGGATGGGCAGGACGATGTCGTGGGTGTCGCGCAAGCGGGGGGACGATGAAGGGGCGGCGCGGATCAAGGAGCAGGCGGGGCTGATGCGTGAGAACCTGCGCGGCCGGGTGCGCGGGTACGTCAACGACAAGTTCCAGGACATGCGCGGTGCGCTGACCTCCGCGGTGCTGCCTTTCCTGGCGGATGTGATCGCGTACCAGAGCCACGGCAGACGTGCGCTGGTGCACCAGCGGATGCGCGAGATCATCGACAAGGAATTGGGCACGGACCACGGCACGAACGCTAAACCTTTGACGCTCATCGCACACAGCCTCGGTGGCGTGATCAGTTTCGATATGGCGACCGCTGAGCAAGAGCCGCTGCACATCCGGCGGTTCATCACGCTGGGCAGCCAGCCTGGGTTTTTCCATCTTTTGGACCCGCGCTCGACAAGCGTGCCCGCCTTCCAGGGCGAACCGGTCACGCTGCCCGCAACAATCGATCGTTGGACGAACATCTGGGACGAGTACGACCCTTTGGCTTTCGGTGTCGCGGATTTATTCCGCATGCACGACGGCAGCGCGCCGATCGATCGGCCGGTGCGTTGCTACCGTGACGTGGTGCGCGGCGCGGGGCTGCTGCAGTCGCACCTGGGATACTTCACACGCCGGTCGTCGATCGCCGCGATCAAAGAGGCATTAGCGTTTCAGGATTGACCACAGTGGTACTTAGTTCAAGTAAGGTATTTTGTGATGATTGATTTCTACGGCTATGACAACTGCGATACCTGCCGTAAGGCGAAGAAGTGGCTGGGCAGTCACGGCATCGAGTACCGGTCGATCCCGATCGTGGATAAGCCACCGAGCAAGGCGCTGCTTAGCAAGATTTTGAAGTCGGGCGAGTACGAACTGAAGCACCTGTTCAACACCTCCGGGCAGGTGTATCGACAGATGAAGATCAAGGAAAAACTCGCCATGATGTCGCAGACCGATGCGGTGGCGCTGCTGGCCGAGAACGGCAAGCTCTGCAAACGGCCGATCGTCACGGACGGGACGCGGCACACAGTGGGGTTCAAGCCCGAGGTTTTTCAGGATGCCTGGGTTCGATAAGCTTAGCCGGAGCGGTGTTCGTATCCCTGCCCGTCCAGATGACCCAGCTTAACATCGCCGAGATGCAATAACACGATTGTGCGGCCGTTGTACCCCTAAATGTCGGCTATCCGCCGGCAAACGACTGGTTTCAACAAGCGTGTAACGTACGATAGGTCTGCCGAACAAGGGCGATCGTGCGCTGTTATTACCGATGTTTTTGTCTCAAGGAGCAGAGTCGTGATGAAGAAACGAATCCAATGGTTGGCGGTCTTGGCGGTCACTTGCTTGTTGGCCGGTCCGGCTTTGGCAGCACAAGGGAAAGGCAATCCCTTAAGTGACGCTTCATTCGACCTGAACACCGCCGCCCGGCTCGCGACCAGCGATGATGACGGCCGGACACACGTCCGCTTTGCCGGTGACGGCACCGCCTCGGTCAGTGCCGACGGCGTCAGCCTGGAACTGGGGGTATTTACACAGACCGACGGAGACCGCACACTGACCATCGTGCCGGACGGTGATTTCCAGCGACTGGGCCGGTCACGCAACTTTGTCGGCCACGGCTCGGCCGTGGTTGACCTCAACGGTGAGCTGACCGAGTTCGACAATGTGCGCATCATGGTCAAGCTCCGGGCGCGGGCGACCGGATGCGTATGATCGGCAAAATCCGCGGCGCAAGAACGGCCCGCACACGGACACTGACAGCCAGACCCCGCCGGACATTCTTAACGCCGTGTTCCATGGACAGCGTGTTGCCGAAGAGCCCGCGGCAGAATAATACCTTAACAGCTAAGACCGGCCGGGCAACTAAATCCGTCGCCCGGCCGTTTGTTTGAATCGCATGGATCATGCATTCAGGGGTCGGACCATGCCTTACCCAAAAGCCAGTGCCTTCACGTTAATCGAGCTGCTGGTGTCGGTCGCGATCATTTCGCTGATGCTGGGTATCCTGCTGCCGGCGCTGGCGAGCGCTCGGGGTTCGGCGCGGTCGGCGATGTGCCTGAGCCACACCCGCCAGATCGCCGAGGGGTTGCACCTGCTCGCCGACGCACACGGGGGGCGGCTGCCCGGGATCGATGATGACCAGGCCTGGGATGTGCGGGTGCAGGAGCATCTGGATACGGATGAAAAAGTCTTTGTCTGCCCGTCGGACGCGGATTCGCTGGAAGCGTCCGAGGCCGGCTTCCCCGGTTTGAGCTACGGCTGGCGGGAGTGGTTCGAGGTGGATGATGATGCCGCCAGCTTGTCGGGGCGGTTGCTCCCGACGGTGAAGCGGGCGGACCTGGTCCTGGTCTTTGAGGACCTGGACGGCAGGCATCTTGAAGGCCAACTCAACGCGGCGGCGATAGACGGTTCTGCCAGGGCGTACACGGTCGAGGACTTCGAGGCGAATCTGGCCCTGCCGGTCCGATGATCCGCCCGATCGGCGCGGATGTTTGTTGTATTCATCTAAGTTATACTCCCCCGCATGTCTGACTCGGCGGCGGCAGCCCCTTTATCGACGATGCACACACGGGGGTGGGTGCCGCGCCTGTCCGCGGGCTGGGTCGGCGGGGTGCTATTGGCGCTGATCGCGGTGCCGTGCTTCCTGACGCTGCCGTGGGCGCTTGATGCTTACAACCAGCACAGGATCGCCGAGGGCTTGGCGCTGCAGGGCCCGAGCCTGGCGGAGCCGTTGGGCACGGACCTGTTCGGGCGGTCGCTGATGTGGCGTTGCCTGTTGGGCGGGGCGATCAGTCTGGGCATCGGCGGGTGCGCGGCGCTGATCGCGGTGGGCATTGGTGTGACCTGGGGCGCGACCGCGGGCTATATCGGTGGGCGGGTCGATTCCTTCATGATGAGAGTCGTGGATGTGCTCTACGGCCTGCCCTACATCTTATTAGTCGTACTGATGGACCTGGCGCTGGAGCCGTTCGTGAATCGCGGGCTGGTCGGGCTGGGCTTTAACGATTCGGCCGCATCGGGTCTGGCGGGGATCGTAACACTGCTGGTGGCGATCGGCGGGGTGAGCTGGCTGACGATGGCGCGCGTGATCCGTGGCCAGGTGCTGAGCCTGCGCAGCCAGCCTTTCATGGAAGCCGCCCGCGCGACCGGCACCGGGCACATGCGAACGCTGCTTGTTCATCTATTGCCGAACCTGATCGGCCCGATCGTCGTCTATGCCACGTTGACCGTGCCGCAGGCGATCCTCCAGGAGTCGTTCCTAAGCTTCCTGGGTATCGGCGTGCAGGCCCCGATCCCGAGTTGGGGCAACCTGGCGTCAGACGGCCTGCCGCAGCTTCACCGCCTGGGGATGAACGCCGGGGCGGTCGAGTGGTGGCTGCTGCTTTTTCCCTGCCTGCTGCTGGGGCTGACTTTGATGGCGCTGAATTTCCTGGGCGATGCGTTGCGTAACCGGCTGGACCCCAAACGCGCCAAGACATAACGACCGGACCGGTGACGAGCCGGCATACGCACGGACCTTTGACGTTTTTTAACAGCGAGGCGAACAAGGATGCGGACCACACTCTTAGCACTGATCGTCACACTTATCGCGCTCACCGGTTGCGGTGAGAGCGGTAGCAACGGCGGCGCACCGGCCGACGGGCAGCTGATCACTTACGGCGCGATCAGTTCCAAAGTCCGCGGCATGGACCCGATGGACATCGGCGACACCACCAGCAGCGCCATGGCGTCCAACATCTTCGACTGCCTCTACCAGTACCACTACCTCAAGCGGCCGTATGTGTTGATCCCCTCGCTCGCCGCCGAGATGCCTACCGTCAGCGAGGACGGGCTGACCTACACGATCAAGCTCCGCGACGATGTCTATTTCCAGGACGATGAATGCTTCACCGCGACCGGTGGCAAGGGTCGGAAGTTTGTCGCCGGGGACATCATCTATTCCTGGAAGCGGATCGCGGACATCAAGAACGTCTCCAAGAACTGGTGGATATTCGACGGCCGGATCAAGGGCTTCGACGACTTCCGTGAATACACCAAGACGGTGAAAGATAAGAAGGATGTCGACTACAGCAAGCCCGTCGAGGGGCTGGTCGCCGTGGATGACCACACGCTGCAGGTCACGCTGGTCAAGCCCTGGCCGCAGGTCATCTACATGATGTCGCACCTGCCGACGGCGGCCGTGCCCCGCGAGGCGGTCGAGCACTACGGCGAGGAATTCATCAACCACCCGGTCGGTACCGGCGCGTACCGCCTCAAGGAATGGCGTCACGGCAGCAAGATCGTGATGGAACGCAACCCGACCTATCGCGAGGAGTTCTACCCCAGCGAGGGAGAGCCAGGCGACGAGGGAAAGGGCCTGCTCGCCGACGCGGGCAAGCGACTGCCCTTGATTGATCGGATAGATATCTCTGTCATCGAAGAGGACCAGCCGCTTTGGCTGAAATTCGTTGGCGGTGATCTGGATGTGGGCGGCATCCCCAAAGACAATTTTGATACGGCGATCTCACCGAACCGCGAGCTGACCCCCGACCTGCAAGCCAAGGGCATCGTGCTGGAGGTCTACGACGATGCCGCGACTTATTGGTACGGCTTTAATATGGAAGACCCGGTGATCGGCAAGAACCTGCCGCTTCGTCAGGCGATGAACCTGGCGATCGATCGGCAGGACCTTCTTAAGCTGTTCCTGAATAACCGCGGCACGCCGGCGCGGGGCATCCTGCCGCCGATGCTCGCCGGGTATGACCCGGACGTGAACAGCCCGTACACGGTCTACGACCCGGCGCTTGCGAAGGAAAAGGTCAAGGAAGCGGAAAAAGTGAACGGCGGCCCGTTACCTACGATCGTCCTGACCATGGGCGGGACCGACAGCACGGCCCGGCAGATGGGCCAGTGGTTCACACGGGCTTATGAAAAGGTCGGGATCAAGCTTGAGGTCGATTACATGGACTGGCCCAGCGCCCAGGAGAAGGTCAAGACCAAGAGCGCGCAGATGTACGCGATGGGCTGGGTCGCCGACATCCCCGACGCCGAAAACTTCATGCAGTTGTTCTACGGCCCCAACGCCTCGCCCGGCCCGAACAACATGAACTACAACAACCCCAAGGCCAACGAGCTGTACGAAAAGCTTTCGGTCATGGAAAACTCGCCGCAACGCAACGAGGTCGTCAGGCAGATGCAGCAGACCATCGTCGATGACCTGCCCTGCGTGCTGACGGTACACCGCGTGGTGTTCCTGCTGCATTACGACTGGCTGCACAACTATAAGCCACACATCTTCGGCTACGGTCTGGGCAAGTACCGCAACATCGACGCCGAATTGCGTCGTCAGCGTGTGGGGAGATAGCCGGATGTTCAGTTACATCATCCGCCGGCTCTTATATACGCCGCTGATCGTGGTCGGCGTGCTGCTGGTGACGTTCCTGCTGTTCCGTGTGGTGCAGGGCGACGTGTCCGCGGAGTACGCCGGGCGCAGCGCCAGCGCCGAGAACATCGCCGAGATACGCAAGGAACTGGGCTTCGATAAGCCGCTGTTTATTAACACCGAGGCGGTAAGCGAGCGGGGCGTGCTGGCGGTGTTCGATTCGCAGTTCTTTCATCACTTCAAGAACGCGGTCACGTTCGACTTCGGCCGTGCTCGTATGAGTAAGCAGAAGGTCACGACCCTGCTGGCGCGGGGTGCGATCCCTTCGCTTAGCCTGACCGTGCCGATGTTTCTGGGGATGTTGTGCACGGCCATCCCGATCGCGTTGTTTGTGGCGTATCACCGCGGCGGCCCGCTGGACACTTCGGTTGTTATCGTTTGCGTTATGGGGATGAGCCTGCCGATGCTGGCGACGATCATGTTCGGGCAGTATTTCCTGGCGCACCAGATGGGTTGGTTCCCGGTTTTCGGCTATGAACCGGGATTCGCCGGGGCAAAGTTTTTCGTGTTGCCCGCGTTGCTGGGGATGCTCGCCGGGCTGGGGCGGGACGTCCGCTTCTACCGCACCGTCATGCTCGACGAGATCAAGGCCGACTACATACGCACCGCCTACGCCAAGGGGCTGAGCTCGCCGCGTGTGTTATTTGGGCACCTTCTAAAGAACGCGATGATCCCGATCATCTCTAGCGTCGTGTTGGCGATCCCGTTTTTGTTCCTGGGTTCGCTGCTGTTGGAGCGGTTCTTCGGCATCCCGGGCCTGGGTTACCTGATGATCGAAGCGATCGGCTCGCGTGACTTCCAGATCATCAACGCGCTGACGTTCATTATCTCCGTGTTATTTGTGTTGGGTAATCTGGCGACCGACGTGTGTTACGCGCTGGTCGACCCGAGGGTGTCACTGAATTGACCGCCGCCACTACCGCCGAAATTGTCCCGCCCTCCGCTTCCGCTGGCCGCAGCCTGTGGTACGACGCCTGGTTGCGCTTCAAGCGCCGTAAGCTGGCGATGGCCATGCTGGCGGTCGTGCTGGTGTATATCGCCGTGGGCATCGGCGTCGCCTTCGGCTGGCTCGCGGCCGATTGGAACCAAAGCGTCGGGCCTTCCTATTCGCCGCCCTCCTGGGAGCATCCTTTCGGGACCGACATCTTCGGGCAGAGCGTCTTCCGCAAGATGGTCTACGGTACGAAGATCTCGCTGTCGGTCGCCTTCCTCGCATCGTTGCTTTCCATCGGGATCGGTGTCCCCCTGGGCGCGATCGCGGGCTATTTCCGTGGTTTCATCGATGAAGTCATCGTTTGGCTTTATTCCACGCTCAGTTCGATCCCCGGCCTGCTGCTGATCCTGGTGTTTGCTTTTGTACTTAAGGATGCAACCGTATTCGGTCACAAGATCCAGGGCGTCACGCCTGTTTATCTAGCGCTGGGTCTGACGAGCTGGGTCGGGCTTTGCCGGCTGATCCGCGGCGAGGTGATGAAGCACAAGAACCGTGACTACGTCACCGCCGCCAACGCTTACGGCGCTTCCACGCCGCGTGTCATATTCAAGCACGTCATCCCCAACGTCACGCACCTGATCCTGATCGATTTTTCGCTGCGTTTCGTGGGGTTCATCCACGCGGAGGTGATCCTCAGCTTCCTGGGCCTGGGTGCCAAGGATGAGCCGAGCTGGGGTGTGATGATTGACGACGCACGCCTGGAGCTTAGCCGGGGCTACTGGTGGCAGATGGCGGCGGCGACGATGGCGATCTTCGGGATATCGCTTGCGCTGAATATCGTCGGCGATGCGCTGCGTGACGCGCTGGACCCGAAGATACGGAACTGAAAATAACAAACGCTCACGGAGGGCTATCCGTGGGCTTCGCGAACGATCGTAGAGGATTCAGGATGACAGACAGACCCATCATCGAGATCGAGGACCTGGCCGTGAGCTTCCCCGTGCCGGATGCGGCGGGCCGGGGCAGGCGGTTCAACGCGGTGCAGCGG
>JAWKTA010000014.1:0-85065 GCA_041402025.1 Phycisphaerales bacterium | reverse complement strand
CCATCGCGTATGAATCCGAGACCTGCAGCGTCAACCCCTTGGGCGAAGCCACCGCCGCGAGGTGGCGGTACTGCCTTAGTATCCCCTGCTTCAGGCCGGAGATCGCGGCCAACTTGTTGTCTTTCAACAGCAGGTACGCATCCACATAAAGCCGCGCGATGAAGTGGCTGTAGCTCGGGCTGCCCTCGATGCTCCCGCCGTCCGGGAGGATCTCCCTGTCCAACTGCTCCTTGACGATGCTCCTGCCCAGCGCAATGAAATCCTCCGCCCCCGGTAGTTCCGGAAACAACGCACCGGTATAGATCAACGCCGTCCCGTGCTGGAGGAAGTGGTTCCCGTGCCCGGTCTTGTTAGCGAACGAAGCGGATGCCTCCTTGTAGAGGCACCGGCTGTGCAGGTCGATCGCTTCGTATACCAATCGCCAGTGCTTGCGCTTCATAAACGACGACCCGCCCAGCAGCCTGACGCTGTGTATCATCACCAGCAGCCGCCAGGTAATCTGCATGTCGAACCAGGTGTATTTCGTGCGCAGCCTCGCGTCGGGAAGCCCGCTGCCCGTGTACGGGTTCGCGCGCACCCAGTCATAGAAGTAGCCGAACCACAACTTCGCCCACTTCTCCTCAGATGTCTGAAAATAACGCTGCGCGATCGGCAACAGGAAGTACAGCCGGTTCAGCCAGACGTGCTGCTCAAGCAGGGTCTGGCACGAGGAAGGATGAGTCTGATCGTAGACCCTGTCCCACACCAGCCGCTCCCCCTCCTGCCAGGGACGCAGCAGCGAACCGTCCTCCAGCGCGTCCACGAAATGACGCCCGCTCGCGCCGCCCAAGCGGTCGGCCGTGCTGAAAAACGCGCCGCCGTCCAGGACAAACAACGGGAAAATGTCGTACCGCTTGAGCAAGCCTGCAGTGTAGGGATAGTAACAGGCCCGCGCGGATGATCGAAAAACACCCGCGAGGTACGGCTTCTTATAGGTAGACACGGACACCACTCCAGGGTTCAGGCAAACAAGAGATACACAAGGCCTGATATTACCACACGTGATGACTCACGGCACCCGACAACCCACGATCGCCTCTTCGTACAACATGCCTTGACAGATGCCCGGGGCAGACAAGTCCTCATCCAATCCGCCAGCTGCACGCCACCGAACATGAACCGGCTACGCGCATAAAAAAGCTCCCGCTTGGGGAGCAAATGCCCGGGAGAGGATTCGAACCTCCAAGGAGTTTTACCTCCACCGCGACCTCAACGCGGCGCGTCTGCCAGTTCCGCCACCCGGGCTGGGTGGAGCGTCAGTATAAGCCCGGATCGCCGGATGTCGAGCCGAGCACCCGCACCGTTGACTGGGGGTGTGCCTGACCGGCCGGGAACCGTTACAATCCCCCGCTCGACGCGGCCAAAGCCGCGGGTTTCACACGGATTACGAGCCATGCCAGTCAAAGCCAGTAAATTCGGCGGGTCCTCCGTCGCCGACGCCGCCCAGATCCGCAAGGTCAAGGACATCATCCAGGCCGACCCGGACCGCCGTTTCATCATCCCCTCGGCCCCCGGCAAACGGTCCAAGGACGACCAGAAGATCACCGACCTGTTATACCTCTGCCACGAACACGCCCGGCAAGGCCTGGCGTTCGACCAGGTGTTCAAGCTGATCGCGGACCGGTACACGCAGATCGCGGCCGACCTGGGTGTTGATCCCGGGCTGCCTACGAAGCTGGCCGAGGTGAAACAGGAGATCGCCCGTGTCGCCGCCGGCGGGGGCGGGCCCGATTACGCCGCCAGCCGCGGCGAGTACCTTAACGGGCTGATCCTCGCGGAGTTCCTCGGGGCCGAGTTTTTTGACGCCGCCGACCTGATCTTTTTCGACAAGCGTGGCCGGCTCGATGAGGCCAGGACTTACCCGACCATCGCGCAAAAGCTCAAGGGCGTCGCCGGCGCCGTCATCCCCGGCTTCTACGGCAGCACGCCGGAGGGCGCGGTCAAGACCTTCAGCCGGGGCGGCTCGGACATCACAGGCGCGGTTGTCGCACGGGGCGTGAACGCGGCACTCTACGAGAACTGGACGGACGTGTCCGGGCTGCTCATGGCCGACCCGCGCATCATCGAGAACCCCAACACGATCAACGAGCTGACCTACCGCGAGCTGCGCGAGCTTGCCTATATGGGCGCAACCGTGCTGCACGACGAGGCCGTCTTCCCCGTACGCCACGCGGGTATCCCGGTCAACATCCGCAACACGAACCGGCCCGAAGACAAGGGGACGATGATCGTGCCCGGCGACGGCAGCGGCAAGCACACCGGGACCATCACCGGGATTGCCGGCCGCAAGGACTTCACCGTCATCGCGATCGAAAAGGCGATGATGAACTCGGAGATCGGTTTCGGCCGACGCGTGCTCAGCGTGCTTGAAGCCAACGATGTGAGCTTCGAGCACCTGCCCTCGGGGATCGACACGATGTCGCTGGTCATCTCCGACGGCCAACTCAACGGCAAGGTGGACGACGTCGTCGAGGGACTTCAAGCCGAAGTCAAGCCCGACTCGATCGATGTGACCTCGGAGATGGCATTGATCGCAACGGTCGGCCGGGGCATGGCCCATATCCCGGGCATGGCGGCGAAGCTCTTCGGCTCACTCGCCGGCGCGGGGGTGAACATCCGCATGATCGACCAGGGCTCCAGCGAACTGAACATCATCGTAGGCGTCCACGCCGACGACTTCGAGAACGCGATGAGGGCGATCTACAAAGCGTTTGTGGGCTGACGGCCGAGCGACGCTGTTACTCATGGACCCGCGCACCCTACAGTTCACGATCTTCTGCCTCTTCAACGCGCTGAGCCTTGTCGCGGGGTACGCGGCGCGGCGCAAGAACCTGTTGGGTGAACATACGGCCCGGCCGATCCACTTTGTTACGGTGAGCTTCATCTGGGGCGGGGTGGCGCTACTGAGTATCTGGCGGCTGCCGCCGGACCGGGCGAACCTGTGGCTGCTGGCGATCGAGCCGCTGCTCGTCGCGATCCCGGCGTTTGGTGTGATCCCGATCGCGCGTTGGATGGGTTGCAACAACAATCAGACCGGCGTGATCGCCACCAGCGCGGGCCTGGCCAACCTCGGCTTCACGCTCGGCGCGTACCTCTGCTACACGCTGCTCGGCCATGAGCCGGGCCAGGGCGAGGCGGCGCTGGCGTACGCGGTCGCACAGGTGAACCTGATGGCGATGTCGGGGGTGCTGATGCTGTACCCGCTGGCACGGCACTTCGGCGAAGCAGGCGTGGGCGACCAATCGGTACTTCGGCTGGTCGTCACCAGTTTCCTGGACCTGCGGGCGCTGATGGTTCACTGCGCGATCGTCGGGGTCGTGCTCGCGTATACCAGCGTGCCCTTCCCGAAGTTTATCGATGAACTGCACGTGATCGACGTGCTCTTTTATTTAGGCGGGTTCGGCGGATACTTCGCGATCGGGCTTAGGCTTCGGCTGGGAGACACACGGCAATACCTGCGTGAGCACGCGCTGCTGGCGGCGGTTAAGTTCGCCGGGCTGCCGCTATTGTCGCTGGGCATCCTGGCGCTGGTGAACCTGACGGCTGCGCCGCTGTCGCCGTTGGGCCAGAAGGTGGTGCTGGTCGAGGCGTTCATGCCGGTGGCGATCCAGAGCGTGATGATCGCGAACCTCTTCCACCTGGACGGCCGGATGGCCAGCACGCTGTGGCTGGTGAACACGGTGCTTTTCGCCGTGGTGCCGCTGCCGGTGCTGGTGTGGTGGCTGAGCTGATAACCTTGCCACCGTGAGCCGGTACAATCTCCGTATGCCTCTAACACTCGAACAACTCGACGCGATCATGGAGAAGGCCAGCCGTGCGCTGGCCGACATGGATTACCTGACATGCGAGGCGTTGTGCCTGGACGCGTTGACCGAGGCGAAACGGGCAGATCGGTACGGGTATTACGCGCGGGTGTTGTTGCCGTTACAGGAGGCGAGGCGTCAGCGGCGGATGATCGCGGCGGCGGGTGATATCCAACTCGGCAGCGGGCAGGGGTTTGAACCGGGCGCGTGGCTGGAAAACCGCGTTGCGGGGTGTGTCGCGCTGACAAGCCCGCATAAGGCAAGCGATGCGCTCGCGATCCATCAACAGGCACGCCAGAACAAACAATTTGTCGAAGTCCTCTTCGCGGACAATGAACTAGAAGCTGCGGAATGGACGCTGCGCTCATACGATGGACCCACCGTAAGTTGTGCGATCGACGCCCCACCACCCGACATGGACTCATCCCAATGGTTCATCGAAGCGACTGAACGCCTGGGTGACGCGGCGCTGACCGGCGTTGATAGCAAACTGACCGGCAAAGCATTGGTTGATGAGTTGGAATCGCGCCTCCGCGTGTTCCCCGACCACGAGCTGCTGCACCAGCGCCTGGCGGACGCCGCCAAAGCGGTCCGGGCGGGTGGTTCCTGACCGATGCAACACCCCACGCTACAAAATACCAAACGAAAGAAGCCCCGGCGTAAGCGTCTGATGGGGTGTTTGTTTGTGTTGCTGTTGTTTGCGCTACTCGCACTCGCGGCTGTCGGTCTCGGGCGCAAGCTCTGGCACAGCGAGCCGGCATACTGGACACGCAACCAGGCGGCCATCACCGCGACAGATCAAACCATCCTCGTCGATGCCGCCGACCGCGCATTTAACCGCATCCTCGGCGAACTCTCGGATTCACGCGGCTACAAGGCAACCGGCAACGGTGACGATGCCCTGGGTGTGCGGACGATCACGCTGGGTTTCGACGAGGCCAACGCCTGGCTCGCCACAAGGTTAAACGACTGGCTCGCCAACCAGAAACGCGAGCTGCCCGCCGGGCTGAGCAAACCGATGCTCGCGTCCGGCGGCGATTCGCTTGTAGCAGCTTTTCACTACAAGAACAACGACATCGACCAGGTCTTCAGCGTGTTCTTATCCCTGAAGTTTCGCGATGACGGACAGGCGGTCCTGTCGATCGACGGCATACGGGGCGGGCGTCTGCCTTTGCCGGTGGGGAGCGTGGTCAAACGCCTGCCCGGCGGATCGGAAGACGGCGATCCGCACCATTCACAGATCACCGCCGTGCTACTGGGCCAGCAGCCGTTCGACCCGATCCTGCCGATCGACGGCACGCGGCATGCCCGGATCATCGGGATGCAGGTCGATGACAAGAACGTCAGCCTGACCGTGCGGGCGGAACCCACAGGCGACTGACGTGACCCCCGCTGTCTGGTCGCCTACCATACCGGGCTGACGGAGCACGGCCTATGAACAAACCCCCTAAGCGCATCATCGTCGGGATCAGCGGCGCCAGCGGCGCGGCCTACGCGCAGCGGATCGTCAGGCTGCTGGTGTCGGCGGGCGTTGAAACGCATTTGGTTGTGTCTCCACTGGGCCAACGCCTGCTGCACGATGAGCTTGGCATGGAGGGCGTGAACCTCAACGCCTTGGCCGGCCTGCCGCAGCCCCCGGATGGCGAAAAACCCGAACGCCTGATCCTGCACAACTACCGCGACGTCGGCGCACCGATCGCATCCGGTTCTTTCCGCCATGACGGAATGATCGTGATCCCCTGCTCCTCGAACACGCTTAGCTGCGTCGCCAACGGCTCGGCCCAGAACCTTTTGCACCGCGCCGCCCATGTCACACTCAAGGAACGCCGCCGGCTGATCCTCGTCCATCGAGAGACGCCGCTGTCGCTGGTGGATATCAGGAACATGCAGGCCGTCACCGAAGCCGGGGCGATCGTCGCGCCGGCGAATCCTGGCTTCTACATGTTGCCGCAAACGATCGACGGCCTGGTCGATTTCGTCGTCGGCCGATGCCTGGACCTGATGGATATCCCGCACACCCTGGATGTGCGCTGGCGCGAAGACAGCCGACAGAGCGCGGATGCAACAAATGTCGGAGGAGCGGAAGACAAATGAGCGCCCGCCCTGCCCGCCGAGCCCGCCTCGGGTTGTCAGAAAAGTTTTGTGCCGCGTCGCGTGATATCAAGCTCAGCCACAGTGTTTTTGCGATGCCGTTTGCGCTGCTGGCAACTTTTTTATCTGCCAGATGGGCGGGCCGGTTGCCGGGGGTGGACGAATTTGTACTGATCGTGGTGTGCATGGTCCTGGCACGGACCGTGGCGATGACAGTGAACCGGCTGGCGGACGCGAAACTCGACGCGAGTAACCCGCGCACGGCCGGTCGCGCCATCCCAAGCGGCCGGCTGGATCAACGATTCATGCGGCTCACCATGGTTATTTGTGTGCTGCTTTTCATCGTGGCTTGTGGGGGGTTCTGGCTGATGCGGACGAACGTTTGGCCGCTCGCCTTCTCGCCCTGGGTATTGATGTATCTCGGCGGCTACAGCTACACCAAACGATTTACATGGTTATGCCACATCTACCTCGGCACCGCTTTGGCGCTAAGCCCGATCGCGGCGTCGATCGCGATTGAGCCGGGGTTTCTGGGGACGATCCAGCCGTGGCTGCTCGCCGGGATGGTGGCATGCTGGGTCGGTGGGTTTGATGTGATCTACGCGCTGCAGGACGTCGAGCACGACCAATCGCTTGGGCTGTATTCGATGCCGGCGAAGCTGGGCGTGGAAAACGCCCTGTGGATCAGCCGATTATTGCATCTCTGTGCGGCCGGGTGCCTGATCGGTTTATGGTACGCAAGCCCGGTGCTGGGCGTGTTATTTCTAACCGCGGCCTCTATCACACTCGCGCTACTGATCTTCGAACATGTTCTGGTCTGGCGATCCAGGACGCACCACATCAACGTCGCGTTTCTGACCGTCAACGGTGTCATCAGCCTGCTGCTGGGCGCCGCGGGAATAGTGGAAGTATGCCTGGCGTAGCAAGAGCGCTAAGCCGCAAGCGGCGGGAGTCAGACCTTATCCTGCGGGGAGATACCCAGCGGCAGCGGGCTCCACGCCGAGAGCATCCGCGCCGCCGGCGGCAACGGCATCACCATCGAAGACGATGTCGGGCCGAACAATAGCGGGTGCGCCGCGAGGTGGTCGACCGTGAGGTCCGGTTGACCGTCGCACGATTCACAACGCGCCCCCTTCTCATCCACAACCAGACGCAACACTTCCTCACACCCTTTGATCCGCAGCGTCACCGACCCGTGGGGCATCGGCTCAGCTTCGTGCTTGACCCGCATCAGCGCATCGAGCACCTGCCTCCAGTTAAACACCCGCCAATTACCCGACGGGCCAAGCGAAGTGGTCCCCGCGAAGCCGCCGAGACCGCAGAGCACATCGCCGACGGGACCCTGCATACTCAAGGCCAGGTTGCCGCCTGTGCGTGTGACCCAGGCCGCGACGATCCGCGCCGCGGCGCGATCATCCTCGGCGACCAGCTCGTTGATATGGGTCCCTTCCTTGTTCGCGGAGACATACCCGATGATCCGGCCGGCCTTGTCACGCGCCAGCACCGGCTCGTAGTGCCAGCTCCGCAGGTAACGCCCGAAAATCTCAACCGATCGATCACAATGAATCGCCTGTCGGTCGTGAAGTGATTTAAGCTCACGGACCGTATCCATGTCGCCCGGCAGCGGTTCGAGTGTCACCGCTTCGCCATCACCCCCCAGCGCGTGCCGGACGTTGTCAGGATTAAACGTCAGGTTGTATTTGCAGCCCGCGACTTCGTAACCAAAGTATGCGTAACGCTGCCGCCTGCCGCCTAAGTACGACAGGTCGCAACCCGCGCGGCGGATCTCTTCGACCGCGTGGTTCATCAGCAGCTTCATGTAACCCTTGCCCCGGCAGTCCGGATGCACGGCCACGCCGCCGATGCCCGCCATCTTCAGCGCCGTACCCCCGACGCGCCATCGGATCGGGAACGCCCCCACCGTCGCCGACAAACGCCCGCCGTCGCGCACGGCGTAGTTACAGCGCATGTGCTCATCCGTCGGCTGGTAGATCGACGGGAGCAGGTTGGCGAAGTCGTGCGGCGCGTGTTCGCCGAACACCATGTTCAGGAACGTCATCGCCTCGTCGAAGTCACCGGCGCTTAGCTGGATGATCTGCGTGCTCATCGCACCATGCTAGCGTCACACGGCCGCCTCGACACGCCCGCCGCCCGGTACGCACTCGCGGTCCACCGCCTCGGCGACGCGCTGCAGCTGCACCATCAGCTCGGCGAGCACCGCCGGGGTGATCGACTGTGCGCCGTCGGTCAGGGCGTGCTGAGGGTCCTGGTGCATCTCGATCGCCAGGCCGTCGCAGCCCGAGGCGATCGCCGCCTTGGCCATCGCGGGGACCAGCCGTGCGTGGCCCGTGCCGTGCGACGGGTCGATCACGATCGGCAGGTGCGTGCGGAACTGCAGCTCGGGCACGACCGACAGGCTCAGCGTGTTACGTGTGTGGTCCTCGAACGTGCGGATGCCTCGTTCGCAGAGGATGACGTTGGGGTTGCCCGCGGCGAGGATGTATTCGGCAGCCTGGAGCCACTCATCGAGCGTCATCGCCATGCCGCGCTTGTAGAGCACGGGTTTGGGCTGCTTGCCGCAGGCTTCCAGGAGCTTGTAGTTCTGGCTGTTGCGTGTACCGATCTGCAAACAGTCGGCGTACTCGGCGACCATATCGACCTCGCTGGGGGTCAAGACCTCGGTCACGATCGGCAGCCCGGTCTCGGCGCGAGCGGCGGCGAGCATCTTCAGGCCCTCTTCGCCGTGGCCCTGGAAGGCGTACGGATTCGTGCGTGGCTTGAACGCCCCGCCACGCAGCGCGTGCGCGCCGGACGCTTTGACCGCCCGTGCGGCGACCATGATCTTTTCTTCATCCTCCACGCTGCAAGGACCGGCGATCACGGGTACGTGCTTGCCGCCGAACACACAGCCGCCACCGATGTCGATCTTCGTTTTCTCACCCGAGCGGGTCTCCTTCGCCGCCATCTTGTACGGCGCGAGCACCTTCATCACCCGGTCCACGCCCGGGGCCTGCTCCAGCACCTGGCCGTCCTTCTTGCGATCGTCGCCGATCACCGCGACCACGGTCAGGTCAGACCCCTTGATCGGGTGATCTTTAAGTCCCATTTCGCGTATCAACTTCACGACGTGCTGCACTTCCTGCTCGGTTGCGTCCGGCCTCATGACTACGATCATCGCTTCGCTCCTTGGTGTTCCTGGCGGGCAAAGGGCGCGAAATACGCCCCCGCCCGTGTGTGATCTGTTGTTCGCCAATACCGTTTCATGGCGTGCCTCGTACCCAATTAAAAAACCCCAACGCTTCCGCGTCGGGGTCGTGATTCGTCAAACTCTGAGGGTTGACTACTTCATGCCCAACGCGGTCCGCGTCCGGTCAAACCAAAAGTAGCCAAAAAAGAAGCTCGTGCCGCTCATAAGCCTAAGTATCCCACAGATCGGAAGATTGTCAACCGTGGAAAATGAAAAGTCTGTAAACGGGGGCTGCGTTAAACGGGGCAAATTTGTGTGGTTTCCGGGGGCTTTCTACCCGGCCCTTCGCAGTGCTCAGGGCCAGCGTTGGGGCGGATTCGATGCTGAACCCTGATCCCCGATCCCTGCTCCCTGAACCCTACCGATCACGCGCTGTCGCGGTCGATGACGACGTAGTCCTCGCGTTCGTTGCGGCCGACGACGGGGTAGTCCTTGCGCAAGGGGTGGGCCGGATAGCTCTCCCAGAGGAGGATACGGCGAAGGTCCGGGTGGGTGTCGAAGCGGATGCCGAACATGTCGAAGACCTCGCGTTCGGTCCATTCGGCGCCGGCCCAGATGCAGCAGACGCTTGGGATGTGCAGGGCCGGGTCGTCCTCGGTACCGGAGGTATCCAGCGTCGGGTCGAGCATGACTTTCACGAAAAGCCGCTGGTTATGCGGGTAGCTCACGAGGTTGTAGACCACGCCGAACCGCCCCTTCGGCCCGCCGTTGTCCGTGCCCGGGTAGCCCAGGTAGTCCACGCAGGTCACGTCCGACAAAAAGTTGTACCTGCAACGCTCATCGTCACGGAGGAACGTCATCACCGCCAGCAGGTCGGCTTTATCAACAATCAGCGTCGTCTGACCACGGAACTCCGTGGCAAACAGCTTGCGGTCAGGAAACTTCGCTTTCACGATCGGCAGTGTCGGGTGGTCAAGGTTTGGCATAGGTGGATCTAGGGTACAGGGGACCGGGGTTCAGGGCTCGGGGGCGGGACCGGATGAATCAGTCCGACTGATCCCCGATCCCAGTTCCTTGCTTATTTCTTCTGAATCACATCAATCAATGTCTCAATCAACTTATCCCACCGATGCACGATCGGGGGCCATTCGTAGGCCATCGCATCTGCGAGCGCGACGGTGTCGCCGGCGGCGATCAGGTCTTTCAGGCCGTGTAGTTGTTCGATCAATTCGTCAGTAAACGCGGTCATGGGTTCACCGTCAACGGCGACATCGTCCAGCCCCAGCCCGACGACACCGGCCGATCCTAACACCGCTTCCTGCGTCTGCATCCAGACCTCGATCGCGGCACCGATGTATTCCAATGCTTCGCCGGCCTTGTCCGCCTGCAACAGTTCGGCCGCCTGCTCGTGCAGGCCCCCCGCCTGCGGCAAGGCCTCGCGGACTTGAAGCAGCGTGGTCACCGCCAGGTCTTTCGGATCGGCCGTGGTCAGCCGGACCTCGGTGTCGCCCAGCTCGGTGTTCTGGTGGTCGCCCAACTCGTCACCGCTGAGCACCTTGCCGTCCAGCATCACCTCGACCACAACCCTTCCACCACCCCCGGACGCCAGCCCCTCGGTCGCGGAGGCCAGGATCTCCCCCAGGCAGTTGCCGGAGAGCTTGGTCGGTTGGTCATCGAGGTAGATCGCCATGTAGGCATCATAAACCGACCCGGCGGGCGACACCAATAGCCGGCCTTGGGCTGTTACCATGCCCCCACAGGAGCCTGTTATGCCGCCACGGATCGTTGTTCTGGATGGATATACCCTGACCCCCGCCGAGCCCGGCAAGCCCTGCCCCGAGGGCGAGCCGTCGTGGGAAGCGGTCGAAGCCTTGGGGGACCTGACCGTGTACGACCGGACGCCCCCGGAGGCGGTGGTCACGCGGGCGGCCGGGGCGGGGGTTGTGCTGACCAACAAGACGGTTCTGGATGCCCGAACGATCGCCGCACTGCCGGAATTAAAATACATCGGGGTGCTGGCGACTGGGGTGAACGTGGTGGACCTGGATGCGGCGAAGAAAGCCGGCGTGATCGTCACCAACGTGCCGGGCTACAGCGGGGCCGCGGTGGCACAGCACGTGTTCGCGTTATTGCTGGCGATGACGAACCGCGTGGCCGAGCATGATTTGATGGCGCGCGCCAACAAACCAGGCGGGTGGGCCTCCTGCAAGGATTTTAGTTTCACCCTTTCACCCTTGATTGAGTTAGCGGGCAAGACGCTGGGCATCGTCGGCGCGGGCGACATCGGCCAACGGGTCGCCAAGATCGGCCACGCCCTGGGCATGGACATCCTCATCAGCAGCCGGACAAAGAAAGACATCGGCGTACCGGCCCAATGGATCGCTATGGATGACCTGTTCACGCGATCCGACGTGGTCACGCTGCACTGCCCGCTGACCGAGCAGACCAAACACCTGGTCAACTCGCAACGTTTATCAAAGATGAAGCACACCGCCTGGCTGATCAACACCGCACGCGGCCCGCTGATCGACGAACAGGCCCTGGCCGATGCACTGAAACAAAACCGCATCGCCGGCGCTGCGGTGGACGTCCTGAGCACCGAACCCCCCGCCGCCGACAACCCGCTGCTGACCGCCCCGAACTGCATCATCACCCCCCACAACGCCTGGGCCGCCCGCGAAGCCCGCCACCGGCTGATGCAGATCGCCGCGGGTAACGTCAAAGCGTTTCTGGAGGGCGGGCCGGTGAATGTGGTGGGCCATGGATAGACAGCAGGAAAGACCTTCAACGCTGACAAGACTAAGGCGGCCACCTTGGCGAACCATTGTGCCGGTTTGCACGATCCTAACGCTATCGGGAGCAAGTTATTTGCTGTGGTCACCGGGTGCGACGGTAACCGATGGGCGGCATGATCTGGGGAAGAATGGCCTCTGGCTGCAGCACGGTTGGCTCGGGGATGATGGCTGGTTTGAGCGTTACGGCAAAACAGACCGGATAAGCGAATTCCGCGATAACAACCGGCTCATCGAACTGTCAAAGCAATTACATGAAAATCATATTACCGATGTCTATCCACACTTGGCGCCGACATCGCCCGACGGGCACATCGCACCAATCGATGACGAGCAAGCCGAACGCTTACTAGATGCGTTTGTGGAACTGCGGGTTATGCCTTGGGTGGGTGGCGCCTGGGGCGCTCAGGCCCACCCGGATAAAGCTGCCTGGCGTGAAATGTTTGCGGCTTCGATCCGCGAACTCCTGGAGGCACATCCTCGCCTCGCCGGCGTGCATATTTATATCGAGCCCTGCCCGTCAGGGAACCGCGACTTTATCCTATTGCTTGAGAAAGTACGTGCCGCTTTGAAGCCAGATCACGTGCTGTCGGTCGCGGCCTATCCCCCACCCACACGGTGGCACCCGTTCCCAGAAGTGCATTGGGATGAGGCTTACTTTAAGGAAGTCGCTTCCCATGCCGACCAGATGGTCGTGATGATGTATGACACCTCGCTGCGCCAGCCAAAGCTATATCGTTCACTAATGACCCGTTGGACGCAACAGGCCTTATTATGGTCCGGCCCGACAGAAATCCTGCTGGGCCTGCCCGCTTACGACGACGCGGATACCGATTACCATGATCCGGATACCGAAAATCTCCAGAACGCGCTGGCGGGTGTGCACGCGGGGCTGCTGCAATACGATCCCCCGCCGGGCAACTACCAGGGCATCGCGATATACAGCGAGTGGGAGATGCAGGCCGATGAATGGGCGTACCTTCACCAACACTTTTTGAAAAACGAAACAGGCAACCTAACGCCATAACCGGGTTTACCATGCAGATTACAGACGCCAAACACATCATCCTCTTCGGCGGCAGCTTCGATCCGCCGCACGTGGCGCACGTCGCGTTGCCGATGGCAGCGCGGGAGGCTATCGGCGCGGAGGTGGTGGCGTATATCCCGGCGGCGAAAGCACCGCACAAACTGGACAAGTTGCAGACGGACCCGAAACACCGGCTGGCGATGCTGCGGCTGGCGCTGGGAAACGAGAAACACGCGGTGATCCTGACCGATGAGATCGACCGCGCCGCGGGCGGGGAACCGAGCTACACGGTAGATACGCTGACGGTACTGCGGGAAAGGCTCGGGGACGATGTGAAACTGCGGCTGTTGATCGGCGCGGACCAGGTGCGGATTTTTGACCAGTGGCGTGATCCGAAACGGATCATTGAATTGGCGGAGCCATTGGTTATGGTTCGGCCGCCGGACGACCGGGCCTCGCTGCTGGCGTCGCTGCCGGATGACCAAGCGCGGGAGGCGTGGGCATCGCGGCTGGTGGATGTGCCCGCGGTGGACGTGAGTTCCACGCAGATACGCGAACGGGTCGCGCGGGGCGAGCCGATCACGGGGATGGTGGACGATGCGGTCGAGCGGTATATCTACCAGCACGGGTTGTATTGCCAAGTTTAGCGGCGGATCGTAGGTCCGCGCGTCGGTACGGGCTTTGGATGTCCAGACACGGCAAGCTACGATCGCCCGCTAAACAAGCTTTTGATCACGGGAAGATGCCGCGTAACTGATAAACCTTGCCGATGTATTCCAAGGCGGCGCAGTAGGTGGCGGTGCGCAGGTCGCAGTCGTAGCGGTGCGCGGCGAGCTTGACGCGGCCGGCGGCGGCGGTCATATGCTCGCGGAGGTGGCGGTCGACCTTTTCGGCGGTCCAGGTCTCGGCCGCGCGGTTCTGCTTCCATTCCATATAGCTGACCGTCACGCCGCCGCAGTTGCACAGCACGGCCGGCAGCACATCGATGCCACGGCTTGCCAAAACCTGCTGACCCTGCGGCGTGGTCGGGGCATTCGCGCCTTCGACCACGGCCTTACAGTTAAGGATCTCCGCGTGTTCGACGTCGATCATCTGCTCGAGCGCGGCGGGGATAAACAGGTCCACCTGCGTGCGGTAGAACTCCTGCTCGGAGATCGGCTGGGCCTCTTCATAGCCCGCGACACCGCCCTTGAATGAAACATATTGGGCGAGCGCGAGGGTATCGATACCCTTTTCATTATAGATCGCGCCGGTATGGTCCATGACGGCCTTTAGCTTCGCGCCGCGGTCGCTCATCAGTCGGCCTGTCCACGACCCGACGTTGCCGTACCCGATCAGGCTGAAGGTGAGCTGATCGAAGCGCATGCCCATCTCGGGCAGCATCTCATCGAGCACGTAGACCAGCCCCTGCCCGGTGGCTTTTTCGCGCCCCTGCGACCCGCCGAACTCCAGCGGCTTGCCGGTGACGACGGCCTGGCCGGTCCACCGCTGCGTGCCGGGCACGAAGTTGATGAATGTGTCCGCCATCCACGCCATGATCTGCGCGTTGGTGCCCACGTCAGGCGCGGGGATGTCATGGTCGGGCCCGATGTTGTCGCCGATGGCGCTGGTGAACCGGCGGGTCAGGCGCATCAGTTCGTTCTGCGACAGCTCGCGCGGGTTTACCTGCACGCCGCCCTTCGCGCCGCCCATCGGCAGACGCACCAGCGCGGCCTTCATCGTCATCAACACCGCCAGCGACTTGACGTGGTCGAGGCTGACGTCCTCGTGGTAACGGATGCCCCCCTTGTAAGGCCCGAGGATATTGTTGTGCTGAACGCGGTAGCCTTTGTAGAGCTTGTAATTCCCGTCATCCATCAAAACCGGGAAGTGGACGATCAGCTCGTTCTTGGGCTGGGCCATGATCAGCCGAAGGTGCCGGGGCAGGTCCAGGATCTCGGCGGACTTAAGCACCAAACCAATCACCTGCTGGTACAGGTCCGATGGGTCGTAGCGGAAGCCCAGTTCGGCCTGTACGGATTCGCTGGTGTACGCGGTCATCTCATATTCCCTGTTCATGAAAACCAAACCCTCCAGGTGCAAAAAACAAAAACCCGCCGGCCTAGTCGCCACGGGGTGCTATGATCCTTCGATGATTATTTACTGCTGCCACGACCTGATCTTCGCGACCAAGATCAACTCGACCGCCGAGGCGCTGGGCCTGGTCTGCCGGCCGGCGCGCGACACTACCGCGTTGACGAACCGGCTCAACCGCGTGGACGACGGCAAAGCCAACGACGCGGTCACGGGCGTCGTTGTCGACCTGACGATCGGTGATGAGGCGATGAAGCTGATCGAATTGGCGAAGGGGCACACTACCGCGCCCACAGTGATCGCGTTCGCGCCGCACGTCGAGGTGCAACGGCTCGCGGAGGCTGAGCGTTGTGGCGCCGACCGTGTCATGCCGCGTGGGGCCTTTTCCGCTCAACTTCCGGACCTCCTGTGCGGCCTCGCACAACAGTCCTGATACATAGCCTAAACACGCCCGCACTCAACAACATCCGTGCCCCCGGAATCATCCCGGCGACAAACCCGATCAATCGGGCATGTCCACGATCCGGATCATCACCGGTGGGCCTTCTATCACATCCATCGACGCGATCAGCCCGACGGCTTCAAGCAAATCGCCCCGGCGGGCCTCGTGTGTCACGATAACAATCGGGACGTAGTCGCTGCCCGGCTCCGGCTCGTGCTGCAGCACCGCGGACAGGCTGATCCCCCGGTCGCCAAGCTCGGCGGTGATCCGCGCGATCACGCCCGGTTTGTCCTCGGCGTTGATCCTAAGGTAGTACCGGCTGCGCAGGTCGTCCGCGTTCGCCAGCAGGGCCGGCTCGTGCAGGTCCGGCGTCAGCTTCATGCCCGAAAACGCCTTGCCGTACCAGCCGGAGGCGATGTTCATCACGTCCGCCACCACCGCGCTGGCTGTCGGCATCCGCCCGGCACCCTGCCCGTAATACAGCGTGTGCCCCACCGCGTGTCCGTACACGCTTAGCGCATTAAACGCCCCGCCGACCTGCGCCAGCAATTCGCTCTCATGGATAAAACACGGCTCGACCCCCACGCTCACCGCGTCCTGCCCCGGTTCACGCTCGGCGATCGCCAGCAGCTTGATGTCGTACCCAAGCTCGGCACCGAATTTCAGGTCGTTTAAGTCGAGTTGATCGATCCCCCGGGCCGTGACCTTGTCTCCGGTAAGCTTCACGCCGAAACCCAGCGACGCCAGGATCGCGATCTTGTGGGCGGTATCCCCGCCGGTCACGTCCAGCGTCGGGTCGGCCTCGGCGTAACCGAGTTTCTGGGCGTCGGCGAGCGCGGCGTCGTAGGTCTTCCCCTTGCCGGTCATCTCGGTGAGGATGTAGTTGCACGTGCCGTTGAGGATGCCGTAGAGCGCGTCGATCCGGTTGGCCATCAGACCGAACTGCAGCGCCGTGATGCAGGGGATCCCCCCGCCGCACGAGGCCTCGAACGCGATACTCACGTTGTGCTTGCGCGCCAGCGCGAACAGTTCCGGGCCTTGCTCGGCCAGCAGCGCCTTGTTCGCCGTCACGACGTGCCGGCCGGATTCCAGGGCCCGCCTGACGAATGTGCTCGCCGCTCCGGTCCCGCCCGCCAGCTCGATCACGATCGACATGTCGGGGGTATTGAAAAACGATTCAACGTCATCCGTCACCACAGCGGCATCGGCCAGCCCGGACTCGATCACGCGGTCCTTGGCTTTATCCAGCAGCCGACGCAGCACGATCGGCCGACCGGTGCGCCGGGTGTAAACCTCGGCCTGCTCGCGCAACAGCTTCGCCACGCCACCCCCGACCGTGCCACACCCGATCAAACCCACGCCGATTGCTGATTCCGCCACGCTGAATACTCCTGCTGCCTGGTCCCGAACAATCCGGATCGGCAAAGATAACAGCGGTCCGGTCGGGGGGCCAGCCGGATAAAAAACCGGCCCGCTCGGCCTGTCCGCCCGGGCCTAACTAGGCTACAATCCAACTATGAGCAAGGCTCAAGCCGCCCCCGCCGACGACCAGATGATCCTGCCGCTGTGCGCGATCTTCCGCAGGTTTCTGAAGCGTCAGGGCCTGAAATTCACCACCGAAAGGGCCCTGATCCTCGATGCGGTGCTATCCAAGCCCGGCGTCTTCGAGGCCGACGAACTGCTCCAGGAGATGCGTGCCGCCGACCACCGTGTCAGCAAAGCCACCATTTACCGCACGCTCAAGCACCTGCTGGAAGCCAAGATCATCTCCGAGGTCCTGATCGACTCACGCCAGGCCCACTACCGCCTGTCCTTCGGCAAGGAACCCAAGGGCCACCTCGTCTGCGTCGAGACCAACCGCATCATCGAGTTCTCCGCCAACGAATTGACCAAACTCCGCGACAACCTCTGCAAAGAATACGGCTTCGAGCCCGTCAGCCACCGCTTCGTCATCTACGGCATCAGCCCCGAAGCGCAGCAGGCCGAGCAGGCGGAAGAAGTCGAAGGCTGATCCGTGATTTCTGATCTGTGATGTCTGAAGTCTGAAGTCCAGAACAAGCGAACGAACGCCTGCTCATACTTCATACTTCAGCAATCCTAATTCAGCGCTCTGCTACTCCCCCTCATCCAGATCGCTCTGCTCGATCGGGCGGCTGATGATGTATTTGCCGTCAAGCCACTTGCCCAGGTCGATTTTCTTACAACGGTCGCTGCAGAAGGGGAATGTCTTGGTGGATTCACCGACCGGGGTTTTGCAGATCGGGCATTGATTCTTCGCGGGTTGTTTTCCGTTAGCGACCATCATTCACTCGCGGTTAGTGGCTTGGGGAGTTGATCCATGTCGGCCCGCAGTGTTGCCATGCGTGCTCGCCACCCGCCGTGGGGTGACAACGTGATGCGTCGGCCGGCGTCGTGATGCTCCAGACGGACCTCCAGCCAGTCGTTGCCCAGCGCGTCGGTGATCCGGTCGGCCCATTCGACCACCAGCACCGCCCCACGCCGTAGTTCCTGCCCGTCGCCATCCCAGCCGATCGACGCCAGGTCATCAGTGCCCGACAGCCGGTAGGCATCGACGTGGGCCAGCACGGGTGAATCCGTTTCATCGATTTCCGGGGGTTTTAAATCCGGGGGGTATTCGTGCAGAAAAACAAACGTCGGGCTGGACACCCGGCTCGGTGTGATGTTCAGCTCTCCCGCCATGCCCCGGACCATCTGCGTCTTGCCCGCGCCCAGCTCGCCGATCAGGCCCACCAGATCGCCGGGCTTAAACGATCGGGCGATCGTGCGACCAAGCGCCACCGTCGCCTCAACGCTATCTGAGAAGTATTCGATGCTGTCGCGTTCGCCGTTCAACCCGTATGCTCCCAGCCCAGGCCCGCCACGTCCGTTTCCGTCCCGTCCGATTGTAGCAAGCCGACCACCGGCCCCGGCCCGGCCGCCAGTATCCGCCCCACCATCGTGATCGGTACGCCATCGATCTCACCCGACAACACACCTTCCGGGGCGGTAAAACACAACTCGTAGTCCTCACCGTCCCCCAGCGCGTGACGCCACGCGGGCTGACCCGATCGCTGCGCAGCAAGGCGGGCCGCAGGACTGACGGGGAGTTTATCGCACTCGATCTGCGCACGGACACCGCTACGCTCGCAGATGCGCGTCAGGTCCTGCGCCAGCCCGTCGCTCAAGTCGATCATGGCGTGCGGGCGTGTTGTCTCGTCGGCCGCGAGTTTCCGTGCCAGCGCGATGCGTGGCGTAAAATCCAGGTGATGCACATAGCCCGACGGGTTATCCATCTCGATCAAACTGCCACCTAGCGCCCCGGTGACATACACCCCGTCGCCGGCCTTCGCCGTGTTCCGTGTCACCGGCTCGACCCCGCCCGGCTCGGCGAACACGGTGACGGTGAGAATCAACCGTTGATCCCACGCCGAGATATCCCCGCCGATCAACGGGCATCCGAACGCCTCGGCCGTGGCACGCATCGCATCAAACAGTGTCATGGCGTCCGCCCCGGCAAAGCCTTTGGGCAGGCACGCCGCCGCCGCCGCCCCGACGGGCTTGGCCGCCATCGCAGCCACATCCGACAGGTTCCGCGTGATCGCCTTGCGGCCGATCTTTTCCAAGGGCGTGCTGCCCAACTCAAAATGCACGCCGTCCGCGACCTGATCGACCGTGACCAGCAGCGTCACCCCGCCCACCACCACCGCGCCCATGTCATCCCCCGGCGGGATCGACACCGCCCCCGGCAACGCGGGGTTCGCCTTATAAATGTGGGCTAAAAGCTCCAACTCACGCATGTGGCACATTGTAGGTTATCGTTGGCTATCAAGCCGTGGAACAAACTGGAGCCTAGGGGATTGCCCTCCTAAGAATCAGCAGTTCTTCACATTCGGGGTTGTCTTGGGTAATCCGCTGGTAGTCAACGAAACCGAGCGCACGATAAAACGCGCGGGTCCGTGCGTAGGGTTCATACGCCACAGCATCGCCCAGCGTTTCAACCCGAACTTCCGATATGCCCGCATGCTGCAGGCGTTCTATCACGTGTTGCACCAAGGCCCGACCGATCCCCTGCCTATGAAGGCCGGGATTCACCGCCAACCAACCGATGTGCCCGACCCCCTGCTCGCTGTAATAACAAAGAAAGCCCACGAGCCGTTCGCCCCGCATCGCGGCAACACCGACCTGAAACTTTAGGTCCTTGGCTAGGTTCGCCAAGCCGGTCGGCGTAAACCACTCGCGCAAATCCGAAGTGATAGCCAGAGCCTCTGCATATTGGCCATCTGAAAGCGGGACAATTGCCCATGTATCTCTCAACGGGTCTTCAGTGCGCCGCCGCCCGGTCATTTCGCCAGCTTCGCGATGATGCGCCACGCGTCGTGGGCGGACAGGCTAAGGCCGGCGCGGGTGTTGAACGTGTTGACGATGGTGTCGAACGCTTCGGTGTAGAGAAGCTGATCGCGTTTGGAGAGTTCGCCGACGTGTTCGCAGACCAGGCCGGCGAGTAGCGCTTCCTGCTCGGGGTTTAAGCGAGGGCGGGAGCCCTGGGCCTTACCCAGCCGGGGGAGTTTGCCGGCCTTGCGGAGGTTGTGCAGCCGATGAAAAAGAGCCTGACGCGACAGCGCCGCTGTTTCATCGCCGCCGGTCATCGCTTCGTAAACCCGCTCAAACTCTTCGGTATAGGGCAGGTCGTCCAGCGTCCTGCCCTGGCGTGCATAGACACTGACCAGCAGCTCGTCACCGGACGTCTCGAACAGGACGGGGTCGGTCATCACCAGAGGCTACCACGACGGGCAGCCCGATGAAAACCCGGCCGGATTAGGCGACCTTTTCGGCCTTGACCTTGGCGGGCTTGGTGACGGGCGGGGCCTCGGTGTCCCAGTGGATCAGCCCGGGGACGATCAGCCCGTCGAACGTCTCGCCGCCGGGCACGATGCGGACGGCGAACCCGTGCCGGCCGCTGGTGGTGGTCTGCACGTCGCCGGCGTACTGGTGTCGGCCGCCGCCGAGGTCCTGCTCGTGTTTCATGTCGATGGACTTGGCGTGGACCAGGCGGGACTCGTTATCCATACGGCCGCTGTAGAGCTGGACCTTTACGTCGCCCGGCGCGAGCGCGCCGAGGTGGATCGTCGCCGAGACGTGTAGCGTCTGGCGCACACCCAGCGGTTCGGAGGTGTCCGCTTCGACCTGCTCGACCCGCAGCGCGGACCAGCTTGCGCGGAGGTGGGCGATGTCGCGTGCCTGGCGCACGGCCCCGGCGATGCCGTCCGACGCGAGCGCCCGGCTCTTATGAAGCGCGGGCAGGTAAAGGTTCTCGGTGTATTCCTGCACCATCCGGTTGGTGTTGAACTGCGGCGCGAGCTTGCAGATGCACGCCTTCATCATCTTCACCCACTTCACCGGGATGTCGTGCTTGTTGCGGTCGTAGAACAGCGGGACGATGCTGTTTTCCAGCAGGTCGTACAGCGCGTGGCTCTCCAGTTCGTCGGCGGTGGCGGGGTTGGCGTAATCCTCGCCGCGGCCGATGGCCCAGCCCAGGTCGGACTCGCAGGCCTCGTCCCACCAGCCGTCCATGATCGAGCAGTTCAGCACGCCGTTGAGCGCCGCCTTCATGCCGCTGGTGCCCGAGGCCTCCATCCCGCGCCGCGGGGTGTTCAGCCAGACGTCGCAGCCCTGCACGAGGTTGCGCGCGACGTTGATGTCGTAGTTCTCGATGAACACGATCTTGTGCCCGGCGTTGGACTGCGCGGCGAGCTGGACGATCTGACGGATCAGGTCCTTGCCCCCGCCGTCCGCCGGGTGGGCCTTGCCGGCGATCAGGAACTGGATCGGCCGCTCGGTGTCGCTGAGCAATCTCTGGATACGGGCAAGGTCCCGCAGCAGCAGCGTGCCGCGCTTATAGGTGGCGAACCGGCGGGCGAAACCGATCGTCAAAGCCGTGGGGTCCAGCGCCTCGCAGCTGGCCTTGACCAGGTCCGGGCTGGTGCCGCGCGCACGCAGTTGATCGCCGAGTTTTTCCCGGCACCAGTTGATCAGGTGGCGGCGGCGGAGCTCGTGGACACGCCAAAGCTCCTCGTCCGGCACGCTCATCACACCCTGCCAGACCGCGTGGTCGGCGGGGTTATTCTGCCAGCGCGAGCCCAGGTAACGGTCGAACAGGAAGATCAGGTCGCCGGACAGCCAGCTGCGCGCGTGGACGCCGTTGGTCACATGCCCGATCGGGACCTCGTCCTCGGGGACGTTGGTCCAGATGTTGTTCCACATGTTCCGGCTGACCTCGCCGTGCAGCCTGCTCACGCCGTTGGCCCACTGGCTGGTGCGGATCGCCAGCACGGCCATCGAGAAGAACTCGTTCTTGTCGTAGACATTCTCACGCCCAAGCGCCAGAAGCCCCTCCATATCCAGGCCCAGCGACGGGTGGTACTGCTTGAAGTATCGCTGGATCATGTCGGGTGGGAACCGGTCGATGCCGGCGGGCACGGGCGTGTGGGTGGTAAAGACGTGGCTGGCGGCGGCGAGCTGGCGGGCCTCGTCGAAGCTGACGTTGTGTTCCTTGATGATCCGGCTGATGCGTTCGAGCGCCAGGAACGCGGAGTGGCCCTCGTTCATGTGGCAGACGTCCGGGCGGATGCCGATCGCCTCTAGGGCGCGCACACCGCCGATGCCCAGCACGATCTCCTGGCGGATACGCATCTCCATGTCGCCGCCGTAGAGCTGGCTGGTGATGTGGCGGTCGGCCTCGTTGTTCTCGGGGATGTTCGTGTCCAAAAGGTAAAGCGGGATGCGCCCGACGATCACCTTCCACAGCGCGATGCGCACGTCGCGGCCGGGCAGGCGGACATCGACCTTGACCTGCTGGCCGCTATCGTCCTTGACCGGGTAAACCGGGAGGTTGGAGAAGTCCAGGTCGGGTGTGTATTCCTGCTGCCAGCCGTCGGAGTTGAGGTACTGCTGGAAGTAGCCGTTGCTGTAGAGCAAACCGACCGCGACCAGGGGCAGGCCCAACTCGCTGGCGGACTTTAAGTGATCGCCCGCCAGGCAGCCCAGACCGCCGGAGTAGATCTGCAGCGACTCGGTCAGGCCGAACTCGGCGCAGAAGTAGGCGATGGTGTAACCCTTGGATTCTTTCTTGATCGATTCGAGCCAGGGCGTGCGGCCCTCGTGGCGTTCGAGGTTCTCAACCGCCAGCGACAGCGAGGTCAGGAAGCCCTCGTCCTTCGCGGCCTCGTCGAGCTTGGCCTGGGAGATCATGCCCAGGAGCTTGACGGGGTTGTGGTGGCTCTGCCGCCAAAGATCGCGGTCCAGCCGGACGAACAGCTCGACCGCTTCGGGGTGCCAGGTCCACCAGAGGTTGTTGGCGATCCGCATCAGGGGCTTGAGCGGTTCGGGCAGGGACGGGACAACTTCGAAACTACGGATACGCGCCTGGCTTGAGTGCAACATCGGGGTTCCTCTGATCTTATCGGCCTCTCCCACCCGTGGGCCTGGTGCGCACGGCGTTCAGGGATAGCTTATATATCGGCAAAGCACACAAGCCAAACAGTAAGGATAAAAGGTTTTGCGGTGTAGAGTGTACCCGGGCGGGGCCGGGGTTGTCACGCGCTTTTATTCAGATATGGCAAGGTCAGATAATCGCTGTGCGCACGGCGGATAATCGGAAACACTGGGTTTTCGTCGTGTTACGCGGGGCCGGGAAATGCGAAAAATGTCGCGGCTATCCGGGAGGGGCGGGGGCGGGTTTGGCTTTGACGTGTTGTGGATAAGACTTCCTGCCGCATCGTTTTGAGGGGCCGGCGTTTTGGCGTGGGGCGGGGGCTGGTAAAAAACATGCCTTCATCTATGAGCGTCCAGACAGTTATGCGCGCGCTGATGCTTGGTCAGGCATCCAAAGCGTTTCGTGAGGAACTGCCGGGGCTGGCGTGGATTATGGGGAAAAAGTTTGTCCTGGTGTGATTTTGATTGATGCATGGGGCGCGGGTGTGTGAAACCCTGGCGTATCCGGAGGCTGAGGGAGCAAGGCGGGATGCGGTATACTTCGGTTATAGGAAGATAATCCCCAATTACCCAAGGACGGAAAATGCTGAAACGACTGTCGGCTTGTGTGTTGATTGTTTTGTGTTTCGCTTGTGTCGGCAGAGCGGAAGATGGCTGGCAGGCGCGCGAGGACTGGGCAACTTACTTCAAGCAGTACGATGCGGTCGGCACGATCGTCGTGGTGGATGAGCGCGGCGGAGCGCCCGCACGCTTTGTCTATAACGAACCGAGGGCCGACGCGCCCTACTCCCCCGCTTCGACATACAAGATCCCGCATGCGCTGTTCGCGCTGGACGCGGGTGTGGTGCGCGACGAGTTTCAGGTGTTCAAGTGGGACGGCGTTGAGCGGGACTACGAGCCTTGGAACCACGACCAGACGCTGCGCTCGTCGATGCGGCACTCGGTGGTGTGGGTGTACCAGCGGATCGCAAGCGAGCTGGGCGAAGGAAAGGCCCGCGCGTATCTGGAAAAGATCGGCTACGGCAACGCCGACCCGACGGTTGACGGCGACGGGCCGTACTGGGTCGATGGGAACCTGCGGATCACTGCCTTTGAGCAGGTCGCGTTCCTGCAAAAACTCTACCGCAACGAATTGCCCTTCAAGGTTGAGCACCAGCGGCTGGTCAAGGACATCATGATCAACCAGGCGGAGCGTGACTGGATCTTGCGTGCCAAGACCGGCTGGGAGGGCAAGTACGGCTGGTGGGTCGGCTGGGTCGAGCACCCGACGGGGGCGGTGTTTTTCGCGTTGAATATCGACACGCCTAACCGCATGGACGATCTTTATAAGCGTGAGGCGATTACGCGGGCGGTATTGCGGTCGATCGGGGCACTGCCGGTTGATCCCGATTCGGGCCAATGAGCGTTTGGGCTGCTATGATCAGGGATTATGAGTCCGCCGAGGTCCAGCAGCCGAAAGTACCGAACTTACCGCTCTGATTTTGCGCGCCGGCGCAAGCTCGGGGACGACAAGGCGGGCAAGGCCGGCTCAGGCGGTGTCGGGCCGGACGGCGTGCCGCGCGGTCGGCAGCTCGGCGGTAAGCGCAGCCGGGGTGTGTTGACCCTATTCGCCAAGTTCTTCGGCCTGCTGCGCGGGCACCGGGCGGCGCTGACGCTTGCGGTACTGACGCTGAGTGTTTCGACGCTGGTGGACCTGGTCCCGCCGGTCGTTTCGAAGATCGCGATCGACAACGTGATCGACGGCAAGCCTTACGGCGACGGGCTGATCGGCCGGATCGTGGGGTGGCTGCCGGCGCGTGACGATCCGAAGTCGCTGCTGCTGTGGCTTTTCCTGGGTGTGGTATTTCTGAATATCGGGTCGATCCTGATCCGTGTCTGGGGCCGGTGGCAGGCGACGCGGATCACACACCGGGTGAAGGTGGATATGCGTCGGCGTGTGTTCGACCACGCGATCCGGCTGCCGCTGCACCGGGTGTTTTCATTAAAATCCGGCGGTGCTTCGAGCATCATCCGTGAGGATGCGGGCGGCGTGGGCGATCTTGTTTTTGCGATGATCTATAACCCGGCGGGCGCGGTGATCCAGCTCGTGGGCGTGTTGATTATTCTGGCGGTGACGGAGTGGCGGCTGCTGCTGGGCGCGCTGGTGTTGCTGCCGGTGGTGTTCCTGACGCACCGGACGTGGATCGGGCGTATCCGGCCGTTGTGGCGTGACATCCGCGCGACACGGTCGCACATCGACAGCCGGGTGACGGAAGCGTTCGGCGGGGTACGCGTGGTGCGAACGTTTGGGCGTGAGCGCACGGAAGTGACGAACTTCACGACCGACACGCACTTCATGACCCGGCAGGAGCTGCTTGGCTGGTGGTGGAACCGGGCGATCGACATCGTGTGGCGGATGCTGATCCCGGTGGCGTTGGCAGGCGTGTTGTATTACGCGGGGGTCCGGATCATCAGCGACCGCGCGGCGGTGGCGGCGGGGACGATGGCGCTGAAAGACGCGCTGACGGTCGGGGACCTGTTCATGTTTTTGTGGTACCTGGCGAGCTTGCTGCAGCCGTTGGCGCTGCTGGCGTCGAGCGCGGCGGGCTTGCAGACGTCGCTGGCGGGGCTTGACCGGGTGCTGGATTTGATGGATGAGCCGTTGGAAAGCCCGACGAAGCCGGGCGCGGCGGTGTTGAAGCCGGCGCAGGTGCTTGGCCGGGTGGCGATGGAGGATGTCTCGTTTACGTATCCCAAGGCCCCAACAGCGGCGTTACTCAACGCCAGCTTCACCGCCGAGCCGGGGCAGGTCGTGGCGCTGGTCGGACCGAGCGGCGCGGGCAAGACCACGCTCTGCAACCTGATCGCCCGCTTCTACGACCCGACGTCCGGCACAGTGAGCGTCGACAGGCAGGACCTGCGCAACGTCAATGTCGGCAGCTACCGCTCGATGCTGGCGATCGTGGAGCAAGACATCTTCCTTTTCGACGGCACGGTGGCGGACAACATCTCCTACGGCCGACGCGGCGCGAGCGAAGAGGAAATCGCCGAGGCGGCCCGGCTCGCCAACGCGCACGGGTTCATTGAGGCGCTGCCCAAGGGTTACGGCACATGGATCGGCGAACGTGGCGTGAAGCTCTCCGGCGGGCAGCGCCAGCGCCTGGCGATCGCCCGTGCCCTGCTCGCCAAGCCGCGCATCCTCATCCTCGACGAGGCAACGAGCAACCTCGATACCGAAAGCGAACGGCTGATCCAGTCGAGCCTGCGGAACCTGATGAAGAACCGCACCAGCTTCGTGATCGCGCACCGATTGAGCACGATCGCGCACGCGGACCAGATCCTCGTGCTGGAGAACGGGCGGATCGTCGAGCGCGGCCGGCATGAGGAGTTGATCGCACGCAGCGGCCGGTACCGGCAGATGGTGCAGATGCAGACGCACCCGGCTTCACTTGATGACGATGAGCCTGCGCAAAAAGGCAACGGGAACGGCCAAGAGTCGCAATCCATCGAACAAACCACCGGGGTGTCGCCGTCGTGAGCAGGAAGCAAGCCTCATCCAAGCCGCCGCACAAGCTGTCGCTGTATCGGCGTGCGGTACAGCACCCGCCGGCGGAGGCGGATTTCCTGCACCGGGCGTGCCGGCATTACAACAGATCGTTACCGCTACTGTTGCGTGAGGACTTCGCCGGCAGCTGCGCGGTCGCGGCGGCGTGGGTGGCGATGGACCCGGAGCACCAGGCGATGGCGATCGAGTCGCACGGCCCGACGGCGCGCTGGGCGGAGCGCACCGCAAAGCGTGAGATGGGGGACGCGGCCGAGGATCTGCACATCGTCGAGGCGGACGTGCTGGAAGTGGACGGGCCGAAGGTGGATGTCACCTGTGCGTTGAACTTCAGCACGTTCATCTACCACGACCGGGCGGCGCTGAAAAAATACTTTCAATCCGCGCGACGCGGCCTGAAGCGTAACGGGCTGCTGATCCTCGATGCCTACGGCGGGCCGGGCGCGATGCGTGTCGGCACGCAGACCCGGCGTGTCCCCGGCGAGGCCGCTATCACCCAGGGCTCCCCCGCCGTCCCGGATCCCGGTTTCACCTACCACTGGGAGCAGCGATCTTTCGATCCGATCACGCACCGGACCGAGTGCCGGATCCACTTCACGCTGGCGGATGGCACGCACCTTGGGAGCGCATTTATCTACCGCTGGCGGTTGTGGACCCTGCCGGAGCTGACGGAAATCATGCTCGAAGCCGGGTTTAAAAAGGCGGAGGTCTGGTGCGACACCTACGACCCGGCCTCCAACGCCAGCGACGGGCTGTACCGCCCTGCCTCCGGGATGCCCGCGCGGGAAGACTGGGTGGCGTATGTGGTCGGGGTCCGATAACGGCCTTAAACCGCCCACCGAGCCTTGCTTAAAAGCCAATCCTGACTTAGATTATGGGTCCACCAATTATTGGACTTCGGGTATTTAAGTCCAGGAGCATTAAAAGTGTTGATCCTCATCGTTGCCGAGGGCCCGGACAAGGGCCGGATATACGAGTGGTCCGACGATCAAACCGTCATCGTCGGGCGGGAAAGCAAGGACCTGCGTCTAAGCGACGGCAAGTCTTCAAGACAACACGCCAGGTTCACCTGTGAAGGCGGCAAGTGGTACGTGCGCGACCTCGCATCGCGCCACGGCACGCTGGTGAACAAGATCCGCATCGACACGAAGCATCCCTTAAACGACGGCGACCGTATCCGGATCGGTCGGACCGAGCTTGTCGTGGCGCGTGTCCCAGTCGAACAGAGCGAGCGGGTCAACCTGCTCGGCGATCAACCCACCCACTACGAAGCGTGGCGCGACCTGCCGACGTGGCGTCGTTTTATCCCGCGCGCCTCGACCGCGGCCGCGATGACCGCCGCTGGGTTCGCGATCGGTTGCAGCGCGTGGTTGTACATGAACTCGACGGCGGCGAATCAACTTTTGCGTGAAGACCTGCTCGCCTCGCAGGACCGCGCGACGAAAGCCACGCTGGCCGCGGCCGAGTTGCAGAGCAAGGCCGCCGAGACGCAGCTCGCGATGGCGGACCGTACGGACCTGATCCTCGGCGAGGTCAAGGCGCTGGGCTCCAGCACACCGATGCTCAACGAGATCCTCGCGTCGATCCAGGCACAGAGCGGTAACAGCGAGCTGCTCGGGCAGATCGGTGAGCAGTTGGCGGATATGAACGAATCGAGCCGGCACACGCTCAGCGCGATCCTAGCGGGCGTGGAGTCGCAATCATCACAGATGACGACGTTGGCGGAGGTGCGTGACATGGTTTCGCGTCAGGAATCGCGCACCGCGATGCTGCTGCCGGAGCTACAGGCCGTGGCCGCGACCGCGCGGGCGAACGAGCCGATGCTGGCGGACCTGCAGAAGCAGATCGAGAAGGCGCAGGCCCGGCCGGACCTGGACGCGAAGATGCTCGACCAGCTCGAAGCGGTAGTCGCCGAACTCAAGGCCCGCCCGTCGGTGGACAAGATCGCCGACGAGGTGCGTAGCGCGCTGGCGGCGAAGCAGAGCAAGACCGACGAGCTGTTGAGCCGTATCGAGTCGCAACTGGCGATCAGCCCGGACACGCAGGCGCTGGTCGAGCCGCTGCGTGAGGTCCTTTCCGAGCAGACGAAGGTGACGGAGCGGATCGTCGCCGAGGCGTTTGCGCGACAGGACCACACGGCCGAGGAATTGGCGGAGCTTAAGACGATGCTGCAATCCCAGCCGGGCGAGACCGCGACCGCGCTGCGCGGCGTGATCGGCGAGATGGAAGCGCCGGCGGATTACTCGGAAGTGCTCACCGCCATCAAACAGATCCAGACCGGGTCGGGCGACGCGGATACGCTGGCGTTACTCAATGACCTGGCGAAGAGGCTCGAATCAACCCCGACATCGGACCAGCTCGCGGACGCGGTCGCGCTGGCGGTATCGACTCAGCTGGACGAAACCCGGCCGCTGCTGGAACAGATCGCAAGTTCGCTCGACGCTTCGTCCAAGAACACGGACACCACGCAGGCCCTGATCGACCAGCTCCGCCTGGCGCTGGCGGCCCAGGAAGACGCGGACACCCGGCTCAACCAGATCTACGACCTGCTGGCGTCTTCCGATGCCGGCACGGACAACAGCGCATTGCAGCAGGTGCTCCGCGAGATCCGCTCCAAGTCGATCGCGGGTATGGACGAGATGCGCTCGACGATCCGGCGTGAGATCCAGGCCGGCATCACCGAGCAGCGTCTGGCGTCGGCGCGCAACATCAACACCGGCCCCGAAGCGGAGATCGCTCCCGAGCCTGTCGCTGCCGCCGAAGCGATGCCCTCCCCCGCACCGGCCACGCAGGCGTACACGATGGCGGCGCAACAGGAAGACCCTGGCACCACGCAGGTAACCACCACTACCAAGGACGGCCTGACCGACGTCGAGCACGCCTATCGCCTGGCGTTCAAGACCGGCAAGCCCATCACGCTAGGCGGTGGCTCGATCGACCCGCGGACCGGCAAGGTCACAGAGGGCCGGACCCTCGACCCCTCGGCCGCGAAGGCCGCCGGCATCACCGACTGGCGCGACTGGTACCTGATGGACGACTTCGCCGAACGCATGCGGCTGCAGCAGCAGGCGATGAAGTTCAACGGCGACCGCACCGGCAACGATGTCTTGAGCATCCCCGCCGATGCCAAGACCGAAATCAAGACTGACGGCGCTGGCCGGGGGTATTGATCTAACTTCTCAAGGTACGGAAGTGATTAATTAGATTACTGCCAGGGTCGCGGCGCCGATCGCGGCTGCGAAGTTGTCGGCCTGGCCGACCGAGAGTGTCCACCTGGCCGGCGCGGCTTTGGTCAGGCCGTCTTCCGCCATCGTTTTTACCTTATCCAGCGCCGGGCTGTAGATCTCGACCGTGCCGCCCATCAGGACGACGTGGTCCGGGCGGTACACCGCGAGCAAAATACGCAGGCCCCGCGCCAGCGCCGCGAGCGCGGCTTGCATGACCGGGTGGTCGAATCGCTCATCGGATGTAAACGGCACGCCTGCCGCTTCGAGCGTGCGGAAACCGACGTAGGCCTCGAGCGCGCCGCGTCCCGCGCCGGGGGTTGAGGGCGCCTCGGGGTCACCGCCGGAGACGTCCATGTGCCCGAAGTGGCCGCTTGTGCCACGTGTGATGATGACCGGTCGGCCGTCGTCGAGGACCGCCCCACCGACGCCGGTGCCCAGTGAGAGATAGAGCGTGCGCCCGGGCATGGGGTTTCGCCGGTGCTCGCAGGCGGCAGCCGAGTTCGCGTCCGTCGCGGGGGTCACGGGCACGCCCAGCCTGAGCGTCGCCTCGGCCCAGTCGGGGATGCACACGCCCGCCAGCACCGGCAGGTTCGCCGCCATCTCGATTACGCCCCGCTTGTCCATCGGCCCCGCGACCGAGACGCCCACCGCCCCGATCACGCCACGCGACAGGCCCGACTGCTTGAGCAGCGCATCAAACGTCGTGGTCACCCGCTGCGATAACAGCTCAAGCGTCGGCATCTCGTACTTGTCACCGCGCAGCGTGTGCGGGTCTGCGCCGTCGCTGATCAGCGCCAGCTTCACGCTCGAACCACCGATGTCGATGCCCAAAGACCAGGGGTGGTAACTCGTCTCGCTCATACTTTGATCAAACCGCTGTGGATGAAAGATTCAGCGTGGCCAGGTTCTTTATTGACTACGGCCGGGGGCGTCCGGGGGCCGGTAGCCGCCGAGAAGGTACCCGAAGATAAACGCCGTCGCCCCGCCGATCACCGCGTACCAGGGCCAGGCGATCACGCGCTTCACGGCCGCGCCGGTCTCGGCGTTGAATAGCTGCGAGCCGTCCTCGGCGAACGTCGGGAACCAGCCCCACACGCTCACAACAACCAGCAACGCACACCCGATCACCAGCCAGGGCGTCTTGGCCAGGTTGCCCGCCATATGCTTGCCGCTTGCGAGTGCCGAGAGGACCCATGAGCCGATGAACACGATCGACACGATCAGGCAGACGGTCAGGAACAGGTGGCTGGTCCACATCCCTTCGGTGTACACGGACATGCCCGCCGGCGCGGCCGCGTCGTGGAAGCGCGCCGCCCAGACCATCAGCACACTCAAGGGCGCGGCCCAGATCAGCCCGTAGGCGTTCTTCTTCACCGGCAGCCACGCAAGCAGGAACGTCGCCAGCAGCGCGCCGATCACGTAGCTCGCCAGCCCCAGCGCCAGGTCCAGGACCGGCACGTCCTTGCCGCGTGACTTCATCAGTTCAACGTACCAGTCGATCCCGAAGGCCATGAAGCACAGGGCGATACCCCAGAACACGATCAGCAGACGCGACACGAGCAGGACTTCCTTGCTGTGCTTGCCGTGCTCGGGGTTGTCCGGGTCGATCTTCCGTAGCGGCAGGTAGACCGCCGACATGGAGGTCTGCGAGAGCGCCGCGAGGATCGAGGTGAGCGAGGAGATCGCAGCGGCGAAGATGCCCGCGACGATCAGGCCGGTCAGGCCCTGCGGCACGACGGTGAGGATGAACACGGGGAAGATGTTGTCCGCGTTCTCGCTGACCTTGAGGCGGCATCGCCGACCAGCCGCTTCGGGGTTGGCGTTGTAGTAGGCCCATAAACCAACGCCCACCAACAGCATCGTAGCGACCAATGGCCCCGCGGCCCAACTGGAGATCACCGCGAGCGCGTGCCCTTGCTCTGCAGCAGAAGATGCTGGGCCAGCAGTTGTCCGTGCCGTAGCGCCGATGTTGCCGAAGGTCACGGCGATGATCGCGGCGACAAGCGTACGGCGAAGTAAACGTCGTCATCCAGCCCGGGCCGCGTGCCCTCTTCGCTGAACCGCCAGAGCTGGAACTTGTTCGCCTCCAGCCCTCATTGATGATCTGACCGATCCCGCCGGGCAGGTGATGGGCGACGACCAGCAGCGCCACGATGCCGCCCAGGACGAAGACGAGGAACAGCATCACGTCGGTCCAGACAACGGTCGCGATCCCGCCGAAAAGCGTCCAGGCGATCGCGATGATGCCGACGATGGTGACCGAGGAAATAAGCGGGTCGATCCCGATCGTGCTGTTGATCCAGTTCAACTGATCGCTGAGGACCAGCTCGAGGATGATCGCGGTGAGGTAGACGCGCGCCGCCTGCGCGAGCAGGCCCATGAGCGAGAACATGGCGGTGGTCACCGTGCGTGCGGACTCGCCGAGCTGGTTGCCCATGTAGTCGTAGGGGCTGTAGACCCGGTTCTTGTAGTAGGCGGGGACCAACACGAAGGCGACGAACAGCCGTGACAGAAGCCCGGCGATGATGCCGAACTGGAGGCAGGTGAAGCTGCTGGTCTCATCAGACGATGGCGGGCACGCCGATGAAGGTGACGGCGGAGATGATGGTGGCGATCATCGAACCGGAGACGGCGTACCAGGGCAGCTTCGTCGCCGCCGCGGAAAAAGTCCCGCATGTTCTTCTGTTTGCCGGCCAGACCGATGCCCAAGCGCGGTCGTCAAAAGCCAAGTACCCCACGAGCACGATCCAGTCAAGAAGTTTGAAGTGGCCCGAAAGCGTGCCGGCGTTTTCCACGGTCGTGCCGGCGGCGGCCAGGGTCGTTATGAACATGCGTATCGTCTCCAAGCCGAGGTCCTGCCGGCCGCCGCCCCGCGTTTCCGGGGCCGTCAACCGGCTTGGGTCGGATATTTATATAACAATGGGCTGTTGCGAACGAAAGCCGACGAGGGGTTTACGTGAGAAACAGCCGGGCGTGTGATATTCCCCGCGAGGCGTCGCCTCGTGGCTGAGAAAGAAGAGACAACTGCTCGGGCCTTAAAATACAAAGCCCGCTTAGAAGTCGCGCTGCGGGGAACCGGAGGATCGGCGGATCACCAGCTCGGCACGCAGAACCTCACGCTTGAGCGGCTCTTCATCCTCGCTGAGGTGGTTGATGATGCCGGAGATCGCGGCGTGCCCCAGGTGCGCCAGCGGCTGACGCAGCGTGGTCAGCGGCGGGCTGAGGTGCGATGCACTCGGCGGATCGTCCACACCGACGACGGAAAGATCGCTTGGGATCTTCAGCCCGATCGTGGACACGGCCTGATAAACCTCCAGGGCCATGTCGTACCCGCCCGCGAACACGGCGGTGAGGCCCTTCTCGCTGAGCATGCGGTTGAGCTTGAGTTTGTCATCCGAGCGCATGCCCGAGCCTTGCACCTCGACGATCGGGCGATCCTTTTCGGGGATGCCCAGAACCTTGCAGGCCTGGACGAAGCCGTCGTAGAGGTCGCGGTTGTGGATGAAGTGGGTGCCGCCGATGAAGCAGCCGATGCGGCGGTGGCCCATATGGTAAAGGTGGTGCACGGCCTGGGTCGCCAGGTCGCGGTTGTCCGTGTCGACCGAGGGGATGTCTTTGTAATCGGAACGCGCGCCAACCACGACCAGCGGGGCCTTGCTTGGAGCCTGTTCCATCAGCGCATCCATCTGGCTCGACGCGGGGTTGATCAGCACATAAGCGTGGACGTCCTGGCGGGCATCCGCTTCCTCGCCCAAGAGCAGCAGGTCGCAGCTGAACTCGACCGCGGCACGGTGCATGCCTTCAAGGATGCCGCTGTGGTAGACATCGGAGATCACGGCGTCGCGGTGTACGAGCACGCCGATACGGAGTCTCGGCCGAACGTCGCGGTGGTTCTCAACCACGTAGGTGCCGCGGCCGCGTGTGCGTTCGAGCAGGCCGATGGCGACCAGTTCCTGCAAGGCGCGGTGGGCGGTCACCAGCGAGACCGACATCTGCCGGCTGAGTTCCTTGGTGCTGGGCATGCGTTTGCCGGGCTGGTAGTGGCCGGAGTCGATCGCCTCGGTCAGCGCCTGCTTGACGGATTCATACAACGGCTGACCCGGCTGGGCCACGACCGGTCCGATTTCTTTGTGCTTGGTTGCTGCCATGGGTCATTGCCGAAAGGGTTCAACGGAAAATGCTCGCGGGGGTTTACAACGCCACCCGCCCAAGCTGAACCCGCAACGTCAATGCAAGACAGGGTTGCTAACGCCCAGCAACTCAATTATCACCTGAATTATGTCAAAATGCAAGGTAATTTCAGGATACCCGTCTTGCCGCATACCTCCGTTAGTGCCTGAAAATACTGTGTTTGCGGAGATCGGCCGTCTTTATGGCTGTTCCTTCGCCCGGTGCGGTCCGATCGCTTTTACATCGATAACCGATCCGAGGTTATCCGGGATAAGGATTTCGTACCGCTGCGGGTAGTTGTGGTGCTTGAACAGGTTCACGTGGTGGATGGCCAGAATGCGGCGTGCCGGCCTGCTCATCCAGGCCCGAGGTCGAGATCTGGGCCGTGACCGTCTTCGTTGCCGGGTCGTATTGCGTTTCGAGGCGTTGATCATCCAGAAGACGCTGATCGTTGAGCTGAGCGTGGTCACGTTCGTGGCCCCACCATTTTTTATCAAGCCCATCGTCCAGCACGGTGTTGATGGTCAACGCCCCGCCCATACGCTCGACGGTGGGTGGCCTGCGGGGATGGCCGCCGTAGGCGTATTCACACAAGCCAAGATAGATCGCGTAGGCCTCAGCGCAGGTTAGAACTGGCGTCGCGCAGCCGCTGCTCCTCGGCTAAGTTCGTGAAGAAAGACGACTCGCACAACAACGCGGGCACGTTGCACTGCCGAAGCACGCCGAACCCGCCGGCGTACATCAACTGGTCGCTCATCAAGGGCGATGCGGACCGCGACGTTGGTCCGCATCTGTGAACCCAGGTGGTGGGCGATGTATTTGGCGGCGTCCAGCGAAACCCGGACCAGTCGGCCTCGCCGTGGTACCAGACGCTGGAAAAATTCGCAGACCTGGCGCGACGAGGCGTTGTGGTGCAGGCTGATGAACAGGTCCGCCCCCTGCCGCCGTCGGGACGTTCGACATTGTTGGCAACCTCGGCCCGGTCCTTGAGGCTGACATCCTCATCGCCGTGGCGGGTCATCGTGACGTGTACGCCGGCATCGGTGAGCAGCCTCTCCAGCAATACACCGACGCGCCAGTTCATCTCGGCCTCGCGCACGCCGGTCGGGCCACGCTTGTAGTTTTCCAGGTGCGCATCGCCGCCGTGCCCGGGGTCCAGCACGATCACCCAGCCTTCGAGGTATTTCTCCGCCGGGTGACGGGGCACGTCGAGCTTGCCGAATTGATGCCAGTCGGGGCGGTTATCCAGCCGGCTCAGGGCCTTGTCCAGTTTCGTCGGGCCGCAGCCGGCGAGGATCAGGGACAACGTGCCGAGAACGACCAGCCCAAATATGTGTCGTGTCATGTCCAAGCTCCGATGAATACACTATCGATCGCCAAACCGCGTGAGCCGTCCACGGACGGCGGGACCGATGATAACCTGAGCCGCCCCTATGCTCGACTTCTCCGACCTGCCGTACCAATACTTCCCGCCGAAGCGCAACGCGCTGGTGTCGTGGGCGATCGGCGTGTTCAACCGGTACAACCGACTGCCGAAGGTGTTGAAGGTCGACCGGGTCGAGGTCACGGGCATCGATAAGCTCAAGCAAACCCTACGCAGGCGTGGGGCTAAGCGTGACCGCGTGCTATTCCTACCGAACCACCCGACGCATCGCGGGACGCGGCCGTCTTCATCGAAGCAATCAAGCAGGCGGCATTTCAACGCAGATGATGGCGGCCTATGACGTGTTCCTGCGCGCAGCCGGATGGACGCTTGGGTGATGCAGAAGCGTAGCGCGTTCTCCGTGGACCGTGAGGGCGGCGACCAACGGGCGATGAAGGAAGCGGCGGGCGTGCTGACCAAAGGCAAAACACGCGCTGACGATCTTCCCCGAGGGCAACGTCTACCTTAGTGCGCAACGACCGGGTCACGCCGTTCAACGACGGCGCGGCGTTCCTGGCGAGATCCGCAGCGGCGAAGAGCTTTCCAAGCACGGCAGCAAGGCCGTATGGCCGTGCCGGTGTCGATCAAGCTGGACGCACCTGACGGATTGCCGGGCGGTGTTGGAGCGGATGCTGGCCGACCTGGCCAAAGCGATGGAGGTTGCGGGTGACGAGTCCGCGGTGAATCAACCCCACGGGAGATGATCGTGCAGGCCGGGTGCTGCGGTGCGTCGGAACCCTGCTACGCGGCTGGGCGCCGCCGGATACCGATGTGACATCGCCGGGTTGATCGCGTTCTCCGCCGGCGCGGTGCTGGATGACCTCGAAGCAAAGCTCGATATCCCGTCAAAACCCGATGCGACGCTGATTGACCGCGTGCGCGTGCCGCCCGGCGGGTGATTCACGAGGTGCGTACGGATGAAGCGCGTGTCGCAGACCATGCCGCCGCGCTGACGTGGGCGGACCAGGCGATGCTGGCGTTCCGCATTGTGAGCTACCTGCCGGATTATGTCGCCGAAAAACCCACGCTCGACCGCGTCAGCGAGACGATCGAGAAACTCGCGGAGGACGTACAACGCAAAATGATCGACCCGATCGCCACACGCAGGGCGTTTGTTCATTTCAACGATCCAATCTGCCTGAACGATTACATCGGCGAAGGCAAACGCGGCAAGCAGGCGATCCGCGACCTGACCGCGGCGTGTGAGGCGGCGGTGCAGAATGGGCTGGATGAACTCAATGCGGTGAATGAATGGCCCGGTGGGAAGATGTATCAGGATTGCTGATTTCTGAATGCTGATAGCTGAAGTTCCGAACCGAGTCCGTAGGCGTCAGGCTTCATCCGTTATCGTGACGATTGAACAGATCAGCAATCAGCGATCCGAGATCAAAGATCACTTCCCCGCCGCATCGCTGTCCAGATACCACGTCAGCACGCCATCAGTGGGTTGAATGCCCGTGATCGGCACGTTGACCGGGTCGGGGCCGGACTTCATCTGGTCGGCCACGCGCTTCAGTGTCGGTCTTCTTCGCCCCGACACATAGCACGGCCAGTTGCCGGGCGGCATTCAGCAGGGGATACGTCATCGTGACGCGCGGCGGCGGGGTGACGTTCGCCGTCGTTGACGACGATCAGGCGGTCATTGACGTGGATCGCGTCGGAGTTGGGGAACAGGCTGGCGGTGTGGCAGTCCCCGCCCATGCCTAGCAGCACGAAGTCCATGCGGGGCAGGCTGTCGGTCTGGCCGAACACCGAGTGTATCTCGGCCTCGTAGAGTTCATCAGGCCTGTCCCGCATCACCATCATCGGGTGGATATGCTCGGGCGGGGGTTGGGATGTGCTCTAACAGCCAGCGTCGCGCATGCTCTTGAAGTTGCTCAGGTCGTCCTCGTCCGGTACGCGTCGTTCATCGACGATCCAGATGTGCGTGCGTTCCCTACGGGACCCGCCGGAAGCGTGTATCGATCAACAGGCGTTGATACAGAGCGCCAGGGCGTGGTCCCGCTGACAAGCCGCGATGTGAAACACACCCCGGTCGTCGTCCGCCTCCACACCCAGCGATGTAAACACCATGCCCAGGTCGTCAAAGAGCGTGTCGGCGTCCGGCGAAACATGCACCTCGCCGGGCAGGCCGAGGTCGTAGTCCGACACGGGGTCATTCAATTCATACGTCACGGTTTTTCTCCGCCCGATACTCGAACCCCGGTGCCTGATTAATCATTGTGCCAGTACCGTCCCGTCGCGGGCCATCATGATGTCGGCGGCGCTGGGTCCCCAGGTGCCGGCGTTGTAATTCGGCAGGTCTTCCTGCGGGTTTTCCTGCCAGTAATCCAGCACGGGCTGAACCGCTTCCCACGCGCTCGATCTCGTCGCGGTGCTTGAACAGTGTCTGGTCGCCGCATCACGTCGTTGAGCAGCGTGGCGTAGCCGTCGGGCGGCTCGACCTTCCACTGCTCGACGTAATTGAAGTCCATCACCACGTCCTTGATCTTCATGCCCAGCCCGGGGACCTTGCCCTCGAACCGGATGCGCACGCCCTCGTTGGGGTGGATGCCGATGACGATCTGGTTGGCCTTGTATTTCTTGGCCTCCTCGCGGAAAAGGCAGTGCGGCGTGGGCTTGAAGTAGATAACAATCTCGGTCATCTTCCGCGCCATCGCCTTGCCCGAGCGGAGGTAGAAAGGCACGCCCCCCCACCGCCAGGTGTCGACGTTGAACTGCATGGCCGTGTAGGTATCGGTCTGGCTGTCTGGCGCGACGCCCTCGTTGTCGCGGTACCCGACGACGGATTCGCCATTGATCGAGCCGGGGCCGTACTGCCCGCGGACGGCGATGCTCGGCACGTCCGCCTCCTTCGGCACACGCAGCGCCTTGAAGACCTTGATCTTCTCTGTGCGGATGTCCTCGGCGTTCATCGAGACCGGCGGCTCCATCGCCACGACGGAAAGCACCTGCAACAGGTGGCTCTGCACCATGTCGCGCATCGCCCCGCCGTTAGGGCTGTCGTAGTAGCTGCCGCGTCCCTCGACGCCGACGGTCTCGCTCGCGGTGATCTGGACGTGGTCGATGTATTGCCGGTTCCACAACGGCTCGAACAGGCTGTTGGCGAAACGCAGCACCATCATGTTCTGGACCAGCTCCTTGCCCAGGTAGTGGTCGATGCGGTAGGTCGCGCCTTCATCAAAGACGCCGGCGACGACGTTGTTCAGGTGGACCGCCGAGGCGGGGTCGGCCCCGAAGGGTTTTTCGATGACGATCCGCTGCCAGGGCTTGTTGTCGGTGATGCTGCAGAACACCCGCCCCTCGGTGACCAGGTCGCTGGCGCCGATCTGCTGGATGATCGGCTCGAAGAACTGCGGGGCCATCGAGAGGTAAAACAGCAGGTTGCGGCCGGTGCCGTGGTCCTCGGCCAGCGCGCCGATCCGGGCGCGGATGCCGGTCCAGCCCTCGGCCCTGGTCGAGTCGCCGGCGTGGTAATGCACCCGCTTGGCGAACTCCTTCCACTTGGCCTGGTCCGGGTAGCTCTTCTTGGAGAACTCGTACATCTCGTCGCGGAACTCGTCGTCGGAGTATTTCGAGCGGGCGATGCCGAGGATGGCGAACTTCGCGGGGGCCATGCCCGTGTCCCAGAGGTGGTACAGGGCGGGGATCAGCTTGCGCTTGGTCAGGTCCCCCGAGGCCCCGAAGATGACGATCAGGCAGTCGGACGCGGCGTGGTGGTTGGGCATGGGCATATCTAAACATGAAAGCGGCGTGTGGGGCAAATCCTTACAGAAACGGTATGTGCATAATCGGCCCGGGCCGGGGGCGGGGGTTGAAATTCCTTGTATCAGCTGAGGTTGAAGCTTAAAATAAGCCGTCGGGTAACCACTTCGAGGCCAAAATACAAAGGGGCGGGCCCATGACACATCTGCCAGTGACAGGCCGATCGGGCGTAAACGTGGTGTGGCTGGGGGCCTTGCTTGGTTGCACCACGCCGGGTTTCGCCGTGTTTTCCACCACCGGCATCTACGACAACACCAACAACGGCAACATCGTCGATGTCAGCGCCACCTCCGACGCCGGCGAACTGATCTCGCTTTCGAGCTTCACGGCGCTGGTGGACCTCGCCTACCAGGCCGACGCCGGGGGCGTGATCGATTTCGACAACGGCTCGCTCACCGACCCCAACACGATCGACGCCAAGCTGGGCGTCTCGCAGGCCAAGAGCATCACCATCACCGATGCCACAATCAACACACTCCAGGTCAGCAGCCCCGCCGGCGCTGTCTCGGGCAACGCTTCGTTACGCAAGACACTGAGTACCTTCTCTTTCGACAGCAACGACTTTAAGTTCGACTTCGACCCGGATGACGGCGTCATCGCCGTGGGCGCGAGCTTGATGTCGCAGTTCACACTCGGGCAGCCCGTCGGCAACGTCTGGGCCATCGTCCGCTACGACGACGCGACCTCGTCCCAATCCGTCACCGACTTCATCGAGAACAGCACCTCCGGCGACGACACTTTCTGGGGCTTCCAGGCGCCGGAAGGTAAATACATCACACGCTTCGAGCTGATCATCAGCAACGACAAATGGGTCCAGCTCGACGACCTGGGCGTGGTGCTTGAGTTCAAGCGCCCGCCGGTAACGGGCGACCTGGACGGGGACGGGTTCGTCGGCATAAGCGACCTGAATATCGTGCTGGGACGGTGGAATGAAACCGTTCGCGACAACAATCCGGCCGATCCTTCCGGCGATAACTTCGTCGGCATCGTGGACCTGAATATCGTCCTGGGCAACTGGAACGGCGGGATCCCACCGACGGCGGGCGCAGCGGTGCCCGAGCCGGGAGCGATCAGCTTATTGTTCTATTGCAGTGGTTTGTGGGTTCTAAAGCGATTTAATTAAGCCAGTGCGCCATATGGCCGCGACTCTAGGGATGCGTACTAACCATCTTTCTCTACACCACGCAACCAGTCCTCAAGATCGTCTAACTCATATTTTTTGCGGCCCAACTCATCAATAATCATGCTCCGACAGTCTTCCCTGAGCGCGCGTATAATCCATTTTGTGGCCCACCAATAATTCAAAAATAGCGCCACAATCGAACATAGCAACATCATGTGCGGCCACAAGGCGGTTAACGGGGGCACAATAGTATTTTTACCACTGCTGCCGGGCATGCTGGCATCAACAATGTTAGCAATCATAATGATTAGCCATAGGATGATGGGCAAAACAACTATTATCGCCACCGCACCATAAACCATGCTCAGTAAAAAGTAGGCTAGACCTTTGCGGAATCCGTACGCTCTTGTCGCAATCAAACAGTTTTGAAATGGACGCGCCAAAACAAATAACCCGATGAGCAGCATCCATACATGATCACGGTCTAATACATGGACAAAAAACAACCCGAATAGCAGACCAAGAATTACATCCAAAATTGGAGATTTCCAGGCTTGCGGTACGCCAGGAGCAAGGTCAGCGAGAATAGGCACTTTGTCCGATCGTTGATTGGATATCTGGTTAGCGATATCCGGCGGCATACATGACTGACCGCACTCCGGACAGGCCGAGAGTTTCGACTGTAACTGCACACGTATGTCATATCCACAATTAAGACACACCGGTTGCTGAATATAGTCTCGCAGTTGTGAGTAATTTGTAATTTTACGCTTGGAATTAAAGCTGTTATTCCCTCGGAAGAATGCCCACATCACACACCCCGACCATTCAGCGCGACGCTGACGACCATGAGGTCGGCGGGATTGACGCCGGCGAGGCGTGCGGCCTGGCCGAGCGTTGCGGGGCGGAAGCGGTTGAGGGTTTGCGCGGCCTCAGTGCGCAGGCCGGGCAGGCGTGTGTAGTCCAATCCCGGGGGCAACGGAGCGGCTTCCTGGCTGGCGAGCTGGTCGACCTGCTTCTGTTGGCGCTGGATGTAGCCGGTGTAGCGCAGCTCGGCGAGGAACTCTCTTAGCAGCCGGCGGTCACGGGCCAACAAGGGCAGCGGGTCGCCGTTGATCCGGGTGAGCAGCGCATCGGCATCGACCTCCTGACGCGCGACCCAGCGCGACATCGGCTGGCCGTCGATGCTGTGATCGGCGATGTAGTCGTTCAATGCGGCGTGCGCTTCACGCTTAGCGAGGTAATACGACCAGCGGGCATCGTCAACAAGGCCTAGCTCACGGGCGAGCGGGGTGAGGCGTTGGTCCGCGTTGTCGGCACGCAGCAGCAGCCGGAACTCCGCCCGGCTGGTGAACATCCGGTACGGTTCGCGCGGGGTCTTGGTGACAAGGTCATCGAGCATCACGCCGATGTAGGCCTGGTCACGCCGGAGCCGCAGCATGTCGCCGCCGTTACTGAACTGCACCGCGTTGATCGCCGCGACCAGCCCCTGCCCGGCCGCCTCTTCGTAACCGCTGGTGCCGTTGATCTGGCCGGCCAGGAACAAGCCCGGCACACGTTTGGTCATGCAGGTCGCGTCGATCTGGTGCGGCCAGACCATGTCGTATTCAACGGCGTAACCGTGGCGGAGGATGACGGCATTCTCGCAGCCGGGCATCATGCGGACGATGCGCTCCTGCACATCGGCGGGCAGCGAGGTGCTGATGCCGTTGCAGTAGATTTCGTTGTTTTCGAGCGATTCGGGTTCAAGGAAAACGTGGTGTGACTGCCGGTCGGCGAAGCGCACGACTTTATCCTCGATGGACGGGCAGTAGCGCGGCCCGGCGGTCTCGATCTGGCCGTTGTACATCGGGGCCCGGTCGAGGTTGGCGCGGATCAGGTCGTGGGCCTCGGGCGTGGTGTGCGTGATCCAGCACGGGCGCTGCTGAGTAACCGGGAAAGACTCGCGGGGCGTCATCTCGCTGAACGGTGTCGGGTGGTCGTCGCCGGGCTGGAGTTCGAGCGCATCGAAGTTGATCGACTCGGCGGCGAGGCGCGGGGGCGTGCCGGTCTTGAGTCTGCCCAGCTCGAAGCCGAGTTTGGTCAGCGCGGCGCTGATCCCGACGGCGGGCGCTTCGCCGACACGACCGCCGGGCGTTTGTTGCGGGCCGGTGTGCATCAGGCCGCGCATGAACGTGCCGGTGGTGAGGATGACGGCAGCTGCGCGGCGGGGTTGGGGATTGGGGGTTGGGGATTGGGATCGCTGTTGTACACGATGCCGACGCATTTACCGTCTTCGGTGATGAAGTCTTCGACCGCGCCGGCGAGGATGTCGAGGTTCGGGCGTGTCTTTAAGAGGCGTTGGACCTCACGGGCGTAGGCGTATTTGTCGCTCTGCGTGCTGCAGGCCTTGGACGGCCGGGCCTTTGCTGGCGTTGAGGATGCGGAACTGGATGCCGGTGGCGTCGGCGGCCAGGCCCATCAGCCCCCATCGCGTCGATCTCCCGGACCATCTGCCCCTTGGCCAGCCCACCGATCGCCGGGTTGCAGCTCATGGCCCCGATCTTCGCGGGGTCCATCGTGATCAGCGCGACCTTGCCCCCCCGGAAGCAGCCCCCGCCGCCGGCGTCGAATTCGGGGGCGCAGCATATTCGCCGCCGCCCAGGCCGCCTCCGCGCCCGCGTGCCCACCGCCGATCACGATCACGTTGTAGTCACAGCCGTCCGGCATAAGCGGGGCATTATAGCACCCCCCACAGCCGGGCCACCCCGCCCCGGTAACGCCTTATGATCGTACGAATCCCTTCCGTATAGCGGCGGATCGAAGATCCGTGCGTTATCCCGCAGGAGCAACCCCGGCGATCTGCGATCGCCCGCTAAACGGCCAAACCATATTTGGGATCACTCGATCCCCAGCCCGACCTGGGCCTTCACCGGGACCTGGATCGTGTCCAGGCCGTCGAACAGTTCCAGCTCGATGTTGATCGTGTCCGTCTTCTTCTCCAGTGTCAGCTCAACCTCGGCGTTGTTCATCATCGTCATCGTCGAGTTCGGTCCGTCCGACAGTTCCGTGCCGTCCGGCGCGGTGACTTTCCAGGATGAGATCGCGTCGAGCAGTTGGGTGTCCAGCTTGATCGTCAGCTTGAACTTGCCCTCTTCCCAGTCGCTCGGGCCATACTCGGCGATCTGCATGTTCGCGTCGCCCAGTTGCACGTTGCCCGGCGCGGCCGCGACGCCCTCGGCCTTCACGGTCTTCATGCCGGCGGCGACCATGATATGCAACGTGCCCTCGTAGGTGATGCCGGTCGCGCCCGGGCGGGGGCTGAGGCGTGACGAACTCGACGATCATCTGTTTGCCATCATCGCTGACACGCGGGAACGCGCCGATCGGACCTGAGCTGAACGACATGAAACCCCCGTCTTCCTTGGCGGGCGGTTCCTGCAAGAGGTCCTTGCCGGTGGAGTCGGTGGCCGAGTCGAGCGTGCTGTTGTCGTCGTCGAGTTTGACGATCGGGTTGTCAAGACCCGAGATGAGCAGGTGGACACTGGTGCCGGCGTTGACACCATTGGGCCGGAAACCGAAGTCCATGTCTTCGATCGCGGGTGAACCGATGATCAGGCCGACGGGTTTTACGGAGACTTCGGCGTGGAGGGCTGATGCGAAACAAGTCAGGGCCGAGGCGAGCAGCATTGCGAGTTTCATCGTGGTTTCCCTGTTCGGTTGGGTGGGACGGTCTTGATTGCAGGAGCGCTAAGCCGCAAGCGGCTGGATACGGGAGTATTCCGGGGGTTACCCCGGGCGGGTCATGCTGTCGTAGTCCATGAGTTCGGCGAGGCGTTCGGCGGGCATGAGGTTTAGTTCGCCGACCAGTTGCTTGATGGTCTTGCCTTCCTTGTGGGCCTGCTTGGCCAGTGCGGCGCACTTGTCGTAGCCGACCTCGGGGGCGAGCGCGGTGATGGTCATCAGGGAGGCTTCGAGCAGCTCGGCAGCGGGCCTCGTTGACTTCCAGGCCGACGAGCAGTTTGTCGACGAAGACGTTGGAGACGTTGGCCAGGAGCGTGACCGATTCGAGGAACGCGTCGATCATCACGGGCATGGCGACGTTGAGCTCGAAGATGCTGCCGACGCCGCCCATGCCGGCCATGGTGACGGTCGCGTCGTTGCCGATGACCCGGCAGGCGACCTGCATGACGGACTCGCAGATGACGGGGTTGACCTTGCCGGGCATGATGGAAGACCCGGGCTGGATCGCGGGCAGGTTCAGCTCACCGATCCCGCAGCGCGGGCCGGAGCCGAGGTGGCGGATGTCGTTGGCGATTTTGCTTAAGCTGACCGCGATGGTCTTGAGACAAGCATGTGACTGCACAAACAATCTTTGCGGCTTGTGCTTCGGTGTGACAGACGCCTCTTCAAAGGCAATACCCGTGCGAGCTTCTAGTGCCTTACAGACTTTGCCGGCAAACTCGGGGTGCGTTGATACCGGTACCGACGGCGGTACCGCCGATCTCAAGATTCTGCCGCATCCCTTCGAAGGCAAAACGGGCGCGGTGCATGCCGTGTTCAACGGCCTTGGCGTAGCCTTCAAAAACCTGACCAAGCCGGATGGGTGTGGCATCCATCAGGTGCGTGCGACCGGTTTTGAGAATCGAGTCATAGGCACGGGCCTTATCACTCAAAGCGGTGTGCAGGGTTTGCAGCGCGGGTTGCAACGCATTCTTCACTTGCAATCCACCCGCAATGTGCATCGCGGTCGGAAACGTATCGTTACTCGACTGGCCCATGTTGACGTGGTCGTTGGGGTGGACGCCGCCGGAGGCTTTGGTTGTCGCGCCGAGGCCGAGCTGGTCGTTGGCGACTGCGGCGATGACCTCGTTGGCGTTCATGTTGGTGCTGGTGCCGGAGCCGGTCTGGTAGACGTCGACGGGGAAGTGGGCGTCGTGCTTGCCCTCGGCGACCTCGTTGGCGGCGGCGATGATGGCATCGGCGAGTTTCTTGTCGAGTTTGCCGAGGTCGAGGTTGGCCTGGGCGCAGGCGGCCTTGAGGTGGCCGAAGGCGTGGATGACGGCCCCGGGGAGCGGGCGGTTGGCGATGGGGAAGTTGGCGACGGCCCGGGCGGTGGAAGCGCCGTAGAGGGCGTCGGCGGGGACGGGCATCTCGCCCATGGAGTCTTTTTCGGTGCGGGTCTTAGTAGTCATGGTAAATAGGGTCCTGATACGTCCATCAGCGGACGAAACGGACTCTACACGAAACGCGGGCGGTTGCAACGTGGCGGGGGCAGGGTTCAGGGTGCGGGGATCAGGGAATGGGGACAAAGTCATAGCCCACGGGCAATGCCCGCGCGGAGGGTAACTTGGTCATATGGCGCGGTGAATAAAAAAGAAAACCCGGCCAAGGCCTTTGGCCATGACCGGGCTTTGGGGGTTGTGGTGGGATCCTTAACTGCGCCGGGGGTGGGTCAGGCGGCTTTGCGTTCCATGTCGATGTCGTCGGAAGCTTCGGCGCTATCGGCGGCTTCATCGGCGTCGCTGCGGGCGCCGACGAGGCGGGCGGCCTTGCGGCCCATGCGGCTGGCCATCTCCTGCAGTGGCGAGGCCAACTTGCGGGCGTCGATGACCGGCGGCTCGGTTGAGCCGGCCTCGGCCCCCTGCTCACGGCGTACCGCGCCGCGGATACTCTTACCAAGGTCCGCGATCTGGCTGAGTTCCTCGATCACCTGACGACGCAGCGGCGCGACGACGTTCTCGACCTCTTCACGCACGCGGTCCAGGTGCTCGTTGAGTTCACGCTCGGCGTCACGCGCCGCGGTCACGGCCTTGGGCTGCAACTCGGCGACACGCTTGCTCAGCTGGTCTTCCGCAAGTTCGACCATGGACTGGGCGTTCTGGACTTCTTCACGCACGCGGTCCAGGTGCTCGTTGAGCTCGCGTTCGGCGTCACGCGCCGCGGTCACGGCCTTGGGCTGCAACTCGGTGATACGCTTGCTCAGCTTGTCTTCGGCCAGATCAACCATCGACTGCGCATTCTCCCGCAACCGGCTGATACGCTCGTTGAACTGCCGTTCGATGGTTTCGATGGCCTGGTGCGTCTGCGGCTCCATGCCCTTGAGGCGGCGGGTGAGCTGCTGTTCGATGAGGTCGACCATGCTCTGGCTGGAGGCGCACAGTTCCTGGATGCGCTGACGCATGGCCTGCTGAGTCTGATCGATCGTGGATTGGGCTTCGACTTCCAGAGCCTGTTTCTGTTTGTCGAGCGCGGCCTTGGTGTCGTTGCGGAAGGCTTCCCAGTGGGCCTTCGCCTGGGCGGACAGCTCGGCCTCGGCGGTTTTGGAGCAATCGTCTGAGAGCTTCTGGTGCTCCGCGAGCGCTTCGGCGAGGCGGGCCTTGAACGGCTCGGTGATCGCTTCTGCCCTGCTCATCGCGCTGACGACCTGCTCGCGCATGTTGCTTTCGATGATCTCGCCGACCTTGCGGGCCTGGCGTTCGGCCTTGTCGTTGATTTCGGCGGCCCGCATCTCGATCCGGTCCATGGAATCGGTGAGGTTGTTCAACTGGCGTTGCATCGACTCCTGGACACGTTCTTCGATCACGCGGGCGTGGGCCTCGGTTTCGTCGGCGATCCGGGAGGATTCCGCGCGGGTCTGGTCCAGCGAGGCGCTGAGGCGTTGATTGATCTGGTGCGCGGATGCCTCGACACGATCGACGGCTTCGCGGGCCTTGGCTTCGATATCGTCTGCGGCGCGGGCGGCCTCGGCCCGGGTCTGGTCGATCGACGCGGCCAGCCGGTCCTTGATCTGCTGCGCGGATGTTTCGGCGCGGTTGTTCGCGTCGGTGAGTACGGCTTCGAAGCGGCGGTTCATCTCGTCCGCGGCCTGCTGGACGCGCTCGTTGATGGTCTGTTCGATCTGCTCCCGCTGGCGGGTCAGCAGTTCCTGAGCCAGCGCGTCGGCGCGGTCGTTGAGTTCCGAGAGCAGGGCGTCACGGCGGACACCCAAGGCTTCGCCGATCCGGGCGTCGAGGGCCGACAGGTGTTCATGCAGTTTCTGGTCAAACTGGCCCTGGAGGATGCGGTCGGCGCGCTGGGTGACGGCGTCGAGCTGATGCTGGATGAGGCCTTCGGCCTTGTCGGACATCTCCTGCATCCGGCCGGAGAGCGAGCCGAGGGTATCGTTGACCGAGGCGACCTGCGCCCGCGCATCCTCGATCACGCTGTTGAGCGTTTCACGCGCGGGTTCAAGGGCCTTTTGCGCCTGGGCGGGCAAGGCTTCGAGTTTATGCTGGACGATCTCGTCGGTGGATTCGACGATCTGCCGGACGCGGTTGCCGCAGTCGGTGGCGTGGTTTTCCAGCTGCCCGAAGATCGGGTCGATCAGCTTCCGCGCCTCATCACGGGCCTGACCGGAGGCGGAGGCGAGGCGTTCATCGATATCCTTGAAGACCTGCTCGATCTGCCGGCGGGTGTCGCGGAGCTGTTCGTGGCCCATGTTCTGGGCGTGGCGGAACTCACCGAGGCGGTCGTTCATCGATTCGTTGAGCTGGTCGAGCTGGGCGCGTGCGTTGCGCAGGACCTGGTCGGTCTCGTTCTGGGCGGCGCGTCGGACGGCGGCGAGGTCGGGCTCGATGTTCTTGGCCAGCTCGATCTGGCTGTTGACCTGGTCGGCAAGGCCCTGCACGCACTCGCGGAGCTGGTCGACCTGGTAAGCGCGTTTCTCGACGAGGGTTTCGTCGTGGCGGAGCTGGGTGTAACGGTTCTTGACCGCGTCATCGATCGCGCGGACCTTGCCGGTGAGCCGGGCGACTTCTTCGGCGGGGGGCACGACGCCTGACGTGCCGAAGCGTGATTCGCAGTCCTTGAGCAGGCGCAGGAGGCGGAGGCGTTCGTCCTTGACCCGTTCCAGGATCGATTCGATTTCGGCGGCGGCGCCTTGCGTGCCGTGGGCCGGGCCTGCGTTGAACGGTTGGCTGGTGTGGTAGTTATCGTTCACGAGCTTGCTCCTGGGACGGGCGGAACCATAGCTGGCCTTGAAGAGGGGCCGGCCTGTCGATCATCGGCGAGGTCGTGAAAGGCCGGCTACTCCCCGGGCATCACCGCGTTATCGGATGCATCCAGCGCAACCGCCCCACCCGTGCGGTTACACTGACACACGGATCAGCGGGTCGCACAACTACCTGGTATCGAAAGGGTGGGCATTGAGTTTTTTTCAGATCATCGCGGTATTGCTGACATTGACCGCCTTGATGGCGTACCTGAATCACCGTGTATTGAAGCTGCCACAGACGATCGGGCTGATGGCGTTGGCGCTGGTGTTCTCGTTCGTGCTTATCGGACTGAGCTGGGCGCTGCCGGGCTCCGGGATCGGGGACCGGGCGCGGGCGGTGCTGGATCAGGTCGATTTTGACGCGGCTTTGCTGAACGGGATGCTGGGTTTCCTGCTGTTCGCCGGGGCGTTGCACGTCGACATGGCCCGGCTGTGGGCGAGGAAGCGGCCTGTCGCGTTGCTGGCGACCCTGGGCGTCGTGATATCCACGGCGCTGGTGGGCGTGATGACGTGGGGGCTGTTCGGCGTGCTGGGATTGGAAGTGAAGCTGATCTACTGCCTGTTGTTCGGGGCGCTCATCTCGCCGACGGACCCGATCGCGGTGCTGGCGATCCTCAAGACGCTGGGCGCGCCGGAGAGCCTGGAGACGAAGATCGCCGGCGAATCGCTTTTCAACGACGGCGTTGGCGTGGTGGTGTTTTTGGCGCTGATGGGTGTGGCGGGTTTCGATGCGCATGCTTCCGGTCACGGCCCCCCCACTGCTTCGATCCACACGGTGGAAACACTTGCGCCGGCAAGCGCTGAAGCTCCCGGTCACGCGACCGGACCGGCAAAAGATTCGCATGAAGTGGTGGAGGAACTGGAGCACGTCGGCGTCGACCTGGGCGAGGTCAGTGTGCTTTTTGCCAAGGAAACGCTGGGCGGCGCGGCGTTTGGTCTGGCGATCGGATTCATCGCGTTTTTGATGCTCAAGAGCGTGGATGAGTACAAAGTCGAGGTGATGATCACGCTGGCGATGGTGGCCGGTGGCTACGCGCTGGCGTCGGCGTGGGGCGTGTCCGGTCCGATCGCGATGGTTGTGTCGGGGTTGTTGATCGGCAACCACGGGCGGGCCGAGGCGATGTCCGACAAGACACGTGAACACGTGGACAAGTTCTGGGAGTTGATAGACGAGATCCTCAACGCGGTGCTCTTCGTGCTGATCGGCCTGGAGGTGCTGGTGCTGACGTTCGATGAGATCAACCTGGAGGCGGGGCTGGTGGCGATCCCGCTGGTGCTGCTGGCGCGGTTCGTGTCGGTGAGCGTGCCGATGCTGGCGCTGCGGCATTTCCACGACGTGACGCCGCACGCGATCAAGATGCTGACCTGGGGAGGGCTGCGCGGCGGTATCTCGGTGGCGCTGGCGTTATCGCTGAAGGAAAGCCTCGGCCAAGCGGACCCGCTGAGCTATCAGGCGATCCTGTTCATGACGTATACGGTGGTGGTCTTTTCCATCATCGTGCAGGGGCTGACGATCCCGGGGCTGCTACGGCGACTGAATCTGGGGCATTAATTTATTAAGTTATTAATTAACAGTATATTATATACTAATTGGCGGTGGTAGACACTTGGACTCTTTAATAGCTTCAGGTTTGCTAAAACGCCCATAACCCGCTACAAAGCGGCCCCGGAAACGTATCCGACGCGGGTCAACACGCCCGTTTTGCCCCCTTTTTAAGAACGTGCCCGGCTGTGCCCCGGCGAAACAGACGCCGAACGTGCCGCGCCAAATCCAGGCTTTTTGTTAGGAAATACCCCGATGGCAATCCCCAAAGGCAGTAACCATTACCTCTTCACCAGCGAATCCGTCTCGATGGGCCACCCCGACAAGGTCTCCGACCAGGTGTCGGATGCGATCCTCGACAGCCTGCTGGCGGTGGACCCCAACGCCCGGGTCGCCTGCGAGACCTTCTGCACCACGGGCCTGGTCGTTGTCGGCGGGGAGATCACCGTCCACAACCAGAAAGCCATCGAAGCCCTGAACAACGCCGAGATCACCGTCCGCGACACGATCCGCAAGATCGGGTACGTCGGCGATATCGGCATGCGCTTTGACGCCGACAGCTGCGGCGTGGTGCGCACGATGCACTCGCAGTCCGCGGACATCAGCATGGGCGTGACCGCCACCAAGTCCCATGAGCAGGGCGCGGGCGACCAGGGCCTGATGTTCGGCTACGCCTGCCGGGAAACGCCGAACCTGATGCCGCTGCCGATCGACCTGTCGCACAGGCTGGTCGAGCGCCACGCCGAGGTGCGTCGCGCCGGCAAGATCAAGGGCCTGCGCCCCGACGCCAAGAGCCAGGTCACCGTTGAATACGACGACATGCACAAGCCCGTGCGGATCGACACGGTCGTTTTGTCCACGCAGCACACCCCGGACTGGAACGGCAAAGCCAAGCAGGCGGCGCTGAAGAAGGCGGTGATCAAGCACATCATCGAGCCCTGCATGCCCAAGAAGATGTACAACCCCAGGAAGGTCACGATCCACGTGAACCCCACGGGGCAGTTCGAGGTTGGCGGGCCGCACGGCGACGTGGGCCTGACCGGCCGCAAGATCATCGTGGATACCTACGGCGGCCGGGGCCGCCACGGCGGCGGCGCGTTCTCCGGCAAGGACCCCTCGAAGGTCGACCGCTCGGCCGCCTACATGGGCCGGTATATCGCCAAGAACATCGTCGCGGCGAAGCTGGCGGATATCTGCGAGGTCCAGCTTTCTTACGCGATCGGCGTCGCCGAACCTACCAGTGTCCACGTCGAAACGTTTGAGACCGGTAAGGTCAGCGATTCAACCATCTGCGCCCTCGTCCGAGAACACTTCCCGCTGACCCCGGGGGGGATCATCAAACACCTGGCCCTGCGCAAGCCGATCTATCTTAAGACAGCGGCCCACGGCCACTTCGGGCGCAAGCCCGGTGCCGACGGCAGCTTCTCGTGGGAAAAGACCGACCTCGCCGCCAAGCTCGCCAAGGCCGCCGGCCTGAAGTAGCTTCGACACGGCGATGACAAGCCGCCGGGTTCCGATCCGGCGGGATGACAATCAGGAGACCCGCAGGGACGGTCGCAGCGTACGATTGAGACGTTCCCCTCCCGTTGCGGACCTATGCTGACCAAAAAAGGCATCCCGGTATCACCAGGCATCGCGATCGCGCAGGCGATGGTGCTGGACAGCGAGGACCAGCCGATCCCCCGTCGGACCGTCGCGCCGACCCAGGTCCCCCACGAATTAGACCGGCTCCAGGGCGCGATCGATGCGTCCACGGACGAGATCCAGCAGCTTAAGGAAAAAACCGCCACCAGTGTCGGGCAGGAGTTGGCGGCGATCTTCGGGTTCCACCTGGGGATGCTCGTCGATCCTTCGCTGATCGGCGAGGTCCGCGCCACGATCGAATCGCAGCGTGTCACCGCCGAGTACGCCGTTTACGTCGTGTTCAAGGCTCTGGGCAGGAAGCTGCGGCAGGCCGAGACCCGCTACATGCGCGAGCGCGTCACGGACATCCAGGACCTGGAACGCCGGGTCATCCACCACCTGATCGGCAAGGCCCGTGACGACCTGAACCGGATCGAGCACAGCGCCGTTGTCATTGCTCACGACCTGACGCCCAGCCAGACCGCGTCGCTGGACCGCAGCAAGATCAAGGGCATCGCCACCGACGCCGGCGGGTTGACCAGCCACACCGCGATCCTCGCCCACGCGCTGGGCATCCCCGCGATCGTCGGGCTGGAGGACATCACCAGCAGCGTGAGCACGGGCGACACGGTTGTCATCGACGGGCAGCGCGGCGTCATCATCATCGACCCCGACGCCGAGCAGCTGATGCTGTCGCGCAAGGAAGCCGACCGCATGGTCGCCTTCGAGGACCAGCTCGGGGAGATCCGCGAGCTGCCGGCCGACACGCGCGACGGCACGCACATCGACCTGCAGGCCAACATCGAGTTTCCCTATGAAATCCCGCAGGCCCTGAACAACGGCGCCGGCGGCATCGGGCTGTACCGCACGGAGTTCCTCTTCCTCGCGTCCAGCAGCGCGCCCACTGAGGATGAGCAGTACGAAACCTATGTCGAGGCGATCCGGAACCTCGGCGGCAAGACGCTGACGATCCGCACGCTGGACTTGGGCGCGGACAAGATGGACGTGTCCATCACCGGCAGCGACATGGGCGAGCGCAACCCGTTCCTGGGCTGTCGGTCCATCCGCCTGTGCCTGCAGAACCTGCCGCTATTCAAGACACAGCTTCGCGCCATCCTGCGGGCCTCGACCGAGGGGCCGGTGCGGATCATGTTCCCGCTGATCAGCAACATCATGGAGCTGCGCCAGGCCCGGATGATCCTCGGGGACGTGATGGAGGACCTGGACGAGCAGGAGGTCGAGTACCGGGAAAATATCCCCGTGGGCATCATGGTCGAGGTGCCCTCGGTGGCGCTGCAGGCCAAGACCTTCTGCCGGGAGGTGGACTTCATGTCCATCGGGACCAACGACCTGATCCAGTACACGGTGGCGGTGGACCGCGGCAACGAGCGGATCGCCAGCCTGTATTCCGGGGCCCACCCGGCGGTCCTGAACCTGATCCGGCAGGTCGTCCAGGCCGCTGACAAGGCCAAAGTGGATGTCAGCCTGTGCGGCGAGATGGCGAGCTCGCCGGAGTATACAATGCTGTTACTGGGGCTGGGGCTTCGGTCCTTGTCGATCACCCCCCCCGCCCTGCCGGAGGTCAAGCAGATCATCCGGGCCGTATCGATCGACCAATGCAGACGTGCCGCCCGCAAGGCGCTCACGTTCGATTCGGATAGAGAGGTCGCCAACTATTTGCGTGACCAGATAAGCAAAGCCATGCCCGGCGTGTTTGATGGACGTTCCATCAGGTACTGACGCCGGGAGAACGAACCCGCGACGGGATTGCTCGCAGACAAACACCCCTGCTGGAGCACGAACGCCGCAACAGAATGAAAGTGGTCGAAAGCCAGTCGTGATCGGATACATGCTTAAGCCCGACAGCCCGCAAGCCGGACGCGCTTCACCGCCGCCCGGCCGCTGTGCCGTTGCGCTGCGCGTGCATCCGGGACCGCCTGACCCACGGCCGGATCGCTCATGCCAAACACGGAAATGTTGATCAACTACGTCCCCGGCGAAGAATGCCGTATCGCCATCGTCGTGGACGGAAGCTTGGAAGAGTTTTATCAGGAACGCGCCAGCGCCGGTTCAACCGTCGGCAATATCTACAAGGGCAAGGTCACCAACGTCGAGCCTTCCATCCAGGCCGCGTTCGTCGATTTCGGCGAGGGACGCAACGGCTTCCTGCATATCACCGACCTGCACCCCAGCTACTTCTCGGGCAAGCACCACGAGGACACCGAGCAGGTCGGGAGTAAGACCCCCCGCCACGAACGCCCGCTGATCCAGCGCTGCCTGAAGCGCGGCCAGGACATCCTCGTCCAAGTCCTCAAGGAAGGAATCGGCACCAAGGGCCCGACGCTCACCAGCTACCTCTCGATCCCCGGCAGGTTCCTGGTCATGATGCCGCAGATGCAGCGGCTGGGCGTGTCGCGCAAGGTCGATGACGACGAGGCCCGGCGGGAGATGAAGAAGGTCCTCGCGGAACTCAACCCGCCGGAAGGCTTCGGCTTCATCATCCGCACCGCCGGCCTGGGCCAGACCAAGACCGACCTGAAGCGCGACCTCGCCTACCTCGTGCGCCTCTGGAAAAGCATCGAGCGTCGCAAGTCCGAACTCAAAGGCGTCGGCGAACTTTACACCGAGCAGGACCTGATCATCCGCACGATCCGCGATGTCTTCACCAACGACATCTCGCGCGTCGTGATCGACAACCCCCAGGCCGCCAAGCGTGCCAATGATTTCCTGACGATCGCCAGCCCGCGTTCCAAGCCCAAGGTCGCCTACTACCACGACCCTGTGCCGCTGTTCCACCGCTTCGACATCGAACGCCAGATCGAGAGCATCAACGCACGCGAGGTCCCGCTGAAATCGGGCGGCTCGCTGGTCTTCGATCAGGCCGAGGCGCTGGTCGCCATCGACGTGAACTCGGGCAAGAGCCGCAGCGCACGCGACGCCGAATCCAACGCGTTCAACACGAACATGGAAGCCGTGGACGAGATCTGCCGGCAGCTTAGGCTGCGCGACTTAGGCGGTGTGATCGTCAACGACCTGATCGATATGCGCGACCTGAAACGCCGCCGACAGGTCGAGACCCGCTTCCGTAACAACCTTAAGAAAGACCGGGCGCGCACCCGCGTGGGTTCGATCAGCCAGTTCGGGCTGCTGGAGATGACCCGGCAGCGCATGCGGCCGTCGCTGGCGTCGAGTCTGTCGTCCGCCTGCACGGCGTGCGCCGGGCGCGGGCACGTCAAGAGTCCCGAGTCCGTGGTGCTGGACGTGATGCGTCGGCTTGCGCTGGTGCTGTCACGCAGCGAGGTCGTCCGCGCCGAACTGATCATCAGCCCGGACGCCGCGTTCCAGCTGCTGAACCGCAAGCGCGGCCAGCTCGTGGAACTGGAGACGCGCTACGGCAAACCCGTCACCGTCCGCGTCGGCGGGCCGAGCGTTGACTTCGTTGATATCCGTCTGTTCGACGAGCGCGGCGGGCAGATGGAGTTCGACACGCTCAGCAGCGTCAAGGGCATCGCCCCGCCGACCGACACGACCTACCTGGAAGTCGAGGGCGACGAGCTGCCGCAGATCGACGGGCTGGACTTCGACGAAGAGATCGACGAGCAGGCGGTGCCGATGTCGGGCCACGACGAGGTAGAGCAGACCCTGCTGGCGCCGAACGAGGGCGAAGAATCGCCGCGTACCGGCAAGCGCAAGCGTCGTCGACGCCGGCGCGGCCGTGGCCAGCGTGCGGACGAACAGGCCGCGCAACCGGCCGAAGGTGTCGATGAGCAGACGGATGTCGATGAATCGCAGGCCGACGAATCGTCTGGTGAAACTGCTGAAGCGGAATCCGTCGCGTCGGACACGCCTGAGGAGCAGGTGACGGTCGAGGGTGCCGACGCGCCGAAGAAGAAACGCCGCCGCCGGCGTGGCGGGCGCGGCCGGAAGAAGAAGGCGTTAGGGGAAACGGACGAAGTTAGCGGCGACGAAACGGGTGCCGAAGTATCGGAAGAACCCGCCGAACCGTCAGATGCTTCGTCAGAAAGTGACGCGCCCCCTGTCGAACCTGAGCAGTCCGAGGCGCCGCAATCCGAAGAAGGTGACGCTCCGCCGGCACCGGTAAAGAAGAAAAACCGCCGCGGGCGAGGCCGGAAGAAAAAAGCCGCCGCCGCGGCTGCGGCCCAGGCATCGCAAAGCGCAGCAAATACCGCCGAGGTCGCGCCGTCCGCCGGCAACGATGGGCAAGACGAAGGCGATGGTTCAAGCGACGCCCAAGCCGCCGAGGCCAAGCGCCCCAAACGCCGGCGTCGTCGCGGCGGTAAGTCCAAGTCGGGTAACGGGCAGGCCAAGGACTCTGGCGAGACCGCGTCCGGTGACGGGCCCGACGCCCCGAACGTCTCGGTTGAAATCAAGACCGGCTCGGGTTACAGCAACCGTATGCTCCCCGCCACCGAACCCGCCGGGGAATCTTCATGACCGACGCTCGCACCAGCCCACGCCGGCTGATCGTGCTGGGTTCGACCGGCTCGATCGGCGCGAACACGCTGAGCGTGGTCGATCACCTTAACCGCACGGCCGCGGCGGGGATCGAAGTGGTCGGCCTAAGCGCCGGCGGCAGCGCGAACAAGCTCATCGAGCAGGCGCGATGGTTCGATGTCAAACACGTCGCAATCCGTGACGCCGGTCAGGAAAAAGCCGTGCGTGACGCGTTGCCCGGCTGCACGGTGTTCGCCGGACCGGACGCCGCCGCCAAACTCGTGCGCGAGGTCCCCGCCACCGACTGCGCCGCCGCGATCGTCGGGGCCGCCGGGCTTGCGCCGACAATCGAAGCGATCAAGCTGGGCCTGACCATCAGCCTGTCGAACAAGGAAACGCTCGTCGCCGCCGGGGAACTGGTCCGGCCGATGCTCAAGCAGCACGGCGCGAAACTCATCCCCGTCGATTCCGAACACTCCGCGATTTTCCAGTGCCTGAACACGCGCAACGGCGCGAGACAATCGGTCAAGCGCATCGTGCTCACCGCGTCGGGTGGGCCGTTCCGCACGGCCGACAAGGCCACGATGGATAGCGCCACGGCCGACCAGGCGCTGCGCCACCCGACCTGGAATATGGGCCCGAAGATCACGATCGATTCGGCGACCATGATGAACAAGTCGCTGGAGGTGATCGAAGCCCACTGGCTTTTCAACCTGCCCGGCGAGAAGATCGACCTGCTGGTACACCCGGAATCGGTGGTGCACAGCTTCGTGGAGTTCACGGACAACTCGGTGCTGGCGCAGCTGGGGCCGCCGGACATGCGGACGCCGATCCAGTATGCGCTAACCTATCCGGACCGGGCCGGGGGGTGCAGCGACGCGATGGACTGGTCGAAGTTAAGCGGGCTTCGCTTCGAGCCGGTGGATTTCTCGCGTTTCAAGGCCCCCGGGCTGGCGTACGAGGTGATCGAGGCCGGGGGCACCACCGGGGCGGTTCTAAATGCCGCCAACGAGGCTGCGGTGAAGGCTTTTCTCGAACGCCGTATCGCGTTCGGGCGTATCGTAGAACTGGCGGAGGAGGCCCTGACCAAGGTGCCCGGCAAACCGCTTGACAGCCTGGATGCCGTGCTGGAAGCGGACCAGGAGGCGCGGCGTTTTGTGGCCGAACGGCTCGCCGAAGAGCCGATGCCCCTGACACGCTGACCGGCCGACCCACGCTTTAATAAGTTGAACCACACCCGCATCGGACGATGGATAACCACATGGACCTGATGAACAACCCCCTCTTCTCGATGGCCCTGATCGTGCTGGGCTTCGGCTTCCTGATTTTCGTCCACGAGCTGGGCCACTTCGTCGTCGCCAAGATGGTCGGGATCAAGACCACGCAGTTCGCGATCGGTTTCGGGCACTCGCTTCTGACCTGGCGCAAGGGGCTGGGCTTCCGCGTCGGCACGACCGAGCCGGAGTACGAGAAGCTGCTGGCAGAGGGCGCGGACCCCAAGACGCTCGGCGAGACCGAGTACCGCCTGAACTATATCCCCCTGGGCGGCTACGTGAAGATGCTCGGCCAGGAAGACATGGACCCCAGCGCCCGCAGCGACGACCCGCGCGCGTTTAACAACAAATCCGTCTCCGCGCGATTCGCGGTGATCTCCGCCGGCGTCATCATGAACATCATCTTCGGGATGATCTTCTTCGTGATCGCGTTCACGTCCGGCGTGAAGTTCCCCCCAGCCATCGTCGGCGACATCGCGCCGGACGCGCCGGCCACGAAGTTCTACGCGGTCGGGCACGAGAACGACCCGGATTACCTGGGACTGAAGATCGACGACCGGATCACGCACATTGACGGCAAGCCGGTCGACGACATGATGGACGTCAAGTACGCCACGATCCTGGGCACCGAAGACACGCCGATCACGCTCACAGTGCAACGCCCCGGCGAGAGCGCGGACCTGACCTACCCGATCAAGCCTAAGATGAATGATCTTACCGGGTTCTTCTGGATCGGGATCGATTCGCCGCTCGATCTGGAAGTAACCGGGGTCACCGAAGGCAGCGAAGCGGAAGCGGCGGGCCTGGAAAAAGGCATGCGCATCACCGCCGTGAACGGCCAACCGGTCTCGACCTATTCCGAGTACGACCGTGCCGTGAACGCCGAACGCGGCCGTGAGGTGAAGGTCACGCTGAGTGATCCGGCCTCGGGCAAGACGGTCGAGATGAAGAGCTCGGCAATACCCCTGAAATTGATCTCCGGCCAATCGGATGAAACTGTAAACATCCTGGGATTGGTCCCGCCCGTCATTATCAACGGCGTTGCCAAGAAAAGCCCCGCGATGAAAGCGGGTATGCAAGCAGGCGACCTGATCGCCGCGGTAGATGGCAAAGCGTGGCCTTCTCTGGACGAATTCAAAGATATCGTGACTAACTCGACCGGAGACGGCGTCGCTATAACGGTCCTGCGTGACGGCGAAGAAGTCAGGCTGGGGCCGGTCAAGCCCAGCAGTGGCCGCATCGGTGTGGTCATCGGTCTGGCGGCGGAATCAGACCTCATCGGGCATACATTCGAGGCGACGCCGCTAAGTACCCACACGATCCCCGGCGGCTCGAAGTTCGTCGCGCTCAACGGCGAGGCGATCCAATCGTGGGCGGACCTGCAGCGCGGGCTGGCGGACCTGGCCGGGGGCGGCAAGCCGTTCGTCGCCGAGCTTACTTATGAACTGAACATCGCCGATCGGCCGCATGAAACCGTGAAGACCGAGGTCGGCGCCGAACAGGCCGATCAACTCGCACAAGCCGGCTGGCTCGCGGCGATCCCCGACGGGATGGAGATCGACCTGCTGCGCGTCCCGGTCGTGGGCGAAGGCCCGTTCGATGCCACCGCTCTGGGGTTCAAGAAGACCCACCAGTGGATCACGAATACCTACATGACGCTTTTGCGTTTGACGCAGGGCACGGTCCCGGCGGATAAGCTCTCCGGGCCGGTCGGGATCGTACACCAGGGCACGATCATCGCGCAGGGCGGCTGGCAGTATTTGCTATTCTTCCTGGGTCTGATCAGCATCAACCTGGCGGTGATCAACTTCCTGCCGATCCCGATCACGGACGGCGGGCAGGCGGTGTTCCTGATCGCGGAGAAGATCAAGGGCTCGCCGGTGAGCGTGCGTGTGCAGACTGCGGCGACGATCGCGGGCCTGGCGGTTCTTGGCTGCGTGTTCCTGTTCGTGACCTACAACGACGTGCTACGGCTGCTGGGCGGGTCCTAAGCCCCAGCGGTACGCAGCCACACGAGGCCACTAAGCAACAGAAAGCGAATAAAAAAACGGACGACGTGACACATGTCATCGTCGTCCGTTTTTTATCTTGTGATACCGGGTCAGAACCGACCGGCGGCCGGGTCGGGTGTCGCGGGCGACAGGGCGAGTTCGGCTTGCAGGGCCTGCTCGTTCTTGAGCCGGGTCCAGTCCGGGTCGTTGCGGTCCTGTTCGATGCTGCGTTCGACGATGCGGTTGTTGTCCGGGTTGAGGTAGAGCATCCGCAGATCACCGCCGCCGAAGGAACCGCCGCCGGCAGCCTGGATCAGATCGACGACGACCAGGCCGACGTTCATGTCCAGTTGCAGTTGGCGGTTGCCGACGGTGGTATTGACCGGCTGCCCGATCGGATCACCGGGGCGGACCTCGAACTCCTGGTTGACCCACTTGCCGTCGTAGACCTGCCAGACCTCGACACGGGCGGACTGCGATGTGCCTTTGAGCATGAAGAAGTAGTAGTCGCTATCGACGTGGACCGGATCGGACCAGGGCGATGAGGCCAGTTCCTGCGGGTCCGGGCCGAGCGAGATGCGGTCGTAGTGTTCCTCGCGCTGGGCGTCTGCGACGCGCTTCTGGCGGTACAGGGGGTTGAGCACGGCGACGACGACGCGGTAGCGGTAGGTTTTGCCCGGCTCGATGGTCAGGTCGTGCGCCCAGACCTGGATCTTGCGCGTCTGTGCTTGTGTCGGGTCGGTCACGCCGGGCGTAGCGCCGTAGCCGCCTTGAGCGCCGCCGTAAGCACCCGGGCCGCCGTAGGGGTCCATCGCGCCGTAGCCGCCGCCGTAACCGCCTTGCGGGGCGCCATATCCGCCCATCCCGCCGTAGCCACCCATCTCGCCGAAGCCGCCTTCTTCACCGTATCCGCCGTAGCCACCCATGCCCATGCCGCCCTCGTAGCCGGATTGGCTCAGGACATCGGACTGGATGCCCAGCAATTCGTCACGTTGAAGTTTGGCATCGATCAACTGCTGCTGAAGCAGGTTAAGCCGGTCCTGGGGCGTCTGCGGGGCTTCGGCGGTGCGTGCGCCGGCACCGCGTTGCGGCCGTGCAGCACGGCCGCCTCCGCCTTGTTCACTGCCGTAGCCGCCCGGATCGCCACCCACCCCGCCGCGGGGTGCCGGGGCACGTCGGGTGCGATCGGGTGTTGCCTGGGAGGTCGCATCACGACGTGCGGCCACCTCGCTCTCTTTGATGATCTGTTCCTGCAAGCGTGCGATCTGGTCCTTGTAGGTGGCGATCTGTGAATTGATCCGCGCAAGTTTGCGCTGGCCTTCGGCGTCGAGTTCCTGGGCCTCTTCGTTCGGCGGGCTCCAGAGGATGTTGCCGCGGGTCAGCGGGAAGTCCGGGCGGGCGATGGTTTCCTGGTTGGCGCGCACCATCATGATGGCTTCTTTGGACTGCTGGTTGGTCGCCTGGAAGGTGCTGGAGGGCTTGAAAGCCACCTGCCCGGGGATCGGGTCGATGTAGGTCTCGTTGCCCCACTCGCCGGTGGTTTCGTCGAGCTCCTGACGCTGTAGCATCACGCCGGAGATGCCGATCATGCTGTTCCACCAGCGCGGCGGGACGCGGGTTTCCTTGTCGCCGGACTGGAGGCGTTCGATCCATTCGTCCATGTCGAAGGTGGCGGCGACGCTGACGTAGGTGAAGTCCTTGGGCTCGTTGTTGCCGACGAGCCGGATCAGGTCCTGCATCTGCCGTGTGGGGATGTTGTCGCTGAGGACGGCGTGGCCCTTGCGGGTCAGGATGTTCTCGGCGATCGGGGGGCGGGGGAGGCTGAAGGTGGGGAGTTCGTTCCCGTCATCCGGGACCACTTCCGAACTCAGCCCGGCCTGCGCCAGCGGCATCAGTGCGGCCATCGTGGTCGGCTTCTCTGCCATGTCCTCGACGAACGCCTCGGAATACGCCGGGATCGGGCGGTCGGGCAGGGCGCTGTCGGGCGAGTCCAGTTGGTTGTCCAACTGGTTGACGCGGGCCTGGACACGGTCCTTGATCTCGGTCGGGCCGATCGCGCGTCCGCTTACTTCGACCGGGAACGGGTTGCCCAGGAGGAAATAGTACGCCGCTCCCAGCAGCAAAAGCGCCGAAACGCCCAGCACCAGCTTCTCGATGTTTTTCTGGAAAAAGCCTGAATCTTTAGGGTTCATGTTTCATCCCTTTCGGTCGTGGCGCTGTCGCGCCAGTCCTGTCACCCTTCGCGCACGTCGGCCATGCGCACCGGTTCATGGATTAAAAAGCGGGTGCCTCTTCCGGGGCCACCACGGCACCGGGGTCGCCCAGGCCCATCGCCTGCTTGACCTCGGCGGGCATCAGCGGGACGGTCCAGTCACGCAGCCAGATCGTTTCGATCAACATATCGACACGCACGGCGTCGCCGGACCCGTAGACATAACCTTCCAGCAGCGCCGCGTACTCGTCAACGTCCTGGATCTGGCAGTCCAGCACGGTCATGAAGTTGACCTCGCTGATCGCGTTGAATAACTGCGGAAGTTTTTGATAGTCAACCACCATAACGACCCGGGCGTGGATGACGTCGTAGATCGCGTTGGAGACCCGGCCACTGGGCCCGGTGTGGAAGTTCACGTTCAGTGCCTGGTCCGGGCTGCCCGCACTGGCGACCGGTGCGGCGCCATCCGCGCCCGGCATGCCACTCATACCCGGTTCGCCATAGGCACCGGCACCCTGCATGGCCCCGTACCCCCCCTCGCCAAAGCCCCCGGCACCGTACCCGCCGCCGTACATCCCCGCTCCGCCCGAGGCGGTGGCCTTGTCTTCACCGGCCTTGCCCATCCCGCCCATCGTGGTCGTGCCCACGTTGCCGGGGATCACCGTGATCGAGATCAGCCGTTTGACCGGGGAATCGATCACGCTGTTGTCGGGCTGATCGACGTTATTGGCAACGCCGATGGCACGCACGATGTCCTGCTGGACCCACAGTTCCTGATGGCCTTCCCAGATCTGTTTGAGCGTGGGCAGGCCGGTCGCCAGGCTCCACGCACCGACCTGGAAGGGGAAGCCGGGGCTTTGGATACTGGTGTCGGCGTAGATGTGGGCCTGACGGGCGCGCTCGACGAGCATCTCCTGGGCGCGTTGAGACTTCTGCTCGTCCAGGGCTTTGCGGTCGGCCTCGGTAAGCCCACCGGCGTTGGCGCCAGTCGCGCCCAGACCCAACGGACGGTAGCCCTCCTCGACACGCTGCAGCTCGAACTGCAGTTCCGCCGGGTTCAGCGGGCTGATCGCGTTGAGGCGTGCGGCGTCGGGCTGGCTTTCTTCGTAAGGCTCCATCATGTCCTCGAACGCCTTGCGGTAGGCGGTCCGGGCTTCGTGGCGGAGGTGGCTGGCGTCGGTGGTCGGCAGCACGCCGGGGACCAGCAGGTTGTGGCCTTGCTTGTTGTGCGCGAGGATCGGGCCGATCACCTGCTCGTACTCACGGGTCATCTTGCCGTAGACGTCGTCCAGGCGTTTGAGCGTCGCGGGGTTGATAGTGACGCCGGTGATCTCTTCAGGCGGCGCATCGACGTCGGCCGGGGGGAACGGGACGGAAACTTTGGAGTAGCCGTCGAGCTTTGTGACCATCTTGTTCAGGTCGGCCGAGGCTGTTTCCGCGGCCGCGCCGCCGCGCATGATCGACCATCCGATCACGCCGATGGAAGCGAGCATCAAAAAGATGCTGATAACGGTCACGAGGTTCGATTTGATCCATCCAATGACGCTCTTCATAACGCGCCCCTTTCGGTTTCATCGTTTTGGGGGAGGACGGCCGTGGGTCCGGGTTCCGGGGCGTCGGGCACGGGCTGCTCGCCCGGCATATCCATGGGAACATCTTCACCTTCACCGGGAGTCGTGGTGGCGGCCGTCTCGCCGGCGGGGTTACGCAGGATCACTTTCCACTGGATCTCGAACTGGTAATCGTTGGAACGGTCCTCTTGCGCCATCGGGCGTGCCGGGAGCAAGGCCGCGAGGTCCGAGGTCCCGCCGCCACCGTAGCCGCCGGCGCCGTAGCCACCCATTTCACCGCCGTAGCCGCCCATCTGACCGCCATAGCCGCCCTGCGGGGAAGCGTAACCGCCCTGCGTACCATAGCCTTCGGCACCATAGCCGGCACCGGTAGCCCCCGCAGAGCCATCGGTGGGCGCAACGACCACTTTGCCGAAGCTCTTGACCGCGTCCGAGCCGACCTCGAACTTGTAAGGCCGGTCCGGATTGTCCGCGTGCTGCTTGAGCCAGCCGACGAGGTTGTTTTCCAGGAACTTCGAGCCTTCTTTATTAGGTGTGGTGCCGCGCACGGTGACGATGAAGTGCGGCGCGGTTGTTCCCGCACCAAAGAAATCGGCGAGCGTGTGTGTCGCGCCCAGTTCGCCCTCGGCCGCGCCGCCCATACCGCCGTAGCCACCCATGCCACCGTATCCGCCCATGCCGCCATAGCCGCCGTAGCCGCCCATTTCACTCATGCCGCCCGCGCCTGGGTCGCCATAGCCGCCCATACCCGGGTCGCCGTAGCCGCCCATGCCCATTTCACCGTAGCCACCCATGCCCGGGTCGCCGTAGCCGCCCATGCCGGTGGGATCGGTCGCCGCGCCTTCGGCGGGACCGCCGGCGTTATAGACGCTGGTGACCGACTGGATATATACGAGTTTACGATCGTTGCGCGGGATCTTGGCGATCTTTTCGTAATCATTAGTCATCGCCACCCGCTGCTCGCCGCTTGGGTCCAGCGCCATGGTGGCCTGTGTGATGTCTTCCAGCAGCATCGGCCAGATGTCGCGTGAGCGCAGGATGCCGCGGAGGTTTTCGATCCGCTGACGCGGGTCGGAGGTGGTGTCGATCTGATCGAACTGCTGCTTGAGCTGGCTGGCCTTGTTATCGACGGGCGTGAAGAGGACACGGGCCTCTTCCAGGCCGGACTCGTAGTCGCCGGCGGTCTTCATCGCCGTGCCCGCCGCGACACCGGCCATCACCACGAAACACGCCGCCGCCGCGCCGATCCAGGGCTGTTTGGCCTTCCACATGCGCTGGCGGATGATGTGGCTGGGCAGGATGTTCGCCGACACCGATTCCAGGCCCAGGCCCTGAAGCGCCAGGCCGTACGCGGTGGCGAGGTTGATCGCCTTGTCCGCGAACTCCGACGCCTGCTTGTCATCGACGCTGATGCGGTTGAACCCGTCGGGCCGGTCCACATCCATCTGCAGCTGCTGCTTGAGGAACTTCTGCAGGCCCGGGAGCTTGAACGTCGAGCCGACGCAGACCAGCTTCGTCAGGTTCGCGTCGCGGTTGAGGCTCTGGTAGTAACCCAGCGAGCGTTGAAGCTCCTGCACCAAGTCCGCGAACACGGGGCGCATCGCCTGGAAGATCTGCCGCGCGTACTTGCTGGTGGCGGCTTCTTTCTTGAGTTTCTCGGCCTTGTGGTAGCTGAGCTTGAAGGCCTTAACCAGCGCCTCGGTGAAGGTGTTGCCGCCCAGGGGCAGGGTGCGGAGCCAGATCCCGCCGTCCTCGACGATGATTACGTCGGTGGAGGTCGTGCCGATGTCCATGTAGATCACGCCCTCGTCAGGCGGGTCATCGGCGGTGTCGTAGACGAAGGCGTTGAACACAGCGATCGGCGAGAGCGTCAACGCATCGACGCGCATGTTCACCGCGTTGTAGTTGGTCAGGTAGTTCATCACCCGTTCTTTGGTGATGGCGAAGATGCCGACCTCCACGTCCGGGGCGTCGTCCTGCTGGAAGATCTGGTAGTCCCACTCGACCTGCTCGATCGGGAAGGGGATCTGCTGCTTGGCCTCGAACTCGACGATCGAGGGGATCTTCTTCGGCTCGACCGGGGGGAGCTTGGCGAAGCGTGCGAAGGCCTTGTGCCCGGGCACGGAGATGACGACGGTGCTCTTGCTCAGGTCGTGCCGGGCCATAAGCTGGTCGAGGTTGACCTGGATGGCCTCGTCGACGTTCAGGTCCGGCGTGGTCAGGACCTGCTTGAAGGGGATCACCTCGTGGGCGACCATCTGGACCTTGGCTTTGGCGCCGCTGCCGGTGCGTGTCAGGTGTACGGCCTTGATGGCGTTCGCGCCGACCTCGATACCCCAACTGTCGTTACCTCGTCCCATCGCGGACCTCCCATGATTAGAGTCGCCGGACATCTTAACGGACATCGCCGACAAAGGTTGTCGAATCACGCCACGCCATAACCGCCGGGGCCGGGATCGTGTCTCAGCTAACCCTGCGACGTGTGGCTTTTGCCTTGGAACATACCTGACGGACCCGTCGTGAATGAATCGTATGAATCGACGGCATGCGGGCGTTGTCCCGGTACAAATCGGGCGTACCCACCGGCCTGACGGCACCCCGCGTGGCGGCGTGACCCGTAAGGCGATCCATCACTAATATAGTAACCCTGATCCCAAGACCGGGTCAAGGGTTATCTGAATAGTTTTGTGACCTGTCTGCGTTTCCGACGCCGGTTCCCGGGATCGTTCCGGGGACAGGTTCCGGGGCCTGACCGGGGCCATTGAGGATTTGACCGCTCGGCGGGCGATCGCCACAATGCCCGACGAGGGGCCGTAGCTCAATTGGGAGAGCGCTGCGTTCGCAATGCAGAGGTTGTGGGTTCGATCCCCATCGGCTCCATTCGGGTATCGGTTATCGGCGGGCGCGTACCGATCAACCTATCGGGGGTGGACATCTTTTTACGAAACGACGCGACTCGTCGCGTTCGAGCGGCACACGGTTTTCCTTTCTACCACTTGCAGGACTGAGTTTTATCCCCATGAGTGAACCATCCACGCACGACCCGCGGGTGCAGGCATCGCTGAAGCGGTACTGGCGGGCCAATGTCACGTTGATGACCATCCTTTTAATCTGCTGGGCCGTGGTCGGGCTGGGTTGCGGCGTGCTGTTCGCGGACACGCTCAACCAGTTCAAGCCGTTCGGCGGGTTCCCCCTGGGCTTCTGGTTCGCCCAGCAGGGCAGCATCATCGGGTTCGTCCTGATCATCCTGATCTATGCGGTCGCGATGAACCGGCTGGACAAGAAGCACCATGAGGAACTGACTCAATTACGGAATGGGGTAAACAACCCCGGCCAAGGCCCTGCGGGCCATGACCGGGCTTCGGGGGGTGCGGAATAATGCGTATCTTCGGCACCGATCCGATCCAGACGTGGACGTTTATTTTCGTAGGCCTTTCCTTCAGCCTGTACCTGTTCATCGCCTGGGTCAGCCGGGTGCGGGACACGAAGGGTTTTTATGTCGCCGGCCAGGGCGTGCCCGCGATCGCCAACGGCATGGCGACCGGCGCGGACTGGATGAGCGCCGCGTCGTTTATTTCCATGGCCGGACTGATCTCCACCATGGGCTACGCCGGCGGCGTCTACCTCATGGGCTGGACCGGCGGGTACGTCCTGCTCGCACTGCTCCTGGCCCCCTACCTGCGCAAGTTCGGCCACTTCACCGTGCCCGACTTCATCGGCGACCGCTACGACTCCAACACCGCTCGCCTCGTCGCCGTCGTCTGCGCGATCTTTGTGTCATTTACCTACGTCGCCGGGCAGATGAAGGGCGTCGGCGTGGTGTTCAGCCGGTTCCTGGAGGTGCCGCTTGAGGTCGGCGTGCTCATCGGCATGCTAATCGTCTTTATCTACGCCACGCTCGGCGGGATGAAGGGCATCACCTGGACGCAGGTCGCGCAGTATTGGGTACTCATCACCGCGTTCCTCGTGCCCGCGATCGCCATCAGCATCAAGCTCACCGGCCACCCGCTGCCGCAGGTCGGCATGGGTTCACAGGTGCTTGCCGACATCGACCCGGTGCAGCCATACCTATTAGACAAGCTCAACCAGATCAACCACGACTTCGGCTTCGGCAGCTACACCGACACGTTCGTCAGCGAGAAGTGGAACAAGCTCAACGTGTTCTGCGTCGCGCTCGCGCTGATGGCGGGCACGGCCGGGCTTCCGCACGTCATCATCCGTTTCTACACCGTCCGCACCGTCAAGGCCGCACGATGGAGCGCGTTCTGGGCGCTCACCTTCATCGCCCTGCTCTACCTGACCGCCCCGGCGACCGCCGCGTTCGCACGCTATTACATGCTCGACACCACCGCGGGCCTCAACGGCAAGACCGCCGAGCAGCTGCCCGACTGGTACCAGAGCTGGAGCAAGTCCGGCCTGATCGCCTGGTTCGATTTCAACGGCGACGGCCGGGTCCAGATGCACAACGACCCGAAGATCAACGAGATCTTCAAGGTCGACACCGTCCGTGACGCCGAGGCCGCCAAGGCCATCAAGGACGACGCCAACGCCTGGGTCCTCGCCAACGGCGGAGAGGCCGCAAGAGAAAAACTCGTCGCGCTCGGCGGCGTCCATCAGCCCGACAAGGACATCATCGTGCTGGCGACCCCCGAGATGGCGGGCCTGGCCGACTGGATCATCGCTCTGATCGCCGCCGGTGGTCTGGCCGCCGCGCTCTCGACCGCGTCGGGCCTGCTGCTGGTGATCTCATCGAGCGTCGCGCACGACCTCTACTACCGCGTGATCGATCCCAAAGCGAGCGAAAAGAAACGCCTGCTCGTCGGCCGAATCGTGATCGGGTTCGCCGTCGTCGTTGCGGGCTACTTCGGCGTCAACCCGCCCGGGTTCGTCGGCGAAGTCGTCGCCTTCGCGTTCGGGCTGGCGGCGGCGTCGTTCTTCCCCATCATCGTATTGGGCATCTTCTCCAAGCGCGTCGGCACCGTGCCCGCCATCACCGGCATGGTCCTGGGCATCGCCTTCACCGCCTTCTACATCTTCACCCAGACCGCCGCAAAAATCGTCGGGCCTGACCTTGCCAACGCGATCCTCGGCGCGGCGGTCTACGACGACGGCACGAAGAATTGGCTGCGCACCCAGTGGTGCTTCGGCATTAACGCCCAGGGCATCGGCACCCTCGGCATGCTCCTGAACTTCGTCGTCACCCTCGCGCTCACCCCCCTGTTCCCCCCGCCCAGCCAGGCCACCCAGGACCTGGTCGACTCGGTACGCGAACCCGAAGGCGCCGGCCCGGGCCTGGATATCGAGGCGGCCCCGGGGCATTGAGCCTGCTGCTTTAATCACTTTTTTCTAACTAAACAACATTGTATTGCGCCGATGGCACGATAGAATACAGTAATTCTAAAAAGAATATCCGTAATTTAAGTATCCAGCCCGCATTTTATCGAGCGTGATTGAGTCAATCTGGGTACAGCCCTGTCATCCAGAGAAACCTGATGCCATTAAGGATTTTCCGACAGATCAGCCCTTCATTCACGGCAGTGGTTACCGTTGTTACTTTATCAGCCGGTCTCGCCAGGTCTGAAACCCCCTATCAAGTGCAGTGGACCCGGCAGTTCGGGATGCCGTACGAAGATGTCAGCAAATCGGTAGCCGTCGACTCTTTGGGGAATATCTATATCTGTGGGGACACCCTGGGTGGCCAGGTCAGCGGCCCCAAACCCGTCTATCACGACGCTTTCCTGACTAAGTACGATTCCTCTGGCAACCTGCTTTGGTCCCGACAATTCGGCACCACGACGACAGAATACTGCTACGCCGTGGCGACGGATGCTTCGGGCGGTGTTTTTATCAGTGGGAGCACGTGGGGTGATCTGGATGGCAACGTCGGAGCAGGCAGTTCTGACGCGTTCCTGACCAAATACAACGACGCGGGCGACAGGCTCTGGACACAGCAACTCGGCAGCCCATCCGATGAACTCGGCTACTCCGTAGCAACTGACGCGCTGGGTAACGCCTATATCAGTGGGCGAACCTTAGGTGTACTCAACGGGAATACCAGTGCGGGCAACCATGACGCGTTCCTCGCAAAATACGATCCCACCGGCAATAACCTTTGGACGCGTCAATTCGGCACAGCGGATTGGGATACCGGGTTTTCAGTCGCCACCGACACCAGCGGCTACGCCTATGTAAGCGGATTTACCAACGGGGACCTACATGGTAATACGAACGCAAATCCGGGCATTAGTGATGTATTCCTGGCGAAATACGACCCCGAGGGCACCAGGATCTGGACGCAACAAATCGGCACCACGGGATTTGACCTCTGTCTTTCGGTGAGCACCGATATCTGGAAACATCTACGCCAGTGGAAGCACCAGTATGGGGCTGGACGGCAATACCTCCGCAGGCGGGTACGACGCGTTTCGATTAAGTTTGATCCGTCCGGCAACAAACTCTGGGCACGTCAGATCGGTAGCACCCAGAACGACGATGGATACTCTGTATCCACCGACGTGTGGGGCAATATTTACATCAGCGGCGAAACATATGGTGATTTTGACGGCAACACCAGTGCCGGCGAGAGCGACGTTTTTCTTACCAAATATGATCCGGATGGCAACAAGCTCTGGACACGCCAGATCGGTACCGACTCTTGGGATGCCGGCCGTGCTGTAACAACCGATGCCTTAGGCAACGTTTATATCAGCGGAGAAACTCGAGGAACACTCAAATGGTTCGCCCTCCGCCGGAGGCAAAGATGCGTTCCTTGTTAAATTGGTCATGTCCGGCGACATCGACGGCGACGGCTTTGTCGGCATCAGCGACCTGAACCTGGTGCTGGGAGCCTGGAACCAAACCGTCCCCGCCGCAACGCCATGGCCGACCCGTCCGGCGACGGCTTCGTCGGCATCGAGGACTTGAACATCGTCCTGGGCAACTGGAACGCGGGCACACCGCCCACCGATGGCGCGAACATCCCTGAGCCCACAAGCCTCGCCTGCTGTGTGTGTGCGGCCTGATAACGCTGCCGAACAGGCGGTAACACCGGGAGCGTATTACCACTCACAACAAACCCGGGTTTAGCGGGCGATTACAGATCGCCGCGCTTGGCACCTATGTCCGCGCCCCCTACCGCTGCGCCACTTGCCGAGCGCATCATCGTCAGGGTTTCCTGGATGCGGCTGATGGGTTTATGGCCGGCGATCACGACCAGCATGCCGTCGTAGGACGTGACCGACCCGCCGTCATCTAAAAGTGTTTCCACGACATTGATCAGCTCGCCGGCTTGCTGCTGCATCGGCATGCCGCCACCCATACCATAGCCGCCATATCCGCCGCCCGACCGGCCGACCGATCGGCCTCCCGCCGTGCGTGCGGGTTGATCAGCGGAACCGTAACCTCCGCCCATACCGCCACCGCCGCCGTAACCTTCGCCGCCCATCGCCATCTCGCCGCCGAAATCGCCCATGCCGGGGGCCCCGTAGCCGCCTCCCATCCCCCCGCCCGATACCATCCCAGCCGGCGCCTGCCCCGATGCCGCGTATGCAACTGCCCCGTGCATCAGGTCCAGACAGTCATAGATGCGCACCACACGCATGTCGTTGATTTCCGAAGCCGTGGCAACCACAACGACGTCATCCATCACCGCGTACTCAATCGGTTCAGGCAAAGTGGGATTGAACAGTTGGAACAACAACGCGAGCACGGTGTGTGCGGACGTGTCACGCAGGGAGAGCGTCACCGAGTAATCCTTGTCGATGCCGACACCTTCCAGCACGGTCCAGTTCACGAAGATATTGACGCCTGTTTCACCGCGTAGCTGATCGAATACCACGCCCAGCGGGGTATCGTTGTAGTCAACCGTGATGCGTTTGGAGAGGCTTTGGAGCGTTCCGGCGGCTTCTTGCGTGGATGCCACGAGGGCCTCTTCGGATGTGTCCGCGCCCTGGGCGAAAGCGTCCGCCGGGCCGGAGACGCCCGGACGGTGCTGAGGCAGCAGGTAAAGGAATGTCAATGCGATGGTGGCGGCCACGGCGAGTGCTCCGATGCTGGTCCTCATGATGCGTCTCCTTAGGGTGTAATGCCGGGTGATCTGTGTGAATTCTTCCGCCAGCCCGGCGGCGTCGCCGAACTCCTCGATCGCGGCGTGGATGGCTTTTTCACGTCCCATCCCGCCCTCCATCAACTCATCGAGCCGGGCCTCCATGTGGTCCCGCAACTCATCCGAGATCGCCTCACGCTGCTTGTCGCTCAGACGCAGCAGCTTCGCGATCAGCCTCAGGTAAACCTCGAATTCCTGTTCGGACATCGTGGGTACTCCTAACCTGATTATTGTGTGGTCACCCCATCACGCGCGTGCCATTAACACGCGGTAACTATTATCAATCGGCGGGTAGCGCAGTAAGCGCGGGTGTGAGTAATTGCCGGATACACGCGGCGTAGTGGTCCCACTGCGTGGCCTGGTCGCGCAAGCGGCGTCGGCCGGCGGGGGTCAGTTCGTACCATTTGCGCTTACGCCCATTGGCGAATTCCCACTGACACTTGATCACGCCGTCGGCCTGCAGGCGGTGCAGCAACGGGTAGAGCGTGCCGGCCTGGAGCTTGATCATGTCGCCGCCGGCCTCACGGACGCGCTTCTGTATCTGATACCCGTAGTTCGCGCCATCGGCCAAGACCGACAGGACCATCAGGTCCAGGCTGCCACGCATCAGTTCCCGTTCGAATGTTTCGGCCATGCCAGAAGCCCCTTTCGCCTATCTATCGAGCAACAATGTATCGTCGTTCGATATATGAGTCAACACCGACTACTATCCGGGACTAAAAAAAGTCATGCCTTATACTGGACGAGTCGCACCGCACCGGCCAGGCTACGACAGAGATGACACAAAACTATGAAATTAAACAACTTAGAACCGATGCCGGCGGGATTCGGCTCGATCGGCCGAGTTGACTTAGCGGCACGGGGATATTACTCTCCTCGATTCGGGATTTTAGAGCGTAAACCTTACAGCCGGCCGGCGGGATGAATCAGGCCGGTGTCGTGCCACCCCCGCGAGGAAGTCAAGCCATGCTACCCGTTCAACGCAAGACCCGGACCCAGAGCAAGAAGGGCCGATCGCACCAGGCGCTCAAGCCCGCGCACGTCGCCAGTTGCCCCAACTGCGGCAGCGCCCGCTTGCCACACACCGCGTGCAACGAGTGCGGTTACGTCCGTCCCGGGCTGAAACTCAGCCTCTCCAAGGAAGACTGATCTAGTGCGCATCGCCATCGACGTCATGGGGGGCGACCACGCTCCCGACGCGATCCTGGCCGGCGCACTGGACGCGGTCGACCTGCTGCAAAGCGGCGACCAGATTGTCCTCGTCGGTGACGGCCCGGTCATCCGGGAAGGTCTATCCGTACGCAAACTCGACAACGACCCCCGTGTCGAGGTCGTCGAGACGACGCAGATCGTCGAGATGGCCGAGCCGCCCGTGCAGGCGCTGCGCAACAAGCCGGACAGCTCGCTTGTGCGCATGGCCGAGCTTGGCAGCAAGAAGGCCGGGGACAAGCGCTGCGACGTGGTGATCAGTGCCGGCAACACCGGCGCGTGTGTCGCTGCCGCACAGATGGCGATGCGTCGCCTGCCTGGCGTCCACCGCCCCGGGGTCGCGGTGCCGCTGCCGACGTTCTTCGGCCCGATCGTCCTCTGCGACGTCGGCGCCAACCCCGAACCCCGACCCACCCACCTGCACCAATACGCACACATGGCCGGCGTCTACGCCCGCCGTGTCCTGGGTGTCAAAGAGCCCCGCGTCGCGCTGATGTCCATCGGCGGCGAAGAGGGCAAGGGCAACGCGCTGACGCGCGAGACACACAAGCTGATGAAGGCCGACAGCTCGCTGAACTACGTCGGCTACATCGAGGGCCGCGAGCTCTTCGCCAATAAGGCCGACGTCGTCGCCACCGAGGGCTTCACCGGCAACGTCGTCATCAAGCTCGCCGAGGGTTTAAGCGCCGGGCTGTTCAAGACCATCGCCCGGGAGATCTTCGAGATCGATCCGCAACTGGCCGCGAAGTTCGACCCTGTGGTCAAGCGGATCTACGCCAAGCACGACTACCACGAGTTCGGCGGCGCACCGCTGCTGGGCGCTAACGGCGTGTGCATGATCTGCCACGGCTCCAGCGAGGCGAGGACCATCACCTCCTCGGTCAAGGCCGCGATCAATTACATGAAGCACGAGGTCAACGAGGGCATCATCGAAGCGCTCAGCGACCAACCCGCCGCCGAGGTATCGGCATGACAGCCAGCTACGCACCCCCGGCGGGCGTGCGGATCGCCGGCACGGGCATGGCGGTCCCGCCCCGCAAAGTCAGCAACGATGACCTTGCCAAGATCGTCGACACCTCCGACGAGTGGATCCGCCCGCGCACCGGGATCGTGACCCGGCACCTCACAGACAACGGCACGCTCACCAGCGACCTCGCGGCCCAGGCCGTCACACTGGCGCTGCGAAACGCCAAGCTCGAACCCAAGGACCTGGACCTTCTGGTCTGCGCCACGATGACACCGGACGTCATCTGCCCCGCCACCGCCTGCCGGATCGTCAGCAAGATCGGCGCGGTGCCCTGCGGCGCGATGGACTTAAACCTCGCATGCACGGGCCTGGTCGCCGCGTTGTCGATCGCCAACAACTTCATCATGAGCGGCGCGTACAAGCACGTCGCCGTCATCGGTGCGGATCGGCTCAGCACGATCGTCAACTGGGAAGACCGCAAGACCTGTGTGCTCTTTGGCGACGCCGCCGGTGCGATGGTGCTTAGCGCATCGGACAACGCCGACCAGCGATGCCTGTTTCAGAAGCTCAACTCCGATGGTGGGATGGGTGACGCTCTCTACGTCCCCCGCAGCGAGAGTGATATCCCCGAGGGCGGGCACGAATCGTTCAACGGCAAGTACGACACGCTCCAGATGAACGGCCGGGAGGTCTACAAGTTCGCGGTCAACGCGCTTCAGGAGTGCGTCCACGAAGCCCTCGAACACACGGGCCTGACCCACGAAGACATCAAGATGGTCATCCCACACCAGTCCAACATCCGCATGCTCCAGAGCGCGTGGAAGAAGATGGGCTTTCCCGACGAAAAGATCTACGTCAACATCGACCGCTTCGGCAACACCTCCGCCGCGAGCATCGGCCTGTGCATGCACGAGCTGACCGAACAAGGCAGGCTCAGCGAAGGCGACCACGTGATCTTCGTCGCCCAGGGCGGCGGGCTGACGTGGGGCGCGAGCCTTTGGCGGTTGTGAACGGATCGTTTACGATCCGGGCAATCTTCTTATTTATAAAGATCAGGGACCATGAGCGAGAATACGAATACAACGATCCTATTGTGCCCCGGACAGGGCGCACAGCACGTCGGCATGGGCAAGGGTTGGTACGAAGCCAGCCCCGCCGCGAAGGCGGTATTCGATCAGGCTGCCGGTGCACTCGGCTTCGACCTGACCAGGCTCTGCTTCGACGGTCCCGAGGACCAGCTCAACCGGACCGATATGGCGCAGGTCGCGATCTACACCGCCTCGGTCGCGTGCCACCGCGCGCTGGTCGAAGCCGGCACGATTCAAGAATCGCAGCTCACCGCCGGACTTAGCCTCGGTGAATTCACCGCGCTGCATCTTGCGGGCGCGTTCGATTTCCTGACCGGGTTGGAACTGGTAAAACTGCGCGGGCAGGCGATGCAGGACGCGGCCGAGATCAGCGAGTCGAGCATGGTCGCGCTGGTCGGAGCGGACGAGGCGCAGGCTATTGCTTTGTGCGAAGAAGCACTGAACGATCCGGAGAACAAGGGCGAAGAGGTCCTGGTCCCGGCTAACTTCAATTGCCCCGGGCAGGTCGTGATCAGCGGGTCGCTCAAGGCCTGCGAGCGTGCGATGGTCGTGGCGGACAAGATGGGGTTGCGTGCGACGCAGTTGGCGGTCGCGGGCGCGTTCCACTCCCCGTTGATGCAACCGGCGGCGGACCGGCTCGCCGAAGCGCTGGACAAAGCCGACTGGCATACTCCGGGGGTGACCGTGATGTCCAACGTCACCGCGGAACCGCATAAAGCCGACATTGACTCGATCAAGCAACGTCTGGTCGATCAGCTCACCAGCCCGGTGCGCTGGTCGCAGTCGATGCAGTATGTGATCGAGAAACACCCCGGCGCACGGCTGGTCGAGCTGGCCCCGGGCAAGGTGCTCTCGGGGCTGATGCGGCGGATCGACCGCGGAGCCAAAGTTGAGAACTTCGCCCAACCCGGCTAAACATTCCCCCCGGAACCCCGCCCCCGGATGTATTAGGTTCGGGACCTGAGTTGGAGGAAACTACTGGAACCGGGTCGGCTGGACAGGGTTTGCCTAATAAGGATGATGGACATTCATGGCAGATAAAACAGAACAACGCGTAGCCGTGGTGACCGGCGCCAGCCGAGGGATCGGCGAGGCGATCGCGCACGCCCTGGCGGAACAAGGTCGGCACGTTGTGTGCGTCGCCCGCAACGCCGAGAAACTTGAGGCCGTTGCCCAGGCGATCCGTGACAACGGCGGGTCGGCCTCGGTGATGACCTGCGACCTGGGCAACGCCGACGCGGTCACCGAGATGATCGAAGCCGTCGCCAAGGAGCACGGCCGGCTGGACATCCTCGTGAATAACGCCGGCATCACCCGCGACAACCTGCTGCTGCGCATGAGCGATGAAGAGTTCGACGACGTGATCAATACGAACCTTCGCGGCGTGTTTGTTGCCTGCCGTGCAGCGCTGCGTCCGATGATGCGTGGCAAGTGGGGCCGGGTGATCAATCTCGGTTCGGTCTCGGGGCTTGTCGGCAACGCGGGTCAGGCGAACTACGCCGCCGCCAAGGCCGCCCTCGCCGGATTCACACGCTCGCTGGGCAAAGAGATGGCGTCAAAGAATATCACGGCCAACGTCGTCGCCCCGGGCTTTATCCAGACCGACATGACCGATGTGCTCCCCCAGCAGGTCAAGGACGCGGCCCAGAAGGCGATCCCGCTGGCCCGGTTCGGGCAGCCGCGAGAAATCGCGTCCGCGGTCGCCTACCTTGCAAGCGAGGACGCGGGGTACGTCAGCGGGCAAGTCCTCGCGGTTGACGGCGGCATGACTATGTGTTGACAAGGGGTTACACCCCAAACGCCCCCCGGATCGCCAGGCCCCTTGACCGGCTTGGCACGCCCGCCGGGGCACGATATATTCCAGCAACTCGTAACCGGCCTAGAGCCACACCCACCGCCCACGGGCTGGTGACAAGGAGACCATGATGGACGAACAAGAAATCCAGGATAAAGTCGTCGCGATCGTCGCTGAACAGATGGGCGTCGACAAGGGCGAGATCAACCGCGATACCAACTTCGTAAACGACCTCAACGCCGACAGCCTCGACACCGTCGAGCTGGTCATGGAGTTCGAGGACGAGTTCGAGACCTCGATCCCCGACGAAGAGGCCGAGAAGATCCAGACCGTCGGCCAGGCGATCGACTTCATCAAAGAACACGCCAAGTAATCCCAACCCGATCCGGCCCGGGACCGGGCAGACGCGTACCATGACCGACACGCCTCCCCGTGTGCCGGCTCAGGTTCCGCCCCGGGTGCCCCGACCGTGAAAGGTTTAGAGACCGAAGCTATGAGCGACCGCCGTGTAGTTATCACCGGGATGGGCTGGGTGACCAGCCTCGGCGATTCCGTGGGTGGGGTCTGGGACAAGCTCACCCGCGGCGAGAGCGGTATCGGCCCGATCACCCGGTTCGATACCGGCCAGTTCTCCACCACCATCGGCGGACAGGTCTCAACCGACTGGGAGCCTAAGAATATCGAGAAGCGCGAGCTCAAGCGGGTCGACCGTTTCACCGCCTACGCGCTCAACGCAACCATCGACGCCGTCAACGACTCGGGGCTTGACTTCGAGAAGGAAGACCTCTGGCGTTGCGGGTCGATCATCGGCACGGGTATCGGTGGGATCGAGGAGTTCGAGACCGGCTCGATGAAGCTCATCCAGAAGGGGCCGGACCGCGTCAGCCCCTTCACCATCCCCAAGCTCATGTGCAACGCCGCCGCCGGTAACGTCTCGATCCGCTACGGGCTGAAAGGCCCCAACTCCGCGATCGCCACCGCCTGCGCTTCGGCCGCACACGCCATCGGCGAAGCAGCCCACTCGATCCGTCACGGCGTCGCTGACATCATGATCACCGGCGGGTCCGAAGCGGCCGTCACCCCCCTGGGCGTCGCCGCGTTCATCGCCCTGAAAGCCCTGTCCAAGCGCAACGACGAGCCGGCCAAGGCCTCCCGCCCCTTCGACGCGGACCGCGACGGTTTCGTCCTGGCCGAGGGTGCCGGCATCGTCATCCTTGAAGAACTCGAACACGCCAAGGCCCGCGGTGCGAAGATCTACGCCGAAGTCCTGGGCTTCGGGCAGTCCGCCGACGGCTCGCACATCACCGCCCCCGACGAGCAAGGCCGCGGCGCCGCCCACGCGATGGAACTGGCCCTCAAAGACGCCGGCAAGCCGCTTGAGAGCGTCCAATACATCAACGCCCACGGAACCAGCACCGGTCTGGGCGATATCGCCGAGACCCGCGCCATCAAGCTGCTCTACAAGGACCACGCCAAGAAACTCGCCGTCAGCTCAACCAAGAGCATGACCGGCCACCTGCTGGGTGCGTCCGGCGGCGTTGAGGCCATCATCACCGCCAAGACCATCCAGACCGGCACCATCCCGCCGACGATCAACCTGGACAACCCCGACGACGAGTGCGACCTGGACTACGTCCCGCACACGGCCCGCAGCACCCCCGTCGCCGTCGCCATGAGCAACTCCTTCGGCTTCGGCGGTCACAACGTCAGCCTCCTGCTCGGCAAGCTGGTCTGACCCTGTCGCCGACCACCGCACCCGCGACAATCCACCCGCCCGTGTCCCGTTGTTGCGGATTTCCCCAATTTCCCGGTCAGTATTCGCTACCCCGTGCGACCTGACTTATACTGCGTGACTTTCCCGTAAGGCACTAGAAGAGGTTTTCATGAAGATCTGGGTCACGGTCCTGGCGATCCTCATCGGCGTCGCCGTTGTCATCGGCGTGATGCGGGACTCCAGCCGGACCAATGAGCCGGCCGTTGAGACCGCCCCCGCCGCCGAGGTGGCGTCCACCGGAGATACGCCCCAAGCCGGCGGGGCCGAAGACGCTGTATCACAGCCCGACGCGGAAGCGGATACCCCCAGCGAAACCGTTCAAGCCACCCCCGCCCCGACACAACCCGACGCCGCCACCACAGCCGAACCCGCTGTAGAACCCGTTGCCGAGCAAGCCGACGCCATCCCCGGCCTGCACGCCGTCATCGTCGATGAAGTCCGGCCCGCCGTCATCGGCTACGACGACCCGAAATCCCCCTTCAAGATGCGCGTCGTCTTTACCCGCTACGGCGCGGGCATCTACGAGATCTCCCTGGCCGACTACCTCAAGACCGTCGGCAAGCCCGACCACTACGTCATCCACGAACGCCTCGCCCTGCCCGACCCCAAGGACAGGACCCAGCTTAAGACCTACGAATACGCCTACGCCGCCTTGGAGATCACGGTCAACGGCACGACCGTATCGCTTAAGACCAACGACGCCTGGCTGGCCGGGGATGTCGTCACCAATGACCAGATTTCTTCGGTCACTTACACCGCCACCCTCGCTGACGGAGCAAACGTGCCCGTCCTGAAGATCGAGCGCACCTACACCGTCAAGGCAGGCAGCTACGACCTGGACCTTGAGCAGCGCGTGATCAACCTCACCGACAAGCCGCTTAGCATCCGCTGGGCGCAGAACCTCCAGGGCGACCTGGTCAACGACTCGGGCTACCTCGGCGATCGCCGGAAGTACGTCAGCGGGTACTTCGCGCTGTGGTGGGACGCGCAGAAGGCCGGCATCTACACGCAGGACGCCGAACTGGTCCGCTCCAAAATCGTCGGGTCCAAAACCGCCAACGTCTGGCCCCACGCTGCGGGCTGAACCCCAGGCCGGGCTCGCCTGGAGTCGCGTCGCTGAACCGCTACTTCGCCGTGGTTACGCACGCGGAACTGAACTCGATTCAATACAATCCACCGCCGACGTCCCGCCGCTGCAGACGCTGGCTTCGCGCACATCGGCCAGTCGGTGATCGCCGACCCGACCCATTTGCCGAACCGAAAGACGCGGACAAGGTTCATGGTCCTCAACGCCGCCACCGATACCCTCGCGCTGAGCCCGGCGGCCACTGAACCTCAACCTGGGCGTCTTCGCCGGCCCCGCGCAACCCGAACTCTTCGACACGCCCCCTACTCGACGCTCCACCTCGATCAGACCATCGTCTACAACCTGGGCGGGATGTGCTGTTCTGCACGTTCCAAGTGGCTGGCCACTGACCTGCTGTGGCTGCTCAAACTTTGGAAGGCCAGGTCCTCGTCCTCGGCGGCGTCGGCATCGGCGTCCACGACTGGGGCGTCTCCATCATCCTGCTCATGCTCGTGGTGCGGCTGATCCTGCACCCGATCGCAAGAAAGCCCAGATCAACATGCAGAAGATGGGCAAGATGATGCAGGCCATCCAGCCCGGGTCGAAGCTCAAGAAATACAAGGACGACCAGCAGAAGATCAACACGGAGATGATGAAGCTCTACCGTGAAAAGGGCGTCCAACCCGCGAACGTGCTGGGCTGCCTGCCGATGTTCCTGCAGACACCGATCTGGATCGCGCTCTACGCGATGCTCTACTACGCGATCGAGCTTCGCCACGAGGAGCCGACGTTCTGGGGCCTGTTCAAGAGCATCTCAGGCGGCGCCTGGGGCTTCCTCAGGACCTGTCCAGCCAGGACAACTTCATCCAGATCTTTGACGAGCCGCACAACATCAACGTGCTGATCAGCACCGTCCATTTCCAATCCATCAACATCATCCCGCTGCTGATGGCTGTGGTCTTCTACTTCCAGCAGAAACTCACCACGCCCCCCGCCGCGAATGAGCAGCAGGCGCAGCAGCAGAAGATGATGAAGTTCATGATCTTCCTGTTCCCGGTGTTCCTCTACTTCGCGCCCTCGGGCCTGAACCTTTACATCATGGCCTCCACCACCGCGGGCATCGTCGACAGCTATATCGTCCGCAAGCACATCAAGGAGGAAGCCTCCGGCGGCTGTTCAAGCCCAAGCCCGTCAAGCCCGGCGGCCTGCGCGACCGCATCGCCAAAGCCGTCGAAGCCAAGCAGCAGCAGATCGCCCAGCAACAAAAGCAGAATCGAAACCCACGCAAGCGGTAATGAATCCGCACACACACCAGACCCGTGACACCATCATCGCGGTCAGCTCCCCGCCCGGGCGGTCTCACCGTGGGCTGATACGTCTTAGCGGCGGCGACACACAATCCATACTTGATCAGCTACTCGATCAAGCATCACGGGCTACGCCACCGTCTCACACCGGTGCGCTAAAACGCCCCGCTATGCCCGCGGCACGCTGACCCGCTTGATGCGCCCAAACAGCTACACCGGCCAGGACACCGCCGAGCTTCAGGTCCCCGGCAACCCCGCCCTGCTCGACCGCCTGCTCCACGCCGCGATCGACGCCGGCGCGCGACTCCGCCGAGCCGGGCGAATTCACCTTCCGCCTGCCTCGCCGGCAAGCTCGACCTCACACCCAGGCCGAGGCATCACCGCCACCATCAACGCCACCAGCGAGGGCCAACTAAAAGCGCCCCGGCACCTCTGCGACGGAGAACTCGGCGCATTCGCCCGCTCGCTCGTCGATGACCTGGGCACGCGCCTCGCGCTCGTCGAGGCCGGCATCGACTTCACCGACCAGGAAGACGTTGTCCCGATCGGCCCGGCGGAACTCGACAATTACCTCACCGATGCCGAAGCACGATTAAATAGCCTGCTCACCAACGAGCTGGTCGTGGGGCGAGGTCGAAGCGTTCACCCTGGGTCGTCCTCGTCGGCCCGCCCAGCGCCGGCAAGAGCACGCTCTTCACGCCCTGCTCGGCCGGGAACGCGCCGTCATCGACCCGATGCCCGGCACGACCCGCGACGTGCTCTGTGAACCCATGAAACTCACTAGCCGCGAGGGAAGCGACCGCGAGTTGATGCTCGTCGATATCGCCGGCCTCGACGATGTCACTGGCGAAATCAACATCACGCTAAACGCCCAGGCCCAGGCCGCCGCACGCGCCGCTATCGAACGGGCCGACCTGGTCCTGCGAATTACTGACATCACAAACGCAAATACCGCGACCCCAGAAACCGCAAGCCTTGGAAGCCAACGCTCACTATCTACACCAAGGCCGACCTCGCGGCCGCATCCACACTCTGACAACAAAGACGCTTGCACGTCAGTCTGCCCACCCGGCCGCAACCTCGACGTCCTCCGTGACGCGATCGCCGACCGCCTCGGTGACCTGCCCGTGAGTATCAGCGCCGACATGCTCGCCCTGCAACCCCGCCACGAGCAGGCCCTGCGCAATGCCCGGTCCCAGGTCGCCCACGCCCGTGAGCTTCTCGCGCCCCAACTCAACGCCCACGCCCTGGACGATGTCGAACTCGTTACCGGCCACCTCCGCGGAAGCCCTCAACGCCCTGGCAGGCCTCGGCGGCCAACTCACCCCCGACGACGTCATCGGCCGCGTCTTCGCAACGTTCTGTGTGGGGAAATAGGGATTGGGGTTTAGGGATAAACGCGCGATAAACACCTCAGTCCCAATCCCTAACCCCCGGTCCCCAACCCGCTACAATCTCCCTCCACCCATGGCCAAGAACAAGACCGACAAGACGAAGAACCTCAGCCCGCGCGTCGCCAACCGCCGGGCGTTCCACGATTACCACATCGGCGAGAAGTTCGAGGTGGGGATCGTGCTGACCGGCAGCGAGGTCAAGAGCATCCGCAACGGCCAGGTCTCGCTCGCCGAAGGCTTCGCCATGATCGAGCCGGCGACCATGGAGCTTTGGCTGCACAACGTCGAGGTCGCGCCTTACACCCACGCCGGCCCGCAGCACCAGCACGAGCCTAAACGCAAACGCAAACTTCTGGCTAAGAAACGCGAGATCCGCACGATCTACGACAAACACATCGTCAAGGGCGTCACCCTCGTGCCCCTGGCCATGTTCTTCGTCCGCGGCAAGGTGAAACTCGAGATCGGCGTCGGCACGGGCAAGAAGGCTTTCGACAAACGTCAGGACATCAAGAAACGCGACGCCGACCGCGAGATCCGAAGGAATATGTCCAAACGGCTATGAGCCGTTAGCCATTAGCTCAGACCCGACACCCCAAACCCCACACCCTACACCCCGCTTTGATCCGCCTGATCCTCGTTCTTACTTTCGTTGAATCACTCGTCACCGCCATCGTCGAACGGGGCGTGTTTTTCTATACCGAAAACCAGTTGGGCTTCACCCAGCAGCAAAACCTCTGGCTGACGCTATTCTTCGGCACGGCCTACGTGACCGGCGCGCTGGGCAGCCACAAAGCCTCGCACCTGCTGGGTGAACGCAGGTGGCTGATGAGCATGATCCTGCTGCACCTGGTCTTGCACCTGGCGCTGGCGACGCAGCCCGGGCCGACGTGGGTCTTCATCCTCAACACCATCCTCGGCGGCGCGTCCGGCTCGAAGTGGCCTGTCGTCGAAAGCTATATCAGCGCGGGGCTGACACCCCGACTGGCCGTGCGGTCCGTGGGACGATTCAACATGGCGTGGTCCTCGTCCGTCGTGATCGCCGTCGCCATCAGCGGCTTCCTGATAGAAACCTGGGCGCCCAGCCTGTTCCTCGTGCCCGCTGCGCTCAACATCCTCTCGATCTTCATGATCATGCGCCTCCCCGCCAAGCCCGTCCACCTGGCGCACGACCACCCGCACCGGCCCAACGAACGGCAGGTCACCCGCCTTAAATCGCTGCTGCTCTCAAGCCGCTGGTCGATGTTCGGCAGCTACACCCTGCTGTTCCTGCTCGCCCCGCTATTACCCTTTATCTTCAGCGACCTCGGCTACGGCCCAGGCCCCGCGACCGCGATGGCGTCACTGATCGACCTGTCCCGTTTCCTCACCTTCGCGGCCATGCAGTACTGGATCGGCTGGCACGGCAAACGCTCCGTACTGCTCGCCACCGTCGCACTGATGCCGGTCGGGTTCTTAATGACGTTATTGGGCGCGGACCTGGGCACGGTGCTGCTGGGCGAGATCGTCTTCGGCGTCGCGGCGGGGCTGACCTACTACGCGGCGCTCTACTACGCCGTCGTCGTCAAGAACGCGGCCGTGGAAGCGGGCGGCGCACATGAAGGACTGATCGGCTCGGGCTTCGCGGTCGGCCCGATGATCGGGCTGGGCGGCGTCGCCTTCGGGGGCACCGCGACCAGCAGCCCCGGCATGATGGCCGCCACCGCCGCGCCGTTCCTGCTCCTCTGCGCCGTCGGCGCATTGTGGACCCTTCGCGGCGCAAGCGAGGGCGATCACTTCCACTTCCCGGATTGAGCTGCAATCATTAGTGGCTCAACGCCGCCTGCAACGCGCTGCGCAGTTCGGGGTGCGTAAATGCGTAACCCGACTCCGAAAGCACGCCCGGCTCGACGCGCTGGCTGGCATACAACGCCTCATCCGCCAGTTGCCCGAACGCCAGCCGCGCCGCGAACTTCGGAAGCGGCAGCACCGCCGGGCGTTTCAGAAGAGCGCCGAGCGTGCGTGTGTATTGTTTGTTGGTCACGGGGTTAGGCGACACCACATTCACCGGACCCGACACCGCATCGTTACCGATCATATAAAGCACCGCCCCGACTACATCATCGAGACTGACCCAACTCATCCACTGCGCCCCCCATCCCAACGGCCCACCCACACCCAACTTGAATGGCAGCAGCATCTGCTTAAGCGCCCCGCCCTTCCCCGACAGCACCACACCCAGACGCGGGTTCACCACACGGATGCCCGCATCGGCCGCGGGTAATGCCGCCGACTCCCACGCCCGGCAAACCTCCGGCAGGAAACCTTCGCCCGGCTCACTGGCTTCGGTCAATACTTCGTCGCTCCGGTCGCCGTAGTACCCGATCGCCGAAGCGCTGATGAACACGGACGGTTTGATCCGCAGACCCGCCAGCGTCGAAGCGAGTAACCGTGTGCCATCGACCCGGCTGTCACGGATGGCCTGTTTCTTCGCCGGCGTCCACTTCCCGACGATCGGTTCACCGGCCAGGTGGACCACGGCGTCCAGCCTTTCCAGCGCCGCCGGGTTGAGCTGCGCATGCGGGACCGACCAGCGGATGTCCGGCGGGTGTTTCGCGTGGTAACGCCCGATACTCAAAACCTCGTGACCCTCGCCGACAAACCGCGCCTTGATGGCCCCGCCGATCAGTCCGTTCGCACCCGTGATCGCTACGCGCATCGTATCCCTCTTCGTTAAGCCGATAACGACACGATCATACCCGCCACAACACTGCCCGTCGTGTCACGGCTTATTAGAGATGTCGTTGAGCTTCCAGTCGTAATCAAGCCACTTGATTTCCGGCGTATGCCCCGCCTCGATGGCCGCACGCACGGCGGGAACCTGTTTCGCGACGTAATCCAGCACACTGTCCGCAACCGCATTGAAGTCTCCGCCGTACCAGTCATACAACGCGGTCAGGTGGAGCGTGTTACTCAATGTGTCAAATACCAGCCAGCGGTCGTGCGAATGCGTATACGCGGTCTGGTCGGCCAACTGGGCCTCAAGGCCCGCACCTGTATACGCCTCATTGAGCAGCTTCGGGCAGCTGTACGCGGCACACACCAGCGCGAAGTGGATGCGTGGCTCTTTGAATTTTGCACGGATCAGCTCGTGTTCGATCTGGTTGAGGCTGTAGGTCTCCCCGCCCAGTGTCCAGCGTTGGTGGTCCCAGCGCTTGTCCTCCGGGATATCCATGATCGATGTGAGTTTGCCACCGTTGTAGTAGTCAAGGATCAGGCGGATGGTGAAGGCGTTGTAGGCGTTGATCAGGGCCGCCAGCCTGTCGTCATCGGGCATCGCTTTAAGGTCCGCCTCGGCCAGGCCTGCGATATACGCATCCAATTGCCCTGCATCACCGGCGAACCCCGCGTAATCCACCCACCCGTCGCCCGTCACGTGCCGGTGCAGCAACGCATCCCACGTGCCGGGCCCCGCCTCACTAGCGCACGAGCTGCTTGCCAACAGGAC
>JAWKTA010000013.1:0-85259 GCA_041402025.1 Phycisphaerales bacterium | reverse complement strand
TGAAGTGATCTCCTGAAGGGCGAATGCTGCCACATGGTTTGCCGGGGCTTCACGGTCGCCGCCGGGGGTTTATTAAACACATAAATAATCGTGTTGTCAAGCAGAAATACGCGAGGTTTTATGGGTTGAATCCGAGTGATTAGTGTCTGGCCCCAACCGCCCGCAGGCGTCAGGGTGTTTCGCGGTATAGATGCAGGACGATGTTGTTTTCGCCGGGTTCGGCCGGCGCATCGTGGTGGTATTCGACGTACACACGCTGACCCGGACCGGGCGATTCAAGCAGGCGGATCGTGCCCGAGTCCGCGTCGTAGCCGCCGCCGTATTCGTAATCCGCCAGCGCGGGCGTGCCGGGCTGGTGTTCCGTGGTCCCGATGTTGATCGTTGTGGTCAGCCAGTCCCCGCCGAAATAGGCGTCCAGATAAAGGTTGTAGCGCACACGCCGGCCGTTGTGCCGGGACAACAAATCACGGTCGCGCTCGTCGATGACACCATCATTATTCAAATCGAACGTGCAATCATATCCTCGATAGCCCTTATCATCCGAGTCCACCGCGTTATCGATCGCATAACCGACCCGCCCGATATTGAATTGTGAACCCAGACGCTGTTCAAGCAGCGCAACCTGATTCTGATCGACCACGCCGAACATCTCGGCCGGCATCCCGACCTCGCCTTGGTAAACCTTGCTCGGCAAATTCCGCACGGGGAATCGGATCAGCCCGATCTTCGGCTCATCGATCGGGATCAGCCATTCGTCACGCAGCCGATCGAGGTCAAGACATTCCCCGGTCCGTGGGTCAAACATCTTTTCATCCCCGGCTTCTTCGGGCGTCAATTCGTACATGCCGTGGCACTGGATGACGGGTGTGTATGGCGCGACCGCGTAGACGCCGTTGTGCATACCGATCTTCTGGATGATGCGTCTGGCGTAGAGGTTTTTACCGGTTTTTTCCGCATCAACCCACACGCCGCGCACCGCGCTGTTGGGCAATGGATAATGCACGTTGCCCTCGACGGTCCGACTGATCGGCGTGTTACGGACGCGCACGGTCATGCCGTCGCGGTCATCGGTAACCGCTTCTTCGAGCTGAATGTGTCTGCGGAAGTGGGTCTGAAGGTGCCCGTGGGTCATGTCCCACGTGTATTCATGCGTGTAGAGCGTGTGGTCCGCGACGGGGTAACACAGCAACGTGTGCGACACCGCCCACCTCGGCCGGCCGGCCGGGTGCTCCACACGCGGCTCACTGGGGTAGATCCCCGCATCGGTAAACGGGTCGCCCTTCAGGTGCAGGTCGTCTCGCCACTCGACTCGGCCCGTGTCGGGGTCGCGCAGCGCGCCAGGAAAATAGGTTGTCTTCCCGTCGCCGCTGAGTGTCACCGTGAGGCGCTGCGCCTTGCCCCACCGTTTCTTGTGTACGCGCCATCCGTGAGGCGTCCAGATGCCCATCCACGTCGATGGATTGTGGATGATGTTCGGTTCGTAAATGCGTTCAGGGATCGGCTGCATAGCTAAAAAGGTGTCTCACCGACTCGTCTGGCCGGTTAGTTGAAGTGCCTGTCACGCTCTACGCCCAGGTCATGCAGAAGGTAGACCCCCGACCCGGCGGGCGATGATATCGACAATATTGCCCCGATTAACGCCCGGCCTTGATAATCGGTCTGCACGGGCACACGGAACGTGTGACTACCCCAATCCGCCGCGGATGCATGGACCGGGTAAGTGTAGCTTTGTGTTTCACCGTCATTGTAAGTGAGGTCCACGGTCACGGTCAGGGGTTGTACCGTGGATACCACGGGGGCGGCACGGACGGACATGGCCACATCAAGGCTCGAGACCGGCATCACGGGCACCGGCTCGAACGAGAGGACTTGTGACAAAACCACACCGGTATCTGTAGTGGCGGCAAGCGTAACCGCGCCGGCGTCCGAGACCTCGACGCTGTCGGGCGGGACGCACCGCCAGTGGTCAAAACCCTCCTCAAATAAGCTGTTGCGGAGCAGGTTCTCCCGCGTAGGATCGAAGTTCTCAGACCGGACCTCGGATAGTGACCATGTCGAGATCTCCCTGACCACGGGCCAAAGGCCCAGCGCCTCTATTTCAGACGCGCGGCAAAACCATAAGCCGTCACAGCCTGCTTTAATCAGCCGCCTGGCCGCATCGCGGACTTCCTCGGGCGTTGGGCGGCCAAGGTGGTATCCCTCGGCAAGAAAGATCGGCCCGAAGACCGTCGTCTCGGAGGGCTTGTCCGCCATAAGGCTGGCGGCCGCGCGCGCCAGGTGTGCCTTCCCACCCGACATCAAGAACATCGGGTGATGCTCCTGGACCAGGCCCTCGCGATTCCACACGCCCCAGTCCTGCAAAACCGTTCGCCGGCTGTCCTCGCGCCCGTAGACACCCGAGTTGTACACGGCGACGGGCAAACTCATCCCGGCTTCACCGAGCGATCCTCGCAACTCTCGGATGAACCGCGTGACGTAGCCCGCCCGGAACGTGATCCACGCCTCTTCATCGGGCGGCGGCAGGTGATTCACCGGCCTCCCACGGGATTCATTGTATGCCTTCAGGATAGGTTCATCGTAGCCGTGCTTGCACGATCCCACCCTCAGATCGTAGCTGTAGTATGGGAACCGGATAAAATCCAGATGGACGCCATCGACAGGGTATTCCTCAACCAGGGCGAGCAACATGTTAATCTTGTGCCTTCGGACCTCGGGGTAGGCGGGGCTTAACATGTGTGTATCCAAATCACCGGCCACGGATCGGGTAAACACATGGGGGTGCGTTTGCGTAAACGACCGGTCAACAGCCGTGTGGGCAAAGATAGGCATGTCCGCGTAAACCATGATGTTTCGGGCATGAGCTTCGCGCACCAAGCGGTGGATCAGCGCATTGGCATCCCCTGCGCGGGGGTCTAGACTCTCGCTTGAAGTGTATTCTTCCAGCAGGTGGGCGCTGATTTGTGTGATACCGTTCTCGGCACAACGCTGAACCAACCGGTCGACATGGCTGGACGCTGTAACCCCGTAGCCGCTCCACCGGCCGTCGCCTGTCTGGTACAGTCCGATCCCGCCATAAACCGCCAGCCTTGGACGGTCAGCGTCATGCGCCTGCCTGAAAGTCCCGGCCCGTACGTTCCGTTCGGCTTCATGATTAGCGGGAAACTTTTCCCCGGCCGAGTAGCTCGTGGCGGCGGTCATCAGCCACAGAGTGACGCAAAGCGCACAATTGGGTAACCGGGCTAGGGCTTGGGCTCTTAACATCATCTGACGAACACGCGACCGCATCTGTTTTCCCCAACAAGATTCATCAGACCCCAAATCCACGGGGCCGGCCCAGCATCGATCCAGCAAAGACAAACAGCACAAGCGATGCGGGCTCGGGGACATCCGCGCCCACGGCGGGCGGCGTGCCGGCGTTCCAGTTACCCAATACGAGGTTGAGGTCCTCGATGCCAACGAACCCGTCACCCGACGGGTCCGCAAGCGGGTTCCCGGGGGGCACGTCCTGATTCCATGCGCCTAAAACAATATTCAGATCGGCGATCCCGACAAAGCCATCGCCATCAAGGTCTCCCACCAGCAACTGTTCCAGCCCGGCAAAGCGCAGGAAATCGACCTCGAAGATACCGTTTTCCGACGACACCCGATCACCGAAGATGATGCCGTCAAAGGCGCTGGACAAAAGTGTCTGTGACAGGATGGGATTGACCCAGTCGCCATCAACGAAAAGTTTCGCCTTGACCTGCCCGCCCGCGTTTGGGTCCGGCTCGATGAGCAACCGGTACTGATGCCATTCGAGCGTGGAGAACCCGGCATCGGTGTAAGTCAGCACGCCGCCCACGCCCGCCCCACCGGTGAGATTCACTTCGGACGCACCCGACAGGCTTAGCGCGATGGTCCCGTTAACGCCATCGCCCAGCAGGATGCTCGCGGCCCCGTCATCGGTCGCGACGCTGCCGACCCTGGCGCGGATATCCAACACGACGCCGTCCTGAAAACTCAACGGGTTCCACAGCGGATCGCTCCCGAGCAGGCGGTAATTCAACAGGTTGTTCGGGCCGCTAACACCCGACTCAAACCGCATGTAATCCTGACCTAACTCGGCCCACAACCGGGCGCTGATGGAGCCTACCGATCCGACGAGCCACGGCGTTGCGGCCTGGTCGGGCGTGGTGTCCCCGTGATACTCAACCACCCAGTCGTAATCTTCCTGGATCGCTGCCGGCGCGATATCCAGGATCGCGGCGACAAGGTTGGCCGACTGATCGTTGTCATACACATACCCGCTGGGAACGGAGCCGTTCCACGGCGGCGGGTAGAAGCCCGACTGGTCATACACATAGGCGTAGCGCCCGTCGCTGAGCCGGCGCATCTCGGTGTGCCCGGTGCCGGGCCCCTCATAGATGACGGTCGGCTCGCTCCAGCGCGTGCCGGTCGGGTCGGCGAACATGACTTTCGCGCCGTACCGGCCGTACGTCATGGCTACGCTGCCATCGTCGAGTTTTTTCAGCAAGGGGAACGAACCGGATACGCCGAGCATCTTGGGCGTGCCCCAGGTGGAACCGCCGTCGGTCGACTTGGCCCAGAAAATCGAGGGCGTCGTCAGGTTGACGTCGGTGCTGGGGAAAGCCTGCCCCGTGCGGAACACCGCCAACAGGTCGCCGTTATCGAGTTTCAGCAGCGACGTTTCGGTCGGCCCCTCCGGGCCCATGTTCAGATTCAGGCCGGGGATGTAGGGCGAGATCGTGCTCTTGCGCGTCCAACTGATTCCCTGGTTCGTGCTTTCTAACAGGATGTTTTCAAATGTGGTTTCCCCGGCACGGGTGCCGAAGGCAGGCATCAACCACGTCCCGCCGCCGGCATCGACGACATCGCCGAACGCGCCACTGACTACGGTGTACGGCACACCCGCCATGTCGTAATTAGACACGCCGGATATCCAGCTCACGCCGCCGTTATTGCTGGTGTAACTCGAATTGGTGAAATTGGTCTGCCCGGCGGGGCTGGCGGTGCTGAACCCGACCGAGAAGCCGCGGCTGAACTGCCCGGCCGGCTTGATGATCTGGATCTGCCCGCCATCGATCACACTGGTGGATGCGGTCCACGTCTGGCCGTTGTCCGTGCTGATCGCCTGCTTGCCGAATTGCAGGCCGCTTTGCGTCTGGCCGACGGTGTAGTTGGCGACCAGTGTGCCGTCGGCGCGTTGTTGCAGGTAAGGAAAGTTCAGGTGCGCCTTGAAGCCCGGCCCCACGCTGTCCGCCATCGTCACGGTGTCGGCGATAACCAGATCGTCGATCGTCACGTTGAAGACCGGGCCCTCGGCGGCGAGGGCGGCGGGCACCACAGCGACTCCGCCGACCAGGAACAACACTGCCAGCGTAAGGTGCTTCTTCATGGATTCACTCGGCCTGTCGGTACGGATACCCGCCTGATACCGGGAGTTTCAGTGCAACAAACACGCTAGACATACCGACGAGGTGCCGGAGCAACATCGGCCTCCAACACCGTCACCTTCGTCAGCCGGCTCACACCCTGCGCCGCACACCTGCGGCGACACCCGCGCCGAGCAGAAGCAGCGTGGCCGGCTCGGGCACCGCCGTCTGGGCCGGGGGCGTGCCCGCGTTCCAGTTGCCCAACACTTCGTTGAGGTCTTCGATCCCGACGAAGCCGTCGCCGTTTGGATCGCCCTCGAGCGGGTTGCCGGGCGTCACGTTCTGGTTCCAGTTGCCGAGGACGATGTTCAGGTCGGTGATGCCGACGAAGCCGTCGCCGTCGAGGTCGCCGACGAGCACGCTTGGCACCGCGCGGTCACCGATCTTCAGGTCCACCACCGGTGAGCCTAGGTTGAAAAACGGATCGAGGACGACCAATGATGTGCCCTGCACCTCAAGCCAGGCGAGCGACCCGCCGAAATCGTTGTCGTTGATACCGACCACGATATCGAGCATCCCGTTGCCGTTGAGGTCGCCGATGTCGATCGCCGTGATGCTGGCGCCAAGGCCTGCCAGGAGTGGTGATGTAGCGATAGCGACTGAAGTTCTGATTAAGCGGGTCGGCCTCACCCAGAGGACCGTGCCGTCGGGGCGTGCGATGAAGACATCCCCCCCCCCGCCGTTGCCCGCGTCGCCGACGGCCAGGTCGTTAACGCCGCCTGCGTTGAAGCTGTTGATGCCGGTGAGATTGTCGCCGCTGCGTTCCACCCAGCTGATCCAGCCGTCATCGCGGCCGACCACGATGTCGCCGTCGGAATCGTTATCGAGGTTACCGATGCGGATCGTGTTGGCCGGCGAGGTATTGGTGCCCGTGAAGTTGGCGGAAAGCGCATCGCCCGCCCGCTCGATCCAGCTGACCAGCCCGTCGGTCCGTGCGACGACGACGTCGCCGTCCCCGTCGCCGTCACGGTCCCCGTTGTCCACGGACCGCACGCCGCCGACATTGAACGTGACGTTGGGCAGCGCCGGCGCCGGCGGGCTGCCGCCGACGGTGACATTGTTGTTGATCCGTTCGACCCAGGTGATGTATCCGTCGTTGCGGCCGAGGATCATGTCACCGTTGCCGTCGCCGTCCAAGTCACCCATCGCGATGCTGTTGGCCGGGGAGACATTGAAAGCTACCGGCTGTCCGCCGAAGCTGGTCGCGTCGATCCGCTCGGTCCACGTGACCTCGCCCGAAAAGTCCGGCCCCACATTCCGGGCCGTCAGGATGTCGCCGTTGCCGTCGAAGTCGATGTCGGCCAAGCCGATCTCCTGCACGGTGCCGGCGCCCTGATTGTTGCCGCTCCAGACACCCGTGATGATGGGGTCACCGGTTGAAACGCTGTTGCTGCCCTTTTCCCAATGCAGCAAGCCGTCCGCGGTGATCGAAATAATCGACCCGAAGTTTGTATCGCCATCCACCGATACCGCCGATGCGTGACCGACCGAACCGCTTAAAGCCGAGACCGCCACCCACATGTATGCCTGATACTTCATTATCATCCTCTCCTTTTTAACCAGCCGTATCATCTGACGACTAACGGCGGGGACGTTTCGTTTCTAACACCTCAGCCACGCCGTATCGACACGTAGTAATAAGAAAAAAAGCCGAGCCACTCACCCTTTAGCAGGCCTCAAACCGTTACGCATTCCGCACGGGGCCGGCCGACGCCACGCCCGGATATTTCAGCCTCGGCAGCGAGAACAGGTCTCTCGCCACCAGCGCTGCTGCGCCGAGCAACGAAGTGCGTTCCTTCGCCCGTGCGAGCCTGATCTGCAGGTGCTCGCGCATCTTCGGCAGGGCCGAACGATCGATCTGCGTCTTGATCGCGTTGAGGATCAATTCGTCCGCCGTATCGATCGACCCACACAACACAAGTGAATCGGGCGCCAGCAGGTTGACCATGTTCGCCGCCGCGATCCCCAGGTAGCGGCCGATCGTGGCTACGACCTCCGCGCAGTCGGCGTCGCCCTCTTTGGCCAGCCGGTAAACCAGGCCCGGGTGCAGGGGCTCGCCGCGATCCATCGCCGCCTTGACCTGCCCGCACCGGCCCGCCTTGATCAACGACTTGACCCGCTTGCAGATCGCGCTGGTGCTCAGGAATGTCTCAAGGCAACCGCGGCTGCCGCACTCGCACAACTCGCCGTCGATATCCACGATCGTGTGGCCGATCTCGCCGTCAAACCCTCGCGAACCGACGTACAGCTCGCCGTGACGCATGATGCTCATACCGATACCGGTACGCAGCGAGATAATCAGCTTGGTCGAGTTAGGTTCGTCGATGGCGACCCAGTCTTCATAGATCGCGGCACAATGGACCGAGCGCTCCGCGATCGGCACCACGCCGATCGCGTCAGCAACCGCCGCGCCGATTTCCACGTCACGCCACTTGGGCATGTTCGTCGAGCTGTGCAGGATGCCGCGCTGCCGATCGATCAGACCGGGCAGGCTCATCGCCGCCCCGTCGATCCCCTCGGGCTGGGCACGCTTGAGCATCTGCTTACTCAACTGACAGATCCGGTCGATGACCCGGCCCGGCTCACCCAGACGGTCGATCATCTGCTCGCCGTAGTCCAGGAGCTCCATATTCAGGTCCGCCAGCCCGACGCGGATACAGTCCGGTTCCAGGTCGATGGCGAGCACTTTCCGGGCCGAGGCATTGATCTCGAGCATCATCGGCGGCCGACCACCGAGCGTGCCCAGCGGCTGGGGGTCGCCCTCGGTCTCCCTCAGCAAGCCAAGGTCCAACAGGTCCGCCACAATCCCGGTGACGGTGGCAGGGTTGAGGTTGGTCCTGCGGGAGACCTCGGCGCGGTACGTCGGCTGCAGCGTCCTGACCGCCTGAAGCACCAGCCCGCGGTTGACCCGCGTGATCAAGGCGCTGTTTCCAATATTGGATTTGCCCATATAATTCACTATTTATCAGTTGATTAGAGTCGATCGGCCGCTGATACCACCCGGCGCCGTGCCCGGCACGAACTTAGTTTATACCATGAATATACCGGGTGTCAATGGATTTTTATGGCTAATCCAGAGGCGACCCCCCGAATGGTGCATTGCAATCGAAATGAAGCGGCCGCCTTACAGCGGCATACAGACCGCGATTCGCAAATTCTGGCCGCCCTTAAACACTTGTATTGTATCGAGATGTTACACCAGACCAAACATGAAATCGCTATCCACAGGGTCCCGGACAGCCTTGCCAAATGCAAGCCAGGGCAGACGCTGTCCACCGCGACCCCTGCAACCGTGGCATATCGACGATTTCCATTATAAATCTATATATAACAGTATAATACTGCCATTCGTTGGCGATCGGGAACGAGAAATCTTCAAATCGGGGGATTGACGGGCCGGTATCTTCATGTTATAAACTATCCGCGCGGACGCACATATCTTGCGTTCGCGTATGCGTCTGGTGTGCGGCGCATCGATGTTTAAGGTCAAGTCGGGGCCGGGTTTTTGGGAGTCGAACTAGCCGACACGCGTTGTGACGGTATGTAACTTCAACTGTCAGATACGGAGGAGAGGATGAGAGAAAGCAAAGGGATCGCATTGGCATTGGCGGCACCTGTCTTAGCCTGGTCATTCGCGGGGTCGGCCCGGGCGGCGGACGTGCCTTTCGACAACGACCCGCTGAGCGGATCGATCCTGATCTCGCGGGCCGATGGCGCGCTGGGTTGGCTCAAGCAGACCGGGGGCACGAACCTCACCGCTGTGTTTTTCGGCAATAACCAGGGCGCAGGCACCGTGCAGGAGATCGACATCGGCGACATCAACGCCGACGGCAACGGCGACATCCTCACCGCCCGGAACGCCGGCTTCACCACATTCACCACACGCTCGGGCAACAACCTTAGCGGTGTCGCATCGACCAACGTGACGCCGGCCAACGGCATCGCGGTCGGTGACCTGGACGGTGACTCCGACGGGGACATGATTGTCAGCCGGGATGACGGTTTCCCTCACATGGCTTGAGGCGGCGGCTGTCCGGCGTCAGCGTCATTCAACGTCGGCAGCACGACCGCGGTCGCGATCGGCGACCTCGATGGCGACACCAACGGCGACGTGGTTTCAGCACAAGCCGGCGGCCTGCTGGTCTGGGCGGAGCCAGCAGCAACGCCCTCTCCGGCGTGTTCACCGGGTTCAACGTCAGCCCCGTCAAGACGCTTGAGATCGGCAACCTCGATAACGACGGCAACGGCGACATCATCGTCGGCAGGCAGGACGGGTTCGTCACTTACGTCGAACGGTCGGGGAACAACCTCACCGCCGGGCTCGCGGCGCCCAGCTTTAATCTCGGCAGCATCGCCGACCTCGCCTTGGGCGACGTCAACGGCGACGGTGAGGACGAGATCATCGTGGCACAGTCCGCGCTCGGCGGGTCGGTGTTCGTGCTCGACCATAACGGCTGAGCATCAACCTGATCTCCAACGCGTTCCAGGCGGTGGGCGGCGATTCGATCACCGCGCTTGACGTCGGCGACATCGACGGGGACGGCCTGCTGGACATTGTGGTCGGTCGGAGCGACGGATTCGTCACCTGGATGGAGGTCTCCAACAACGGTGCCACGATCAGCGGGGTCACCAGTTTCAATGTCGGGTCGGCGGTCGTGGACCTTAGGATCGCTTCGCGGGTGCCCGAACCCGCCGGCCTTGCCGCTTGCTGGGCCTGGGGATGGGTGCGTTGGTACGCAGACGGTAAGGGTTGCTTGACGGATTTCGCGTCGGGCCGATTAACTTCGTCCCGGCGGCACGGATGGCATAGCCGAACTCACACGCGTGGGTTGCATAAGTGCACCCAACAAGGCTCACGATATTTCTTTCCCGATCAAGGAATCAGAGAATGCGTGTACGGAATGGATTCACTCTGATCGAACTGCTGGTGGTCATCTCGATCATAGCGCGCTTTCGTCAGGATCCTCCTGCCCGCGTAACAGGCCCGCGGCGGGAATCCGCGAAGAACGCCGTGTGTAAGAGCAATCCAGCGCCCAGATCGGGATCGCCTGGACCGTCTATGCGGACGATAACAAGAGTTCTATCCACCCTCTTACCATGGCGGTTTCTGGACCATCATCTACGAGAAGCACGAAAAACTACATGGACAACGCGGGCATCGGCGGTGGCCCTTTCTGCCCGACCCACGAAGAGCAGCTCAAGGCTTCCAACAGGAAGGACCTGGATTAAGGACAACCTCGGCGGTCTGGGTGCTTATGGCCCGTACGTGCATTCAAGCTGCAACTACTGGACCAATTTCGTACAGAATCCGTTCCTGAACAACTGGAAGCCCATCCCCACCACCCCCGGCGCGACCTGGGTGGGCTGGATCGTCGCCAACAACCCGGACGCGAAGCCCTGGCTGAACACCGCTTCCGACGATGAATTGTCCGACAAACGGATCGCCTGGGACGAGGTTTATTTCAACGCGGGCGCGTTTACTCCCGCGTCCACCCGTCACCAGCGCGGCCCGAACGGGGGCACCGGCTCGAATATCCTCTACGGCGACGGGCACGCGGACTGGATCGGGTTCGAAGAGATGTTTCCCGTCGTCCAAAGCGGCCAGTACACAAATTACTACTAGGCCGATCGCACTGTTCTACCCGGCGGGACCCAGCGTCAGCGTGTATCAACGCAGAACCACCGTATATAGCCTTCAATCGCATTGGAATACAGTGCGTTATGCCCGAGTCAAGCAAGCGAATAAGCATCCTCCATACCGCCGCTCACCCCGCCGACGCTTTTGACATGGCTGGCGGGACGCTCGCACACCACATATGCGACGGCGACCGTGTGACCGTCGTGGTGTTCACCCACGGAACGCACGTTCACAGCCGCATACCCTGTCCGAGGACCACAAACACGGCAAGGGCAAACAGTCACTGGACCACGCGGTCGAACTGAAACAGCAGGAGGTTATCGATGCCTGCTCGGTCCTGGGCATCACGGACGTGCGTTTCCTGCGGTACGAGGACCACATCCTCTCGTTCAACACCGAGCTGGTCTGACACTAGCCGGATCATCCGTGAGGTCAGGCCGGACGTGGTGATCACACACAGCCCCTTCGAGAACGCGGGGCTGACCGGCGCGCACCGCGTGTGCTGCGACATCACCTATCAGGCCTGTTCCGCGTCGGCGGGCATGCTAGACGGCGAGGGGACGCCCCACCGCGTCGGTGAGCTGTTTTACGTCTGGCAGCACGGCGAGACGACGCTCGGGGATTACGCCGTCCCCCGGTTCCCGGCGATCCTGATTGATGTCACGGACGTGATCGACCTAAAGGTCAAGGCGCTAAAGTGCATCAAGTCGCAGTACTACGACGGCTTCGCGGAGAAGCTTTACGAAGCATGCACCGCGTCGCACGGCCTGCACATGTGTGTGCCCTACGCGGAGGCATTCATGCGGCATTATCCCGATGTCCAGCGCCGCCTCCCGGTCAGCCGGCATAACCTGGACATCGCGCAGAAGCCGATGAGTGAGACCTACGCCAGGCTGGCCCGTGTCCTTTCGCCCAAGCCCGCGGAGGACACAAGGTGAAACAGAAACCTGGCCGCAAAGGGATTGTGCTGACTAGCCTGATCGCGGCCGCGGCGACCGGGGTGCTGATCACGACGTTCCTCGGCGGCGGGAAACCCCCGGGTGTTACCGACCGCGCCTTTTTCTACGACCTGAATACCGGTGAGTTATACGCCGCCGACGCCGGCCTGACTCCACCGATCGATGCACCCTCGGGGGCGCTGCGGGGGACCGACAATCAGAAGGCCGGCGTGCGTGCGTATGTTTTTACATGCCGCGGCGGCACCGAGACGGACCGCTATATCGCGTGGATCGAAACCTATGCGCCCGGCGCCCGGCCCGCACCCTCGGGCGGGCACGGCCCCGCAAGCCACCCGCTGATGCAGGCCAACGGCTCCCCGCCGCCCATTGTCGCGCGGATCAACCCCGATGACCCCGCGGACGTGCGGTGGTTCGGCAGCGATACGCCACAAGGCCTCGAGATCATCCGTGGCAACATGTCCGCCTGTGCCGACGGATCGGCACCCGTCCCCTGTGTACCCCAATAAGACTGGCTAACCAACTTGACGACCACCCACATTATCTCAGCTATCGGCACACCGCTCACCGAAGACGATTCGCTGCACATCGAGGGCCTGCAGGAGCAGCTCGCGTTGCAGTGGCGCAACGGGATCACGGGCATTCTCGCGGGGGGATCGATGGGCGCGATGCAACTGCTCAGCGACCAGACTTACGCCGATCTCGTGCGACTGAGCATCAAGCTCGGGCGCGGCAAGGGTGAGATCATGGTGGGCGTGGGCGACACCTCCTTCGCCCGCACCCGCGACCGTATCCACCTGGTGAATCGTTACAAGCCCGACGCGGTGGCGGTGCTCACGCCCTATATGTGGAAGTACTCACAATCCGAACTTGTTGATTACTACCACGCTATCGCGGACGAGTCGCTCGCCCCGGTTTACCTCTACGACCTGCCGCAGCTCACGGGGCTAAAGGTCGAAGCAAGTACGGTGCTGGCGATATGCGGGCACAAGAACATCCACGGCATCAAGTGCTCCGATGCGGCGCACGACACGCGCATGCTGATCGAGACGCTCAAGGCCCGCGGCAGTAACTTCCGTGTGATCGTCGCCCAGCCCGTGCTGCTGGATATGCTCGTCCGTCACGGCGTCCGCGACCACCTTGACGGCATCTTCGCCCTCGCGCCCGAGTGGGCCAGCGCGATCGTCCGCCACGCCGAGGCCGGTGAATACGATGCCGCCGCCGCATATCAGCGGGACCTGCTGGAACTGCTCACCCTGCTGCGATCATACAACGCGTTCGCCGCTTTCAGTGCGATGATGAATGCCCGCGGCATCCCGGGCCGGTTTGCGCCCCGGCCCTTCCACCTGCTGAGCCGAGAACAGACGGACATGATAAACAGCAGCGCGATAATGAAAAAACTGCTGGCCGGGTCGGCCTATGTGTCACCTGTGTAAGCAACGGTTCAGGGCCGAATGAATCAGGTGACGCGGAACCGGTACCAGCGGATATTCCCGACGCAGTCTTCCACGCACCAGAACGCGGCCAGGATATCACCGTCGGGTAACCGCACGAGCGTCGGCAGGCCGAGCTGCAGGGTCCGCATCTGCGCCCACTTGCTTTCTTTCTTCTCTTCGCCGTAGCTCGGACCCGCCCAGACCGATACATCGGCCAGGGATTCCCACTTATCGCCATTGATCCTCGCAAGATGCGCACGCAAGCCTGGCTGCTGATAACCCCTGTAGACGCACAGCACGTGATTGTCTTCCAGCGCGATCGGCGTGCAGGTCTCGCCGTGGATCCCGGTGCTGCCGGGCTTACTGAAGGTCATCCCGCCGTCATCCGAAACCGTCCAGCGGTTGGGCATCGGGCCGTCGGCCTTGGGGTCATACGACCAACACACCGCGAGCAATCGGCCGTCGGATAGTCGGGTCAGCTTCTGCTCCCAGGCGCTTGGCGCATCACGCCCCCCCGGAAAAACAGTCACGGCATTGGGCCACGTTTCGCCGGCGTCCTCTGAAACAAACGCGATCCCGTTCGGGATGCTGGACAGCGACCCGTCGGTCGCACGCACCGGCGAACTGGGCACGAGGATGCGCCCGTCAATAGCGATGGGCGGGGAACAGGTCTCGAAGTAATGCCAATCAAGCGGGAGCTTGATCGGACGGGGGGCGCTCCATGTCTTGCCCCGGTCATCCGAGCGGACTACCGCGAACCGGGTTTCCACAAACCCGTCGGTCGCCGGGTCCACCAGCCCGTTCTCGGTGTCGCTGCGATCGAACAAACAGGCCCACCCCATCAGCGACCCGTCCGGCATCAGGCTCACCCGGCAGGTCGTCGAGACCGGGTGCTCCGATTCGTCCGGGTCAAATATCTGTTCGGGCCGTGACCACGTCTTGCCGCCGTCGGATGAACGGCAAATGAAAGTCCGCATGTCGGCGGCCTCGAAAGCGCTGCCGATATCCATCGTCGCGAGCAATTCACCATCGGGCATGGCGATCAGCGAGGGGAAGTAGGCGTGTTTGCTGTGGACCGCCGGCTTCGGATTGCGGTAGACAAGCCCGGTACCCAAAACCTCTATTGAATTCATCTCACAGCTGCCTTCTGTGTGTATTTGTGTCGCCATAGCTTATCCGATCATTTATTTTTCAGCTCAATCGCGCACCCCGTCCGCGCGGATTCGTAACACGATTCGAGCACGCGCAGGTTCCACAGCCCGTCCCGCCCGGAAATGACGGGTTCCGTCCCGTCGATCACCGCTTGCGAGAACGCTTCTATCTGACTGCGATACACGTTGGACGGTTCCGGCTCGATCGGAACGCCCCCGGCCATACCCCGGCTCTGCTGCGCCTCATAACCCGATGCGTTTTCCGCAGCGCGCAGCGTCATCGTGCCCGCAGCGCCCTGGCCGATCGTCCCCTCCGCGAGGATGCTGCCGCCTGAGCCGTACAACTCAAGCCGGTTCAGCGAACTTTCATCAGGCACATTGAACAAACAGTCCACGATCCCGCGTGCGCCGTTCTCGAATTCCAGCAGGACAACCGCGGTGTCTTCCGCCGCGTACCCGTGAACGGCATGACCGATGCTCGCCATGACGCTGCGAGTACGCCCGAAGAACATCTCGAGCAGGTCGATGCAATGAACGCCCAGGTCCGCAAGCGCCCCGCCGCCGCCCAGCGCCGGGTCCTGACGCCATGCGTTCTCCATCGGCGGGTACCAGCACGAAAGCTGCGCACGCCCCATCACGGGTGTACCTATCCTCCCCGCACGGATCAGCCTTGCGGCCTCGACGTGGCTCGCGTGGTACCGCATCATCAATCCGACACCCAGCTTCACGCCCGCTTTATCGCAGGCCCGGATCATGTCGGTCGCGTCATCGGTGTTAAGCGCCAACGGCTTTTCGCATAACACGTGCCTGCCCGCCGCCGCCGCGAGCAGGACCTGCTCCCTGTGCAGGAACGTCGGCGTCGCGATGTAGACCGCATCGATGTCGGATGCCAGCAACGCCTCTTTAGAGTCGCAATTTTGTGCGCCAAACTGCCGGGCAACGGCTTCCCCGTCCGACACGGAATAGACCGCCACGAGTTCGGCATTCGAAGCCGGCACGATGCCTTCGGGGATCGTCCGCCGCCGCGCGATCCCGCCGGCACCCAGCACACCCCACTTCACTTTAGCCATACGCTGATCGCCTCCTTGGCCGCCGCAGGCAGACAATCGATAGCGATACCCGCAGCCGCCGGGTACGGGGCTTCATTCAGGTTGCCGACTACCACCTGCGCGGCCTGGCTCAGCAGGTTGTACATGTCATACCGGTACGCAGTCCCGGTAGGCGCGACCCAGTCAAGCAGTTCGGCATACGCGTCCCGGATCGCCAGCCTCAGGTCGTCATGCATACCGATCGCCCAAAGCGTTGTCGCGTCACGCACCCGGCAGTGTGTGATCGCCACGCCCTTCATTACCCCGAGGGTGCAAAGTATTTTTCCGGATGTCTCGATCCCCCCGCCGATGGCCTCGCCGTGCCCCTGCGCCGCATGCAGGTCTCCCATCAGTAGTAGCGCCCCCGGATGGTTGACCGGCAAATACATCGTCACGCCCGGTTTGATGATCGGAAGGTCGTAGTTCCCGCCCGAAGCACCGCAATGCAACGAAGTGATCCGTCCGTCATGCGGCGGGCTTACGCCGATGCTGCCAATGAACGGGTTAAGCGGCACACTGATCCGCTCGCCGCCTAACGGATTGGTTATCGTTGCGGTGCCGGCTTTGGTGTCGATGGACCAACGATACATATGGCGCGGGGTATCACGCGGCTGGGCACTTTCCTTATCGGATTCCGGGGACGACACCTGGCAATCATCCAGCAGACCGTGCCGGGGGGCTAACAGAGTCAGCCCGAGTTCCCGGTCCAATTCGATGGCATCGATGCGTACCGACAATGTATCGCCGGGCTCCGCGCCTTCGAGGTAAATCGGCCCGGCCAACGGGTTGCCTTCGAGTGTCCCGGGGGCATCGATGAGTCGTTGCTCAGCAGGCAACAGCGCCCCGTCGGCCAACGCGTTGTCACAATCGGGGCAGGTCACGCGCAGGCTGGTACCGGGCCGTACCTTCAACGTCGGCCGATGGGCGGCGAAGGAATAATGGAACCGTGATGAAATAAAATCGATCGGTTTCATGGCTTTGATCGGCCGGAGCACGCCGCACCCGCAAGACTTATTCGATGGCCTTGACCGCCTCTTCAAAGGAATCACCGGCGGCGAGCCGTTTGGCTAACGCCGCTTCACGGTCGTGGATCGCCTGCGCGGCGGCGGCGGTTTGCACCAACATATCTGGCGGGATCACGACGATCCCGCTGTTGTCCGCGACGATCCAATCACCCGGGCTGACCGGGACACGCCCGCAGCAGATCGTGGTCTGGAGTTCGCCGATCTCCGCGAAAGTCCCGGCGCGTGGGCAAATGTGTTTGGAGAACACGGGGAACCCCAGCGCGACGATTTCATCCACATCGCGAACCGCTGCGTCCAGCACCGCCCCGGCGATACCACGCGCTTTGGCGCGTGTCGACATCAGCCCGCCCATCAGGATCACATCAGGTGAACCGTCGCCATCGACCACCAACACGTCGCCGGGCCTGGCTTGTTCAAGTGCCTGTTCCATCGCCCAGGTCGCGCCCGGGTAGCAACGCACGGTGAACGCCGGGCCGGCCACTTTCATGCTCGACGCCAGCGGGGTAATACCGGACCGCATCGACTGAAAAGCTTTGCCGAGCTTTCGTAAAGCGTCACCGGTGTTGGCGCTACCGATACGGCACCAGCCTGCCGCGTCCAGCGGGGTTGTGTGACTCATCTTTCCTCCGTAGCCCGCTGCGGGATCGTCGGTTGTGTTCTATGCCGGAACAACGCCGGACCCATCGCCGCGGGGTTGATGTGTATTTCACCCGGCAATGTGTTGGTTGCCGGAGTTTGCTGTCCGGCCGACATAATACTCATTTGCAATGAGAAGCTCCAAGCCTCGCCGGGTTGCAGTTCGATGCGTCCCCTGCCAGTATTGATGCCGTTCGGCCAACCGACCCAAGGCTCAAGACAGAAAAACCGTCCAGCAAGGTCACGATGTGTCACCCATAGAGCCGCGTCATCCGACGGCAACGAGCTGCTGCTAAACGACAACTCGATGTGTTTGGCCTTGTCCGGCGATATCAACCGCAACGGCTTGCCGGGAACAGCCTGGATAAGCAGATCACTTACCAAGGGGTCCGACAGGGTCACAGGCTTCCGAGGCAGAGCTATGTGATCGCCGGCCAACATCAACGGATCGATCCCCCACGCCGATCGACCCAGGCCATGGATCGTGCCGAGTAACCAGTCTTCTCCCCACCACGAGGCGAGATCAAAGGTAACGTGTTGCCCGATCGTGAAGGGCATCGGCCGATCGTTGCCGGCTCCGGCGGTGACTTGCATCATGAGTGTGGTGGTCGAATCTATGAGCGTAACACCAGAATCCAAAGCAGTATGCGAATGGGTAGATGCCCAGATCCTCCCCATTCTCCGGTAACTCGCGCACGCTATGGGCAGCGCGTCATCCACGCCCACGCCCTCGGCGTGCCAGCGCTTGAAGGCGCGCAAGCCGTGGTGCCGCATCGGCAAGACCCGGTCACCGTACGCCCAATGGAACACGCTAAGCAGGACCGGCCCGCCCGCGCTCCCCGTCGTATTCGCCGTAAGTGCGCCCCGCGACCAGCCAAAAGCCAGGGAGGACCGGCCGGCCCAACCATCACCGATCGCCAGTCATTGCCCCGGTACAACAGTTCACAAACCCCGGCCCCGTCACGGATCGTGAGCGAGCTTAATTCAGCACCATCGTGCGGCGACAGACAGGCCGACAGGCCGCTTCCCGGGCATGCCAGACGCGATACTTCCCGTCCCTGTAGATGAATGATATCGGCCCTGTGCCGACCCACCGCAACCGACATCGCGTCCCTTTCCGGTACCGGCCCGAAGCTCATCGTTGATCCGACGCCTGAGCCTAAACGACCTTTATTACAGGTCCAACAGCCATTTAGGCCCACAACCATCACGACAGCCTATTTTATTCGACACATAAATAAACTGCAAGCCTAAACAGCTCTCCCCATGAAGTATTCTTCCTAACATACGCGGGACTTACCGCGAGATTGGCGACAAATATATATAAATTAAGATTTTATGTGATGGTTGGGGCCAGCTGCAGAGGGGACTTAAGCATCCTGACACCAATTTCACGGCACCCCGAACCCCCGCTACAGCATCGACCGTAAATGCGGGTGCAGATCGACCGCCCCCCCGGCCAGCATGGTCGCCGCACGCAGGCTCGCCAGCTCACATGCTTCGCTGTGCCAACCCGGCCAAGCGAACGGTTCAGCGGCATGTGCATCCCCGTCTCCGGTGTAAACGCGCCCGCTGGGGTGTTTATACAGATCGATCCCGGCGGCGGCCGTCTTTTTACCGAGCGCAACAGCCAGCAAGAGCGCAAAAACACCGGTTGTCGGATAGGGCCGACCCGGCCGGTGCATATATAAGCCTTGCCGGATCAACAGCGGCAGGATCGGAACGGGTCGGGGCAGGCCCATAGAAACAAAGTCGATCATCGGGCAGCCGGGCAGGAACATGTGCATCAATAACGGCCGGCGCTCGGGGGCGGTCTGATTAAAACGCTTGCTGACCGCTTCGAGTTGCGTGGAACGGTCGCCGATCAATACGCCCAGCGGTTCGCCCGCGTACACATCACGCGTCGCGTACGTCGGATCGGTCACGATGACCGCGTCGCCGATCTTTTCCTTCGTCCACTCATTAAGCGCACTCGGTCCCCGGCCGAGGACGGTCAGCCGATCGGTATCCGTGAACCAGTCCCGCAAGACATCAGACGGGTCTGTAGATGCGTGCTGATCAAGAACGGGCAGCGCCACGCCGTCATGCCACCGGTCCAGGAACCCGCGTTGCCATCTTGCATCCTTACGGATATCCACATCAAGCGACAGGGATTCGTGCGGACGGCCCTTCATGCGCATTTCCCACCAACACTGGCCGCAGTGGTTGTGTTCGTGTGATGCCACCTCGGCGCCGATGCTCTGCAGCGCGGGTTCGATCCATCCGATGCAGTGGTCACAGTAGTCTTCATCCGCGTTGCGGTCGTTCTTCAGCAGGAAGCCTTTGCTCGGGCACTCCCGCATATCCAGGCGCAAGACGTTCTTGGCTTCATCGAGCGTGAAGGTCCAGTCGCACTTTTCGTCAATACCGGTCTGCACCCACGTGTCGTACAGCCCGGCAAGCCCCCGCTCACGCCCGGCGGAAGTGTAGTGTCCCTGCGAATCAGACGCGATCGCCTGACGCCAGTACTTGCGCACCGCTTCCTGGCCGAATGTCCGGCGCAGGTAGTGGAAGGTCCAGTCGTAATAGCCGCAAAAATCCTGGCACCCGAGCATCAGTTCGCGCCCCCCGTTTGATGTGTAAGGGGCACAAAGCGCTGACGGCAAGACCCCATCCCGCCGGTGCGTTCAAACCGGTAGCCCGCCGCCTCCGCCATCGCGCCACAAGTATGGTCGCAGTGCTCGCAGTAGCAATCCAGGATATCCCTGCCGCTGTCACGCAGGTGCTTGATAGCCGGACACGTTTTGATATCCAGCACCGCCGCCCCGCCCTCGACCGATGTGTCAACTACGGCGTTGGGTTCGTGAAGGAAATACTCGCGCCAATCCTCCGCGATCGTTTCCGCGCCCCCCTCCCGCCACCGGTGAATCCGGGCGCTGTAATACTCACGGCCCAGGCTCCGCCAGTAGTCGACCAACACGTCCTTGCCGTACTCGTGAAGGATATGCCGCGCGGTGGCGTTCACGGCAAAATAAAAATCGGGTGCGGACATTCGCCAAACCTCTCGGAGTAATCACTTAAGCATCATATACGTCTGAAATCAGCAAGCCCAATGAATCCATCCATCAGCTTTATCACAGTAAACAGGCTACCGCACTTGCTCTGCGTAGAGCCGGTGGTTGCCCGGTGTCGATAGACTTTCGTGACGTACACGGACCCAGTCAGAGACGAGGTCATCCATTCCCACACCACGCAAGCGACCGGCGGCCAGGATCGCGGCCCCCAGGCTGGTCGGCTCCGGGCATTCCGTGGCCTGAACCGACAGGCCCAGCACGTCCGCCTTGATCTGAAGCCACAAATCACTACGTGCCGCCCCGCCGACCGACCGGATAGCGCCGGGCCGATCATCGCCGCACAGGTCCTGTATCTGCTGATTGAGCGCGCGGGCGACTGCCTCGAGGATCGCACGGACGCGCTGCCCGGGGGTGTGTCTGTCTGTCAAACCTATAAACATCGCGTCGGTGCCCGCCGGGGCATTGGCATCGATACGCAATCCGCCCGCGCCTGCGGGAACATCCGCCGCCATGTCACACAACGCCTCGTAACCGGGTTTCCCCGGGAGGTTGTTGCGGTAAGCCTCCAACAGGTTGGCCGACGTATCTCCGAAAACCATCTGGTACCAGGTTTTTTCACTGTGGCCCGGGCCTTGAAAAACGCCCGGTTTCGCATCGCGGTTGAACCGGTCCGCGCATCGGATCGTCGCAAGGACCGTCCCCGTCGTCTCGGACACGCCCCCCGGCGTCACGTTCCCCGCGCCGATCGCGCCGGCATACTGATCGAGGCACCCGACGATAAACCTGCAATCCTCGGGAAGCCCGAACAACGCGGCGGCGTCCGGGCTGATCGGCCCCAGATCGGTCCCGGCACGCACGATGGCGGGCAGGTACCCCGTGTGTACGCCCACATGCTCGCACGCATCCGGCCACCAGCGTAATTGATGGATATCCACCAGGCCGGTCAACGCCGCGGTGCCCGCCTCGGTAACGTGCTGCCCGGTCATCCAGAGCGTCAGGTAATCGCTGATAAGACACAACCGTGAGGCTTGCCGGCAGATGCCCGGCTCGTGGTTTTGTAACCAGCGTAACTTGGCTGGCATGAACTGGCCGTTCATCGCCGGGACACCGGTGGTGTTGTAATAATCTTTCAACCCGGAAAGGCACTGGATAACGGGTTCGGCAGGACAGGCCCGCTCGTCGGGCCAAAGGATGATCGGGGTAAGCGGCTGATCCTTTTTGTCCAGCAACAGAAAGCTGTTGGCTTGCGTGGCGAAACACACCGCGTGGACACCGGATACCCCGCCCGCCACGGCATCATTCAGTTCCCGCACCGCGCCGACAAGGACACGCTCGAAACCATCGACCGGCAATTCGTATCTGCCCCCGGGAGAACGGACCGCGGGCGGAACGACTCGGCGGACAGCGACAAGCCGGCCGGAGTCGTCAAAGAGACAGACCTTGAAATAGGTCGTGCCGAGATCGAATGTGAGGATATGCGACACGCCGCACTGCTCCATTACTCAAAATGTGATCCCAGTGTCGGGCTACTGACCGCTTCGGCTTAACAGATCTATCGTGGCTTCGACAAGCATCTCGCCACTGTCCGGGCTTTTGAATACCGCGTTGCCGGATTCGTAACTGGCCCGGTCGACCGCCTCCTGCGTCACGATATAACCTTCCAGATCACTGTTCGCCAGCGTGACCACGCAGCAATCGGGGAACCGCTTTTTCACATCCAGGGCAAACTCGACGTACACCTCGCCGGGCCAGCCGACGAACGCCCACGGGCCGACGCGGATCACCTGCACACGCGCGGGCATGCAGGCACGGGCCGCCTGTTCGAGCCGGCCCGACTGTGCCGCACGGGATAATGTGACGGTTTCTTCCGACCCAAACCAGTCGCACTCGGCGCTACGGGTATCAGCGCGGGGGGCCCGCGTATCTCGAAGATGCTCAAAGCGCTGCTTGGCTTTGTCACGCGCGGCGGCGGCCTCGGTGACCGGGGGGAACCCGCGCAGCGGCAATTCCAGCAGCACGCTGTCACACGAAACATCTAATGACCGCTCGTAAGACAGACTCGGGAGCACATCGGCGACCGCTTTGCCGAGCAACTCGCCCAGGCGGTTGGCCTCTTCGATCGTGTTGGACTTCGTGACGTGGCGCGGGCTCTGGTTCCCGGCCGCACCCATGTGGTAAACCACCGGGCAATCTGCACCAATAACATTCTCTTGCAGGTATCGGCGCGCAAACCCCGGGAAGTCGCCGCTGATGAGCGTCGAATCTTCGTGCAGCACGGTCGGGTGCATGTTGCAGACCAGCATCAGCCCGATGCAGTCGTCACCCTCCACCGATCTGACCGAAAGGACAGACACACGCGGGTCACGTACGCCCTCAGGGTCGTGACGGTTGCTGCCCAAACCCGAGCCGTCAGCTAGTACATGCCCGATCTCCGCGGGCTTCGCCCCTGCGCAGGCGCGCTCCGCCGCGGCCACGATGCCGCATTCCAGCAACGTGAGGTACCCCGGGTCGGGCTCAGGCACGATCGGGTCGGTCTCGTTGCTGAGCATTTTCGTCGTCACCGGGCCGGAGTGGGTGTGGGTCGCGGTGATCATCACGTGATCGGCCGGGACACCGGTGGACGCCTCAATGCGCTTGCGCGCCCGGTCGGACAACCATTTGGGAACGAAGATGATGTCGTTAGCGATAAAGATCACCCGCGTCTCGCCGTCACTGATGTAAAGCGCTGAAGCGAGCAGCGGGTCGCTGACGCCGGTGCTTTGGCGTTGGACGTGGGGGTAGCCGGAAAGAAAAGTCGGCGCAGCCGGGGTGATATCGACGGCCGCCGCCCCGGAGTGGATGAGCGTGGAGTTATTCATGCCGGGCCCTGCGGATACACATAAAAAAACGATTCCGGGCACAAAATGCGCCATGCACGGCCGTTTCTCTTGACGACCGCGCCCAAACATTATATTGTTATAACAAATTTCGTCAACCCCCGTTTCCGGACCTCGGACGCCGCCATGGCCACGCAAACCACTACCGCCTACAAGCGACTGGCCGAAGCCATCCGCCAGCGCATCCTCGGCGGTGAGTGGCGGGCCGGCGAACAGATCCCCACCGAACACCGGCTGTGTGAAGAATTCAGCGCCTCGCGTATCACGGTGCGCAGGGCGCTGCAGATCATGGAAGAGGAACGGCTGATCCACCGCCGGCAAGGCTCGGGCACTTTTGTCAGCCCCACCCCCGTGCGGAAGATCCCGATCCTAAACACCGATTTTTTCGCCAGCGTCGTCAGGCACGCACCCGAGTTACGGCGACGTGTCGAAGCGAACGAATGGGTCCAGGCGGATGAATATCTGGCAGGACAACTGGAAACCGTGCCGGGCGAGCGTCTCTTGCATGCCGTGCGTGTGGATGAGTTGCGTGGCGAGCCGGTCGCCGCGGACGAGTTGTGGCTGCCGGGCAGGATGGCGGACAGACTCGACGCCGAGGATTTGACCGAGATGAATTTCCTCGTGCGCTGGCAGGCTGTCGAGGGCATACGCCTGGATTACGGCACGCAATCGATCGAAGCGGTCAAGGCACGCTCGCCGTGGGCGGGGTTATTGGATGTCCGCTCGGGCGAACCCCTGCTCAAAGAAACCAACACGCTTTACCTGCTAAACGGCCAACGTGCGGGGTTGTTTGTCAGCCATTACCGGCCCGATTGCTTCCGCTTCGATGCGACCGTCCCGATGGGGGGAGGCCCCACGGCTGTTACTAAAAAAAGGAATGTACGTGGGTGACCTGCTGATCAACAATGTCCGCGTGATGCAGCCCGGCCGGGGGATCATCGGTGATAGTCTGCGCATCTCAAACGGCAAGGTATCCGTCGATGATGCACCGGTTGAGAGTACAGAGATCATTGACGGCGGCGGGCGTTTGCTCACCCCGGGGCTCATCGACCTGCACACCCACGGGCTGCACCACCACCTCTATGAAGCCTCGCCGGAAGAGTTGGTGAATTGCGCCGGACTGCTGGGCAGGTACGGCACCACAACCGCCCTGCCGACACTGTATACGGTGATGAAACGGGATTCGCTAAAAAAGGTCGAGGCGCTCGCCGAGGCGATGGCGTCGGTCGATACGGCGTGCCTGCCGGGCTTCCACATGGAAGGCCCGTTCCTGAAGATCACCGGCGCGGGCGCGGACACAATCCCCGGCGATGTGGGCCTGCTCAAAGAGTTGCTGGCCGCTTCGGGCGACCGCGTCACGGCGATGTCCATCAGCCCGGACACGGCCAACATCATCCCCGTGATCGAGTACCTGACCGAGCGCGGCGTCGTTTCGTTTATCACACATACCAAGGCGTCGCCTGAACAGACGGCCGCGGCGATCGAGGCGGGGGCGCGGCACGCGACCCATTTTTACGACGTGTTCCCCCTGCCCGAAGAAACCGATCCGGGGGCCCGCCCCGTCGGTGCGGTTGAAACGATCCTGGCCGATGCGCGTTGCACGGTGGACTTCATCGCCGACGGCGTGCATGTCCACCCGATGGCGATCCGCGCCGCCTTCGCCGCAAAGGGTACCGAAGGCGTGTGCCTGATCACGGATTCAAACATCGGCGCGGGCCTGCCCGCAGGCGTGTACGAAAGCCCGTGGGGATACCCGATCCGCACCGCGCCGGGACGAGCGGCGCGCATGGAAAGGCCCGGCCACAAGCTGCACGGCGTGCTCGCGGGCAGCGCCCTCACCATGAACGAGGGCATCGCTAATCTGCGCCGCTGGCTGGATATCCCCGACGACCAGGTCTGGGCGATGGGCACGACAAACCCCGCACGCGCCGCAAGGCTGCCCGACAAAGGCCACCTGCAACCGGGCGCGGACGCGGACCTCGTTCTGTGGGATGAAGACAACAACGGACGTTTTACCGCCAACCGGACCTGGGTCGGTGGGCGGTGTGTATTTTCACGCTAATAATCGCAGACCAGGTGAGACCCTATGCCCCCGACAACCTTCAGCTACAAGCCTTCCCCCTGTGTCCCCTTCCGTGACGAGCAAGCGCTCGAAAAAGCGAGGCGGATCACCCGGCAAGACATCGACAAGCACCCGAACCCCGATTTCAAGATCCAGGTGGTCAAGGATGAAGACCTGGTGTTCATGTGGATCGCGGATATGTATTCGCGCATCAAGCTGGCCGCTGACGAGGGCAGGCGTTGCGTCATGCTCATGCCCAACCCCTGGCCGGGTTATAAGTATCTCGCAAACCTCATCAACCAGACCAGGCTGGACTGCAAGCATGTCTGGTGGTTCACGCTCGACGAGTACGCCGACCAGGACGGCAGGGTCGCGCCCGATACCTGGGAGATGGGCTTCCTGCATTCGTTCTTGCGCTTCTTGTGGAGCGCGATCGATGAAGACCTGCGCCCCCCGCGCAACCAGGTCTTCGGGCCGAACAACCAGACGATCGACCACTACCTGGACCTGATGCAGGAAGCGGGCGGTGTTGACATCAGCTACACCGGCCCGGGCTGGACGGGGCACCTGGCGTTTGTTGAGCCGGACGCGCCGGAGTTCGCCGGTTCGCTCGAAGAGTTCAAGCAGATGGGCGCACGCATCTGCACGCTTAGCCCGTTCACTTTGGCGCAGAACTCGCTGCACGGCTGCTTCGGGTCCAGCGGTGACATCGCAGCGGTCCCGCCGAAGGCCGCGACCATTGGGCCCAAGGAAATCATCGCCGCCAAACACCGCTGGGAGATGGCGGGCATCGGCGTGCACGGCACGGCCACCAGTTGGCAACGCCTGATCGCCCGGCTCTGCTACCACGGCCCGGTGACACCCAAGCTCCCAAGCTCTATCCTCCAGGAGCTGCGGACCGACTGCTACATCACGGAAAACATCGCCGCCAACATCGAATCGACCTGGGACAAGGGGTATTAATCCGGGACCACTCCGGGCTCGACACTCCGGCCACCCCGACCAGGCGGACCCGATTTAGCCCCCTTTTAATCGCCCTGGACTTGCATTACGCCCGGATATGTTTATAATAAACATAAATGAACAATAATGAACACATCCCCGCCGCCGCACCGGGCCTGACCCCCCGGCACAGCCAGATCCTCCAGGTGATCAACCGTGAGGGCGGCTGCTCGGTCGACGACCTGGCCTTGAGCCTGGGGGTGAGCACCATGACGATCCGGCGTGACCTTCAGGAATTGGCCGACACGGGCCACGTCCTGCGGACCCACGGCGGCGCGGTGCCGGCGGCACGGGTGAGCTTCGAGTTCCGCTTCCTCAAGGATGCCCAGCAGAACGCGCAGGCCAAGGAGCAGATCGCCAGGCTGGCGGCCGAGCAGATCCGCGACGGGGATTCTGTGCTGCTGGATTCCAGTACCACCACGCTTGCGATCGCCAGGCACCTGCGCGGCCGGGCGCTGACGGTCATCACGACTTCGTTGCCGATCGCCTCGGAGTTGTATGCCTGCAACGGGATCGACCTGATCCTGCTCGGCGGCTTGCTCCGCAACGACTCGCCGGACCTCGCGGGACCGCTCACGGAAGCCAACCTCGAGAACATGCGCGCCACGGTCGCTTTCATCGGCGCCGACGGCATCGACGAGGCGGGGATGATTTACAACAAGTCCACCACGGTCGCGCGGATGCTGCAGAAGATGGCAGGTTCCGCAGAACGCGTCTACGCCGTGGCCGACCATTCCAAGGTCGGCAAGACCGCGCTGATGCGTTTCGGCGACATCAGCAAGTGGCAGGGGCTGATTACCGATTCCGATCTCGATACCACCTGGCATAAGCGTTTCAAAAAAGCCGGCGTATGCCTGATCCAACCCAATAACAAACCATAAAACTACACCACCAAACCAACCCAAAACCACAATGGAGTTAAACATGACAACCGCATCCACCGCCGCTTGGGGCAGCGTCGACCTGACACAGGTCCCCAACATGGTCACCGCAGCACCGGGGCCCAAGAGCAAGGCATACCACACCCGCTGCACCAACTACTTCAAAGGCCTGTCCGGCCAGGTCAAGCTCTTCCCGGTTACGTTCGAGTCCGGCGAGGGCTGCGTGCTGACCGACGTCGACGGCAACAAATACCTCGACTTCTCCTCGGGTATTTATGTCACCACGCTCGGGCACTGCCACCCCAAGGTCAGCGAGGCCGTCGCCAAGTACGCCAACAAGCTGATGAACTGCCACGACTTCACCACGCCGATCAAGACTGAGCTGGTCGAGAAACTTGCCGAGGTATTGCCCGGTGACCTCAACGGCTTCCAGTTCTACGACTCCGGAACGACCGCGGTCGAGGCGGGCCTGCGCGTGATGCGTGCCGCCACCGGCAAAAATGAGATGCTCAGCTGCTTCTACGACTACCACGGCAAGACCTACGGCGGCGTGTCACTCGGGCACATCCGCTCGCACGTCTACGGTGCCGTCCGCGCCCCGGGCGCACATATGGTGCCGCGCCCCGACGAGTACCGCCCGATCTGGACCAAGGACGACGGCACGATCGACACCGACAAGTACATCGCTTTCTACGATCAATACATCGACAAGGGCACGGTCGGCAACGTCGCCGGCTTCGTCCTCGAACCGATCCAGGGCTGGGGCGGATCGATCATGCCCCCCGACGACTTCTTCCCCAAGCTCCGCAAATACTGCGATGACAACGGGCTGCTCATGATGATCGACGAGGTCCTCGCCAGCTGGGGCCGTACCGGCAAGTGGCTGTGCATGGAACACTGGGGCGTCGTGCCCGATATCGTGACCATCGGAAAGGGCTTCGGCAACGGCTTCCCCGTGACCTGCGTCGCCGTCCGTGAGCCTTACAAGGAAAGCTTCGAGTCGATCTCCGCTTCCAGCAGCTACGGCGGCAACCCGATGGCCTGCGCCGCAGCGCTCGCTTCGACCCAAGTCATCGAAGAAGAAAACCTCAACGAACGCGCCACCCACCTCGGCGAGATCGCCCTGAAGCGCATGCGTCAGATGAAGCAGGAGCACCCGATCATCGGCGACGTCCGCGCCAAGGGCTGCCTGATGGGTATCGAGCTGGTCAAGGACCGCACGACCAAGGAGCCGCTCGACAAGGCCGGCACCATGGTCTACCAGAAGGCCTTCGCCAAGGGCCTGGCCTGGATCCCCGCCGGCCACATCCTCCGCATGAGCCCGCCGATCGTCATGGACGACGCCGCCCTGCTCAAGGGCCTTGACATGATCGACGAGGCCATCGGCGAAACGGAACGCGAACTCGGATACGCCTGATTCAACCCTTTTTTCAGCACAGGAATAGAAGTTTTATGTCAATGGTACAGCCTCGACTCAATCGTATGTTCGGCGCGGACGGCAGGTGTTTCGATGTCGCGATCGACCACGGGTTCTTCAATGAATACGGGTTCCTCAGCGGGATCGAAGACATGCCCAAAGCGATCGACACCATCGTCGATGCGGGCCCCGACGCGATCCAGCTCACGCTCGGCCAGGCCCGGCACCTGCAATCGATCCCCGGCGCCAAGCCCGCGCTGGTGCTCCGCACCGACGTCGCCAATGTTTACGGCAAGGAACTGCCCCGGTCGATCTTCAGCCTCGCGGTCGACGAGGTCGTCGAGCACGCCCTGCGTCTGGATGCCGCGTGCCTGTGCGTGAACCTTTTCCGCATGCCCGGGGAGCCGGAGATCCACGAGCAGTGCATCCGCAACATCATCAAGATCAAGTCGGTGAGTGACCGGTACGGCATGCCCGTCATGGTCGAACCGCTGGTCTTCCAGCCCAACGAGAAAGCCGGCGGATACATGGTCGATGGCGACGTCACCAAGATCGCCCCGCTGGTGCGTCAGGCCGTGGAACTCGGCGCGGACGTGATCAAGGCGGACCCGACCGACGATCCGGCCGCCTACCCCGAGGTCGTGACTAACGCCTGCGGCATCCCGGTCCTGGTCCGTGGCGGCGGGCGCGTCAGTGATGAAGAGATTCTCAAGCGTACCGAGGCGCTGATGCAACAGGGCGTGGCCGGCATCGTCTACGGCCGTAACGTGATCCAGCACAAGAGCCCCGCGACGATCACCAAGGCCCTGATGGCCGTGGTCCATAAGGGCGTCTCCGCTTCAGAAGCCATGCTGCTCATTAAATAAATCAGCAAGATTGCCCCTCATTCCTGCAAAGAGAGGTCACTCACGCGTTCAACAACTCTGTTGACATGGGTTTCCCGCCTGCGCGGAATGGCGTGATCTGCGCGTTCATAAAAACGCCGATGCAATCGGAAACATAGCCTGAATAGCGCCCAAATAAAGGCGTACACATCCTCACGGGGTGTCGTCAAATAATACAAAGTAACCCGCCGTAACGACGCGGCCGGTTTCAATCGCCGACCTGGGCGCTAGGCTGACCGACGGGCAGATTGGCGTCGGTGCCCAGCCCATCGAACTCGTTGCTGAAAAGGCATACCTCTTTCGCTCCCGTGGCGGATACGCCGATACTGTCAACCGGCTGCGCACCGTCACGTGGGGCGTCCACCCTGAACCGGTTGAACCCCGCCAGCGCCGTGGCTTCTGTAGCGAGACATATCCCGTACTTCATGTTGCGGATGCTGTTGTATGAGGCGGCCACCTGCGCATGGGACGCAACCCACACGCCGTAACTGCGCGGCAGCAAGACGTTGGCCCGCATCTCGTTGAGCGTGACGACACAACGCTTGCTGACGTTCGCGCTGAAAAGCACGAACACGGTTTCCATCCCGACCTCCTGCGGGTCGGGGCCGGTAAACTCCGCAATAAAACTGTTATCGCTGATCACGGCGTCTTCGGCACCGATGTTGATGGCGATGACATAGGTGTCTTTTTCTTTGGGGATGTCGTACCGGAAGTTCGTGAACTCGCAATGCCGGATGGCAACGCCGTTCGATTGCGCCACGTTGACCGCGAGATACGGGATATCATCAAAGCGGATATCATCGATCCGCAGGTCCTGATTCTGCGTACAGTGCAGACCGAACCAGAAGCCACCGATCGAACCGTTGGTGATGTGGATATTACGCCTGTCCGCCGCAACAACACCGAACACGCCCGGGCGCGGCGTCCCGGTGTACCGCAGCGCGTGCCCCCGCAGGTCCAGCGTCACATCGTCCGCCTGGATCACAATACCACGGTCACGATCGACGACGACGTCACCTTCCAGGTGGTAACGGCCGGGTTGGGTAATGACCCCTTCAGGGGAAAGGGGCGTGGACTCGTACCGCGGTTGTGCCCGCGCAATACAGGGAAGCACAAATGCAATGTGTAGTAGTAAAAACGCTGATCGAACGTGTTTAGTGCATCACGGGCCTTTTTGATAGTAGGTTTAGGTTTGGTTTTTGTCCGACTGCGTTCTCCCACTCATCATGGATACCTGTTTAATCACGTTGTCGATGCGAGAGTATGGCGGTGCCACACAGCGTCAGCACTAACAACGACGCGGGCTCGGGAACACTGGATGCGGTCGGTGGCGTGCCGGCGTTCCAGTTGCCAAGAACCTGATTGAGGTCCTCGATACCGACGAATCCGTCGCCGCTTGGATCACCCACGAGTGGGTCGCCGGGCGTGACGTTCTGATTCCAATTTCCCAGGACGATGTTAAGGTCCTCGATACCGACAAAACCATCGCCATTTAGGTCGCCGACGAGGATTGTCGCAACGGGCACGTCAACAAACAATCCCTGCCCGGTCCATTGATAGCTCAGCGCCCCACCGCCGGTAAAACTGACCGCTGTATCGTTCGGATTGCCCGCCACCGAAGTCAAGCCGATCAACTGCACGGTCTTGGGGGAATCCGCGTGGACGAGGTTACTCAGGTCGATGGTGATCGATCCGCCGTGCGTGAACGTGCCCGTGATACCGAGATAATCGAAATCATCGCCCGCGAGTTGGGTCTGGCTGATGTCGCCGATCTCCATCGTCATTGCGATGTCCGAATTGTCCCAATCGCCCGTGACGGCGACGAACCCGTTGCTGAGCCCGATGGACACTTGTGAACCCGGGAGCCCGCTGACCGAGCCGACGATGTTACCCGAGCCTTCGAGACGGCCGTTGCTGTTGAGCAGGAGCCCGTCGGCGAACGTGTGTGTGCCGTTGGCATCGCCCTGCGGGTTAAGCTTCATCCGGTAGGTCGCGGAAACCGCGCCGCCATCGCCGATGGTCATAGGCGTGCCGTTACTGACGGAAGCGTTGACCGTCGCCAGCGACCCGGAGCGGAAATCCACAACAGACAGGCTGGTCTCGGCCAGGAAGCTGCCGCCGAGGTATACCAAAGCAAGGCTGTCGAGCTTGCGAGTAATCTCGACAGAGCTGTTCTCGATCAGGACGGTGCCCTGATTGTTCTGGATGCCCCAACTGGAAAGGCTCGAATCGGTGATGGACAGGAGGTTGTCCAGGCTCGTGGCTTCACGCCCGAGTTGGAAGATCGCGTTGCCGTCGATAACGGCCCCGTTCTCCGCGATCAGGCTGTTGTTCGAGGATGCCCGGCCGATGTCGTGTTTCTGCCCGCCCTCGGTAGCTGGGAATTGCTGGCCGCCGCGAACATTCAGGTGCGACCCGGGCCCGGAAACGAGCACGGTGTTGCCGGGGGATGGCGCGGTCGTGCCGATGATAAGCTCGCGGGTCGTCACGTAACCGCCGTCGAGCACCTTGAGCTGATTGTTGGTCTGGGACGCCAGGGGGGTCGTGTTGTCGCCCAGCGAGATGCTTTGCGCGTTGCTGAAGGACGACCCGACTCCCGAGACGATAAGCGTGTTGTTCGAACCGCCCTGCAATCCGATGATGGTTTGCGTCGTGCTTTCTGCGGCCCCGCCGTTTATGATGTTCAGCGTGTTCCCGGACCCGCCGTTGCTGCCGACCCGTACGGCGGCCGTGCCGCCGCTGCCCCCATTCGCACGCCAATAAGTGCCCGCGCCGGTGACATCAACCGTATTGTTGTCTGACCCCGTGGCGTTACCGATCAGGATGATGCCCGTCTCAAGCTCACCGCTGGCGGCCACGAGGTGATTCGTCTCGCCCGCGGCGGCGCCGACGATGGTAAACCGGGACATCGTGTATTTATTCCCCAGGTCCAGCGGGTCCACGTCGAGCGTGATCGTCCCCGCGGTATTGCGCAGGAACAAATCCTGTGTATCGACCGAGCCGGAGAACTCGATCGTGTGGTTGAGGTTGTTGTTGATAATGCCCGTGTCGCCCGCGACCGGCGCACCGGCGGTCCAGTTGCCCGAGTCCTGAAAAGTGCCGCCGACGGATTGACTCCAGACGGTATTGACCGCGCAGGCCGGCTCGGTTTGACCGAGCAACGCAACCGCGGCGACGGCGACGCACGGGGTGATTAACTTGGTATTCAGGTTTCTCAAAAACATCGTTAACTCCCATATAAAAAGAATATCGCATCGGACCCGGCCCGCCCCCTCGGACCGATCTTAATCATGTTAAATCCCAAGCGAATACAGTTCTGTCTCGGCCCGGACCTCCTTCATCGTGGAATAGTGGTCGGTGCTCAGAAGCTCGCGCATCCGGTCAGGCTCCAGAGGCGATTGTTCTTTTGCAAATACAAGCGACGTGACCAGGTCCAACTCCTGCTGCGACAGCGCGGGGTTCTTCCTGAACTGCCTGCCGTCTTCGTTAGGCGGGCTGAAAGTCGCGCCATCAAAAATAGAAGTCTTTTGTTCCAACAGCAGCCTGACTTGATCGAACGAGCGGTAATCCACGTGCGCCCACTGGAAGTCCTCAAACCGTGGTGTCTGCCCGACCTCGACCCGGTCCGGGTCCAGAAGGAAGATCGGGCCGGTCTCGACGCGGAAGGCATCGCCATTCACCGAGCAATCGGCCCACTTCACGGGATACTCGACGGTGTACCGACGCGTGCCGTCCTCGCTTACAAACGTCGTTGTCGCCGATAGTTCACGCCAGTCTTTGAGCGCGCTTTGTATCTCGGCGGGAGACGTCAGCGGTGAGGCCGGGGCTCGCCTCAAACGCCATTCCGCGGAACCGAAGTCTTCGTGCTTTAGCACCGTGGGGTTATTGAAGTAGGCCGACGTGTGCGTCCGTTTCGTAAATACATGCGACTTGGAAAAGATAACCCAGTAGTCGTAGCCCGGTGACCGCCCGCCAGTCGCGGGGTCAGAAGTAAGCCCGGTCTTGGCGACCACACCTAGAACGTACTCGTCGGTCTTGCCGGTCGCCGTATCGATCAGGCGACCTCGGCACTCGGCCTGGATACGGACCCAGATGCCGGAACCCGTCGGGGAACAGTGCAGGAACGATTGCGGGAAGTGGATCGCTTCCGAAACCGGACCGCCCACCGGTGCCGCGGCATGTGTATCGGCGACCGCGCGACCCATGAGAGCCGTGACGACCGCTGCACCTGACGCGCCCATGAAATGTCGGCGTGAGAGTGCAGGCTTCGCATCCTGCTTGTGTTGATCCGTATCGTTCGTCATAGCGTCTCACATAATCCTGGGACAACTCACGAAAATCAGTTGCCGTTTAGTTGAATAATCGCGGATTCGATCGTCCCGCCCTGCCAGCTCGGCGACATGCTGATTTGCGTCCAGACAACCAGCACCCGGCCGCCGGGCAATTCGGTGGCGGAGGGATAACACGCGGAATGCGACCAGAAATCCTCGCCGGGTTTCGCCGCTTCGACCGACGCGACCTCGAGCACATCCGACCAGGTGCGCCCTTCATCTTTCGATGTCCGGATGCCCAGAGACGTTCGGTTGGGCGGGGGAGATGCCGTATAGGCCAAGACGAGCGTTCCGTCAGACAGCGCGATCAAACTCGGCGAAGAATCCCCGGCCACGATGCCTGCTTCCTCGGGAGCGGACCACGAGCCGCCCAAGTCGGTTGAACGGCTGAAACGCATCACGCCGTCACGGCATCGTGTCGCCATGATCAACGTCCCGGAAGCGCACTGGGCGATACATGGCTCGGCCACCTTGACCCCGCCCGGGTCGATCGGTTCAGACCGGACCCATGTTTTCCCGTTGTCGCTTGACTTCAGGCCGGCGGCTTGCCAGTTGAGAAAATCGTGCGTGGGAAGGATCAGCTCGCCCGTTTTTAGCTGGATCCCGTTGCTTCGGCACCCCCAGCCGGTGCTGTCGTGCATGCGCACCGGTTCCGACCAGGTCGCTCCCGAATCGTCGGACCACCGGCACTGGATCGTGAATGATTCCGGGCCTGTCGCGGCCTCTTCACCGGGCCCGGGGCGGTACGACGGGTACTTGTTCCAACGCCCGACCGAATAGCACATATAGACCCGATCGCCCGCGTGGATAAATGCCGGATCGAAGTCCGACCTTATCGGATCGTCCTGAAGCACCACAATGTCGGACCACGTCACGCCTCCGTCCGACGAGTAACACCCGAGGATCACCTGATTCACAGCGGCTTCATAGGGGCCGGAGAACCAGGCGGCAAGCAGCCGGCCGTCGGGCATCTGCACCACGCTTGGTGCGTGATTGAAGCCGTAAAGATTCGCGCGGTCGTATGGGTCTGCCGTGTGGTACTTAAAGACCTGCGACCGGGACTGCACCGTGGGTACACTAAGCTTTTCCGACGCCGATGCCGGCAACGCCAGGCACATCAGCACCACGGCAGCTGCGGCGTAACAGCCTGCACTCCGTTGCATCGCAATCAACAGTGTCTCGCATTTTGCGCACATCATCCTTATTTTTTCTCCGGGAGCGCTTCGATTTTCAGCACCCGCCCTTGTATGTATCCGTGTTCTAAATACGAGCGTTCGATAAAGCTCGTACCCTGGGTCCCGCAGATAAGCAGGTCTTCGTCGCCGTCACGGTTCAGGTCTACTGCGGTCACGATCGGGTTCTTGATTGACTGGGTATCCAGTTGCTCGGGCTCAAGAAACGGCGTATCCGCCCCTTCACCCGCACCACAGATAAGAAACACCTTGTGCGAAGCGAGCGACGCGATGACATCCCCCCTGCCGTCGCCGTCCCAGTCCGTCAGGTCGACGTGCAGACGAACCTTCAGGTCGGCGATCACGACCGGCTCATCAAATACCGGTGCTTCCACCGGCCCGAGGTTGTGGTAGTACCGCACCAGTCCGTACGTGTCCCCCACGACCAGGTCGGCAAGCCCGTCGCCATCGACATCACCGGCCACGAGTGTGGTACGTGCGCCCTGCAGGGCCTGGAAATCGTTCTCGACGTCGCCGCCCTGCGGCCCCACCTTGATCGGGCCGGCCGCGGTTTGCAGTTGGTAGCCTTCGGTATCGAATGCCTTATTGTCGTCCGTGCTCTGGTTGCGGTGGAACCAGACGTTGCCGTGCCAGTCCCCGAACAATACATCGATCAAGCCGTCGTGATCGAGGTCACACAAATACGGATAAAAATGGCCGTCCCCACGCTCGACCGGGTGATCGATGCGAACGCCTTCAGGCAAGACGGGCACGGACTTATCCCAGAAATAAGGCTTGCCGATCCCGGCGTTAAGCAGAACGGTGTAGCCTTTCACAAGGTCGGGCCAGCCATCGTTGTTCCAATCCATCACTTGATGCACGGAGGGGATGTCCGCATTCCCCCACGCCGCACGGATGGGTTTTTGATCCAAATCAAACAGGGGTTCACTCGGCGTGCCGATATTCGGATAGAGCACGATGTCGGCACCGGTCGTCACGACCAGGTCGATCAGCCCGTCGTGATTGAAGTCCGTGGCGCGGGGGTTGGGCAACCGCAGGCGCGGGACCGCACCCTGAACAGGTAGCGGCAGTTCACGTAAAACCGGGACGGTGGGCGTGCCTTCATTGAGATAGAAACGCAGGAAGGCGGGGCGTTCGGTCGAGTCGGCATGCCATGTGAACGAGCCGACAACCAGGTCGGTTAACCCATCGCCATTGAAATCCGCTGCACAGGGCGCGGCGCACCAGTCGCGGACGTTCAGCGGTTTGCCGTCCGCCTCGACCGGGCCGACGAGTTCGTATTGAGGCATCCCGTCGCTCGTGCGGATATTTCGATAGAAAAACACCCGGCCCGTGATGTAGCCGCCGCACAATAGATCGGTATCGCCGTCACCGTCCCAGTCCACCGCTTCCAACGTCGGGAAATAATCTTCCTTGAAAACCCCCGGCTCCTTCACCGCCACGGGCGTGACCGGTAACGCAAGGAACTCACCCGAAGCGTCACGCAAAAAACCCTGATATTCAAGCACACGATTTTTGTCATTTCCCGTGTTGCGGTAGAAAGCGACGCGGTTTTTGTACGTGCCGATCAACAGGTCCTTGTTACCGTCGCCATCCAAATCCATGACCAACGGCGAGGCGTGCATGCCGGCGTCGATCGGCAGCCCCTCGACATCAAACAACATCGAGCCGGGGCCGAACTCGGGACGATCAGGCGTGCCTCGGTTTATCATGACAAGGAGTTGGCCGTACTGTTCACCGTAGACGAGATCGAATAGCCCGTCGCCGTTCCAATCGTCCAGCGCAACCTGCGTGATATCCGCTCCGGTTGTGCTCGTACCCCAACGCTCGTGGCGGGGCATGCCGTCGCCGATCCATCCGCGCGGCTCCGCCTCCGGGGGCGAGGCATCGGGGGCGATGACATCGAAGTAGACCGCGTAATAGGAAGGCTTATCGTCTTGCTGGGTGTGCGACCAGGACAGCTTCCCCGCCCGCCAGTCCCCGACAGCGTTGTAGTAATACCCCCCGCGCGGGTTGATAACGCGCTTACGCTCGCCATCGGAGTAACTCGTCGGCGCAAGCACTTCGGGGAACTCATACGGGATCGCCGCATCGCACCAGACAAATGCGCGGTCGTAAGGCCCCCGCTGGTAAACATAATCCTCATACAGGATCGGCCGACCGGTTTCCGCGTCGATACGCATCACCTGCAGCGTGCGAAGATCGGGCTTGGCATCGGCACCGATACTCTCAAGCAGTTCCACCCAATCGATCTGTATCTGCGCCGGCAACTCATCCACCGCCCTACCGCCGAGATCGGTCGCAGGCACTTCGACTAAGACCCGGTGCGTTCCCCGGCCGGCCCACGCCACACGCCCGGCGGGTATTTGCGCTGCTTGGGGCTCCGCCGCGAAGGCAGGAACAGGCCCACCCCCCAGGGCACAGGCAAGCAACAACCACCCAAGCGTACAGATCGACCCGACCCCTCGACTGCCGCCCTGTTGTATGTCCATCCATCGGCTCCGTAAATGGATTGTCTCGGCGTGACCGCCGGTTACGGCCCTTAGTGCGACAGCAAGACCTGACCCGGCCAGTCTACTACTGTATACACAATTAGTCAACGATTTTTAGCCCAGGATATGATGATTTGAAAGCAGGATTTCACGCCCATAAATAACAATGTAATTTATTATATTTTAATTATTTATATTTTTATAGTCCGCCGGATACGGGCCGCGCCGACCTCCGGGACGGGGTGGCCACCCTCGGGACACCTGGATACACGTATATTCATCAGGGCCCAGTTGTGCCTGGCGGACGTTTTTGCATCTGGGCACAGACCCAGGCGTACATCCCGTCACCGATCTGCTGATAGCCGGCCTCGGAGGGGTGGGTGCCGTTATTGACACGGGTCGTGGGGTCTTTCGATCGGGCGTTCCGCGCGGCCGTCCAGGTCGGGAAATTCACCTCACAATCGAGGTTCAGATACGAGGGCAGAAAAAAAACATTCTCATCCTCACGGCCGACAAAATGCTCGAGCATCCGCTCCATCAGCCGGTGCTGATTGCGACGCAGCTGCCAACGTGTCTGCTTGCCCGCGCCCCGGTAATTCCTGAAACCGTCCTGCGACGCCGACGGCGGGGTCACCATCACGACGCCGATATGCGTGTCACTTCGCGCCTCATGAATAGAAGCAATCAAGGCCTCGTAATGCGTGAACATCTCATTGATCACACGATCGATCGTTTCATCGGTCGCCGAGAAAACATCATTCGTGCCGACCTGGATGGTCACCATGTCCGGCCCCACGCCATCATTAAACTCCCGGCAGTACGCCGCGAAATCCAGGGAAGACGAGCCATCGGGGCGCGAATACACAAACGGGCTTCCGGTCCCCGGCCGATGGTGATAGCCCGAGCGTGACAAGGGGCCGGCCTTCGTGGCAAACGCCTGCGCCGTCCAGCCGGAATATCCTTCGTGGCGAAGGTCATCCGTGGGGGGCATGTTTCCCGAACCACGCGACCCGATCAGTTTCAGCCCGGACGGCCCACCCCGTCGGCTCAGGTCCAGGATGTGCCGCGGGTAGATCGAATATTCGGTGAAGCTCGCCCCCACAATCAACAACGTCGCACGCCCACCCGACATCAGCGCATCCGGAGATACATGTAAGACGGACTCAGCACTTGCAACGAGCGCATTGGATGAATCAAGCACACGGATCGTGATCAGATATTCACCGATATCTTTCTCGCCAGGCGTGCATGTCCAGCGCTCCGACAACTGCATCCCCTTAACACAATCAACATCAAACGCGTAGTTGTCCCGATCGAGTGCCAGGATGATGTTATCGAAATAGATATTGCACTCAATACCGGGCACCGCATAGATCACCGGCGGCAGTATCAGACGCACGGGTCCGGCCTGCTGCGGCGCGGCTTGCCCCTCGGCAACTGCCATGAAAGCCGTAGCGATGTTCATCGCACAAATAACAATCGTAAATACCCAAATAGTCCGTGTTGGCAGCATATCCTTCACCCATGACAAACCGGGTTAATACGCGGACGGTTTACGTGATCAGGCCTTGTAGTCCGCCGGATCGATCCCCTGACCATCGAAGAATATTTTGATGTCCGCCAGTTCATTGTCCGGGAGCGTCTGAAACGGTTCTCGCATGTAACGTGTCGCAACACCGAAATACTCAAGCGTTGCGTGCCAGAACGGGTGCGTGAACCGGCGTATGAACGGGTAGTCGTACTTCGACGTGATCTCGACCGCACGCTTCAGGTCGTTCTTCTTGATCGCGTCCCAGAAAAGCATGGGCTTATCCGGCGCGAAGCCCGAGTAAGTCGCAAAGAAGGCTCTTGACCCGTAGGGATAACCGACCAGGAACCTGTTCTCGGCCCCGCCGGAGAATATCTCGAACCGATCGGCGAACTCGTAGCTGCAATCAATGTAATAAGTCAGCCGACCGTCTTCCTTCATCGCGACGATCGAATCGATCTCCGCGAGCCGGCGCAACGCTTCGACGGGGTAGATCCCGTGAAGAACAATCGGCAGCGAAGTGTTTCGACTGATCTGGAGGAAGTGGCTGTGCAGCGCGTCGGGGTCTTCCATATCCGCGGGCTTGAGCACCTGCACCGCGTCGGCCCCCAGGGACTCCGAGTATTGCGCATACTCGATCACCTGCTCGGCCGGCCATGCGTCGGTCGCAGCGATCGTCAGCCCCCTGCCGTCGGCGGCCTCGACCATGGCCTTGGTGACGCCCTTGATTTCGTCATAGCTCAAACACTTGTACTTGCTGTTGCCCGCGGTGAGTTCAAAGATCGGTATCCCGTGCCGGGCCGCCCGGTCGATCATTTTATGGACGGCGTCGTAATTGACGCTAAGGTCCTCTTTGAACGTGGTAGGCAGCGAAAGGATCGGGCCGGCCAGGCTTTGCCTAAACGCCTGCGCGGTCAGCGGCTTGGGCAAGGATTCGGTTACCGCGGCGCGGGCGGCGCGGCCGATACCCGCGGTGACGGGAAATGACGCGATCAGTGCAGCCACCCCTGATACCTTGAGAAAATCACGGCGAGACCGCATATCGCCATGATCCCGTTGCATGTGATCCCTTCCCGACTTCTGCTCAGTTTCTTTTTGTAATTCGTTGCTCATTGCCCGACTCCCTTGATCTGTCCGTTTATCCAGGCGTAGATGCTGTCGCCCATCTGCTGATAGCCCGCCGTGGTGGGGTGTGTACCATTGTTGACGCGTTTTATTCTGTCATCCGACCGGCTGTTTCTCGCGGGATTCCATGTCGGGAAATGGGACGCGCAGTCGAGATTCAGGTAGTTCGGCACGATATAGATGTGCCCCGCCTCCCGGCCTTGGTAGTTTTCAAGCATCCGCTCGATCATCCGGTGCTGGTTTCTGCGAAGTTGCCAGCGTGTCTGCTTGCGGTCGCCCCTGTAATTGCGGAAACCGTCTTGCGAAGTTGAAGGCAGGGTGTCGATGACTATCCCGATGCATGTGTCCGATCGGGCAGCATGAATCGCGTTGATCAGCGTTTCCATATGGCTGAACATCTGATCCAGCGTGTCATCAATCGTGTCGTCGCGGTCGGAGAAAACATCGTTCCCACCGAGTTGAATGGTGACGAGGTCCGGGCCCCGGCCTTGGTTGAACTCTTCGCAGTAACGGGCAAAGTCCAGGCGGCTTGAACCGTCCGGCCGCGTGTACACAAACGGGCTGCCGGCGCCGGGACGGTGATGATAGCCCGATCGCGACAGTAGGCCACTGCGTGTGGTAAAGGCCTCGGTGGTCCAGCCGGAGTATCCTTCGTGCCGGAGCGCACCGGTCGGCGGCATATTACCCGCACCGCGCGAACCGATCATATGAAGTCCGTCGCGCCCGTTGCGCATGCTCAGGTCAAGAATGTGCTGGGGGTAGACCGAATACTCGGCAAAACTATCGCCTATCAGGAGGTATGATGCCTCCGCCTCATCCTGCAAACGGTCCGGTACGACGCGCACCAGGGTTTCTCCTTGAGCCAGGACCGTGTTAGATGAATCGACGACCTTCAATTCCAGCGGATATTCGCCGATTTCCTGTGCCTTGGGAATGAACGACCAGCGTTCCTGATACTGCATGCCGACCGGACATGTCACATCGAAGGCCACCGTGTTCAGGTTCAACAATAGAACTGTATTGTCGAAATAGATGTTGCACTCGATCCCCGGAACCGCGTAGATCACGTCCGGGAGCACCAGCCTGATCTTTCCCACGAACGATTCATTCCCGCCCGCTCTCGACCCGCATGGCACAACCATAATCAGGCAAAGCGCTATAAACAAAGCGTTTTTTCGGGGTCGAGTTTTACTTTTACTCATCCGCATAGTCGGCAGTGATAAACCTGTTAAAAAGTCGAACGGTTTCAAGTGTGTCTATCAAGACGTTTTAGAGAGCAAGGCATCGGGTTCGCCGACTTCGCTCAGCGTGACCGGTCGGCCCCCATCTTCACGACTCATCCTGGCACCGATGACCATCCGCATGAGTTCGAGTGTCTGCTCAAAATTAAAAGGTGGTTCGCCCGACCTCAAATATTGCACGAAGGCAGTGAGTTGGGTTTTGAATGCGTGGAACGAGTCGGTGAAACGTGCCGTGGCGCTGCCGACGGTGTCGTAGAGGCACAGGTTGCCCATGCTGCCTGCCATATCCGGCGACATACCGATCACAACGCAGACACCCGCATCGTGGCGCAACTGGATAACCTGTCCGGCCTCGTCGCCGCATTGAATACATCGCCATCTGCCGGGCTCCAGGAACGGATAGATGGCTTCCGCAGCGCATGGATCCCGTATCGGTCCCAGCTTTTGACCACGTCATGGTGATCAGCCGGAGACTGCTTGAGGCGTTCCAAATCATTTCTCAGGCTGGCGAATTCACAACTAAACCGCAAGCGCCGCAAGAGAGGATTGGCCTGTTCTGCTGGTACCACGCCTCGAACGTCTGCAGGCCTTCGAGATCGCTGGTCAGGGGTTTATCGATGAAGACGGGCACGCCGGCGTCGATGAACGGACGGGGCCGCGCCGGACGTGTTCGCCGCCGATGTCGGTCGGGATCAGGACGGCATCGATCTGCCCGATGACCTCCTCGGGTTTATTCACGATGTTCGGGATCCTGGACGCGGCGGCGACGTTGCTTGAGGTGCGTTCGGGATCATCGGTCCAAATGTGCGTGACTTTTGCACCCCTGATACCCAGCGATCCGGTCGGCTGCTTTCGCCGAGGTAGGTGCTGATCACCGGGTCGGCGTACTCCGCCATGGCGGCGGTCGTAGCCGCCGTTGATGATCGCGCTCCAACTGAACGGGTGATGGTTGTCATCCAACATGCCCACCATGCCCAAGCGAATGTCATCGGGGCTCTTGACCAATGGGGGCATGTGCTTGAGGCTTTCTTTGATTAATGACGAGGGCTTTTTAAGTGCCTTTATTACCACGTCCACCCGCCATCGACCACGATGTTCGTGCCTGTCACAAAACTCGCGGCGTCCGATGCGAGGAAGACAACCGGGCCGGTGATCTCTTCGGGCTTACCGACCCGACCCAGAGGGACCTTTGCCACACAGTCGGCTCATGAACTGGTCATCCGTGCCGTGCGTGTCGGGGATCGGGAAGGGACCCGGGGCGATCGCGTTGACACGCACCTGCTGCGGCGAGCACAACGGCCCGATAATGATGCTGGAGTATGCCGGCCTTGGCGACGCCGTAGTCGATGGGTTCATCCGCTGGGTCGGCGGATACATCCGCGGGTCGGGGCTGACCAGACCGTACATGCTGCTGAAGTGGATGATGCTGCCCCCTGCTGGCCCATCACACGCCCGACCTCGCGCGTGGCGACAAAGCCTTCCCCGAAGACACACCGATCGCTTCGTTCCATCCCGCGGCGGTGAGGTCTTCCGCCGGGTCTTGGTGTGTTGATACGTCATGTTGACCAGCACATCGATGGCTGGTGGCGGGACACGATCTGTTCGACCTGGGGATACGACGTTCTGTTCGTTGCCGATGTCGATCTGCATGGCCTCGGCACGCAGGCCCGCGCCACGCAGCTTGTCCGCGTTATCCTTAGCCACATCGGGCAACGCGATGTCGCTGACGATCACGCGCACCGTGCTCGGCCAGCGCGGCAGACGGCGGTGCCAGAGCCCGGCGCCGCCGGGCACCCACGCCACCCGCCGGTCAGGTCGAATCGCTTAAGGGCCTGGCGCATTAGGTTGTGGATCACCGCCCCGGGCGCCGGCGTGGCGCTGGGCTCTTGGGGATCGTGCCGAAGGTCTTTTCCCGTGTCGTCCTGCTGAGAATTTGTCGGCTTCGTGCCTTCTGGCTGATTAACACCTCGGTCATAGCGGTCATCCATGTATCGGGCGTGCCTGCTATCCATATCTATCGGATAAACTACAAGGCACCCCGTAAGGATGAACACGGGGGAGCACCACACCCGCTCAGCCAGCACGCCTCATACCGTGCGACGCCTGGACATCGCCATCAACCCCAGAGCCGTAAACACCACGGCCGAAACGGGCTCGGGAACCGCGGCCGCATCCGTTGGGGGCGTGCCCGCGTTCCAATTCCCCAGCACCACGTTCAGGTCGGCGATCCCGACGAACCCGTCGCCCGAAGGATCGGCCAGCGGGTCGCCCGGCGGGACGTTCTGATTCCATGCACCCAGGACGATGTTCAGGTCGGCGATGCCGACAAATCCGTCACCGTTAAGATCGCCTTCGATCCCGCCGGCGGGGATATCCACGAACAAGCCGTTGGCCAGGAAGCTGTAAGCCAGTGCGCCGCCGCCGGTGAATGACACCGACGTGGTGGCGGAGCTACCGACCTGCGAGGTCCACCCGAGCACTTTGATGCTCGTGGCCGTGCCGGGCAGCACCAGGTCCGACACGTCGATCACGACGCCGCCGCCGTGCGTGAACGCGCCCGTGATGTCCAGCTGATCGAAGTCCACCCCGGGGTCCTGCGACGCGGATAGATCGTCCAGGCCCGCGGTGATCGTGACGCCGGTATTGTCCCAGTTGCCGGTCACCGTGATCAGCCCGGGGGAAGTGCCGATATCGACCGACGCGCCGGCGGCGGCGGAGACATTCGCGACGATATCACCCGATCCGGAGAGCACGGCGTTGCTGTTGAGGAACAGCCCGTCCGTGAACGTGTGCGTGCCGTTGCCGCCGTTCTGGCTGGGCTTCATCTGATAGGTAGCGGCACTACCGACACCATCACCGATGCTGAACGGCGAGCCGTTGGTGACCGTAGCGGCAACCGTCACGATCGATCCGCTCTTGAACTCGACCTGCGAGTCACCGCTTTCCTTGGCAAGCAACTCACCGGACACAAATGCGTTGACCAGCGGGTCGTTGTCGAACAATTCCGTGAACTCAACGCTGCCGCCATCGACCAGCAGATTGCCTCGGAGCACTTCGATGCTGGTCCCGATCAGTTGCCCGCCGCCGGTCACGGAGACGAGGTTGCCCGTGCTGGACGCCTCACGCCCGACGACGAACTGTGCCCCGCCGTCGATACGGCCGCCGTTGTTGATGATCAACGAGTTGCCGGTCGAACTGCGGCCGATGTCCGAGTCACGGCCCGCCAGGTCGAGCGTGACAACGGTGCCGGGGCCGGAGACTGTCAGTGTGTTGTTCGGCGAGGGGGCGGTGACGCCGACGATGAATCGGTTGACCGTGGCGGTCGCGCCGTTGAGGAAGCTGGCGTTGTTGTTGGTCTGCGGGCCAAGCGGCGTCGTGTTGTCGCCCAGCTGCAGGCTGTTAGTGGAAAAGGACGTCCCGGGATCGGTGACGATCAGTTGACCGTTGTTCGCGCCCTGCAGGCCGATGATCGTGGTGGTGCTGCTCTCGACGGTAGCTCCGTTGGAGATCGTCAATGAACTATTGTCCCCGCCGTTGCTGCCGACGCGGATGTCCGAGACGGTGCCGCTGGCCCCGCCGGTGCCGCGCAGGATGGTATTCGGGCCGGTGATCTCCGCCTGGTTGCCGTCCGACCCGTCCGCGTTACCAAGGAAAAAGATGCCCGTGACGATCTCGCCGCTGGTCTGGATCAGGTGGTTGGTCTGGCCTGCGGAAGCCCCGACGATCACGAAACGTGTCGCTGTATAAATGTTCCCGTTGTCATCGGGATCGACATCGAGCGTAATCACACCGGAAGTGTTTTGGAGGAACAGGTCCTGCGTTGTGTAGGTTGAACTGAACTCAACGGTCCCGGTGAACTCGTTATTGAAATTCGCACTGTCCGCCGCACCGGGCAGGCCGTTGTCCCAGTTGCCGGCGTCGAGGAAGTTGCCGTCAACGAGCTGGTTCCACGTGGTCGTGATGCCGTAGCCGGGCCCGGCCAGGGCGAGGCTGGCCGCCAACGCCGACGCCAGTGACAAACCGAAACGGGGCCTTACCATCAAGCCTGACTTGCTCATATCGTTCCCTTCCTTCCCTAGATGATTAACCGCCACATGAGGTAATAAGATGATTCATCGAAAAACCGCCAACCGCCGTGTGATACACACGAAGCCCCCCTACTTAATCAGTAATGGGCTTGTGTATTTCTCACTCCCGAACCATAGCGCCTGATAGCCCTCCGGCCGTGGTTCGGATCCGCTTGCCAGAGCGACCTCCTCGCGCACGCGGCTGTCGCCGTGCCCATCCACGAAGCTGATATTCATGGCCGTATTCCCCCGATGCCGGAAGCCGAAATAGTCAGCGAACCCGTAAGAAGTGGTGTGGGCAATCGTCAAACCCTCATTCGACTCAAAAAAGACGCCAGCCCTTGTTGGCTCGGGGATATGCCGGATCGAGTAAGGATTGAAATCAACCGGGCTCCACCCGAAGCCGTTCGTAAAGTAGACCGACGCCTGCGGCCTGGGGAGGCTGAGGTTTTGGTTATAGGAATACTGGATCTGGCCCGGCGGTACGTCTTTCCGACCAACCGCGCGGATGGCGGTCGCGGAATTGGCCCGCAACTTCTCATCCGAAGGACAGGACCATTCATCACCGCCTGTTTCGTAGGTCAAAACCAGGTAAGACATCTGGTGCATGGCGGAATTCGCGCCATTGGGACCCGGCAGGTAACCCGCATCCTTAGCAACCGGCACGGAGATGCCGGGGATCCAATCATCGTTGTCGGTGGCGTAGAGGACGTTGGTCGTGCCCACCTGCCGCATATTGCTAAGGCAGACGGCGGCGCGCGCGGATTCGCGCGCCGCGCCTAAGGCGGGCAGCAGGATCCCCACCAACAAAGCGATGATCGAGATCACGACAAGCAGTTCGATCAGTGTAAAACCGGCACCCGCGTTCGGTGCCGATCGGGCTTTCTCCCCACGATCAGCCTTAAACCTCTGTCGATTCGACATGACTACCTCGCCTCATAGGTAACGGACGATCCGGATCATTCAAAACATGGGAAAAGAACCGGCCCGCGTCCGAACTCACACCACAAAACCCACGACACAACCGGGCCGCTGGAAACGGCCATAGACACCGCGTTGCGTGTACTTTCCACAAACAAATAGACCACCCGAACAGCTTACACGTCGCCCGTCAAACCACTCCCATCCATCAGACGCTTCCTCAAAGATTCCGGCATCTCCAGGTTGAACCGTTTCAGATGCTCAAGGTGCAGACGCTTGCCCGTCTGGATCTGCCTGCTCATCCAAGTGCGGGCCAGGTCCGGGTTACGTTTCTTAAGAGCCCGCACCAGCGACGCGTGATGCCGGTACGTCCACGCCCCGCTGTAATACGTGATCAAAGGCAGCGAATTACTATCAAGCCGACGCAGGTCGAGCGTCCGGCTCATCAAACGCATGTCGGATACGGCCTTACCCAGCAGCCTGTTGCGCGACGCCGCCAGCAGGACCTCGTGGAACCGCTCATCGATCGTGATCCAGCGGTTATACAGACGACTGATCAGGCCCTGGCCCGAAAGCCGCTTGAGCTGCAGCACCATGTCGCGCCACTGCTCACAGCAGCCGTCCAGTTCCTTGATCTCGGCGTCGGTGATCTTCGCCGCCGCTTCAGCCGCGGCGAAGGACTCCAATACATCGCGCATGTCATAGAGTTCGATCAGTTCCTCAGGTGTCGGCATCTGCATGAACGCCCCGTACCCGGAAACCTGCTTGATCAGGCCTTCGCTGGCCAGCCGGCGGATCGCTTCACGGATCGGCGTGCGGCTGATCCCCAGTTTCTTAGACAGTTCCACGCTGGAGATGCGCGACCCGACGGAGATTTCCCCATATAGAAGCATGTGCCGGATCTGATCGTATGCCTCTTCGTAGAGATTGGGGTTGGGTGCCTGTAGCATGCACGGATCATAACACGTGTATACAGGATGCGTCAATACCCAATCCACGCCCCGACAATAAAAAGTCGAAAACCCCCCGGCAGAGCCGTAATGGCATCACCCACACGCGGGTTTTTGATTACTAACAATTGATTATTAATAATTTATAGTAAATAACCTGTATAGATCGAGGCCGACAACCAAACCAATTCTTAGAGACGGGTAAAAGATGAGCCGGGACCACACTTTTTATCTTGCATTCACCTGTATCCAGACTTATCATACGCTCGCATGCCACCCGTGTGCGGGGAATTGCAGGCGGTGTATCACATCATCAGCACGGGCGGTCGTGAATCGGATTCCTGTTTTATTCACCTGTTTAAGGAGGGAAGAAATGCAGCGGAGAAAGCGTAATCTTTGTCGAGCCAGGGGGCACGTCAGCGGTGCCCGATGCGGGCTGGTGCCCGCCGGCATCGCGGCGTTGTGCTTACTGCCGGCCCCGATGGCCCACGCGGCCACCACGGTCTGGACCGGGTCATCCGCCGGTGGCGTCTTCAATGACGACGCCAACTGGAGCGGCGTCGCCCCCATCGCCGGAGACCTGGGCATTTTTAACAGCGCCACCAACGTGAACGGGACCGTCACTTTTAACGCCGACGCCACCCACCTGCGCACGTTCGTGCAGAACAACGCCGGCACCATCGCCTTCGATACGGGCGCTAACACCTGGACCATGACCAGTTATTTCCTCACCGGTACAAGCACCACCGAGGACAACCACATCCAGTTCATCGGCGGGCACATCGTCGCGCAGTTCTACCTCATGGGCAACACCGCCGGGGCGACCAACGGCGACATCATCGAGGTAATCGGCCCCACACACACCTCGAAGCGACCACGACCGGCGTGCGTTCCGGGTCGGCAGCGGCGGCTCGGACAACACGCAGTTCATCGTCCGCGACGGCGCAACCGCCACCGCGCCGGGCCAGATCATCATCGGCCTGGTCAGTTCGGGCAACGGCCTGATGCAAGTCACCGGTAGCGGCTCGTCCGTCACCGTGGGCAACAGCATCCAGGTCGGCGGCGGCAACTCCGCCCAGAGCGAAAACAACAGGCTCGAGGTACTCGACGGCGGGCACGTGACCGGCGGCAGCCTGCTCATGGGCGTCACCGAGTTCGGCGACAACAATACCACGCTCGTTTCCGGCGCGGGGTCCACCCTCTCGATCCTCAGCACCGGCCGCAGCGACATCGGCCGCTTCGGCGCGGGCCACACATTGCAGATCGAAAACGGCGGGACCGTGGACGGCTCGGCGCACTACGCGCTGGGTGTCGAATCCGGCAGCGTCGGCAACGTCATCAACGTCAGCGGCAGCGGCGCAAGCCTCACCGGGTCCGGCGTCGAGGCCATCCGCGGCACCATGAACGTCAACGGCGGCGCGGTGATTCTCAATGATTACTTCAATGTCGGCGACGGTATCTACGAGGGCGGCAACCTGATCGCCAACGCGGGCGCCGTTTCGGTGATCAACCTCAACAGCGGTTCGATCTCCACCGTCAACGCCAACATCGGCAACGGCTCACCCTTCGTCGTCGGCGACGGCGGGGGAAGCCCGGCGGCCTACACCATGCTCAAGACGGGCGACAACCTCAACGGCACACACACCTTCGCCGACGGCTTGTCGCTCAATTCCAACGCCACCCTGTCCGGCAGCGGCGACATCGTCGGCAGCGTCAGCGGCCTGACCGGCGCATCGGTCGATGTCGGCGCGTCACCCGGCCTGATCAATGTCGATGGCGATTGGGACAACTCGGGCCTGAACATCAGCCTCGAGGTGGATAACCCGATCTCCGCCTCACAGGCCGGTGAGGAATTCGACTTGCTGAGCATCACCGGCGCGTTCACGCACGGCGGCAGCGTCGTGATCGATGTGTCCGGATTCACACTGCCCGGCGGCACGATCCCGCTGAAGCTGATCGGCTGGGGTTCAGAGATCGGCAGCAGCGCCAGCACGAGCGTGTCGGTCGTCGGCGGGTCGATCCCGGTTCAGTTCCAGAGCGACGGCTTGTACGTCCTCGTACCCGAGCCGGCGACCCTCGGGCTGTTCGGGTTCGCGACACTGGGGGCGTTTGCCCGGCGGCGCAAGCAGTAACCGAGCTCTAGTGAGAATCATCTACCGGGCCACGGCCTGACTGCCGTGGCCCGGTTTACCCTCGATCAGGAGACACCACACTTTGTCACGAAAACGCACCGGATTCCTGGGTAACGAACCCGCACACGGTGGGATGATCATTCGGATGGCCCTGATGATACTTTTCATGGGCCTGCCGGCTAGCGTTAAAGCACAGCCACCAACCCCCACACTCGTTTCCAAATCACGGGTATATGAGTACGACAAAGCCGACCCTTACGACCAAAGCAACGAATTCGGCTTCAACCACGCGCCCAGTGTGACACGACTTCAGGACGGCCGGTTACTTACCGCATGGTTCTCCGGGCCTTTCGAGGCATCGGTCCATCAGGTGATCCTCGGGGCCTATTCATCGGATGACGGCGAAACCTGGGATCAAGCTACACAGCTTCAGGACGAATCGACACGGTCCGACTTCGACCCGGCGTTCATCACTGCGGGCAACCAGACCTTCCTGTTTTACTCGGTCGGGCGTTGGAACCGGTACCCGTTTGTGGGCCTGAGGGAGGCCGAGCAACGCGAGGTCGGCATCGACTCGTACCGGCTACTCACGCGTGTCACAAGTGACAACGGCAAGACCTGGTCGGACGCCAAGCGGGTGCTGGACGAAACGGGCTGGGGCTGCCGCGGCAACGGGGTCGTGCTGTCTAACGGCGATCTAGTCCTGCCGATTTATCATTTCAAGGCGCCCTACGCCTCCGCCTCATTGATCTCCACCGACGGCGGCGGGAGCTGGCAACGCCACGAAGAGGTGCGTACACCGGGGAAGGTCGGGGCGGGCGAACCCACGATCGCCGAGTTACCCGACGGCCGAATCATCATGGCCCTGCGCACTTACGACGGCAAGTTATGGTTGACCTATTCATCGGATCAAGGACGCAGTTGGACGCAGCCGGAACAAACCGACATGACCGCGACCTCGTCCTCGCATTTTCTTCTTAGCGCTACGAACGGCACGCTCGTGCTGATCCACAACCCATCGGAACCGCCCGCCCGCGATGTGCTCACACTGCGGCTCTCCGACGACGCGGGTGCGACATGGGGCGAACCGTTGACACTCGACCGGATCGAGCCGGCGGATGCATCGCAGGGGTTGTGGAGTCAACAGGTCTGCTACCCTTGCGCTGTTGAATTGGCGGACGGGACGCTTGCCGTGGTGTGGGCGAAACTCGACATCGGCAACCGCCACCAGTCCGGCGTGATCGTCTCGGCAAGGGTGAAGATCAAGTGAATCTCAAAGCGATACGGGGATTGACAATGGCGCGATATGTACCGGTATGGTCACTGCTCTTGTTCGCCTGTATCTCGGTAATCGGCGCGTGTACCGCCCAGACGCCGGCGCTCGAGTGGAGCAAACTGCCCGACCTGCCGGATACAACGGGGTTCGCGGGCGCGTTTGCCGGGGTCAGCGGCGGCGCGCTGATCGTCGCCGGCGGAACGAATTTTGCCGAGACCTCGCCGGGCGAAAAACCAGAAAAAACCTGGTACGACTCGGTGTATATCCTAGAATCACCCCACGGGACATGGCGGACCGAGGCTCGGCTGCCCCGTGCGCTGGCGTACGGCACGTCGATCGTGGCGGATGATGCGCTGATCTGCATCGGCGGCTGCGACAGCGAGAAAAACTACGCCGAGGTATACAAGCTCCGCTGGGTTGACGGGGCGTTACAGGTCAGTGAATTACCGCCGCTGCCGGCCCCGGTCTCCTGCGCCGGCGGCGCATTGGTGGGCGACACGATCTATATCGCGGGTGGGCAGCCCGGCCCCAACCCGTTCAGCGGGCCGTCGATGCACAATTTCTGGGCGCTTGACCTGGCGGAAGCGGAGCCGAAATGGCGGGAACTTAAGCCGTGGCCGGGGCCAGAGCGGTTCTACGCGGTTGCCGCCACGGACGGCCAATCCTTATATATAGTCAGCGGGCTGCGTTGTGTGGCCAACGAGCAGGATAAGCCTGCGCTTGAATACCTCACCGATGCGTACCGTTACGACGCCGGAAGTGAATCCGGCGAAGGCGGGTGGCACCGGATCGCCGACCTGCCCCGGGCCAACAGCGCGGCCGCGACACCGGCGCCGGTGATTGACGGCCATATCCTGCTGCTGGGCAACGGTGCCGACGGGTCCAACCTCGACATCCCCGCCGCGCAACGCCCCGGCTTCGGCGACGAGATTTTGGCGTACGAGATCGCCGCCGACCGCTGGCAGAGAGCCGGAACGGTCCCCGCGGGCCGCGCGGCGATCACGGCGGTTCGCTGGGGCGAACTGTGGGTGCTGCCGACCGGCGAAGTCAGACCGATGGTGCGTTCACCCCAAGTTCACGCCGCGCGTATCGCCCGCTGAGGCACAGTAACAATCACGTGCCCCTGATACGATGGCGGACCCGCCCCTTGACCACAACACCACGCGACAATAACCGGAATAACATCCTACCCGGAGTACCTTTCGAGCCGGACCCGCAAGGAATCAGATGCTAAAAACGCTGGACCTGGTCATCATCGTGATTTACCTGCTGGGCGTCATCGCCATCGGCCTGCGTGCGCGGGGCAAGCAGGAGGACGCGTCGGATTACTTCACAGCCGGCGGCGGCCTGGGGTCGGCGTTCGGTTCGCTGCTGGTCGGCCTGAGCATCGCGGCGACGCTGTTTAGCGGCATCAGTTTCCTGGCGTATCCAAGCGTGGTCTACGTCCACGGCGTGATCCTGTTCATGGGCGTCGCCCTAATCTGCATGCCCGTCGCGTGGCTGGTGCTGTGGTGGTTCCTGCCCCGCTACCTTTCACGGGACCACGCACAGCCCTACGACGTGATCGAACGGAAGTTCGGCCCGCACACGCGCACGCTCGCCGCCGTGATGTACGTCATGATGCGGATCGGCTGGATGGCGGCGCTCATCTACGCGCCCAGCCTGGCGATCATGGCGGCGACGGGCCTGAGCGCTGCGTGGTTCTGGCCCATCGTATTCACGATCGGTCTGACCAGCACGCTCTACACAGTCTTCGGCGGCATCCGCAGCGTGATCGTCACCGACGCCATCCAGTTCTGTGTGATCGCGCTGGGGATCGCGCTGACGATCGGGTATATTTTCTGGCACATCCCGGTCCCGATCGGCGAGGCCGTGACCGACCTCAACACCACCGGCCACTTCCACTGGCTGGATTTCAACCTCAGCCCCAAGGCCCCGCTGACCTTCTGGACCGTCGGGCTGGGTGTGACCATCGCGAACCTGGGCAACTACGTCGCCGACCAGATGTCGCTGCAAAGATACCTCGCCGGCGGCAGCCCCAAAGCGGCCCTGCGTTCATTCACTATCAATGTCTTCGGCGTGTTGATCGTGCTGCTGCTGCTGGTGGGTGTAGGCCTGGCGATCAACGCCTGGTACCGTGCCGTGCAGGACCCCAACCTGCCCACAAAAATAGACGACATCTTCCCCTACTTCCTCGCTTCACAATTACCAGCCGGGATCTCTGGCCTGCTGCTTGCGGCGCTGATCGCGGCCACCATGAGCAGCATGACAAGCGGGATCAACACGCTTGCCGGCGCGATCACGATGGACTTCCGCACACGTCTGGGTGGGCCGATCACACCCGCCCAGCAACTGACCTTCGGCCGATGGTCGAGCCTGGTCATCGGGCTGGCCTCCACCGTGGTCGCTGGCGTCGTGAACCGTTTAGGCTCCTTGTTTGACCTGACACAGATCATTCTAGGCGTGTTCGCCGGCCCGCTGCTGGTCTGCGTGTTGATGGCGGTCAGCCCGGTGCGCGCCTCGGGACGCTGGATGGCTGCGGGTCTGATCGCCGGCTGTCTTGTCGGATGGGTCGCCGCTTTCTCGTCTGCTATCGCGTCGCTGTGGGTCGCACCCTGTGCCGCGGCTACCACAATGCTGTTTGTGTTCATCGGTACACTCATACCCGCGGGCTCTCCCGCCGAGAGCTCGCTCCAGCAGGACCCAGCCAGGTAAGTACAGGGTTTATTGATTAAGCCGTACCATCACCCACCCCACCCCAGGAAACATCCATGCCCTCGCCCGTTAGCCGCAGGCTCATCACCGCGACACTCACCCCGCTAGACGACCAGGACCGCCTCCACACACCCGGCCTCGAAGCACACCTGGACGATCAATACAAAGCCGGCATCCGCAAACTGCTCATCGCGGGCACGATGGGCCTGATGCCGCTGCTGCCCGACCAGACGTGGATGGACCTGACGCAGACAGCTTTCCGGTGAAAATCAACAAAGGCCGGTTCGAGCTATTAATCGGCGCAACCGATCACGGCACGACGCGCATGCTCAAACGCATCGACTTCCTCAACGGGATCGACGGGATCGACGGCGTGACGGTCATGACACCGAGCTTCTATAAGTTCACCCCGGCGCAGTACGAGTTCGTATTATCGCGAGATCGCCAAGGCGTCGCGCTACCCAGTGCTCATCTACCACCTGCCGGGGCTGACCGGCGTGCAACTGCCCGACGACGCCTGGCTCGCGATCGCCGAGACGCCCAACATCGTCGGCGCCAAACTGTCCGGCTGCGCATCACTGGTCCGAAAGCTCGCGCCACGCTGGCCCGACGGGTTCCGCGCCATCATCGCCGACCCCCTGATGACCGATCAGCTCTTCCGCGCCGGCGTCCCTGAACACCTGGCCTGTGGGCCTTGGCGCCCGAACTCGCCGTGACGATCGACCACTGCTGCGAGCAAGGCCGATTCGATGAGGCCGCCGATGCTCAGGACCGCCTGAATCATCTGCACCGGCTGATCGTGGAGTTCGGCGTGTTCGAGTCCGCCACCGCCATCCTAAACGCCCGCGGCATCCCCGGACGCATGGCGCCGTGGCCCATCGGGTCGCTCAGCGAAGAGCGGAGACGCGCACTGCTGTCGCGCGTCCAATCCGAGTGCCGGATCGAACACGTACAAGCATAACTCCCGCGGCCGTGCCCGCTATTTCCTGATCCATCACACCCTCGCCCGCCTGCGTGGCCATGGCTGGTTTTCTTCAAGGCAGGCCCGGCTGGCGTTCTACTTCGGCAAGCGTCCGCTGCACCTCTACGCCCGCGCCGTGATACGGGCTCAGTTATCGCGTTATGTACCGACATCGCAACGTGGGCACTGCCAGAGTTGATCAGGGGCTGGTGCAACAATTTAGGCGCAAACCCGCCGCACGTATTCGCCGGCCTACGACCTGGACCGTCGGCTGATTGAACGTGACCCGGACAGGGTGGTGCCACCGGACGCCGATCCCACGTGCGTTACCTGAGCGTTCTCAATCCAATCCTAGCGTGTATCCGCAATGGCGGAAGCAGTTCACGGCGTCGGTTGCGGTCACCCGGTCTAGCACCGATTGCATCGCTTGCCACAGCGCGTCTCGGCTTCGGCAGGCCAGCGAACGCAACAGCTGCTTGACCTTCGCGAAGATCATCTCGATGGGGTTTAAGTCCGGAGAATACGGCGGGAGGAAGAGCAACTCAGCCCCGGCCGACTCGATCAACGTGCGAACGCGTTGACGCTTGTGGCTGGAGAGGTTGTCCAGCACCACCACGTCCCCGGGCCGAAGCTCCGGCACGAGCACCTGCTTCACGAACGCCTCAAACACGTCGCCGTTGACCGCCCCGTCGACGACCGTCGAGCAACGTACGCCTTCGATGCCCAACGCCGCGATCAGGGTCGTGGTCTGCCAGTGCCCGTGCGGGGCCTTGTCGATCAGGCGTTCACCCACCGGCGCCCGACCACGCAGCCGCGTCATGTTCGTCTTCGCCCACGTTTCGTCGATGAAGATCAGCCGCCGCGCATCGGTTAACGGCGGTTCTTGTTTCCAGGCCACGCGACGCTCGGCGACGTCCGGACGGTCCTGCTCCGCGGCGTGGAGCGTCTTTTTTTGTAAGACAGGTTCAGCCGACGCAACGCCATCCCCACCGCCGATTCGCTGCAGTCGATACCCAGCCGGGCGTACAGTTCCCGGGTCGTGGCGTCGGGTTGTTCGCTGACCAACTCACGCAGCCGGTCCATGTCGATCTTGACCACCGTGACGCCGCCGCGTGGCCGAGCGGTGGTCTCGCCGGCCTCACGCCGACGCTGTTTGACCCGACGCCCACGACGCGCTGACCGCAAACACCTCGGCGATCTGCCGGGTCGGCATCCCCCGGTCGTACGCCGCCAACACCCGGTCCCGCAAGTCTTGTGAATGCGCTACGCCCATACGTGTGGCTCCTTTCGGTCCGTCCAGGGGACCCGGCAGCAGCCTAACGCGGGCATGACGGCAGCGCAACCTAACGTGCGCCTAACAGGCGCTACGATTGGATTGGGAGTGCTCTGGGGAAGGGCCTACGGCGGAAGGTTGTAGCGGCGTTGGAAAAGGGGCGCGTGCTTCCATGTAGCGGCGGTTCGATGACGATGAGAATGCGTTCCTACCGTCGGCGAGCGTGCGAACTACCTCAAGTCATGCGGATACGGCAATTCGCAATGCAGGATGCTCTCGTGCGTCTTTCCCGCTGCATCCAAACCCCCAGGATCTGATCACTCTTTACAATGTAACCAGGAAGGTCAAGACAGGACCCCCTTGAGCTGGACGCGTGCGCGCCGCGGTTTCGGCTTTCGGTCCCGGCGATGATGATGGCCATCTGCTCGCGCGCTGATCAGGCTGGCTGGTGCACCCGTCCGCAGGTACGTCACGAACTCTGCCAACTGGCTCTTGAAGGCGGAGAAGGTGTCGGTGAACCGGGCCTGTAACAGCCCCTTCACGCCCGCCACTTGCACGACGCCGAACGCAGCGTACAGGTCCGCCATGGTGCGAGCACCACATCCACGCCCAGCGTGGCGGAGGTGGACGGCGGCGTTCTCGTTGCCGGTATTGGTGACCCACTCGTAACCGCCCGCGGGCAGCATGCTGTAGACGGACTCCAACGCGTGGATGCCGTAGCGTTCCCGCGATTTGGCCATTAGGACTGTGATTACGCGGGGCTCGCCGACCTCGGGCATGCGTTTGCGCAGGTCGGCAAACTCCCTGGCGTAGCGCATACAGCTGCTGGACATAAATCGTTTGTCCACGCCGTGCCAGTCGGTGAACTGTTGCAGGCCTCCGCGGTTGTCCGTCAGCGGCTTATCGATGAAAACGGGCAGCCCCGCATCGGTGAACGGGCGGGCGCGTTGGACGTGTTCGTGGCCGATGTCCGGTGGCGATGATGACCCGCGTCGACGTACCCGATGACATCCTCGGCCAGTCGGCGATAGCAGGACATACGCCCGCGCCGCGACCTGGATTGCTCGGGGTTGTCACACCAGACGTGCGTGACACTTGCCCCGTCGATGCCGAGGAGTTCTCCGGGGGCTGCGCGTTGAGGTACTCACCGATCACCGGGTAGCCGCAATCGGCGATGACTTGCCGGTCGTATCGGCCATTGATGATCGCGGACCAGCTGAACGGGTGGCCGTTGCCGTCGATCATGCCGAGCATGGCCAGACGTATATTATTTGGGTGACTGACCAGTGGCTTGGGCACAAAGACTCCGTGTTAAATCGCGGTATACCCCGCATCAACCGGCAGGTTGATCCCGGTCACGTAAGCGGAGGCGTCGGACGCCAGGAAAACGATCGCGCCCTTGAGGTCGGTGTCGTCGGCCATGCGGCCCAGGAGCGTGCGTTTGCAGTAGCGTTCGACGAAGCGCGTGTCCTGGTCGTTGAGGAACCCGCCGGGGCTGAGCGTGTTGCAGCGCACGCCGCGCGGGCCGAGCCGCGAAGCGACGTAACGCGTGAAGTTGATCATCCCACCCTTGTGGAAGAAGTAGTCCGGCGGGCTGCCCCAGCCCAGGCCCTCGTACAGGCTGTAGTCGGCCCGATCATGCCCTGGATCGAGCCGATGTTGATGATGCTGCCGCTACCGCCTTTCTGCCATAGAATCGCCGAAGGCGTTGGTGATCGCGAACAACCCCGGTGGCGTTGACCGCCATGCTCTGCGCAAACTGTTCGGATCGGACGCCCAATCATTCATCGGCTCAACACCGCGTTATTCACCAATACGTCCAGCTTGCCGTGCTCGGCCAGGACCCGGTCACGCAGCGCGAGGATCGATGATGTATCGGCCTGATCGGTTGTTTCCGGGGTGCACATTCAGCCCGCGTTGGGCCCAGGCATCGCAGTGTGGCTTAAGCAAATCAACGTTCCTGCTGGTCACGATCGTCGTCGCGCCCGCCTCGGCCAGCGCCTCGACGATCTGCCGCCCGAACAGGCCCGCACCGCCGGTGACCACGGCCACGCGGCCTTTCAGATTGAACATACTCAGAACGTCTGACACTTCAGTTCCTTTAAGATTGTGGCGATCCATACTGTAAATACGGTATCCGCCGCCGAGTCAGTAAGATATACCTGATCGATACAAGAGCTTATCTGAAAAACCGGATGCTGTATGATCGGAATCAAACATCTTGAATCGCAGCCGGATAGGCTTTTCCCGTGCAGAAAGACAGGTCTGATATTCCTCGCCAGGATACGGCTGATAGCCTGATCGCGTAAATCTCATCGCAATCATCGAGAGTGAAGCCCCGGGATCGGGTTGCCATCGCCGTCAATCAACTCACAAAGGATATTGCCAGCGGCGGAGGTGGCGTAGTTAATATGTAAGACGATCCCTTCGGCACCCGGTTTATCATTGCGCGACCCGCCCCCTGCCTGGCTGAAGTCCAGGGGATATGTCGTGAACTCGCCTGAAGCCGATCCGGCATGCACCGAGACGAACCCGTCGAGGCGGGCCGTGTATCGCCTGAGGCAATGCTGTGCCGTTAATAATAGCCCTCGGTCACGTAGATAGACAGTTCGTTGGGCGCATCCGGTATCGCAGAGGCGGTTTCGACGATGCCCCAGGCCGTCATGTTATTGCGGTTGACCCACCGGTCCCGCTGTGCGCCCCAGGGCGGATGATCGCCTCCAACCAGCGTGTGAACCGCCGCCCGTCCCGGCTGGTCATGAACACGCCGTCAGATTTCTCGTGGACATCGTGCCCGACGGGGTTACGGTCGAACACCAGCCATGGGGAACCCCATATAGATATGCGGGGCACGGGCATACGGCGTGATCTGATTGGTATACAGGTGCTCGGCGGGGGCATCGCCGTAGGAGAGCCACTGCGGCTCGGACCAGTTCACAAAATCGGTTGAGGTGCAGGTCTTGATGTCCCGTATGCCGTCCCGGAAATCGCGGTGGAACTCGACATAACACTTCCGCACGGGGTCCCAGAACGCGAGGTTCCGTAGTCAAACGCGCTACGTCCGTAATGACCGGTGACGGAGAAAGTAACTCCAGCGCAGGCCGTCCGCCGACTTAGTACGTATAGCCCTTATCGTCTCCGCCCAGCGCGCCATACTTCTGGTCCGCCGGGCAGTCCGGGTTGTCGTCCCTGAACGGGGCCAGGTTGTGAGCATCCTAATCCTTTAAGAACGATATTGTTCTTGGTTGATGCATCAAATTCTATCAGACCGAGTTCGGGCTTGGTCCAGTGTATGCCATCGACACTCTCGGCGTAGCAATAGACCTGTTCGTGTGTTTCGCGGCACTGGCTCTCGGGGTCGAAGTGTGATCCACGGTAATACATTCGGTAGATGTCACCGTCCTTGAACACGGTGTGGTATGCACAGACATTGCCCTCCCACGCCTGATCATGATCGATCGCGATCTCGCGGGCGTTTGGGTGGTGAAGCCTTAACTCGACACCCTGCATCGTGTCGATCAGATAACGATCGACAAACAGCTCGCGTCGGTCGCCTATGTGGATCGGTGGCTCCGCGTGGGTGGGCCATGCACATACACACACGAACAAGAAGTATGCCATCATGGCGGGCACCAAAGCCGGTAGTTGCCCCGGCACATAGCCGGCACACCGCGCGGTTTTATCCGGTTTGTGTAGATCAAGCATCATGCTCTCCGTTAGATTGGGCCTGGATTCCAAATGGCAAGGTGGCTGGGTATACGGATAGCCGTCCGTATCGTAATCACTCGATGCGGATGCGCCGGCGTAATGACTTGGCCGACGGGTTATGTGTGGCGTCTGAGCAAAGACGCGGCCCCAAGCATCATCAATACCAGGCCAGCGGGCTCGGGCACCGTGGAAGAACCCGGCGGTGTGCCCGCGTTCCAATTGCCCAAGACGATATTAAGATCGGCAATACCCACGAATCCGTCACCGGATGGGTCGGCCAGCGGGTCACCCGGCGGGACGTTCTGATTCCAGTTGCCGAGAATAATATTCAGGTCAGTGATGCCGACGAACCCGTCGCCGTCGAGGTCCCCATCGAGGACAAGCACGGTGACGTTGCCGCGCAGGTAGAGGTCGGGGTGATGGGCGAAGAATTCGCCGAGCACCGTGGCGCCCTCGGTCTCCCCGCCGATCATGTGCAGCACGCCGTCCTTGTAGACCGCCGCGGGGAGGTTGTTGTTCAGCGGCAGGAGGTCGGCCGTGCCGAACAGGTTGGTCTGTGTGTCATAGACCCAGACGTCGGCGTACAGCGAGGTGGCGCTGACCTTGGTCGGCGTGCCGTAACTCGGGCTCACCGAGCCGTCGGGGTTCTCAACGATGCCGTAGGGGTACCCGCCGATCAGCAGGATGAAGCGGTCGTCCACGACGACGTTGCCGGGGAAGTTGCCGCTTGCAACGGGCAGGTCACGGATGCGAGACCATTGATCCAGTGTGGTGTCGTACACCCAGTTATCGACGACTGTGTGCGTCGCGAAATTACCCAGACCATCGTCATTGGAACCCGTCGCGCCTCCGATGACATAGATCTTGTCGCCGACGACGGAGGTGGAATGGACCCATCGGGGCGTGCCCGGCATCTCGGCGACCTCCTGCCAGCCCGCGCCGGGGTTGTTGGTGTCGAGCATGTAGGTCTTTGCGCCAAAGTCGGGGAGCGTTCCGTTACGGTTGTTCTGCGTGTAGAACTGTGTCAGGTCGTAATCCGCGCCGCCGACGGCGTAGATCTTGTCGCCGACCGCCACGATGCCGGTGCTCAGCCGCGGGTCGGGCAGGCTGGGCATCGCCGACCACTGCCACGAGCCGGAGCTCTTGCTGAGTTTGTAACCTTCCGCGTAGGTTGCCGGGCTGGTGTAATTAAAGCCGCCCCAGACATATAGCTCATCGTTGACAACGGTAGATGAAGAAATCAGCCCGGAGACGCCCGGCCCGTCCACGTTGGTCGGCACGTTCTGCCCGGGATAGGCGGGCAGCGTCTGCCAGGTCGCGGCGGGATTGGAAAGGTCCAGGGCGTAGGTGTCGTTATGGAACTCCCGACCGCCGGGCCCGCTGCCGTTGTTAAATCCGCCGACGCTAATGAGCGTATTGTTCGCGATACCGATCCCGCTGTCCTGCACACCTTCGGGTATACGGGGGCCCAGGTTGTAATCGATCTGGATCATCTTCTTGAGCGTTTGCTGGGGCTGCGGCTCATAGGGCCCAAGCGGTTGCGGGGGCGTGGCGTCGAGGTAGTACGACTGCAGGCCGTTGTGGAAGAAACTTAGGTGGCCGAAACCGGTTGAGTTGGCCGCACCGCCGGGCACGATACCGGTGACGGGCGTTCCGCCGTTGACGGTAACGCTGTAATTGGATGCACCGATGGTGTAATCAAGCTCCCACTTCTGCCAGCCGTTAGGCTGGTAGACGTTGGGCGTGATCGCGCGCTCCAGGAATCCTGCAAGGTGGACAGGCCCTGCCCGCCGATGCGCACCTGGCCGATATTGGTGCCCGCGGGATTGGCGAAGAAGAAACCGATATCAGAAAGCGGCGGGTCATTGATATACATCATCCACTCGGCGTGGATCACATCGCCCGGCGTGGTCTGGGCGCTGCCGAGGAATGCACGGGGGTTGCCCGCCGTGACGAAATCACGGGTCGTGCTCAGGTAGTTATTACCCTCGAAGCGCCGGGCACCCCGCCCGTGGTGACAAAATCGTGTGTCACCGCGCCGTTTGACCACGAGTCCGTGGTGGGCGCGCCGCCCACGGTGTCGAACTCAAACCCGTGGGAATTGAAGACCGTCGTGCCTTGGGTGAGGTTTTGGATAAGCAAGGCATGCGCGTCGGGGGCCGCCCAAAAACAACATGCAAATAACAGGACAAGCCGGGACAACTGCTTGAACAACCTTACCTTCTCCATGACAAACTCCTTAAGACAAGATAACGCATTTTACCCGATACTTGACACGTATTCCACGAAAAAACCACGAACATTCGGTGGCAGTCAACAGCCTCAAGAGCTTAATACTGTGGCAACAACAGCGGGCACAAAGGTGATTGCATCCCGCATCATGGTGTAGATTGCCTTGATATTCTCGATGCACGCTCGGACACCGAATCGAAATACTAACCCGTCTCAAGACCGGGGTGCTGCCCCGTCGGGCGTCGAAAGTACGGCCCGGTACTGCATCCACGAATGCCCGACCCCCGCACTGAAATCCCCATCACCACCCTCGAAATAACCCCGGGGCGTCATCCGGCCCGAACCATACAGCTTCGTTAAGCGCATCTTCTGAATCTGCGCTGCGGACCTGCAACCGGACCGTCGTGCCGTGGGGTGTGTCGGCCCCCAACTGATTCGATAGCTCCCACCGGAACCGGGGCACTCTATCGGAGCAGATACATACGCTTCATCCAGCGTTCGATCGGCGATGTTGCCCAAGTCATGGCGGTCACCGAAGTGTACGCCGAACGTCTGCACGCGCTGGCTGCTTTCCACGTCGTAACCCGAGTCCCTGCCGTAGTAGATAACCGTTCCGTAGGCATGGTTTCCGTCCTGTTGATGATTAAACACGGCGATGTCGAGCCAGCCGTCGGCATTGAAGTCCAGCACGGTCAGCCGCAACGATGATTCACCGGGCAGGCCCGACCGCCGGTGCTCACTGAATGTGCCGTTGGGGTCGCCCCAATAAATGAAAACCGGGATGCTGCGTGTGGTGTACCCGTGGTAGCTGCCGGTAATGAGGTCCAGACAGCCGTCTTTGTTCAGGTCCGCAATAACCTGCTCATTCGCGTCGTACGCCTCAGATGTCTGGCTCCGCTTAGCGTCATACCCCTCGGGCCCGCCCCATAGCAGCATGCCGAAACGCGACTGCCTGCCTTTGCGTTCGGTGTCATACGTGCCGCCGAGTACCAGGTCGAGCCAACCATCGCTGTTAAGGTCCGCGATCTCAACCGTAGAGGCGTTTTGCGCTTCAATGCTTGTACGCTGACCCGTACCGTATGCCCCGCTCTCATCGCCCCAGAAAAAGTCTAATGTCTTGGAATCCACATCCGGATACACAAGGTCCAGGTGCCCGTCGCGGTTGAGGTCCGCGACCGACATGGACTGCGGGACAAGCACGGTCAATTCCATCTGCGTCATGTTTTCGCGGGAAAAGCTTTTCCCGTCACCGAAGTAAACCTTGCCCCAGGCGTGCGATCCTTCCCCGTGGCCGGACCCGCCCGGGATAATCAGGTCGAGGTAGCCGTCCCGGTTCAGGTCGGCGGTCGTGACGCCGTTGCCGGCATCGATATCCAACACCACCGGCTGCGTATCGAAGCCGCTTTCACTACCCCAGTAGAGATGCCCATTGGGGTACGCGATATCAACGAAGCCATCAAGATTGAAATCCGCCATCGCCATCGTGTCGGCGGTGGTCGGCAGGTGTGTGACTGAAGCGGATGAATAATGGTGGCCGGGGTTGCCCCAGTAGATCAACGAGCCCGGCGATGCCATGTTCGCGCCTGTGTTGCCGCTGGTATGGTTAATCAGTAACAGGTCCTGATGCCCGTCACGGTTCAGGTCCGCCGCCGCGGAACTGACGGGCCCGAATCCCTGTAATTCGTCACGGTCGGCGGGATCAAACCGCCCCTGGCGGTTCCAGTAAATATAAGAATCCACATCGAAGGTCTTGTCATCAAATTCGTTTGCGAACGCCAGGTCGGGCCAGCCATCGCCATTGAAATCGGCGATCGTTACGCTGTGGCTGTGCCAGGTCGGCAGCTCGATACGATTCGCCAAATCGAAGCCGTCCGAGGCACCGAAATAGACCCAAGACCCCACCTTACCGTCGGCCGCGCTGTTCGGGAATACAAGGTCGATATGCCCGTCACGATCGAGGTCCGCGGCACGGCACTGTTTCGCGTCGCCCACATTCAGGGTTATAGCGGGTTCGTCGGCAAAACTCGCGGACCCGTCGCCGGACAGTATCTCCGCCGTGCCGTCGTTACGAACGACGATCAGGTCGTCGTTCCCATCCGCGTCTACATCGGCTACGCAGACGGCCTGGGCGATACCCCGTGTGATGGTCGCGAAGGCCTCGTGTTGATCCGCCCCACTGCTTGCGAACGAAAACACCTTGATGCATTCCTCGCCCGGCTGCTGCCCCACGATCACCAACTCATCGCGTCCGTCGCCGTTGAGGTCCGCGGCGGCGCAGTCGGAGGCACGCGGAATCGGGACATCAATCCGGCGGTCCGGGGCGAAGCCCGTCGGGCCATTGAGGTAGACAAACGAAACCTCGTGCTTGTCGTGCCCGAAGCGGGACCACGACTCGTTGCCGTTGTTCGCAAACGCCAGGTCGATGAACCCGTCACCGTTGAAATCACCCGTGGTGACCGCCAGGGCACGGTGCGTCAACAACCTCGTCATCCGCGTCGTGCTGTAGCCGTCCCGGTGGCCCCAATACACGTATGCCTCGGCTTCAACGGCCGAATTATGCATGTAATTGCGAAGACGATCTCAGGGTAGCCGTCCGCGTTGAGGTCACGGATCAGGCCGCGCCGCCGCCGGTTGACGGGAGCCGGGTCGCGTTTTGCCGACGGTCGCCGATCTCATTGAGCAGGTTCGCCAGGGGCTGATGCTCGGGCAACGCCGGCATCAGGCTGACCGGGCCTTGTGGCGTCCCCCAGTAGATCAACGCATCGGGCTGCTCAAATGTGTTGTGGGACTGACCTACCATCAGGTCGAGATGGCCATCGTTATTAAGGTCCCAACGGTGAATCATCTGGACGCCGCCATCACGCGAGATGTAGGTGTTGACGCCGGCGTCCTCGAACGTACCGCTCTTGAAGTCATCGAAACTGTCGTGTACCAGCCATGCCCCGCCCGATGTTTCTTCTGCCTGTGCCGTCAATGGTGCGACGCAGAACGACGCGGTAAAAGTCAACGCATACACGGTATACCCGAGGATCGGAACGGGACCGAGGGGGGTTCTTTGGCGTCGTTCGTAACCGAACCGGGATGCGGCGACACACGTCGGGATTCGTTCATTGCGATCCATGGATGGTTCCGTTGAAAATTACTCGGCGAAGTCGATGCCGATGCTGTCGAGCATCACGTACCCTTCGGGCAGGCGGGAACGCCAGACCGGGTAGTCCTTGCCGGGCTTGAGTTGGTGTGGGTCACCGTTGATCGGGCCCATCGGGCAGATGTCCAAGGGGAACAGCACCAGGATGATGTCGCAGTTCACGTCCGCGAGCACGTCGGCGAGCGGTGCGTGGCCGTACATGTCGGCACGGTCTGCGCGTGATCCCATACTTGTCCACTGCGATTCGTCGGGTATGCAAGTAATGGTTTGCTCGGTCAACGTCCTTTCGACACGGAACGGTTGACCTGTCAGGACCCAGGCGGACGTCACGCCCCGGACCGTCGACTGCACGAGCAAACAAAGCTCGGCTCCCGCACGGTGCAATTCACCACCAAGGCGAGCCGTTACCTTGGCATGGGTGAAATTGGTGGGATAACCGCCCGCGATAAACCCGTTCTTCCCACCCACGTCCTGGTAATGCTCCGGAACACCCGGCCCTTTTGTCAGGAGACAGAACAGCAGGTGGAGATATCCCGCACCGGGCGGGGCGTGGTTGTAGTCGATCCACCACGGGCTGCGGGAAACCACGCAGCCGTCACGCCGCTCCAGTGGTTTGGGCCCCGCGGCGTTACTCTCCCAGCCGAACCAGCCACCCCGCCCGTTGTCAAACGTTTCTATGTATCTACGATGGCTGGACAATCAACAAACTCCGATCAGCTAGAGCACACAACTGGCCTGAAAATTCAGGTCATTCAAGATCAATACCCGCGCATCCAACGGCACGCCCGTGCCGTGAATTCAGTTGGCCAGCCCACGGCCACGGCCGAGCAAAGCCAACGCACCAACCGTGCATAACATCAGACCGGCGGGTTCCGGGACGGCTAGAGTTGACGGCGGCGTGCCCGCGTTCCAGTTGCCCAACACGGTATTAAGGTCTTCGATGCCGACAAAGCCGTCGCCCGACGGATCGGCCAGCGGGTCGCCGGGGGGAACATTCTGGTTCCAGGCGCCCAGCACGATATTCAGGTCCGCGATACCGACAAAACCGTCGCCGTTAAGATCACCCTCTAGCGCCGATGCCGGGGCGCTGTCTATGAAGAAAGTCTGCAAGCCGTTATGGAAGAAGCTCAGGTGATTGACCGACGCCAGCACGGGGTTTGCGATATTACCTTCGCCCGATACCCCGTCGATCGTGACGGTGAAAGTCGAATCGCCCATGACATAGTCGAGTTCCCACTTCTGCCATGTTTCCGGCGTATAACCCAGGGCGGGTGTCATCGGATCGAACGTCGAGATATTCAGGTGCTGGACGATCGGCCCGCCGCTGCCCATGCGGGTCTGGAGCTTGGGGTTTCCGCCGAACGCGTTGTTGCCCAGGAAGAACCCGATGTCGGCGGTGTTAGGGATCCACATCATCCACTCCGCGTGCAGGTGGTCACCCGGCGTGGACTGGGTGGGGAAGAAAGCCCGCGGGTTGCCGGCCCCGACAAAGTCGCGTGGTGCTCAGGTAGTTGTTGCCCTCGAACGCGCCGGTGACCCGCCCGTGGTGGCAAAGTCCAGCGTCTCTTCACCGTTCGACCAGAAGCCGGGGTTGGCGGTCTGCGCGTGCCCGGCGTGTCGTTTTCCATGCCGAGCGAGTCGAACAGCACAGTGCCCGTCGTGACGTTCGTGATCCGCACCGCGTCCGCCGTGTCGGCAAAGGCCAGACACAACGACGCCGCCGCGACCGTGACGCTTATCTTATTGGCCCATTTCATCCCATCTCTCCTTTGGTTAGACCAACCGTTTGGTTGATATATTCTACGTTGACTTAAATCGACCCACTTGGACGCCATGACCCGGCACCGCTTGATTCAATCAGCACTTTCACTATCCGCGTCGCTTATCTCTCCAATCAAAAGCAGGTCGGGGTGGTGCCCGAAGTGGACACCCTCGATCTCCGCCTTCTCGATCTCGCCACCGATCATGAATAAACGGTTCCCCTCAATAACCGAGCTGGGCAGGTTGTTATTCAGCGGCATCGGCGTGGCCTTGCCGAATGTGTTTGTCTTGGTGTCGTAGACAAAGATATCGCTATACAAAGAGACATCCGGGTAATACCGGTAAGGCTCGCCGTACGGCTCACGCAGCGTGCCGTCGGGGTTCTGTACCTTGGAGTACGGGTAGCCACCGATCAGCAGGATGTATCGGTTGTCGAAGACGATCCGCCCGTCGGGGAAGTTCGCGCTTGAGATCGGCAGGTCGGCCAGCCGTTCCCACTTCTCGTCGGCGATGTTGTAGCGCCAGTTATCGACGACGGTGTAATAGCCGCCGGCCTCGTTGTCTGAACCGGTCGCTCCGCCGATTACATAGAGCGAACCGTCGACCTCCGCGAAAGCGTGTACCCAACGCGGCGTCCCCGGGCACGACGGCAGCTCGCGCCAGCCCCCGCCCGGTTTGTCCGTATCGAAGACAAGAAGCCGCGCCCCCCGCCCTTCCGGCTTACTGTCCACGCTGGTGTTCGTCTTGAAACGCTCCACATCGTACTCGGCGCCGCCCATCAGAAAGACCTTCGAACCGCTCCGAGCGACTCCCGCGCCCGCGACCGCCCACGGCAGGTCCGGCAGTTTGTCCCACCGCCAGCCCTCTCCCGCTCGGCTGAGTTTGTATCCGTCCCGGTAGCAGTAAGGAGCCGAATAGCTGAACCCACCCCACGCATAGAAAGCGTTATTAACAACAGCCCCGGACAGGCCCTGCCGTGCATCACCGGGAAAGTCGGGCAACATCTGCCACGCGCCATGATCCGTATTGTTTACCGGCAGGCCCCACACGCTCTGCATGAAACCGCGGGGATACTTATCCGGCTTGCCGGTTACACCCTGCTCACCGCTGCAGAACCCGGCCACCGAGATCAGGGTGTCGTGGATGACAGCCACCTCGCTGTCCTGAAACCCCCGAGGCAGGTCCGGCCCGAGCTTCCAGTCGATACGCAGAATCGTCGGCAGGTCCGTGGACCTGATATCGGCAGTTTCTGCCTCTGCGAATGGCGTCCAGACGACCATCGTAACACCCAACACAAGACTTGTGGCCAGTCTTGAAAAAACGGTGACTGAAGGCCGACAGCGTTTAGGGGCCTGCAAACAATCCACCCATCTGGATTGCACACCGTGGCACTCCGTAGTGCGGTCCGCCAATTTCGTTATTGATCGCAGGTTTGGGTATGACATACGGCCTCACATCACTTCTTGCCGGTATGAACGTCGGAAAAATAATCGAGGATCGGGCCGTGGAAATTCAGGTCATCGGACGATGATACGGACGCTTCGGCATCGGCTATCAACTCTGATAACTCCCCGTCCGACGTAATGTATTGAACCGAAGCGTCTCCATAGAGCACGTTGTAGCCGGATTTGTGTATCTCAAGACCGTAGAACATGTATAAGTCAAAGATCAGCGGCCGTTCGGAGACGAGTTCCTGGCTGTCGATGTAGTAGTGGCTGGAAGCCGGGTCGCGGCGAAAGAATGGCTGGTTGACGCTCCCCGCGTATGCGTAGCCGCTCAAGATACCGTTGCTGCCAGCCGTGGTCGGTATCGGCCAGTTTTTGTTCCAGCCGTACGGTCCCTCCGATGTGAGGTTCTGCTCGTCGATCCACTCAACCGAAGGGCAGTAGGCGATCTCCGCCACGATGTAGTCGGGCATCAAGCTGCCCAGGGCGACCCGCCGGGATAGCGCACCGTTCCACCTCTGGCCGCTCGCGTTCGTCGGCGGTGGGCCCGCGAGCGTCATGGAATAGATGCTGCCCCAGGTATGTCGCGGCATCAATGCATCATCATGATCGCTGGCGTAAGCCGCGGTACCGATGCTTAACTGATGCAGCTGGCTCATGCAGATCGTCCGCTTCGCGGATTCACGTGCGGCCGACAAAGCGGGCAACAGGATCCCTATGAGCAAGGCAATAATCGAGATCACAACAAGAAGCTCGATCAAGGTAAAGGCATTGGGCATGCCGGCAACCCGGTTGTGGTCATGGGGGCTCATGTCCTGATCCTCTACTCGCAACGCGGGTACGACCGGATCCATTCTAATGCGCCGGGACCCGGTCAAGAGTCCCGGCACGTTTCGTTAGTTTCGCGACACAACACGTCGCACATTAAAGGCAACAATCAAAACACTGCACTTAGTTCAGACGCTTGCGCCGGGCGAGAGCAGCCAGACCAAACGCACCCAGCACGCCGGCGGTCGCGGGTTCGGGAACCGAATCCAGGTAGAACGTCTGGTTGCCGTTATGGACGAAGCTAAGGTGCTCAAACCCGGTCGCGTTCGCTGCGCCGCCGGGCACGATAAACGAGATCGGCGTGCCGCCATCGACCGACACGGTCCAGTTCGCGTTACCGATGGTGTAATCCAGTTCCCACTTCTGCCAGACGCCGGCTTGGTAAGCGTTGGAGGTGATGGTGCCGCTCCAGGAGTCCTGGATCGTGCCCAGCCCGTTGCCGCCGATGCGGACCTGGCCGATGTTGGTGTTCGCGGGGTTGGTGAAGAAGAAGCCGATATCGGACAGCGGCGGGTGGGTGATGTACATCATCCACTCGGCGTGGATCGTGTCGCCGGGGGTGGATTCGGCCGGGCTGACGAACGCGCGGACATTGCCCGCCCCCAGGAAATCACGCGTCGTGCTCATATAGTTCGACCCCTCGTATGCCCCCGGCGCGCCACCGGTCACGACGAAGTCGTGCGTCGCGGCGCCGTTGGACCAGAAGCCTGGGCTCGCTGCCGATGCGGCCGTTCCCGGCGTGTCGTTCTCAAACCCGGCGGAATCAAACACAACGGTGTTGGTCGTTGCATTGGTGATCGTGACCGCTTCGAGCGCTTCGCCGTAAACCATGACTGTTGCTGAAACGAACATATACGCCATCGCCTTTTTCATCTGCATCATCTGTCTCCTCTCCTGAGTAAACGAACCGAATCAATACACTTTCCATACCGTGTTGCCATACGGGCAACCGGATTAACTACACATTGGTAAGTACGTCAACGGGCCACGGATGGCTGCCCCGGCCTGCCCGCTGCCGATCTGATCGCATCCTGTGAAACCCGCCTTGCCCTTGATTCGCCGATCGGCTATCCCATAGACAGAAACTTGGTATACCAACACGAGCATTGTAATTTGTGATGCCGGTCTGTCAAGGTTTTATTTGCAGGCCGCCAAAACAATCTGAGATTTTGGTATACCGCAACAAGGCGAGCCTCAACACATGAAGTCAAACCCACAAATCATCATAAGTGTTTTACAAACAAGCTATTATAAGTTGCCTTCTCAACGCCCAGCCCCACTCAATCCTGTTGCCGCCGGCACCAGGCGAATCATCCGACCATAACATCCCACGCCCTCATGAGTTTCCGGAACGAGCGCTTGTATCCGGTATATCTTCCCCTGTGTCACCGCACCCACCGGACCCTCCTGCTGATCCGGGAATGCGTTGTCCGCGATCGTGTACGCATGAAGCACAACGCTATCCGTTACACATTCATGGACCACATGGGCCGCACCAGACCATGCCGACACCCCGGGACATGCCGCCTCAGGCCAGACGGGCAAAGCCCGCGTGCCTGACGGGGCCGCCGATGCGTTGCCGCACATCACCATCCCTTATGGCTTCCGCTAATTCGTCAAAGATCGGCTGCGCCGCGCCGAGATAAGCGTCCAGGTGTTGCTGCTCGTGTGCCGCCGTGGCATAGAACGCTGAGCCGGCGAGGATGCCTCGCTTCAGCATCCGCACGGTCAGCAATGTTTGCAGCGCCAGATTTTCCGGATGATCAAAGGCGATCGTGGTGATCGCGGGGTGACCGGCTAACAACAGGGGGACACCGGCCTGCCCGGCTATCTCCGTAAGGCCCGCACGGAAAAGCCTGCCTATCCTGTCCACATAACGCGGCACATCGGTTTGCCCCAGTTTGCGAACCGTCGCCAGGGCGGCGACCGGCCCCACACCCTCGGTCCAGTATGTGCTGGATATGAATGATTCCTGGGCAGACTGCATCACCTCGCTGCGGCCCACGATCGCGGCCATGGGGTGGCCGTTGCTCAACGCTTTGGCAAATACCGCGATATCCGGGGTGATGCCGTACCTCAGGTGCGCCCCGCCATAGTGCAGCCGCCAGCCGGCGGTAATCTCGTCCACAATAAGCCTTGCGCCGCTGGATTCGCAGAGTTCCTGCACGGATTCGAGGAATCCCGGAGCGGGATCGACCGAGCGTGTGGGCTCCATGACGACGGCCGCGAGGTTGTTTCCGTGCCGCTTAACGATCCGCGCCAGCTCATCGATCTTGTTATAGCCGAAAGGCATTATGGTACCGCTGAGTTGCGAAGGAACGCCCATGGGAGACAGGCCCGGCAAGAGGTGTCCGTTGAGCTTATCGCAGTGGCCATCAGAGGAGAGGTTGGCCGCGAGGTACCAATCGTGCCACCCGTGGTACCCGCAGAACGCAACGATATCACGCTCGTTGCTGGCCCGTGCGATGCGGACAGCCATCGCCATCGCCTCACCGCCGGTCCTGGCGTAACGGACATGGTCCGCCCAGGAGTGGATCTGCAGCAGCAGATCGGCCAATTCTATTTCTTCCGGGCAATTGAGCGTACACATCGAGCCGGACCGTATCCGTCGAATCACGGCCTCGGTTACATCGGGGTCGGTGTACCCCAGCAGGCAACTGCCCACGCCCATCATCGACATGTCGATATACTCGCGGCCATCGCTATCGATCACACGGCACCCGGTTGCCTGATCGTAATAGACAGGCCACTGCCCCGGCGCGAACATTTCGGGTCGCTTGCTCAGCAGTTGAACGCCGCCGGGTATCAACATTTTGGCGTGCTCATACAAGCCCTGCCCGGCTGGAGCGGGAGCCGACTGGCTGATGATCTTGTTCATAGTAAGCCGTTCCTGTCCAAGTTGCGGGCATGGCCCTAGCCGCTGCCCGGGCAGACGCGCCTAAACCGCCACGACAGGGCGGGCAGGCACGGCGCATAACGCCATTCAATATGGTATACCGTTTTGCGGCAACGTCAAGGGTAAACGGCGGCTATACTCACGGTTTGTGCCCGCCCGGGGCCGGTTTCAGGACTTCGAGGCCGGCCGCCAGATCGATTCCGTTGGCGGTAAGGTTCTCAAAGGGGCTTGACTTCGCAAGATGGTATACCTAAAATCGGGTCTATACCCACCGCCTCCGTTTGGGGCCGGGGCCAACCCACTTGGAGCCGCCCGTAAAGCCGCGGAAGGCCTGTAGACTCCGGCTCCGGATGAACCGATTGACAGGTAGGCGCGTCATGCACGGGCCGACCACCTGATAACCAAGCCGCAGGAACCGCCATGGCAGTCAACTCCGAGAATGCCTACACAAAACTCAAGACGATGATCTACGGGGGAGACCTCAGCCCCGGTGAACGTCTGATCGAGCGTGACCTGGCCAAGCAGCTGGGGATCAGCCGGATCCCGCTGCGTGAGAGCATGGCCCGGCTTGAGAACGAGGGGCTGATCCGTTCCGTGCCGAACCGCGCAACCCATGTCGAGGATTTTGAGCCACGTGACCTGCTTGAGATTTACTCCATGCGCTTGTGGCTGGAGCCCCCGGCGGCGCGCGTAGCGGCGCTTAAGCGCACCAAGCGGCTGGTAACGGAGCTCCGGAAGCTTTGCGACAAGATGGCCGAGTGCATCCACCGCAACGACGTCGCCAAACTCGACGAGGCGGACTATGAGTTCCACTACGCGATCGTCCTGGCGTCCGAGCACCGGCGGCTGATCCGTGCCTATGAAACCAGTCATATCCGCATCACAGGCCTACGGACGGATTACATCACCCAGTCGGCACAATCATCCAAGGAACTCGCCACCCAACACGAGGTCATCATCCGTGCCATTGAACGCTGCGAACCGCAGAACGCCGAGCAGGCCGCCTACAACCATGTCTGCAATTCGCTGATCGCGTTCAAGGAGGTTCCGGCAGTGCGTCGAAGACAGCCTGCTCGGTCGTTCCAGAAGCCGACAACGTGTGCGTGGGACCCACCTCCTATCCGGTGCCGGCGGGCAGAAGTACCATCTCATGATCAAACCTGTGCAGCCATCCAGCTCATACTATGTTTCGGGCCTCACCATCCTTGTCCCATCCACGTTGGCGCCGAGAGCCTCAACACGGACAGCCACGCCGTTAAACGCTGAACGAAACCGCGGTGCTGGGCGCGCTTGCAGGATGGCCTTCGCATCGGGCCCTCCGCGCCAACCGTCCGCCGCTGACTACCTATTATCGCTGGATTACCGCGACGGGGTGGTTCCGGCCCTGGAGGATTTGCTCCGGGATGCGAGCATCGGACCCGCTTACACGCTACGGTACGTACGCCGTGCTTGCAGGCTTGCTAGATTCTTCGGAAAACAACCGCGGACTGGTACGGAAAGTTATGAGACGCTGCTTGACGGCGATAATGCCCCCAACCGTAAGGCAGCCATAGAAGGTTGTCGTGGTATAGGAAACCGGATCCCTACGGGAACCCCAATCGACTTCCTCCCGGGCGTGCCTCCGCCGGATAGTCGATGCGGTCAAGTCCTATCTCGCGGAGGGTGATGGCTCGTCGAGGGCGGCGTCTTGGGGCTGTTGCTGCTTGTTGTGGGCCATGCAACCGATGCCGAGACCGGATTGGTAGCGATGCGTCATCACGACGGAGACACCGCACAGGCCGCACGTCAGCTGGGCCGGGTTGGCACGATCGGCCACTCCGTCATGGGTGTCCCTGTTGAATGCGGGCCGGGATGCCGAGCCAACCGAATCTGTTGCCCGTGTCTATCTGATGTGGGCGACGCTTAAAACATATCCCACCAAATGAATCCGATCGGACAAGAGGCCGAGGTCCGCCGTATGGCGTTAAGTGGAGATGATGATCGGCGGGCCGCATCCTGCCGGGTGCTGGCCGAGGTCGGTGATGCTGAAGATGTAGCCCTGTTGTCGGGCATGCTGGAAGACGCAACGACCGGGCCCCGCACCAGGCTGGCCGCGGCATACGCGCTGTGTCGGATAGACCGCCGTCATTCCGAATCGCTCGGCGGCCTGGACTGGGGCGTGATCGCCCTCTACGGGTTGGGCATGATCGGTGTCGGCTGGTTCTATTCCAGGCGGAACAGCTCCGCGGAGGATTACCTGTTGGGCGGGCGCGGGATGCGTCCGTGGGCGGTCGGGCTGTCGATGTTCGCCACGCTGCTGAGCACGATCAGTTATCTTTCTTACCCCGGCGAGGTAATCCGATACGGGCCGATGATCCTCAGCGGGATCGCGGTGTACCCGTTCATTTTCTTTGTGGTCGGGTACTTCCTGATCCCTTCGATCATGCGGTTACGGGTCACCAGCGCCTACGAGATCCTCGAGACGCGGTTCGGGCTGAGCATCCGCATGCTCGGCGGCGTGATCTTTCTTTCACTCCGCCTGCTTTGGATGGCGACTATTATCTACGTGACAACCAGCACAGTCATCATCCCGATGCTTAACTGGGACGAGTCATGGACGCCGGTGATCTGTGCCGTTCTCGGAGTGGTTACTGTGATCTATACCTCGATGGGCGGCTTGCGGGCCGTCGTCTTCACCGATGTGATCCAGACGTGCATCCTATTCGGGGGGGCGATCCTGACGATGGTGTTGATCACCGTCCAGCTCGGGGGCGTCGGCGCCTGGTGGCCCGACCGCTGGCTGGCGCACTGGCCCGAGCCCGAATGGGGGCTGGACACCGGGGCAAGGATCTCATTCGTCGGGCTAATGATCGCGATGTTCACCTGGTACGTCTGTACCTCGGGGAGTGATCAGATGGCGATCCAGCGATACCTCGCGACGCGTGACGCGCCGGCGGCGAGGCGGGTGCTGTTGATCGCGCTGGCCTCGGACGCGATGGTCGCGGGGTTCCTGGTGCTTCTGGGACTGGCGCTACTGGCGTATTACACCGCAAACCCGCATGCGCTGCCCGATGGGCAAACGATGGTCGGCGGCGCGGATAAGCTGTTTACGCATTTTATCGCGGGCGGTTTGCCCGTCGGTGTCCGGGGCCTTGTGATCGCCGGCCTGCTCGCCGCAGCGATGTCGAGCCTGTCGTCCGGCGTCAACTCTTCCAGCTCGGTGATAGCGATCGATTTCGTCGAGCGGTTCCAGAAACTACGTCACTCAGAGCCAAGGCGCGTGATGCTGGTCAAGCTGATCTCGTGTCTGGTCGGCGTGGTCGTCGTCGCACTAAGCCTTTATGTCTCACTGGTGCCGGGCAATATCATCGAGCTGGCGTACCGCGTCGAATCTCCTGGTCACCCCCTGTTTCTGCTGTTTTTCTGGGCGCTGTTCGTGCCTTGGGCGACCACCCCCGGCGCGTGGTGCGCCCTGGCGAGCGGCGCCGTCGCGATCCTGATCGCGTACTGGGAGCCACTGTCCGGCCTGCCCGTTACAGGCCGGCTGATCGCGCTGCTGCGGGATGTAACTGGCGTTGAGGCTGTCAGCTTTTGTGGATCATGCCCGCCGTCTCTCTCGACCGGCATGCTGGTCGGGTCGCTGTGCAGCCTGTTGCCTGTCGGTAAGCGAAATGCGCTCAAAACCGTGGATTAATAGTATGAAACAAACCGCCATTCGGACGGACCTGGACGTGCGTATCTGGGAGGACGAGCTTGAAGGGTTCGTGCCCGAGCAGATATTCGATGTCCACACGCACATCTACCGCTGGCGGGATTACCACGAGGCCGAGAAAGACCGCTCGCCGCGTTACGACATCATCGGCGGGCCGTATCCCGTGGCGGGCTGGGACGCACTTGACGCCGTGGATCAGGAACTCATGCCCGGCCGCACGCTCGAGCGGCTTTCGTTCCCGTTTCCCTTTCCCGAGCCGTGTGCGTTCGATGACGCGAACAGGTTTATAGCGGATGAAGTCGCGGCGAAGCGCGGGTCCGGTGCGCTGATGCTGGTCAAGCCCGAGATGACCGCGGACCAGTTGGAGCACGCGATTAATCGGCACCGTTTCCTCGGCTTCAAGCCTTACCGGCTGTATTCAAGCACGGGCGATGCGGTGAACTGTCGCATCACGGACTTTATGCCGCGTCATCAGATCGAAGTAGCCGACCGTCACGGGCTGATCATCATGATGCATTTGTCCAAACGCGACGGGCTGTGTGATCCGCAGAATATGCGTGACCTGCCGGACCTGTGCGAGGATTTCCCGCGCAAAATGGGTGCTGGCCCATTGCGGGCGCAGTTATGCGGAATGGCCCATCCGCCGAGCGGCTCCGGTCATCAAAGGCCTGCCCAACGTCTGGTACGACACCTCATCGGTGCGTGCGACGCCGACGCGATCGGCACGCTCATGGAAACCGTTGGCCCGAGCCGTGTGATGTACGGCAGCGACGACCTGCCCGTAGGCGTCTGCCGTGGAAAGTATGTTGCTTTCGGCTACGCCTGGGCCTTCCTTTCCGAACGCAACCAGTCCCTGGACCTTTCTCATTGCGACGGCCGGATGACTTTGGTGCGGTACGAGCAACTGCGTAGCGATGAGGTTGGCCTGCAGGCGTCTCGGCCTTAATACGGAGCAGGTCCGAGACCTGTTTTACGGCACTGCTGGCGCGCTCGTCGCCCGGCATCATCCGCAAACGAATGAACCCCATACAACCCAACATTGAGGCGATCCATGATGAAATACCTGGTTGTCGGCGGCGGGTCGATGGGCAAGCGTCGCGTGCGGTGTCTGAAAGCGATCGGGGTTGATCCCGCTGATATCCAGTCGTTGATACGCGGGCAGATCGCCGCGAGGAAGTCAGCGACAGTCTGGGGGTACGCTGTAGCGATTCGTTGGAACGCGGGATCGAATGGGGCCCCCGCAGTGATCGTCTCCGTCCCCAGCGCCTGCCATGTCGAAGTGTGTCTGGCCGCCGCGCGGTCGGGGGCGCACGTATTCTGTGAGGTGCCGCTTGCGGTGGAGCTGGAGGGGCTGGATGAGCTTGCGGCAACGCGCGTGATGCCGGGCTGCTGGTTCGCGCCCGGTGCCAGGCCGCGTTTCATCCCGTCATGCATAAGGCCCGCGAGTGGGTGCGGGACCCATCATTCGGCCGCACGCTTATCTACCACGAGCAGTTCGGGCAGTACCTGCCGGACTGGCACCCGCTCGAAGATTACCGCGGATTCTACGCCGCCGACCTGAGTATGGGCGGGGGTAATTCTGACGTGCTGAAGCGCAGGAGATGGTCATTGCACAATGGTTAACAGGCGACGCCCTGCGTGAGGTCACGTGCCGAGCCGCCAACCTTTCAAGCCTGGAACTCAAGGCGCGGACCTCTGGCAGGTGTTCGGCACCTCACACAACGGGGCCGCTTATACGCTTCAGTTTGACGTGATACAGCGTGCCCCATATTGCGCCCGGATTGTAAGTGAACACGGGACCGTCGAGATGGTCGACGGGGGCGTGAGGCGCTATCTCGCGGGAAGGGGCGTGGAATCCTTTGATGCCCCGGACAGATACATATACGAGAACTGCTACGTGGACGAGATCAGGCATTTCGATGCCTGCGTCAAGCAGCAAGCCCAATGGCCCATCTCCCTGGAAGACGCGATCCACACGGTGCGTTTCCTGGTGGCGATGCGGGAAAGTGCCCAGCGTCAGCGGCCCGAATGCCTGGCAGGGAGTGGCGCGTCGTGATCCCGGTGCCCGGATGGTGGTTGTGCCGGCGGGCGAGTTCACGCTCGGTGATCCCCTCTGCCCGCCGGGCCACGGCCTGACCCACCCCTGGCACACCGAACACGGCGTGCGCGTTGAAAGCTTCCGGATCGCGCGGTGCCCGGTAACAAACGCCGAGTACCGTTCCTACCTCAAGCATCACCAAGCGCCTCGGCCATCACACATCGATACGCCGGGCTTCGACCGTGACGATCAACCCGTCGTGGGTATCAGTTGGCTGGACGCAAAGGCGTACTGTGACTGGCTCTCGTCTGAATGCGGAACAATTATCCGGCTCCCGTCAGACACCCAGTGGGAGTACGCGGCGAGGGGCGGACGCGCGGGGTCGAAGTTCCCTTGGGGAGATGAACTTAGCCCCGATAAGGCCCGGTACGGGGGCATGGATGGGCCGGCCCCGGCAGGCTCAACCGATCCAAATGGGTTTGGTTTGTGTGATATGGTCGGCAATGTTTGGCAGTGGTGTTCAGACCGCTTCAATGATTGCGCACGGCATACCCGGGCATCGAACACGCCGACGGGCCGCGCACCCGACGACAACCGCTGCCTGCGCGGCGGGTCGTTCCTCACCACAAACCCGCTGAACCTCTGGATCGCGTATCGGCACGAAGACCCCGCCGATCTGCGTCACGAGTGCATCGGATTCAGAGTATCATCCGATGTGTGACAGATAATATGCGTGTTCCTGTGAGTCAATCCGCACGGCGGAAACCGACAATTATTTACTTGATACGACTGTGGATATGACCCTGCCTCAGATAATCAATGTGTGGAACCACACATGTGCCGTCCTGCCGTATACGATCTGATAATAAGAGACACATGGAACGGGATAGCACTATGCAGCTTTCCTGCCTTGAAAGGCTTGACCATGAAAGATCATATTGTTACCGCAATGACGGGCGTACTACTTTCCATGGGGCTGTTTCAGGCCACGGACAAGCTACCGCGCGTGCCGTAGGTCGATCGGCTGATCGTACGCGAGGAATTGATCGTGTCCGATGCCGGCGAACCCTGGGAGCGCGGTTTCGAGCGGCAACAGATCGCGCGTGGGCTTTACGCCCGCTCACTGCATAACGGCGTCGCGGGCCTCTGGATCTTATCAAGACCGAGATTGATGACCCCATTGATGACAGGTTCCATGCGATTAACCGTGACGGTACGCCGTTCGTTGATCCCGGCCATATCTCGTGGAACGTGTGGGCCAACGACACCTGGCGAAAATGGCGATCATACAGGGCGAGCGCCTTGACTATTCGGAAATACCGCTGGATTTGTCCGACGGCGGGATTCATCCCGGCAGACTCCGCTTCCAGACTTTCCGATCAGACCACCACGAACCCATGACCGACATAATCGCCGGACAGGGCTTGGTGTCCATCGGCGGCGGGGGTTATGGCGGTAGTGGCCTGCCATTCCCGTCGAAGGGCCTGGACTTATGGGGCGTCCGTGTCACCGAACACGCTTTGCAGAGACCCGAACGCCCGCGGGTTATTGAGGATGACGCCACGGGTGAACATCACTACGCGATTGTGGCGATTGGACCCCAAGGCGACCGGACCGATGCTTCGCAACCCGTTAAAGCAAACGGGTTGGCCACACCTGTTCGGGACGGTGTCGCGGGTGCCGACAGTTACATGATTATGCGTAACGGCAATGACATCGATGGCCCCGTGCGGATCGAGGGAGCCAGCAAGAGATGGGTGGATTGTGACTCCGCAGTCAATCATGCCCAATAGAGACTCTTGCGCCAACGCCTCCCAGCCAACATACCTTCAGACAAGGGGGCACGGATTAGTGTGTATAGCATAGACCTGTGCCACAAGGTTGTGGCGGCATTGGAGCAGGGACATCGTGTCGCGACGATGATGAGGCGGTTCGCCGTCGAGGAAACACCGAGCGTTTCTACCTTGGACGTGCTTTATAGGGCCTGCTTATCTCAATGAACAGTGACACGTTCCTGGCCTATACCAAACAATTCACGGCCTCTCTAGGCACTTTCCTGGTGTCGACCCATCGGTTTCCGGGCCACTCATATGGCGTCAAACTTGTTTGTTCTGGCTCAGTCTTCTCAGGTTCCGCTGCACGTGGGCGCACCTTTGCGATCATCACGGCCGAAAGCAGGGCTTGAGCTTATATAGACGCATACAGAGCGTTGAATACGTGAATTCTCCTGAAAAAATTGAAACCCGGCTGGTGCGGCCAGCGTGTGGAGAACCGAATGTCATCAATCCAATCGCGCGGAAGCTAACCGGCACGAGTCCCGACACGCCAGTTCCGTCCCTTGTTCGACAAAACCCCTGCCCAAAAGCCGCCACGTGGGGTTTTGTTAATTGTCATTATGTCGGTTCATTCAAATAGCTCGGCACCCGCGGCACCGGCTTCGGCTGTTTTGCCCTGGCGAGATACTCCTGCCGTTCATGGATCATCAGGTGACCGTGATTGTCGAACAGGGCCGGGTCCGGGTTCCGCAGAGGCTGAATTGGTCTATGTAGTGGTCCAACAGCTTCAGGTTGAAGTTGTGACTGGGCGTTATTCTGAACCGGCCGGCGTGCCGACCTAACGCGTTGGCCAGTTCCTGATCCACCTGATCTAGAGCGGTTCGCATATTTAATGGCCGTCATCCCCGCGCAGGCGGCGAGCGGGCGTTATTTGTGTTGACGTGGGTCCCCGCCTGCGCGGAGCGACGGAAACGTCAGGTCAATAATGATGCGAAATGCTCTAGCGTCACGTCCCGGTGGGGATACAGCGGGCAGGCGGCGATCATGTAATGTCACCTATATCACGCCCCGAGCAGGTCCTGCTGAGCCAGATCACCGAGCTGGCGGAACTGGTTACGCTGCGCGTGCCGGTGTCCACCGCGATCGCCGGCTACACCGGGAAGTCAGATACGATGCATCGTGATCGTCAACGACGAAGTTGAGCTGGGGGTGGACCTCAAGCGGGCCCGCTCCGAAGGCGTCGGTAACGGGACCCGTACCGCGTCGCTGGTCCTGCCCGCACCCATGGTGCTGTACCTTGCGCCTGGGCGAACGCACCATAGTCTACAGCCTGGACCGGCAGGGCCCAGGGTTCTACTGGCACCCGACAAGGCGGGCCGGCGTGTGGTCAACGTGACGATGAGGGATGATCGGGCATCTGGCCCAGCGCATCACGGTAGCTCTCAGCAGCTTCACGCCAACGGCCGTAGTGCTCATGAATCTGGCCCATCATCCGATGAGTGTCCGGTAGTATCGGGGAGGTCTTCAGTAGCTGTTGAACCAACTCGTTCGCTTCTTCCCACTGTTCTGGTTGAATGCATGCCTGCGCACGCGGAACGTGACATCCGGACTCATTAAGTGCTTGTTCCGGCAGGCGGTTCAACAGATTTATGGCTTGGTCTGCCCGCCCGCTGTGGTTTATAAAATTATGAGTTCACCATATAGTTTATCGTCTCGCGGATACAACTCGATACCCTCCAGCAGGGTCTGCTCCGCTTTTCGGAGAACCTTCGAGGTTGAGTTGCCGGGCCACGCGGTAGTACTGCTCGGCGTCGACCCGGCCATGGCCGCCGACGATGTTTGGCTTGACTGATTCAAGCGAAACCACCATCGTTTCCTCAAGCCGAGCGATATCCAGGTAAGCCTCCAGCTTCGGTGCCAACGACTGCGGCCGCCGATCCGGGCGATCACCCGGCCGTCCGTGCCCATTACCAGAATGATTGGCCTGGCCTTAGGCTGCGACGATGTCACCAACGCCTCGTCTTCGATCACGATCTGCCAAGACGGATCGACCACGCCGGCAATGGATTTCCAGACGCTCCGCGTCCGACATCGCAGGCACCGCCAGCACAGCCCGCGTGTCATCACGTAACGAAAGCGCTCACGCAGGGCGTTGATCATGCGTAAGTCCTGCGCTGTTCTGTGCCCAAGAACAACAGCGGTATCGGCACGTCCCCGCCGGGGATCGTGATCGCCCGGCTTTTGTATCGGTACCTCGCCACTCAATGCTTTCAGTCTCTGCCCTCGCGGATCGGATCCGTCACTTCTCCTCGCCCGCCTCACGCTGACGCTCCAGTGCCACCGGCGTGTCGCGGTCATATGAAACGGCAGGTGGCAGCCCGTGACGCACCGCCCTCCCGTCTCGGTTTCCGTCAGTTCCAGCGGCGGCTCCCATTGCTGGTACGGCACCCTCGCCAGCAGAAGGTGTTTGTTCTCACCGGTGTGAATCCCATGACATACCCGGCAGTTCCGCCCCAGCCCGTTGGCCACGTGCATATGGTGAAGATTCAGCGATCCGTTACGGAACTTCGTCGGGGAGTCGGTGCCGATCGACGCACCTGCGCTGCGTCGCCAGTTCCAGCTTGTGACACATAAGACACAACCCGTAAGACTGCTCGGCGTCGTCCGCGTAATAGCCTTGCTCGAACCGGCCGGCCAACAGCATCGCATGGTCGCCGCCGTGGGGCTCGTGGCAGCCGCCGCACTCGCCGTCGCCGATCTGCCCGTGCTTGTACAGATCGTCGGCCATCAGTTCCGTCACCGCGGCGATCATCCGGCCGTCGGGCGTTTCCACCGGCTCGCCGTGGCACTGCATGCACAACCGAACAGGCAGGTCGCGCAACAGCGACGCCAGGTCCCCGCCGTGTGGCGTGTGGCAGGTCATACACGCATCGCCCTCGTTCGCCGCGCTCATGTGCATACTCGGCTCGCGACATACGATCGCGTGTGGCCTCGTGGCATTCAAAGCACAGCGACGCGCCCGGCGCAACCAGCGACATCGGGAAGGCGGAACCGTGAACGTCGTGGCACCGCGTGCATTGCTCATCCATCGCTTTGTGCACGAAGCACTTTTACCGTCCGGTTGCTCATGAACTCATCGTGACACGATAGGCACAGGTCCGGCCCGACCGCGTCCTAACATGTTCGGGTACAGCGAAGCGTGCGGTGGCACGACTGCGCAATAGCCCGCGTCCACAGGCGAGTGGTTGAACGCCTGCATCGCCGTAACCGACTCGTGGCAACGGTTGCACAAACGCTCGATCGAGACCTCGCCGTTGACGAACGGTCGTGCCCGCCGTGCGGACAACCCAGACACTCACCCTCTTTCGTCGGCGTATGGATCACCGGCATAGCGTTGACGTCGAATTCGTGACGGTACGTACACAGTTCCTGCAGTCACGCATGACGGTGAACAGGTGCCTCTCTTCATCAACCAGCTTGTGGCAGACCCCACAGGCGTCGATCGCCACCGGGCCGTGCGACCTGGTACGACTTGATCGCGACGTGGCATTCGCTGGTGACGCAGCTCGCGCTTTGCAGCGGTCGGGCGTTCGACCGTCGTCATCCGGGGCCGCGGCTGGATCGGCGGCAGGGCCTGGGGCTCCGTCACGATCGTATCCGTCGTGCCGGTCAGGTCGGACCTGCCCACGCGCGGCGCGACTCCGTATACAGCCGTCAACGAGTGTCGGCGTACGCGTGGTGTCGCCGTGTCGATTAACTCACCGGGCCGCTTGTCCGAGTGCGCCGCCAGCTCGGGCGACTTGTGACAAGCCACCCCGCCGCAAGTCGGCAACGCCGTGAAGTTCACACTCCCGTGGCAGTTGCGACACGCCAGGCCCTGGTGGTCAGCGTCCAGCATCTGCCCGGTCATCCCGTGCACGAACGCGGGCGGCACGTCCTGCTGCGACTGGTGGTGGCGGTGGTCGCACGTCTGATGGTCGTGACAAGTCATGCAGGGCTCGTGGCTAAGTCGCCAGGATTCCGCCGGCTTCAACGGGCTGAGCACGTTCACGTGCCCCCCCGAGCTATGGCAGCTATCGCAACTGTTCTGGCGGTGGCACTCGACGCACTTGAATCCGAACGACTTGACGTGTTCGTCGTGACGGAACGTAACCAGCCGGCCCGCCGCCGGTGTGAATCGCGCTTCGTACGTCAACGTCTGCGGCGGCTCGGCGGGCGGATGCATCCGACCGAGGACCTCGTCCAGCGTCGGCACGCTGTCGGCATCGCCGAACCTTCGCGTGATTCGTGGCAGGCCACCTGGCTATCCTCGGCGTCCCAGTCCCGGTGACAATCCAGGCACTGTCGGTGGTACGCCGCGTTCAGTGACGGCATGCGGATGTCCTGCTTGTCCCCGCCGACCAGATGGCACGACTTGCACGCCGGAATCTCGGCCGCATCGTCTTGCGTGTGTCTCGCCCCGCCGTTCGTCGCCTCCGCCCTGCACTCACGTCGGCGTTGGGCGTGCGGTGGTGGCACGTCTCGCAGCCGTCCACATCTCTGCCATCTCGGCATGCAGGCGGTGCTCGAACGGTACAGGCTTGTAGCGGCTCCACGAAATCGTCCAGCACGATCACGTCCGGTGGCCCGGCCGTGTCCTCGGCCGCCAGCACGCGGCTGACACAGAAATCCAGGCTAATTACCGCCAGGTACACCAGATTCAGTGTCAGACCAAACGCAACCAACCGGTGCCTGAAGCGACAAAACATCCTACGCCTTGCCTTCCTCGGCCGGGCGGCTGATCACCGGCAGATAAATCACACAAGCCCGGTAGATCAGTACCAGCGTCGCGATCAGGCCGGCCGTCACCGCGAACTCAACCATCGACGGGATATAGGGCCCGTCCGCATAAGGCGGGCGGTAACCGACCAGAAACACATTCACACGGTTAAGTACGACGCCAGCCACCACCAGCGCCGCCGCCGCTAGCAACATCGTCGGCGACCTGCGGACGCGCGGTGTCAACAACAATGCCGTCGGGAGCACCACACCCAGACCGACCTCGGCCAGCCACGCCATACCGTGCAGCGATCCGTCGATGAGGAACACGTATGTCCCACGGACCGCCATATCACCGACCTTAACCGTAAAGTAAAGTCCCAGGAACACCGGCACGTAACGCGACAACGCGCCCAGCACGTTCAACTCCGGCTTGAGCTTCAGCGAACGCGACGCCAGCAGCGACTCGAAGATGATCATCGGGAAGCCCACCGCGATCGCCGACATCAGGAACAACAGCGGCGAGATCGGCGTCCACCACAAAGGATGCAGCTTAGACGGCGCGATCACCATCAGGTTTCCCAGCGATGACTGGTGCAGACACGACAACACACAGCCGGCAATGATCAGCAGGAACATCACCTTCTCAAGCCTCAGACGAACCCACCCCGCCATCGCCGCCAACCTCGGCCTGCCCTCCATCTTCTCCACGCGCTCACATACGATCGGCGTGAATTCGAGGTACAGCACGTTCAGGTAGCACATCACGCACATGCCCACCTCGAACAGCACGCTGTTGCCCTGCCACATAAACATCGGGTGCCAGACGTTGTAGTACCGCCCCAGGTCGGCCTGCAGCCCGATGACAACGAACGTATAGCCCAGCATCGCCGTCAACAGCGCCGGCCGGACAATCGCGTGGTAGTGTTCCCGGTGGAACACGTGCGCCAACGCGCCCGACGTAAACCCGCCGGCCGCCAGCGCCACGCCCGTCGCCACGTCGATGCCGATCCAAAGCCCCCACGGGTACTGTTGGTTGAGGTTCGTCGCCGCCTCCAGCCCGTACAGGAACCGGTATGCCATCGCCGCCAGGCCGGCGAGCGCCACCGCCAGCACCATCCACGTCCCCGGCGTGAAGAACGGATGCGCCACCGGTGTGGGATGCTCATGCTCATGTGCTTGATGTTCCGCCGCTTTCGGCCCCACCCCCTCTGCCGTTAGCGGCTTGGCGTTCTTG
>JAWKTA010000012.1:0-87111 GCA_041402025.1 Phycisphaerales bacterium | reverse complement strand
GCCGAGGGTTTGAACTGCCGCTACCTGCACAGCGACATCGAGACGCTGGACCGCGTGCAGATCCTGCGCGAACTGCGTGAAGGGCAGTTCGATGTTTTGGTCGGCGTGAACCTCTTGCGTGAGGGGCTTGACCTGCCTGAGGTATCGCTGGTGGCGATCATGGACGCGGACAAGACCGGGTTCCTGCGCAGCCCGACCAGCCTGATCCAGCAGATCGGCCGGGCGGCACGCAACGTCAACGCGCTGGTCATCCTCTACGGCGACGTGGTCAGCCCCGCCATGCAGGCCGCGATGGATGAAACCAACCGCCGCCGTGAGAAGCAGCTCGCCTTCAACGAAAAACACCACATCAAGCCCGAGACGGTCAAGAAAGCCATCCGCATGGGCCTGGAACTGGAGCTGCGTGCCCGCAAGACCGCACGCGAAGCCCTGGCCGGCCTGGACCCCGACAACGACGCGACCTACGACCGTGACGAGCTGATTAACGAGTTCGAGAAGCAGATGCTCGAAGCCGCCAACGCGCTGGAGTTCGAGAAGGCCGCCCACCTCCGCGACAAGATCAAGGAGATCAAGGCCTCACCGACCCTCGAAGCCTACGCAAGCAAAACCTCCAGACCCCGCAAGCCCAAACCCGGCACCCCCGGGACCAAGGTCGTCAAGGAAAAGAAAAAGCACAAACCGGCCTGACCTTCTACCCTCCCGCATCAGCCGCTCGCGGCTTAGCGCTCCTGCTCACCACTTTCATCAACCCCCATAAAAACAACACCGCCCTTTTCAGGACGGTGTTGCCCGTTACTTTCAGTGGATCTTAAGCCGATTGCTTCGTACTCAGCGGCGGCGGATCAGTGCCAGCCCGCCAAGACCCAGAAGCGCCATGCTCGCGGGTTCGGGGACGACGCTGCCGGTGCCGACGCCCAGGACGATATCCGGGTCACCGTCGGTCGAGCCGAGCGTGTTGCCGATGTAGAGGTTCGAGAGTGTGCCGCCGAGCGGGATCCCCAGGTCGGACAGGTCCAGTGCGTAGACGTAGACGCCGTAGTTCGTGCCGCCCGCGTCGCCGACCGAGGTGCCGATCAGGAAATCGACCACGGTCATATCGACCCACGTGCTCGCCGCACCGGAGAGGCTGGCGGACAGCAGTTCGATCTCCAGGTTCAGGATCGGGTCCAGGTGATCCTGAGGCGGGAGGTTTGGCTGGTCCTTGGTCGGCGAGTCACCGCTTTCAAAGAAAAGGACGTCGTAACCCGTGCCGTTGGTGATCGGTGCGCTGAAGCCCGCGTACAGGGACGAGCCCGGCCCGGTGGCGGTGGCCGCCCGTCTCGAACGTCAGCCGACGTGAGCTGGTGTTGCCGTCGTAGGTGCGCCCCAGTTGCTGCCGAAGGCGTACAGGTCCGAGTAGTTGTGCCCGTGGGACGTGAACCCGCCGGAGTAGCTGCCGATCGAGGTGATCACTTCGGAATCGTCAACGGTCCATGAACCGCCGACTGTGACGCTTGCAGCCTGCGTCGAGGAGGCCAGCATCAGACCGGCCAGACTACCCGCCGCCATGACTAGAAGTTTTGATTTGAGCATTGTTCTCCCCTGCCTTTCATAGTCTTGTAAAGTGGCCGAAACTAGCCCACGGTTCTGTTCGTTCATCGATCCATCAAGTGATTCAGATACGTACGATTTTCGAGGTTGGGCTTGGCCGCATCACGGGTTCTTTCTCACGTTCCCGTGATGCGGCCGCCCGCTCACTATTGCCGAGGTTGTTTACGCACGCTTACGCTTGATCAGTGCCAGCCCGCCCAGGCCCAGCAGCGCCAGGCTCGCAGGTTCCGGAGCGACCGCGGCATCACCGACCACGTAGCCTTCGGCACCCGAGACGTAGTTGCTCAGCGTGTCGCCGAACACCCAGTTGAAGCCGTAGGCAACATTGGTGCCCAGTTCATCGGGCGCGCCGGAGCCGACGCCGTTCGCGGGGGTCGTGATGTAGCTGGCCGGCGGCGGCGCGATGGTCAGGCTGGCAAGGTCACCAAAGGTCAGCGGATCGCTGCCGAACATGGTGTGGACCCATGACGAGTTGGTGTTCCAGCCGGGCGTCTCATAAACCTTGGCAACCTTGCCAGAAATATCGGCAAAGTCCAGGTCGTAGGTCTTGTACCCGCCCACGGTGTCCGTGAACAAGGGCTGGAACGCGGGGTTCGAAGGCTCGTTGGCGATGACGGCGTAGTTACCCAGGCCGTCGGTGACCCAGATATTGATGTACGGGCCGACAGCGGGGCCGGAACCGGCGGAGAAGCGTGTCGTGTCGTCGTAGCGAACGATGGTCATCTGTGTGAGGTCGCCGATAGTGGCGCCGTTGACATCGTTGGAGCCGAGGCCGGCCTTCATGCCGCCTTCGCTGATGACGAATTCGGTCGCACCGGGGACGTAGACGTTGTTCGGCAGGATGTCGGGCGAGCCGCCCGCACCGTTACGGATGACGAAGGAACTGAACCCCGCCTCGGCGACGCCTGCAAGGCTCATGGCGGAAACACAAACGGTTGCAATAGTGAGATTACGAAGCATGGTCATTGTCCTTTCGGAGCCGGATTGTTCGGCTACCAGTTAAGTGCCCTTTACGGGCGGTTGTTCATGGTGGTCTATACGCATAGACCCGGAATCATTGCGATACTTGTGTCCCCCGGCCCCGGATTTTTCTGCATGGTTTCTCGGATGATGTTTGTCTTGGTCGCACGCCCGGGCCGCATCACGGGTGCTTTCTCCCGTTCCCGTGATGCGGCAGCGTGCTTTACTCTCAGGCCCTCCTGCGCTTCAGGGCCACCAGCCCGCCCAGGCCCATCAGCGCCAGGCTCGCCGGCTCGGGGACCGTGGCGAAATAACTGTCGTAGAACGGGCTGTAGGGACCGTTCAGATTGGCGCCCTGGTCAAAGGCCCAGTTATCCATATTCAACGTCAGGTCGATTGTGTAGAAGCCCTGGTTCGCAGGCGAGGTCTGGTTCTCGGTGATCTCGAAGATCCCCGTATAGGTCCCGCTGACACCGGTCGGGTGATTGAAGGCTTCGATAATGCCCGGTGAGGTCTCCGTGCCTTCCAAGCCCGTGGCGGTCAGGTTGATGTCATACGAGTGCCAAATGCCTCCGTCGTTGACGTTGTCGTACACGCTGAAGCGCCCGGAATCGCCGGCCGTCGTGTTTCCACCCGCGAGGCTCAGGTTGAATTCGGTCCAGTACGTACCGTCGAAGTTTGTGAACTCCATATCGACCGACGTGTCGGTGTTGCCGTCATCGTCGTAGAGCTGCGTAAAGCCGACACCTGTGTTCCCGTGGACATTGCCATAACCGGCGCTGCCTTCGATGGTGTACCACCAGGAACCTATCGCCACATTGATGTCGCTGTCGTATGAAGCGTACTGATCGACGACATAGAGGGACAGGTCGCGGTCGGTGATGGCGATGGTGTCGAGCGGATTGACCGCGTTCTGAGCGTCGGCAAGGGTGGCGTACCGCACGACGGTGCCGTCGTATCCGAAGCGGTCCGTGCTGATGGCCCCCAGGCCGTCGGCCTGAGCCGGAAGGCTTGCCCCGCAAACACATGCGGCCGAAGCTGTCACGATGATTATCTTATGCCCAAACATTTCTCTCTCCTGCCTTTAGGCTGTTTGGTGGCTGTTTATGCCACGGTGTTGTTCGTTAATCGATCTGTGAATGATGCGGTTTTGTATGCATTTCCCGGTCGCACGCCCGGGCCGCATCACGGGTGCTTTCTCCCGTTCCCGTGATGCGGCCGCGTGCTTCGCTCTCAGGCCCTGCGACGCTTGATCGCCGCCAGACCGCCCAAGCCCATCAGCGCGAGGCTCGCCGGCTCGGGGACGAAGTTGACCTGGCCGACGTCACCGTTGCCAAGCGTGATCACCAGGCCGTCCATAGAACCGGCCGTGCCGGCACCGCTGTCTGTCTGGATGCTGATCATCTCGACCAGCTCGCTACCGTAGGTACTCTGCATGGTCGCCCAGTCCAGGTAGTTCGTGCCGGCGCCGATGCCGCTGCGGAAGTCCAGGTCGAAGTTGCCGCCGGAGCCGGTGGACCATTGCTGCCAGTTGCCGTCGGTGGCGATGGTGCCGTAGTCGTTGGTGAAGGAGTAGCCGTACCAACTCGCCTGGTCGTTGACGTTGTCCGGGCGGGTGTAGACCTTCAGGAACCAGTGCTCGGTCGTGCTCTTGACGTTGTAGCTAATGCTGGCGATGTCGGCGAGTGTCAGCGTGGCGGCCTGAGCGCCGAACAGGGCAGACAGCGCGTCGCCGTCGGCGCCGTAGCGAGCGTGCCAGTTGACCTTGCCGCTGGCGGCGTCGGACCAGGAATCCGGGCCGAACCCGGCCGGTGCGTCGCCAACATTAACCAGCGGCTGCATCTCATCGGGGACCATGCTCGGGTTGACATCGATCGTCGTCGTGCCCGCCATAACGGAAGCGCCCATCGGGAGCATCATCGCGGCTGCGGCCATACCGGTTAGTAAAGTTTTCATCTTTCTCTCCTCTTCAAAAAAGTGTTTAGTGGTTACATGGATTTCGTACGTTGATTCACATTCACGCTTTGGGTCCGCCGCATCACGGGTGCGCAATCCCGTGATGCGGCCGCCCACTTTCTCCCGCGCCCGTAAGGACGCCTTTCTCCCCCCGGCTTGTCTTTCTCCCCCCGGCTATGGGTCGATTGTTTACGGCGTCGGTACGCCTGTGTTGATTAATCGCAAGGCCATCACGCTCAAGCCGCGTGTCCGGTTGCCGTGTGCAGACCGGTGGCCCGCCCCAACGTCCCTCCGCTCAGCACCGAGCACATCAAGGCCCGGCGGTCCAGCTCGCGGTCGATTTTTTGTTTCGTGGCCTTGGGGCCGAAGATCGCTATCAGAAGCAGCTCCTCGCCGCTGACCCCACGCAAGTCCCGCACCGCATTTTTGTTTGCCTTCGTGTACATGGTCTTTCTCCCTCCTGCGACTGACCGTCGGGACCGGAATCGGCTCGGCGGTGTTGTATGATCCGTAGACGGTGAAACGCTCACCGTCGGTTTTGTCGTGTTTATCCGTGTTCTCGATCTGTGTTTATCCTTGCGTGCCATCGTGATGCACGCGTTGTTTTCAGTTGTTAGCCACGACCTTGGGGGCGGTCGGCGCACCTCCCGTGACGCCGTTGGACCTGCAATCCCCGTCGGTCCCCGTGTCGACCAGGTGCATCGATGAGACCATCGACGCGCCCAACAGCTGACACACCGTTAATCTGAAATATTCATCCCCCACGTCTTCATGCAATACCGCGTCCACGCCCAGCCCCCGGGCCGCGATCTCCTGTTCCACATCGCCCGACCGGATGAACGCGATCGTCGGCGTGGAAGGCCTTGCCTCCGTGACCCGCTTGAGGAACGTGCCGTCCGCCACGTCGACCAGGTCCCAGTGGCTGATGACCGTGTCGATCCGCTCCTCCTTCAGGCACCGTATCGCCTGCGATCCCGTATCCAACGCCAGGACCCGGACCGGCAGTTCCCGCAACGCGCCATGCTTGTCCGGCACGCCCACGAGCAAGATGTTTCTGCCAACGACACACATGTCCGCACCCGTCCTTTGTTGAGTTCACTTCTGTGTTTCAGTCCGGTCCGTTTCGACACGTCACTAATTACAATCGGCGTGCCAAAGACGAACGAAACACTGAAGTTTTTATAAACACCCGGATAGACACAACATGCGGCGACGCGACGGCCTATGCAATAATCCGACGCCATGCAGCCGTCGTTACCGTTACGCCGCCGAAGCCCGGCAAGCGTGACGGCAAGATCTGATCGACACGCGACATGCGCATGCAGTTACCAAACGGCAACTCGATTTACCGTTCGGCAGCGCATTTCCAGACAGGCAACTGATAACAATATCCACCCGGCGCAACACACAGATCCGCCGCTGTCACGGGAGTGGATCAATAAACACAAAACAGCAACGCGGACACATCACACGGTCCGCGCAGCCGCCTGCTTAAATACGAAATGGATTCAATCTGATCGAAGATTCGACGCAGCCCGATCCGGTCGGGCTATCACTTCCACGCCGCTTCGAGTTCGAACTGCTCGACGAGCCTGCCGAGCTTGCGGTGGTCGATATCCAATAGCTTCGCCGCCGCCATCTTCCGGCCGTTCGCTTTTTGCAGCGCCCGAACGACCAGCTGCTTTTGCAGCTGCTTGAACGTGAGGAAGCCGTCCTGTTGCATCGCATGCTCGATATCACCGGTCATCACATCGTCAGGCAATTCCGAAGGCAGTATCTCGTCGGTGCGCGACAAGATGTGCGCGTGGTCCATCACATTGGCGCTCGCGGACATTGCCCGGCCAGCTGTAGCCCTTGAGTACCTGCACCGCCTGGGGCAGAGCCGTTGGCCGGCTCGTCTTGGCGACGCTTGCTTCTGAAGGAAATGCCGACAAAGCGGCGGGATGTCCTCGCCGCTCACGCAGCGGGGGAGACGTCAATGTCACGATATTCAGCCGAAAAGAAATACAGGTCGGCGCGGAACGTGCCCGCCTTGATCATCTGCTTGAGGTCGCGGTGGGTGGCACACAACACGCGGACATCGATCGAGTGCGACTGAGTCGAACCCATCGGGGTGACCGCCGACTCCTGCAACACCCGCAGCAGCTTCGCCTGCATCTCCGGGTCCAGTTCCCCGATCTCATCCAGGAAAATCGTCCCGCCGTCGGCCGCGCGGAAGAAGCCCAGTGTATCGGATACCGCCCCGGTGAACGAGCCTTTGACGTGCCCGAACAACTGGCTCTGCAGGATGCTGCCGTTCAGTGCCGTACAATCAACGGGGATGAAGGGTTTGTTACGCCGTTGACCGCGTTCGTGGACCTGCCGGGCAACCATCTCTTTGCCCGTACCGGTTTCGCCGTGGATGATGACTGAGTTGTTGCGTGACGCGATCGTTTCGATGGTCCCGACAATAGACTCGAAGACCGCTGACTGTCCGACGAATTCGCGCATCCGTGCGCCGCCCGAAGCAGAACCGGCCGACAGCCCCCGCGCACCGATAGCGTTCATCTTCTCCGCCTCCCCTGCTTCTTGATTCAATTCAATCCCTCCCCAGCCCCTGGCCCGGAAAACCCAAAATCACAACGCACACTGCAAAACACTTACAGCAGCTACGCACGGCTACGCCGTCTTTCTCAGGAACGGCGTACACAGATTGTTGGGATTCCGCCGGAAAGCGGACTCCCCTCCATGCTTGGCGTACACATGCCGTGTAAGTCACGGTGTGTACCACTAAGCTCCGCTCACCATAACAGTAAATCGAACTTATTTCAATCTTCTTCTCGCTTATCAATTTGTTTACAGGATATTCTCCGATCTCGCTCCTGTTGATTTCCCGGGACGAGCCGGCGTCGGCCGGACGCGGCTTGGTAAGACCGGGCCCGACCGCAACGGGGCTGCGTGTGATAAAGGCGTTAAGGCCGCCGCCTACGCGGCTTGCGGACCGATCCGGCAGTTTTCCGGGCCGGCCGCTTGCCCTTTGCGTTGAATCCGTCACAATACAGGCAAAGATACTGCGCCCGTACCGTCACCCCCACCGAGCCGACCCGCCATGGAAAACCGTCCGTTCCGCTCCAACCGCCCGTTCCGATCGAACCGGCCCGTCCGAGGCGGCCAAGGCGGCGGCCCGCCGCGCGGCCGGGGTGGGCGTGGTGGCGGCCGTAAGCCACCCCCGCCGCCGATTCTCATGGGCGAGCCTTCGCCCTCCCTGGCCAAAATCAACACCATGAACATGGCCAAGCTGACCGAAAAAATCGCCCAGCTCACCGAGGAGCAGGAGCGCGTCGGCGCCAAGCTCAGCCGGCTGGAAGTGGTCAGCCCCCGCCCGGATGAGAAGATCAAGGCCGTGAAAGACCTGCTCGCGCGCCTCGCTGCACTCAAACAAGCCGCCCAGACCCGCCTCGACGGCAAGGCCGAACGCAAAGCCGCCCGCGAGCAAGGGCGGATGTAATCCACCTTACGCGTCGCGCATCCAATCCACGCACTTACTGTTTAGCTCCGCGGCCTGCTGCGGACTAGGTTTTCAATGTGCCGCTACTGCAGCTTCCCGCGCCCCAGGGTCGGCAAGACGACTTCCAGCTTGTCGCCACGGAAACCGTAAATCGCCTCGTGCAGGATCGTCGTAAAATCGGCGTAACCTACGACCAGTTCCACCTTGTCGCCGATCTTCAGGCGTTGTGATTCCGGGCCCAGTTTCAGGACGCAGTGCTCGGCATTGACGGAGACAATCGCCGCGTCGGGCAGGCCCTTGAGGCTCAGCGGGTGCGTGTCCGGGTGGAGGGTCTTGCGCCCCGAATCTAGGACGGCACGATCGGGCGCGGGCCGGCTGGAAACCGTAGCGAGGATAGATAGCGCCGATTGCAGGCCGGGCTGCTTACAGGTGTTGACGTAATACGGATCACCGAAGATCCCCCCGCCGGATTGCAGTTCCGTTATCGCCTGCGCCTGCTTGCTGAACGCCAGCGACCCGGAGCCGCCGGCACTGACGATCTCGCAATTCAACCCGTGTTTGCGGAATCGGTCACTTACCGAGTCCAGAACGGCAAGGGCGTCTCGTACCTTCGTTCGTTTTTCATCCTGGTCGGGGACCTCCATCAGGTGGCCTTCGTATCCCATGATGCCGACCAACTCCAGGCCCTGCATCTTTTCGATGGCCTGCGCGAGCCCGATCGCGTCGTCGGGGTTGATGCCGGTCCGGTTCATCCCGATGTTGATATCCACCAGCACCCGGCAGCGCACGCCCTGCCGACGGCAAGCGGCATCGATCGGACCCGCCTGATCGATATGGTCACAGCAGATGATCGGCCGGCCCCACCGACACAGGCTCGCCAGCCGTTCGCACTTGATCTCGCCCGCGATCACGTTGGCGATCAGCACATCTTCGATCCCCGCCTGGATCATCACCTCGGCCTCGGAGACCTTGGCACACGTCACACCGATCGCGCCCGCGCGCAAGAGTTTCCACGCGATCGCCGGTGACTTATGCCCCTTGGAGTGCGGCCGCCACTGTTTGCCGGCCTGCCGGACCGTGTCGGCCATATAAGCGATGTTCGCCTCGAACCGGTCCAGGTCGAGGCAGTAGGCGGGGGTATCGAACGCCAGCTTGGGCAGACCGCGTGTGGGAGACATCGACATGGGGCGTCCTTAAAAAGGAAAGACGAGGTATCCTGGTTTCAGGCGAGAGGCTATCGCGGTAACCCGTTAGCCGCCAGTGACGCCAAGACGCGGATAGCTCATCTATATTGAAATGGGCAGCAAACGCTGGTGAAAGCGTTGGTTGTAAGCATTATGCGATGCGGTTTCCCCCCGCCCCCAGAACTAAGGCTCTACAGCCCCGAAGAGCGGGTATCGGCTCCGGACCCGGTCCCGAGCCGGAAAATGACCCCTACGGGATTTGAACCCGTGTTACCAGGATGAAAACCTGGTGTCCTAGACCAGACTAGACGAAGGGGCCTTCGCAGCCGTGCGATCCGGTGCGGGGGGCATTCTAACGTGTCATCCGCCCCCGGCAACCCGGCCTGACCCCAGGCATCCCGGCCTCGGCCCAGGGGTTCCGATAACCCTCTATGAATAATCCCCAAAACGCCTTGAGCCACCAACTCTTCTGGTCCCCGGTCCGGGAATGGGGTACTATTTAGGGTCTATCAGTCTGTGGGGGCTGGGTTGGGTTATCCGTCTTTTTTCCGTATCGAGGGCCGCATTCCATTGCTGACGCTCAGTGCTCTAAACGGCCAGGAAAAAGGCCGCGTGTTTCAGCTTACCGGCGAACAGCCCGAGCTGATGGGCCGTCAAGCGCCCAATATCAAGCTCACCGACGCCCAGACCTCACGCCGGCACGCCGAGATCATCCTCCAGAACAACACCTGGCTGATACGAGACCTGGGCTCGACCAACGGCACCTGGGTCAACGGCCAACGGATCACGCAGATCACCGAGTTGGAAGTCGGCGACCGGCTGGTCGTCGGCAGGCACCAGTTCCGCGTCAGTGCCATCAATAACCTGCCCGCGCCCACCCCTCAGCCCAAGGCCCCGACGCCCGAACCCGCCATCGGCCACGATGACCTCGCCGCCATCGGCGCAGGCGTCGATCTGGCCGAAGGACTTTCCGCCGACCTGCTCGATGACGACGGGCATGATATGGCGGAATCTCCCGAAACGTCTCGGAGCGACTCCGGCATCCGCCCCGCCCCACCCGCCGAAAAACCCGCTGCCAAAGCCGATACCGCTGACGATGACGCCCTGATCGATCTCGATGCGCTACTCGGTGACGATAAGCCCGATCAGTCGGAAGAGTCGGCCGTGGCCCAGGCCCCGGATGATGCGTTCGACCTCGACGCCGTGCTGGGCCTGGATGGTGATGCCGATCAACCCAACGAGCCCCCCGCCGAATCACAAGCCCCGCCCGAGCCACCGGCCGAAGTGGCTTCAGCCGCCGTACCATTACCCGCCGACGACACTCCACCGGAAACTTCGGATACCCAGGATACCTCTGACGATCCGCACACCACGGACGCGCCCGACGCTATCGACGACAACGTCCTGGACCTCGACGCCCTGATCGGTGGGCTGGCTTACGATGATGACGCGGACGCCGTGGCCGCGGATGACCCCGCCGATGACTCGCCCGAGATAGCGCAAACACCGGACGAACCCGAGCCGACGCAAAACGACGAAGATGAGCCCGTTGAACTCGCACATCCGGACGCATCCCCCGAAAAAGACGACCTGATCGATATCGACATCCTCGCGACCGCCAGGCCCGCTTCGGAATGGCAGGACGAGCGTGAGGCGCAAAACGACGCCCCCACCGGCACAGAGCCACGTGCTGACGAAGCCGAAATAGATGCCGAGCTTGAGGCCGACGAAACACCCGCGGACGACGACATTGAGGATGTGGACGAAGTCCTCGGTGGTCTGGCGACCAGCCTCGATGACGAGCCTGAAACCGATTCTTCGACACCCGATGCTTTCCTCGTCGATGGGTCCGATTCCGGTATGGGTTTCGACCCCGACGCGGATGACCACGCTTCCGCCAGCCACGACACCGACGCCTCGATGGAATTCGATGACGAGGAAACCGGGCAAGCGGACGCAACCGATGATGACGATGACGATGCGCTCATCTCAACATCGGCACAGGTCAACGAGGCGGAGAAGGGCCTGCTGCTGACACCGCAAGAGCAGGAGCAGGCCGTCACCGGCTACCGCAGGTCAAAGATGAAGTCCCTCGTGGGCGTGTTGCTGTTGTTGGGCGCAATCGGGGCCGCGGGTTGGTACGGGTTTAACTACTACGTCAGCCGCGCCAACGCTACTTCAACGCGCACAACCCCGCCGGTTGAGCGCGACACCTCTCCGACACCCGAACGCCCGACCGATAGCGCCACGTCCCCCGATCACAGCACGCAATCACCAACCCCGCAGACGCAGCAAGGCGACACGTCCAGCACGCCGAAACCCGCGCCGACGCTCCGGCAAGCGCCCGCGGAAGGCGAGCCGCTGCCGCCGATGTCTTTCCCCGATCCGTTCGCGGACATCGCCCCCGGCATCACCCAACCCGAAGCAGACGTACCCGAAACCCAAGAGCCCGCTGAAGCCAGTGAACCTGCCCCCGCAGAGTCCAAGCCGCAGGTAGAACCGCAGCCTGAGCCGCAGCCGATCACGCCGCCGAAACCCGATCCGCAGGCCACACGCGCGCCGGAACCGACTCCTACCCCCGAGGCCGCGCCCGAGAACACGGATCAAGCCCCTGTTGAAAAACCGTTGACTCTTGCGCCGCCGGTAGAAACCGAATCGCCCGTTGTGCAGAACGCGCCCGACACTGGATCGGCCCTGGGCACGATCAAGGAGCCCGAAACCACACAGGTAACCCCTGTTCAAGAAGATACCCCGGTCCCCAAGGCCGAGGTGGACCTGATCACCGGCGCGATCGACGCCCAGAACAAGCCCGGCGACCGCGTCACGGGCCAGGCCGAATACGCCGGCGCACGCAAAGTCGTCTACCTCGTCGACGCCTCCGGCTCGCTGGTCGACAGCTTCCCCTTCGTCCTGTCAGAAATGAACCGTGCCGTTGATGAACTCACCGGCGACAAGGCCTTCACCGTCATCTTCTTCGGGTCCGACGGCGTCACCGAGGTGCCCCCCGTCGGGTTGAAGTGGGCCGACACACAAACCAAACGCAAGGTCCGCGAGTGGGTCGCACCCGACCAGGGCAACGTCAACGCCTGGGGTAAGGGCGACCTGATCCAGGCCCTGCAACGCGCTTTGCAATACAGCCCCGATGACCTGGTCATCCTGACCGACAACCTCACCGGCAGGCAATCCTCGCAGGAAAACATCGACGAACTGCTCGCCCGCATCGAAATGCTCATCGACGGCAAGGTCGACAAGGTCCACGTCATGCAGTTCTTCGACCGCGACCCCCAGCAGGTCCTCATGACCATCGCCGAAAAATTCCACGGCACCTACAGCCGGGTCACGAACAAGCCCAGCCCCGACGCGCAGAGCTCCGCCGACGACCCGCTGGGCCTGCCCTGACGTTAGGCCATCCCGTATCTCGAACGGATCTCGCAAGCTAACCGGCCCCGGCTAGCCGGGTTTGGTACTGTTATTCAAGCACTTTTTGACGTTTTCGGTAAGCGCCGCCCGGTATGGTCGCGCCCGCACCGATACACCTGTTACCACGCGGCCGAAGCCCGGCTGATACGCCTCGACAACTCAAACAACCTTGCCTCGCCGGCGTTCCTCCTGGACCCCCCCCACCGGCGAGGCTTTTTTCGCGCGCATACAAGCCACGCGATTTATCGCGGCGCAGGTTAACCCGTTGGGTTTGGTTCCCGGATAATTCCCCGAAAACCCACGACACGATCCGGGGGTCGGGGCCAGGGGCCGGAGTGAATAAATTCCGGGGGGGATCAGTCGTAGCGGAAGACGCCCTTGCGCCAGGCGTAGACGAACGCGATCAGCGTCGTGAGGATGAAGAACAGCATCCGCGCCAGGAACAGCGGTGCGAGCGAGTCGCCCTCGCTACCCGCCAGGCTCGGGAACGTCACCGCCCAGGGGTAGAGGAACACGATCTCGACGTCGAACAGGAGGAATGTCATCGCGACGACGTAGAAGCGGACATTGAACCGCCGACGGGCCGTGCCGATCGGGTTCATGCCGGATTCGTAAGCGATGCCCTTGACCTCGCCCTTACGCCCCGGGCCGAGGATCGTGGTGATGATGAGGTTGGCCACCCCGAAGATGATCGCCATGCAAAGCAGCACGCCCAGCGCCGCGTATTGGTTCAGGTCGGAGTCCGCCAGGGTCAGGAGGGTCGATTCGCTCATAAGCCCGACAGTGTACCCGCCCCATCCCCCCGGGCAACTCCCCGGAACACCCCCGGCCCACGGAAGTACCCCCGGAAGCCTCCGGGTCGCCCTGGAAGTCCTGACCACCCCGGCTTACTGGCCCGACCAACCCACACCGTGCGCATGATCCTGGTCGTCGTTTTGCTTATGACCTATCGCGCTCGGCGACAGAGCTGCCCCCAAATCATACCGGCCCGGGTGGGAAGGCTGATGGATGATTTCTGATGGCGGATTTCTGAACGCTGAAGTGGGCAAGTCAAATGCAACCCAACAACTCCGCCACGGCCCGTCCGCCCCCCGCGCCCCAACCCCGCCCGCTCCATCCGCCATCCGACATCGCCCATCCGCCATCACCAGCCTTCATACTTCCTGCTTCAGACTTCATATTTATTTTCGACCTCCTTCTATATAGGCAGGAACACCATGTGCGCGGATGCCGTGCTTGCCCCCGTGTTCCCCGGCACCCGACCACGCAGACGCAGGCCCGGCAAGGTTCGGTGTCAGCAAATTTTTTTCGGGCCCGGGTTTTGAGACCTTCGGTCGAGTAAATCGGCGGGGTCAGAGACTGTGCCGAGCGCCGTCTTGATAAGACAATATATTATCAAAACTATGTCTAATATGTAAAGTTTCGGTTATAGTGGCAGCAAAAAGCAGCATCGGATTCATTCGCCAAATGCTAAGATGGGAGACTTGGGCTGATAGGGCCGAAATGCCGCAGGTAGGTGTTCCCTCACTGGCGATCGTACAACAATTAGGAAACCGAGTAACAATGTGGATTCCCAAGCAAACGAATCGCATCCGAGTTAAGCTCATGATCAAGTTGCGAGATTACAAAAAGGATATTTTGCGGTGAGATTTTATTCTATTATTCGTCACATCCCGTGCGTTCCCGTCCTTATCAGCCTCTTTGCTCTTTCGCCGTGCGCCACCGTACATGGGCAGACCGTCTTTGATTTTACGGCGACAAACGGAGGTCTTAACTCTGGACCCGCGCTGGTCTTGACAACGAGTTCAGACGAGCTGGTTTACCTCGGCAATACCAATTTTAACGGGAGTAACTTCGCGGGCGTCGAGAATTTTTATTCAACCAACGAGACGCTAACGGGAAGTTTTGCCTATGACACCTCAGTGGATCTGGAGCCATCATATGTATTCTCCAGCGGGACACGGGAATACGACATTGATTATTTCGAATTTAATATCATCGATCCTGTAGACGGCCCGAAAATATTGCGTGAAAGCCCATCGACCGCGTATGTAACCCAGAACAGTTTATATGACTCCGTGTCCTTCGGCACGGATTTTTATTCATTAACAAGCGGCAGCCTCAGCATCCCGAACCCCTCCCCCACAACATCCAGCATCGACCTGCTCCAAGACCCTGATTTCCCTATCAGCTTCAACAACCTCCCGGCGGTGAGTTCGATGCCGATTCGATTGATAGAACCGAGTACCTATGTTTACCAAGTATCGGGCTTAGGTTTTGATGATTATGGGAAAACAGCTCTACCCGACGGGGATTACGCTCTCCCGAAAACATACAACCCCCGGGCATATCCGGACTCCTATTTCCTGTTACAACTGGAGGGGCAGGCCACGATTCAAGTAGACCCTAATGATTACCCAGACACCGAAACATACAATGCTGTCAGTTCCTGGGTCAGCGAGAATATCGTCTCGGCTCGATTGGATTTTGGGTCGAATTGGGACGTCGCATTGCCCGGCGGCGATCCGTTGAAATATGCCGGCACCGTGGCAAGGGGCATGGCCATTGATCGTGAGTTTGATAATGTGTCTGACGGGATGGAAGGGCACTTAATCAGCGCCGCCTCGCCTAGTGATGATTCGTTTATCTTTGCTGCTGAGATGCATGGCGGGGGTGGGATCGGGCTAAGCTCGATTCATCAGGATGGGACGATGACCGCAGGCGCAACGGCATGGGGGTCCGGTTCCGAAGGCGATGCTGCCGGCCGCGGCATATCTTTCATGCCCTTTACCAACACATCCTCCGAAACTGTAACGGTCAGAGTCAACGCGTTGCTCGATGGTAGTTTTGAAGAAGCACCATTTGACCTGCCAATCGGCCAATTGAGAGCACTAGGAGCTATTTACGTTTTTGATACTGAATCTTTTGAGGCGGTCATCGATAACCATGAAGAAGACATCGCAGAGCTTTTCCTGGGCGTGCAAGAAAATGCAGAAGGTGACCCGCTAAATGCATCAGATCTATTCGGCAAGAGCATCCCCAATGCGCTCAACGGTGCAAGCTTGTTAACATCGTCGGTGAATGTTATTGTTCCCGGCCCGATCGGCACTCCGCTCCAATTCAGCTTGAGCACCGGTTATATCACACTCGAAAGCGGCGAATCGATCACGATCGTGTTTGATGTAGCCGCACAATCAACCGTCCAGACTTTCGGCGGAGCAAGCGGAGCGGGAAGAGTCAATTTCTCTAATACGCTTACAGCGGCCCCCGAGTTTTTTACGGATACTAATGGAAATATCGTATTGCTTAAAGCGGGGGTTCTAGAAGTGGTACCCGAAGTCACATTAGCCGGAGATCTGGACGGCGACGGCTTCGTCGGGATCGCCGATCTGAATATTGTACTGGGTAACTGGAACCAGAATGTCACATCCGGCGACATAATGCTTGGTGACCCTTCCGGCGACGGTTTCGTAGGGATCGAAGACCTGAATACGGTTTTAGGGAACTGGAACGCCGGCACGCCACCCGCAGACGCGGCCATCCCCGAACCCGCAGGTTTCGGGTTACTGCTGGTCAGTTCGCTGGCACTGCTACGTCGGGCGGGCTAGGTCAAGCGCGGGCAGGTGTGTTCGGTATCGGTTTGCCGTGTATGAACACACAAGCTCGCCAGCGATTACAATCCCCCCATGCAGGCATACCCGATCTACTAAAGCACGTCCTGACCACGGGCACTCAAGGACGACCGCACCGGCACCGGGACGCGGTCTATCTTCGGCACCAGATGCGGTTCGATTTGCTGGGCATCGGCCCCCGGAAATAGCCTCGAGACGGCTGGCGAAGCCGCCTTCCCGTACTCACGACGAAGAAGCAACCTGCGGTCGATCATCCATGAGCTGTTGTGGTTTCTTAAGGGCGAGACGAATATCCGGTACCTGAAGAACAACAACGTGCGGATTTGGGACGAGTGGCGGACGGGGACGGCGAGCTTGGGCCGGTGTACGGGTATCAGTGGCGGAGCTGGCCCGCGGGCGGGGGCGGCACGTCGACCAGATCACGCAGGTGGTGGACCAGACTGGCACACGCCGGACGAGGCGGATGATCGTGTGCGCGTGGAACGTGGGGCAGATCGAGCAGATGTATGCTACCGCCCTGCCACACACTGTTCCAGTTCTATGTCGCGGACGGGAAGTTGTCGTGCCAGCTCTACCAGCGGAGCGTAGATATTTTCCTGGGGCTTCCTTTCAATATCGCGAGCTACGCTGCTGACGATGATGGTGGCGCAGGTGACGGGCTCAAGCCCGGCGAGTTGATCCATACGCTCGGTGATGGCACTTTATAACAACCACGTGGAGCAGGCACGGGAGCAGTTGATGCGCGTCCGCGCGCTGCCGACGATGCGGATCAACCCGGAGGTGAAGGATATCTTCGGGTTCACGTTCGAGGATTTTGAGCTATTGAATTACGACCCGCACCCGCACATCAAGGCGGCGGTGGTGTGAGGGCGGGGTGTGGGGTGTGGGGTGTGGGGTGTGGGTGTGGGTCGGAAGAGACTTGACGGGGTCTGGAATACTTTAGCAATCATAAATCTCAAATCATCAATCATACGCTTTTTAACCGTCCTACTGAGTCTGATCGCCATGATGGGGGAGAACCGTGTGATCGGAGTGGATGGGGTTTGCCTTGGAGGTTGCCGGACGAGATGAAGCATTTTGTGCGTGACCAGCGGGCATACGGTGGTGATGGGGCGCAAGACGTTTGAGTCGATCGGATGCAAGCCGCTGCCGAACCGGTTGAATATTATTCTGACACGTGATGCGGGTTACGCGGTGCCGGCCGGGGTGAAGAAGGCGGCAAATGTGGCGGAGGCGGTCGCGCTTTCAGCAAAAAGCAAAACGGTATCCGACACTGTTTCCGGGGGGCGACATTGTTTCGGGGGTGAGATTTTATCTGCGGGGGTGAGGGGCGCGTACCGGGAGGCTTTGCCGATGGCGGACACGCGCAAAATACCTGACGGTCGTACACGCCAGCCCGGCGGGATGCGTGGTTCCCGGAGTTTGATGTTGACCAGTGGACGCTCACGGACGAGGTTCACCACGAAGCAGACGCCCGGCACGCGCATGCGTTTACGTTCAAGCGGTACGAACGGCGGCGGTAGCGTGCGTGGCGGCCCGTGGGGGGTTGATTCTTCAAGGTTCAGGCAAAAACACTTCACAATCGCGTATTGTGGCTTATAATATGGTTTTAATGACCTGTGAAACGGGGGTACGCAAATGATGGCCCGACCGATGAACCAGCGTGCCGCGATCGGTGCCCGGAGGCCGGGGCGGCTATTTGCAGCCGTGTGCGGGGGGTTTTGTGCTTTGGGTTTGTGTGCAATCGGGGGCTTCACTACGCGTGCCAACGCCATGACACTCGCCGAGGCGGCAGCGATGCCTATCGGGTCGGTCGTGACGATCGATGAAGCACTGGTCATCAACCCGACCCGGATGTCGCTTGGCGGTGACAATATTATCCAGCTCCGGGACGACACGCGGGCCGTCGCGATCTTCGCGGCATCGGGCGGGGTGACGATCAACGATTTCCTTGCCGGCGCCACAACGGGCGATGTCATCAGCTTCACCGCGACCACGCAAAGCTATCAAGGCCTGTTCGAGCTGACCGAAATGACCGGTCCGGCCACAAAAGTCAGCACGCCGACCATCGGGACAAGCATCGAACCCGCGCCCGCTACTTCGCCGGACTTTGACGACTACAGCCCGACAGCCGAAGGCCTGGAGAGCCGGTACGTAGCATTGCAGGGCATCGAGTTGTTCTATTTCGGCACGTCGGCAGCCGGCGGATTATTCCAGAAACACACAGATTACATCGCACGCGACGCCGAAGGCAACGAGACACGTATCTGGGCACGCTCACAGGCGTCCGTCGATGCGCTGAACGCGTATTTCGGCACGATCCCGGCCGGCTACTTCGACCTGCCCGGGATTCTTGTGCACGCCTTCGACCGCGACGACCCGCTCCCCGGCACCGCAGGCGTCAACTACATCCTCAACCCCGTCTTCGTCAGTATCCCCGGCGACCTGAACATGGACGGCTTCGTCGGGATCGCAGACCTCAACCTCGTACTATCCGCGTGGAATCAGTCGGTCACCCCCGGCAGCTCACCTGCGGGCGACCCCAGCGGTGACGGGTTCGTCGGCATCGAAGACCTCAACGCCGTGCTCGGCAACTGGAACAACGGCACCCCGCCCGGTAGTGCCTCAACCACAACCCCCGAACCCGGCACCCTCGCCCTGCTCGCCGTCACAGGCACCGCCCTGCTCCGCCGCAAAACACGGTAAACCGCCCCACCCCTGACCCGCTCCGCTCGCTATAATGCCCCGGTCGGGCGATTAGCTCAGTTGGCTAGAGCGCTTCGTTTACACCGAAGAAGTCGTGGGTTCGAGTCCCTCATCGCCCATTCGCATGTCATTAGGCACGCCGGGCTTGGTGCGTTATCCCGATCATTCGTATCAAAGCGTCAGCACTGGTGCCTTCACGCCTTGACCCGATGCTTTGGGAACACGGCAAGGGCTATTCCGACCGTAGCACGCTCGTCACCGGGACGAAGGGGGGACGGCCGAACGTGTTGTATGGCTCGGCGCGGTAATAGACGGCCCGTGCCGCGGGTGCCGACTGATCTATGTACATCTCCCGGTCTGCGGGCAGGTCGGCGATGAGTTCGGCGGTCCCGGGCGCGCCGGCGACGTAACGATAGATACGCCAACCCTCGGCCAGAGCGGTCGGCGCCCAGCGCACCGTAATCTTGCCATCACGATCAGTTTCCGCACGCACCCATTCCGGCGGCATGGGTACGCTCGGCGTTTGATCGTACCCGCTGGTCAGCCAAGGGAGGTTGACCCGCTCGAAGATGATGCGCTGGTAACGCTTGGTATCGCCCCAGGAATAGAGCGCACCGATCGACAGGTCATCAAGCACGGTCAGGCAAGAGTACGCCGACCAGCGCGAATGCAGCTGGCGCTCGAACGGCCAGCTCTCGGCCTCGTCGTACGACAGGCGGATCGTCATCTTGACCCTGCCTTCAGCGCCGAACGGGTATTGGTTGGCAGGATTGGTGAAGATCAGGCGGTTGCGGTCCTGCTGATCGGCGCGGGTGTAGCGGAGCATGCTGGCCTGGCAGCCGCCGCTGTAGCCGACGAAATTACCGCCGGGTGAGATGAGTTGCGGGTGCTGACGGACTTCGGACCAGGTCGCGCCCCGGTCACTACTGTAGACCTGGCACATGAGCATTTCTCGATCGCCGACGCGTCGTGCGCTAAGCAACAATCTGTCATCGGCAAGCTCAACGACCTGCGCTTCACTGATGCGGTCCCCTGCTTCACCCTCCAGGTGCCAGGTTTCGCCGTGGTCATCGCTGTAGATAACGTGCGACATCGCGGATTTCCCGCCGTCGCTGCCCTTGTTGCGTGTGGCGGGGATAACAAGTCGGCCGTTTTGAAGCTGGATGCCGACGCCCGGGCCGGTGGCGTACCACAACCAGTCCGGGTCCTTGACCTGATCGGTGATCTCGACGGGTGTGGACCATGTTTTGCCGTGGTCGTCGCTGTAGAACTTCCAGACGGTGCGGCCGCCCTCGGGGTTGCCGGTTTGCAGCACGGTCTGTGTGTCTTTCTCCAGGCTGTGGCATGCGATCATCCAGATGCGCCCGGTGTCGCGATCGACCACGGGCGTCGGGTTGCCGCAGGTATTCAACGCGTCGTCCCAGATCACCTGAAGCGGTTCCCATGTGAGGCCGCGGTCGGTGCTGCGACGGAGAACAAGGTCGATGTTGCCGTAGTCGGCGCCGGATTCGCTTCGGCCTTCGGAGATGGCAAGGACGGTGCCGTCAGTCGCGGTGATGACAACCGGGATGCGGAACAGGCCATAGCGCGGATCACCGCCGAAGTTCCCGGCAATGAACGGAACGGAAACGACGGGCGGGTCAAGCTCGTACATGCCCGCGATCTGTATCGGTGTCAGCGCGCGATCGAATATCTGCACCTCGTCGAGCAGCCCGTTGAAATGGCGTGAAGGGTGCGGCTCCGTGCCGTCGTGGCCCAGGTGCATCGGCGCCGGGGTGATCGTGTCGGCATCGATCGACCCGAGCGGTTTGCGGTCAACATAGACGTGCAACTTGTCGCTGTCCCGGACCACGACCACGTGGTGCCAGCCCATGTCGAAGGGAAACTCAAAGCCGCGGTCCGATTCGTTGATGCGGACATACAGCTCGTCGACCTCCCCCCGTACGGCGCTGATCGAGAAGTTCCTCGCGTCGCCGACCGCCATCATCACACGCAACCGGCTCTCCCCGCCGGGAGACTGCGGGAAACGTCGGAACCAGAACGACACGCTCCAGGTGTCTCCTGTCAGCAGGTCGTCTGAGTTGTCGATGACCACCGAGTCGTCGATGCCGTCAAACGATAGCGCCCGCCCCGAATAGCCCGCATCGACGACGGTCGCGCCGATGAGTTGGCCGTTGTGCCCGGACCGCATCGCGTCGAGGACCGTGGTGTTGTTCTCGCACCGCTCGAACGGCCAGAAGGTGGCTGGCTGGATCCTCTCGGGTGTTTTTGCGGTGACAGACAGCGTAACTGTCCACACCGACAGGATGGCACAGACCCACCCGAACGAATGTTTTGTCATCATTATTTGCTCCAAGTGTCCGGCATGGACCTGACGCATTGCAGTAAATGCAGATTCATTTCCCGTCGTAATGGTCCGCGCCGTCGGTCAGCCAGGCGGTGTTAAATCGAGCCACGGACATCCTGGACGGCGCGAACGCACCGAGCTTGTCCGACAGGCCGCCACGCTCGAACATGCAGTAGATGGTCCCGTCGGGCGCAACCGCGATGTCGTTGTAACCGCTCCGGCCGACCTCGATCACCTTGGATACGGGCCAGGTTTGGCCGTCGTCGTAGCTCAGACGCACCGTCAGGTTGCGCCGCTGGCGAGCGCCCCACTTCAGGACGACCTCGGGGAACACTTCGCTGTCGGGGTTTACAAAGAGGATACGGCTCTTACCCCCGTTGGCGGAGCCGGACAGGCGGCGCATGCTTGCGAAGCAGATCGGGTCAAAGAGTTCATCATGGAACTTCGGCTTACTCCAGCCGGTCGCGCCGTCCTTGCTGTAAGAAATCAGCCGGCGATACTTCTTGGATTCGCAGCGGATGTTGGACATGACCCGGCCGTCTTCGAGCTGGATCAGGACGTGCTCGCTGGGGTTGGGGTGCTCCTCGGTGTTGTCCGCGATGACCTCCCCAGCCAGCCAGGTCTTGCCCTGGTCGTCGCTGTAGATCGTGGTGATGATCGACGGCCTGTGCGCGTGGCTCGTCGAAAGCCAGACGGGAACTACGTATCGACCGTTATCAAGCACGATGCCGTGGCCCGGCCCCATCGCCAGGACTTCAGTCGCGTAATTTTCACGCTGCTTGAACGCATCAAACACATACGTGATTTCCTTCGGCGGCGACCAGGTCGCGCCGTTATCCTTGCTGACCTTGTGGTAGGCCCGCTGGTACAGGATCTGGTAGAGCAGGTGGACCTCGCCGGTCTTGTGATCGACGATCATGGTGGCGTTCTCGACGAGGTTCAGGCCGTCGTCGGTGACGATCATCGGCTCGGTCCAGGTCTTGCCGCCATCCATGCTGCGGCGGATCCACGTGTCGATGTTGACCCAGTCGCCGTGACCGTCGTACCGGCCGGCGCAGAGCGCGATGAGCGTGCCGTCCGGCGCGACCGAAAGAGCGGGGATGCGGTATGTGTTGTAGCCGGCGTCACCCGCGTTGAAGATATCGACGACATCAAAGAACGGCGTCTGCGCGTCTGGTTGTCCGCCACCGTCCGTCTGTGCATCCGCGCCGGTGCAGCAGGCAACTAGACAGACAACGCCTACAACGGTGATGATTTGGTGATACAGGCCGCATGTTGCTTGTTGCCATGATGACATGTCGCTGCTCCTCTAAGTGAGTGGTTATTCGCTGGGTGATTATGGTTGTAGATAACGTTGTTGGGATGTTTAGCCCACAAGCCCTTGAACGGCTTAACGGATTCTGCTCAGGTCGATACGGTTGACCAGCTGTTCGCCCTTTTGGTAACGCTCGAGGTTGCCGACGAACAACTCGCATAGGCTGTCGAACTCCTGGACGTAACGGCCGCCGGAGTGTGGCGCGATCACCACGTTTTCCATATCCCAGAGCGGGCTGTCCTTTGGCAGCGGTTCGGTCGCAAATACGTCCAGGCCCGCGCCCCAGAGATGGCCTTCCTTGATCACCTTGACAAGGTCCGCCTCCACGACCAGGCTGCCCCTGCCGACGTTATAGAAACACGAGCCCTGCTTCATCCGGCGGAACATCGCTTCATCGAACAGGCCGTCGGTCTGCGGGCTTGAGGGTATGCTCAGCACGACGTGATCGGCGAGCGCCAGCGCATCGCCCAGGGCATCGATCGCGAAGACCTTTGACAGCGGCGGCTTCACTTCTTCTTTGCCTGTCCGCGTGACGCCGATCACTTTCATATTCAGTCCGGCGCAACGTTCGGCGATCGCGTGCCCGATCGAACCCATCCCGACAACGCACATGGTCGTGCCGTCCACGATCCGGTATTCCCCCGCCCGCCGCCAGATGTGTTGCGGCTGTTCGCGGATATGCAGGCAGAACCGGCGCGTCAGCGCCAGCATCATGGCGATCGTCTGCTCGGCGGCCGGTACGGAGAACACGCCCCGGCTGTTGCACAGGACGAAGCCTTCCTTCTTATCGAGCGATATCCCCAGGTACGGGTCGTAACCGGCGCTGCAGAGCTGCAAAAACCGGACGGGGGAATGAAGCAAGCTCTGAGCACGCGGCCAGCCGACAACGATATCCGCCTTATTCAATGCGTCATCGTAGACCGATTGGTCGGCGGATTGATCGATGCGGATAATCTTGGCCCATCCGGCCGCCGCATGATTGATTCGTTCGACGTGGGCGTCCGTAAACTCATTTACCGCGATTAATATCGTTTGCAAAGTGCGTCGTCCTATTCGTAAGCGCCAAGGACTTTGTAATGTGTCCCCGGCTTGTATGGGAAGCGGGCTTCCAGGTCATCGGGCAGCGTTACGCCCAAACCGGGAGCGGTCGGCGCCTTGATCCGGCCGTCCACGATCTTGTGGGTTTCAACGAGCAAGCCGTCACGCAGCGGGTTCGGCACGCACGGCATCTCGAGGATCTGACAGCCCGGCGAGGCGAACGCGCCGTGGTAATTACCCATCATCCCGACGCCGCCGCTCCAGGCATGGACCGCGATCGGGATTTGTTTTTCCCAGCAAAGGTCGGCGACGGTCCGCAACACCCCGACCCCGCCGATCAGCGAAGCGTCCGGCTGGAAGAGGTCCAGCGCATGCTCATCGATGTACGCCCGTGCCTCGTGGATGCTCGTCGCCGTTTCACCGCCGGCAACCGTGATCGGGCTATCCTTGCGGATCGCGGCATAGGATTTGATGTCGTTTACCGCGGCCGGCTCTTCCAGCCAGAGGATGTTGTAAGGCTCGATCGCACGCGCGACCTTCAATGCGTAAGCCACGTCCCACGGCTTGATCGCCAGGCCCTGCGCCGCATCGACCGCCATCGCACAGTCATCACCGAGCGCTTCACGGCAGATGCGCACCTTGTCTACGATCCGGTCAAGCTCGGGCATGTTATTGATGCGGATCTTTACGGCCTTGAAGCCCTGCGCGAGATAGCCCGCCATCTCCTCACGCAGCTCCGGCTCGGGCTTGGTATTGCCGCCGCTCGCGTAGACGGGCAACGCCGCATGGCACGGGCCGCCTAGTAGCTCGTGAACGGGTTTGTTCTCAGCCCTGCCCTTAAGGTCCCAGAGCGCCATCTCGATACCGCCGATGACGCTCTGGCTTAAACCAAATCGGCCCCAGTAGCGGCTGGCGAGGTGGGCCCGCTCCCAGACGGCCTGGATATCCAGCGGGTCGACGCCCAACAGGTCGCCCTCGAATTGTTCGACAAGGCCTTTGACCGCTTGGGGCGCATACACACCGGCGTAGGTCTCACCGATACCGAACGCGCCGCAGCATGTTTCGACTCGGATCAGCGACGCGGAGCGCAACCCGGTGCGCAGGTGAAGACGCACCTCGTCGTCGCCGGGCGTGGCATAAGGAGCGCTTAGCAGGATGCAACGGATTGAACGGATCTTCATTGTGCTGATAAGCCGTTTTAAGTCAGGGTTCGGAACTACGGTTGAGAAGCCATGTATGAAACACAATCACCCCCCGGAGCACCCGGGGCACACCAGACGCATCGGGTAACGCATGTGCGCGACTTTTTCACCCGACCGCCCCGCTTCCACGAGGATGCGCCCGATATCGGCGCCCATCTGCTCCGCGGACCCTTCCGGCATCAGGTGCGGGTAATCGGGTTCGGGGCGGCCCGATCGCTTGTAATGGATCGAGGAAACCACCTCATGCACCGCCATGTGTTTGGCACCTGATCGCAGGTGCCGAAGGGCCGATTCGCAAAGCGGCTCGGACAGGCCGATGACACCGAGTTTCTTGCCCCGATTATCTATACACACCTCGTCGATCTCCGCGGCGACAAGCTGATCGTCGGCGGGGAGCGAACGGACGATACATTGCGTCTGGGTGACGCCCACGGCTTCGAGCTGTTTCCGGATCGCGTCGATCGACCTGTGCAGGCCCGGCGAGCTGGTCTCCCGTGCCAGGATCAGATAGTGCCTGCACTTTGCTTCGACGAGATAAGCCACAGCCAGGGCGGCGGCCTGCTCCCAGTCACGGTCAAGCGAGTTGATGCGACTAACGCTCGGGTACGCAGTGCCGTGAACCACGGCGGGCAAGCCGGACTGCGCGACCATCCGCTGACAAAGCAAGGAAGTACGCACCAGGACGAACGCGTGGGGTGATTCAGCTTCAACAGCTTCCGCGATGAGCGATGCAAGGAAATCGTCTTCGCCGTCGGCGGGGATGAAGTTGAACTCGATGGTCGCGCCGGGCAGTGCGCCCTGAATACCCAGGACGATGCCGTCGGTCAGAACGCCTTCCTCCTTGAGGTAGCGTTCCTGCACGAGCAGGTGGATGCGTCCGATCTGTCGCACTCCCCCACTATCCCGCAGCGCGTGGTTGATAAACGTGCCCGCGCGCTGCCGACGGGTGACGACTTGTTTCCTGGCCAGCAACTGCAGCGCCCGGTTGGCCGAGTTGGTGCTAACACGGAAACGCTTGGCGGCCTCGCTGGCGTTGAGGTAGCGGACGCCGTCGGCCAGATCACGCCGACGGATATCGGATTCGATCCGCTGCGCCAGCTGCATGATGCTCGATGCGTAACCGGGCCGGTGTTTCATGGATCGTGAAGCTATCATAAATTTCTATAAAATCAAGATATTATCTAATTTATTTACTCCATATCATGCATACACCGGCTATTAGTGCTGTATGTAACGCATTATAAAGAAATAAAATCATCTGTATGGTTATGATGATTTTATTAATGCCTGCCGTATAACCGCCATCAACATTCACACTAGCGACGCCATCCCCCCGCGCCGGCCGTTAGTCTGCGAACAACTCGGGCAGCATATGCCTGGCGATCGGCCCGAGCTTGTCGGCCTCGGGGGCGGGCACGCCGCGGTATGGCCAGCGCAGACGCGTGCCGACCTCGCCCCACCCGCCGACGGCGGCAAGCAGCTTGTCCAGCGCGGTGTTGCTGTGGCCCTGCTGGTCGCGGTACGGCACGATGTGCTCGACCATGAACTTTTTGATACGCCCCTCTAACTCAAGCGCGGCGGGCATATCCATCTGCATCAATTTTTGCCAGCGCATCGCGCCGCCGGGCGAGAGGCAGGCGACATTGCTGTAGGACCCGTGCGCGCCGAGCTGTGTCCCGGAGGCGAGGTCGTGCCCGGGGATGAAGACGGACAGGTGAGGCGCATGCTGACGCATGGATTCGTACCATGCTTTGTCGCCGCCGAGGACCTTCAGGCCGACAATTGACGGGACGCGTTGCGCAAGCTTGCCGATGTTTTCGACGCTCTGCGCCCGCTTGGCGTGGCCGGGCAGGTAGAGGACCAGGCCGACGGGGGCAACCGTCTCGGCGATGCGCAACAGGAAATCTCCCGCTTCAGCGAGGCTACATGGCACCCAGTCGGGCAGGATGACCTGGATCGCACCCGGTTTGTAGGCCGCCGCACGGCGGGCACGGCTTAAACTGATCCGCGGGTCCATGTGGCTGGCGCCTAGCTGGTAATCGACACCGGCGCTCTCACATTTTCCCGAAAGCATCGAGCTGATGTGGTCGAACTCGTCTTCATCCTGATTGTGCAGCTCGCCGGCGGAACCGTTGGAGTAGATGCCGTCCACCCCGATATCGATCAGGTAATCGATCTCATCGCTGAGCCTGGCGAAGTCAATCGCGTCGTTGTCGTCGATAGGCAGGAGCAGCGTGCCCCAGGTGCCCCGTATCCGATCAGCCGTTAATGGGTCCATGATTTAAATACATCCTGATAGTTAGTGTGAAACAACTGTCATACAAGACAAAAGAAAAGGCAAAACATTGTGGGTGGCTATGAAGTCTACTCGGGGTACTGCTTAAGCCATTCAACGAGTTTTGGGGTGTCCAGCGTGCGTGTGATGCGGAAGATCGACGCGGGGCCGAGGTGGCTACCCAGGTAGACGAAGAGGTGCTGAACGCCGGCCGCTTCATCAATTACCGCCCCGCCGGGGTGCATGCCGTCCGCACCGGTCATCATTGTCCCGCCGCGTGTCAGGAGCGTGCCCTCGAAGCGCCACTCCCCGGTGCCTGCGGCGAAGTCATCCGGGTCGATACTCCAGAGGTTAAGCGTCATCCGCATGCGCTGCTGCTCTCGGCCCTGCCCGCCGCCGTTGCGGTTGGTGCATACGGCTTCGAATCGTTTGGTCACCGGGTTAAAATCGAGCGCGACCGTATCCTGTGAGAAAGCGCCGTAACCCGAAACATTGACCTCATCTCGGATATCGGTCACGCGCATGGTTGTCAGCGCGGGCACCAGCGGAAGCCAGCCATCGGCGGAATAAGCCTGCATGTAACGCCATGTCTTGCGTTCGGGCTCGAAGCTTGCTTCACCGTGACACCGCGCAACCATGATCATCGCGCCGTTGTGCAGGATCACTGTCGGCTCAATCGGCTGCGCCCATTGCTCTGGCAATTTGTAGGTGATCTGGTCCCAGTTGTGGCCGCCGTCCTTGGAGTAACGGACCAGCAGTTCTTCGGCTTTACCGTGCCCGAAGCTGACCAGGCCGTACTCGGGGTGTTCGATAAGCTTCGGCCCGTTGTTCGCGACGGGGCCGGGCAGGTCGTCCTGGCCGTATGCACCGGGGATGTGTTGCCACGTAGCGCCTTGATCGTTGGATGTGAACACACCATAAGGCGAGACGAGCACAACCTCGCCGTTGCTGCGAGTGACCATGCCGCTGCCGAACCCCAGGCGGCAGCCCTCGGTCGGGGTCTTGATAAACTCGCGCATATCGACGGGCTTGGACCATGTTTGCCCGCCATCGACCGAGCGTGTCATCATTGCCTTGCTTAGGTATTCGTCTTTCTGTTTCTGTATCCCCCAGCGTGGAGCGTGTTGGGGCTGCCGGAGAAATACGACGATCAGCGCATCGCCCGCCTTGGTCGCGACGGGCCAGCCGAAGTGGCTGTTATTACCTTTAAGGTCGTCGCCGTAAGGCACGGCGACCGGCTTGATGACCAGCGGGCCGGCATCATGCGTATACTTTGCCAGGAAATGGCGTTGGACCTGCAGGCATTGCGCGATGACTTCTTCACGGCTCCCGTAATCCGGTGAATCGCTAGCAAACACCGTATGCGGGTATAACACGCACGCGATGACCGCGAGCATCACAGCAGCCGATCGAACCTTGTATTGCGTGCCGGCGCTACGCTTAGACATATACATATCATCGTGCTTGCGCCGGAATTTATAGATATTCACTGATTTGTCGCCCTGTAAATGGTTTGATGTAAGTATTAAGCTGCCGCAACATGCTTAGATACTGACCACGGTTTTTATCGTGGTTATTCTGTCAACGCCGTCGGCAATCCCGCGTCAGACAGCGCATGCAGCACGGCCTGCGCGATCATCCCCGCGGCCTCATCATCGGGGTGGATCTTGTCGGCGAAATGCTGGCCCTGATCGGCCAGGGGTGAGGCCATATCGATCGTCGCCACGCCGGTTTCCGCCACGACACGATCGATCGCGTCACGGATCATCTCAAGCCGGGGGTGGCCGTGGAAACGGTGGCCCTCGAAGATCGGCGCGAGCCGGCCCCAGATCAACACCCGGGGTTGGCTAGGTAGTGAGCGGTATGAATCGATGAGCGCGACATAGTCACGGACAAACTGATCCGCGTCGAAGGGATCCTCGTTGACATCGTTGATGCCGAGATTGATCACGACGACGTCGGGGTTATGCACGAGGGACTGGCGGTACGGGAGCTGACGTGCGTAGCCACGGTCCCAGCCCTTGAGGACGAATCCGTTGACGACGGTCGAGCCGGAGACGCCGTAGTTCCGCACGTCGAACAGGGGCCCGATGCGTTGTTCGAGCTGGGCCGGGTAGCTGTAGAGGTTCGCGTTGCTCGTGCCCATCCCGAAGGTGATGCTGTCGCCGACGCAGGCGACGCGGATGTCGGGCCAGTCATCTGAGCGGAACGGCGCGGCGGGCAGGCCCTCGCTGTTAAAAAGCGTCACCGGCGGGAACGGTTCCCACGCGTAACGCACCGCCACGGGTTCGGGCACGAGGTCACTAGTGACGATGATTTCGCCATCTACCACACGCGCCGAGGCCCTGGCGAAGCGGCGGTCCTCGCCGGCCACCCAGAAACCGCTTTGCCCGTCGGTAGAATCGCGCAGTTCCAGGCCCTCCGCGGCGTGATCAAAGCTGATCCGCAACGCCCCGCCGTCGCGGGTAACTGCGCTTGGGGTCGGGCCGCTGTCGGCTACGGGTTGGCCGTACACACGATTCAAAGCCAGCCGCGCGAAGCGCTCGCCGACCGGCTGCTTGACGCGCGGGTGGATATTCGTCGGGTCGCCCAGGTCGATGGTCACGGCCATGCCGGTGTTGTCGATCCGCGTAAGTCTTGCCTGGTCCTCACGGAACTCCGGCCAGGCATACCGGCTGAAGCCCGGCAACTGCGCCCAGAATACCGGCAGGTCACCCCGGCCGAAGCTATCACGCCACGCCGCAACGGCCATCGGGAACAGCCGATCGTGCAGCTCGATATTCTCGACGTTCGATTCGCCCTGATACCAGATGATCCCCGCGACCGGGAGCCCGGCATAGGGCTCGATGCCCACGCTATACATGAAACCGCAGCGGTAATAATGCTCGGGCATCGGCTCCGGCCGGCCGGCGTCGATCCAGAGTTTCCATTGCTCGCTCGGCCGCTGATTGATAAACGAATCAGCCAATTCGCTATTGGTGAAGGATTCATCAAGCTCCCGCAGATCGGGGTCATCCAGTATCTGCTGACGCGGGACCCACGCCTGGACCGGCGTGCCCCCCACCGCGACGTCGATCAGGCCGATCGGAACACCTAATTTCTCGTTAAGCATTTTCCCGAAGTAGAACCCAATCGCGGAGAATCGCCTGGAAGATACTTCGTCGCAGTGTTCCCAGCCGTCCTGTTGGTAAAACGTGTCGGGCGACAAGGAGCGGACCGTTTCCATCGGCCAGTCTTTGGGCCCACCATCGACGACTTGCTGTGGGTCGAACAGCCTTAAGGTTGTAAGTGATACGCTCGACGCGGCTTGCTCTTCACCATCGGGCGTTTTCTCCAACGGCCAGGCCATGTTCGATTGCCCGGCGCAGACCCAGACCTCGCCGACAAGCACATCGGTCAGTGTGATGGCCTGATCGCCGCTGCTTATTGTCATGTCCCGGCCGGTGGCGTCGGCCAGCATCGGGTCCAGTTCGATCCGCCATCGGCCGTGCTCATCGGCTTTGGCTTCGTGGGTTTGTCCGGCAAAAGCGACATTGACCACTTCGTCCGGGTCGGCCGTTCCCCATATCGGGACGGCAACACCTCGCTGAAGAACCATCCCGTCACTGATGACCGGAGAAACCTCCAGATTGCCGGCAAGGCACAACACGGTGGTACACAGCACGACGAGCGCCGCCGAAAGGATCGGCCGTACCGGTGGTTTAGGTGTTACAACAAATCGGGTCCTATTCATGCTGATTTACCTCTGATCGTTTACTGATTGCACGGCGTCTGACACACAACCTACGCCTTCTGATAGCCATTCACGACTTCCATCGCGTCTGCGATGTCCCTGGATTCGTACACAAGCACAACGCCGGTTGGATAATCCGCGCGGGCCTTACCGCTGATGAGGTCTTCCCGTCCGGGCTGGTGATTGGCGAAGGGGATAGAGGCGGCCATGGTCTTGGCATAGATTTCCGGCACGTCCATCATCCACGGCTGCCCGAGGTCAAAGCCCATCATCCCGGGGGTGGCGATCATCACGTCGATGAGGTGCCTGCCGTCGCCGCAGAAGTGCAGCGTCCCGCCGCCGACCGCTTCGAGCAGCCTGCCGTCATGCGGGCGGACGTGCTCGGCATACATCTCGGCGGAGATCATGATGGCGGAATCATCCCGGATCAGCAGCCGGCCCGGGAGTAACCAGGCGTGCTGGGCCGTGGCGATGGGATCGAGCCGGTCGGTCGCAAACGCGCGGAACTTCGGCTCCACCGCCAGCATCGCGTCGACGATACGGCTCAGGAATCGCGAGACCAGGTCCGGCTGCTCGTAGAAAGCGATAAAAATATCACTGCCCCAGAGCAAGTCCGCTGTGTCCAACGGCCCCTGAAGGTCGGGCATCGCGATCTGGATCGCACGACGGGCTTTGGGGTAATCCTTCAGCTTCCGGTGGTACAGCCCAAGTGTCTCGAAAGAACGCTCCAAAACTCCGCCGGTTTCAAGGTCCAACTCAAAGCCTTTATCCGCGATCGATTCGACTTCGGGCCCCGTGCCGAAAGGCTTGACCCAGGGCGGGTTGTCGCCGTGCTGCTCCCAGTGCCCGCCCAGCAGGGAGGCCGTCTGGATGATCCCGTGGTTGTTACGGATAAGCAGCGGGCTGTCATCACGCAAAAGCACGCCGGGCACGACAGATGCCAGCAGCTCGTTATGCATCATCGCAACCGGGTCACGGAATGCGAGGTGGTATGGGTAGGCCGTGAAACGATCAAACGGTTCGGGCAACGACATCGAAGCGCTGAAAGGCAGCCGAACAACCAGCGGAGGTCGGTCCACAGTCTCACAAGCCAACGCCCTGCGGTAGCGTTCATCAACCCGCTCACAATGTTCCGGATCAACTCTATCCTCGATGAGGTCAAGCAGGCGATCCAACTCATCCTCTCGGACACAGATGCTGTCTGCGGTTTGAGTCGCCATGTCCCATGTCTCCTGATGTTATCACCCGTGATCGCTGCACGGAGATGGGGTGGTAAAAAAATGCGGGCGCCTGGGAGGGGCGCCCGCGTTCAGTGTTTAATACGTCAGGTACATCGGGTACACACTTTGGAGGCCGTTACCCCTCCGCCATGCGACCATGATTCTAATTAGTGCTTACGACGCAGGAGTGCGAAGCCACCCATCCCGATCAGCGCCAGGGACGCCGGCTCGGGGACCGCGTTGGCGGTCGGGGGCGTGCCGGCGTTCCAGTTGCCCAGCACGGCGTTGAGATCTTCGATACCGACGAAGCCGTCGCCGGACGGGTCACCGGACAGGTTATCGCCGGGGGTGACGTTCGCGTTCCAGTTGCCCAGGACGAGATTCAGGTCGGCGATGCCGACGAATCCGTCACCGTCAAGGTCGCCGACGAGAGAGACGCTACCCTCGATGAAAGCCGCGGCGTACTGGTCCGCGATTTCCTGGGGCGTCAGTGCGCGGTTCCAGGTGCCGACCTCATCCATATCACCGTTGTAACGGTGTGCGTTGACGCGGCCCTTGCCGATACGGTTGCGGAAGTCGAAGTCCATGACGTCGTCAAACACGCCGGGGTTATTGACCGGATCGGATTCCTGAAGGATCTGCGGGTAAGAGATGCTGTTGAACGCGGTGGAAACCTGCTCACCACCACCCAAGGTGCCGCCGTCGACGTAAACATTGAGCATCCCGCTGTCCAGGCCCATGTCGTAGGTCCAGGTCGCCGCGACGTGGTGCCACTGGCCGTCGGAATAGTCGACCGAGCCGTCGGTGCCGTTGGAGATCGTGATAAACTCGCCCTCTTCCAGGTTGAGCATGAGGATCCCGTTGCCGCTGGGCAGGTCAAACAGACGCAGGTTGAGGTTGTGGCCGCTGCCTTCATCGCCGCGCCAGAGCACGCCCGCGAAGTCGCCGTCCACGCTCGGCGCCGTCGACTTGAACCACATGGACACCGAGCTGCCGGCCATGGTCATGGGGTTGTGGGTCGTATCCGTGTTCAGCGGGTCTTCGTTGAACAGCGTGGTCACGACGCTGCCGGAACCGGACGTATTGAAATTGAATGCGTTGTTCGAGGCGTCGAAACCGAGGAACCCGTCGCTGGGCCTCAAGCCCGTCACACCGTAGGTAATGTTCGCGCCGGCATTAGAACTGTTTACATACAGGTCCGGTCCCATGATGGCATCGATATTGTCGATCGCGGCGGGCAGCGGGCTGATCGGCCCGGGACCGGCATCGTTGAACTCAAAGAACAGCAGCGGGTTCTGGCTGGCGATCACATCCTTATAATTGCCCGCCTGTGCCGACTGGGCACCAAGACCAAACGCCAACAAGCCGCAAGGCACGGCCGCCAGCATCATACTTTTACGCCTGGCTATCGATTTCTCTCTGAGCATGTGTTCCTCCAAATGCTTTCAAAGTGCTCCGCCGTGAGGCGGCGTGAATCTGCAAGGGGCACCCCATGCCGGCGGCACCCTTACAGCATGTCTATAAAACGCTTGCGAGAAGCCCTCCATTTAGACCCGGCGTGGCACCCGCGCTATCGACGGGCGGAGTTGGATGAACGGACACCCCACATCACCAACCCCTAAGACCTTACAAACTAAATATAACCGTACAGCCCTTTATGTCAATAGATATTTCTTGTATTATAAAAAATATTTAGCGGCCCGCTTGTCGGCCATCAATCATGGATCGCCCAATCAATCGGAAAGCCAAAATCGTCAATTAATAGCTATTTTATAGACATTTATGTCTGTAAAGCCGGCGCCTACAGCTAGCCAAAGCCGGCATCCAGCCCTCGAGATGGGGAGTCGAATCGTCAAAAAACGACGATACAAGCCCATTTATTGCAGAAATACATCTTGCAACCAGAAAATAATTGATCTATACTATGTTCAGATGTCAGGAAATAGCCCATCCAACAACATCGTGGAACTGGCCGCGCGGATCCGCGCGGACATCGAACACCGTGCACTCAAGCCCGGGGACCAGTACCTCAACTCCGCCGACGCCGCCCGTCAGTTCCAGGTCAGCACGCATGCGGCGAACCGCGCCTTGCAGCTGCTCGCTAAGCGACGTGTCGTCACGCGCAAACAACGCCTGGGCACGGTCATCGCCGAGGACCCGGACATCGCTCCAAAGGCCACCGGCATCGACCGCATCCATCTTTTGGTACGCGAAGACTATTTCAAGTCCGAAGGCGTGCTCGCTGACGGCGTGGTCATGGGCATCCAGGGCGAAATGCCGCGCGTCGGCATCCAGTTCAACTTCCTGCCCAGCAACGAAGAACGTCCTTATGTGGAAGACCTCGTCGGTCAGGTGCTCAAATCCGACGGCCAGGAGGCGTTCGTTCTTGTCCGTGCTTCGCTGATCACCCAACGGATTATCACACAAAGCGGCTGCCCAGCGGTGGTACACGGCACGCCCTACCCGTCTGTTGATCCGCTGTGTTCGATCGACCGCGACCACGACCGCGAAGCGGAGTTGCTCGTGGACTATCTGGTTCGCAAGCGCGGATGCAAACGGCTTTTGATCCTGATGCGTGAACGGTTGCACGCGGGCGACCACCTGTTCCTCGACGCGATCCACCGGGAGATCGGCCTGGCGGGCCTGGATGTCGGGGGGCTGCTGCTGCGTTGCATGCCCCAGGATGAAGAACTGGTTGACGTGGAACTGAGTAAGGCGCTTCAAGCCAAACCGGGCGTGACGACCGGGGTCGTCTGCGCGACCGAGTTTTTGGCGGGCGTCGTGAAGAAAACAATGGCAAAAGCCCCCAAGAGCAAGGTGGAGCACCCCCTAGCGCTGCTGGCTTTTTACCGCAGGCCCGGTCACAGCGACCCGGGGCTGCCGCATTTGCATACGACTTTGACGCCCGAACAGATCGGTGCCGATATCGCGAACCTGCTCCTGCGACAGGTCCATGGCGAGCATACGCCCGTGCATGAGACCTACCCTCTCGAACTACGCGGGGTCTGACCCCGGACGGTGTTTCGTGGATGGGTTGACGCATGGCAGGGTTCCCGGCACGGCCGCGAACCGACTCGGACAGGATACCGAACGTCATGCCGCCCGCCGCACCGAAATACCGAGACGATGGCCCGCAAACGGCGTCATACGACGAAACGTCCGCGTGGATGATGATCGATTTCGACCTCGTGCCGTATGCCGGGGAGGCAGACCCGGCCGCGGCTAATGATCCGATGTTTGTTGTCCCATTTGTTTCACACTTAGGAGGAGAGAGAATGTTTGACAAAAGAATGTGGGTGAAGTCCGCCCTCGGTTCCGGCCTGGTCGCCGCGACCTTCGGCATCGGTGTTTCGGCGGAGCCGGTTTCCGCGGATTACCTGTCGGAGATCGCCAGCCAGACACCGCTGCTTTACTGGCAGATGAACGAATCCGTCAGCACAAGCCCCTTCCCCGCCACGATCGACAACCTCGATGCGCTGCTGGGCCCCGGCAATTTCGCCAACTCCGGCAGCGTCGGCGGCGATGTGGTGGTGGGCGTGGCGAGCATGACCCCGGGCAGCGGTTTCCTCGGCTTCGGCGCGGGCAACACCGCGTACAACTTCAACAACGCCGGCTCCGGCAGCGTGATCACCAACCTCACCCTGCCCCGCGAATCCATGACTATGGCCGGCAGCTCCATCAGCATGTGGGTCAAGTCGACCGACCCCAACGACGGCGGGAGCATGAACGGCACGCTTTGGCGCGGCGATGAAGGCTCGGGGCATAACCTGAACCTGCGCCTCACCGACGACGGTAACGGCAACGGCACGTTCACGCTCAACCTCGAAACCGGTGAAGTCGTGACCCTCGCCAACGGCACCGACGGCTCGATCGACTACTCCGACGGACAGTGGCACCACGTCGCCGCGACCTGGGATTACGACATCAACACCGATTCGGGCAACCTTAATGTCTACGTCGACGGCGGCACGCTCGCCGGCGGCGAGCAGGTTTCGCTCGCTTTCAGCAGCGCGACTTATGCCCCGATCATCTTCGAGTCCGACCCGGTGAATAACCCCGGCGTGCTCGACGAGGTGATGGACTTCGACTTCCGCAACCGCCTGGGCAAGGGCCGCGTCAACGGCCACCGCTACAACGGCGAGATGGACGAAGTCGCGATCTGGAACCGCACGCTCTCGGCCCAGGAGGTCGCTAGCCAATACGCCGCCGCGTTCGTCCCCGAACCGGCCAGCATCGCTTTGCTCGCCGGGGCCATCGGGTTCGTCGGCCAGCGCCGGTCCAAACACTCATGACAATAACCCGCGTGTGCCGGCTAACGCCGACACATGCGTTTGCATCACGGGATTCAATGTTTCCCCGCGACCATGCACACAAGGACGCCCAGGCAAGACCACTTGGAGGCAATACACATGCAACGGCCCAAAGGCTTCACGCTCATCGAACTGCTCGTCGTGATTTCCATCATCGCCCTGTTGGTCGGCATCCTGCTGCCCGCGCTGGGCGCCGCGCGGAAAACGGCGATCTCACTCAAGTGCTTGTCAAACCACAGGCAGTTAGCAATAGGTCTTGGCAGCTACGCTAATGACTTTAGTGACCGCTTCCCTCTCAAGAAAATCAAGCTCTATTCAAGCACAGGGATTCCATTGCAGGAGTGGTATGTGTCCCAAACATGGTTGGGAACTGCGGGCAAGGTCTCCGGTACAGCAGCGAGCAGATTTGGCGCGGATGTTCGTCCACTTAATGGTTATATTGGGGGTCCTTATGAGGATCCCAAGGCTGATGTGCCTATGGCCCTTTGCCCTGCGGATGAACAGCAGGAACAAGACGCCATTATCTATTCTTGGGGCACATCCTATCGGGCAAATAACACGCACGGGAGGTCCTTGACTATAAATCACCTGAAAACGGGTCCAAATGCTCCATTTAAAGATCAGGATGGCCGGCTTGTTACACAGGTGACAAAACCATCCAAAACAGTCGCCATTTTCGAATCACAAGCGATAGAAGTATCTGACGATCAAGATGGCACCACTGCCGAACAGATTGACGATCGGTTCTTCTGGCACACAAACCCCAGGGACTATCGCTTCAACACTTCGTTCTGTGATGGGCACGCGGCACTTGTGACCTATGAACCTGACAAATGGGTGACGGATGAGTACACGTGGAATGTTGATGACTTCCCGACTCGTCCAGGTAATAATGACAATTTGGAACCCTAATTGTCGTTGAGATGTACTCCTCCTCAATCACCTTACCGGCTATAACTAATATCTATCACTGCGCTAAAGCGCTCAGGGGAACAGCTTCTTGGATACATGCCCATTACGGACGAGTGTGATCGGGAGCTATCCGTTCCCGGGTTGGCTGGAGTTTGCAGGGCAGAACCTGGAGGCGTTCGGGCCGGACGATATCAGAGAGGCGCAGGAAGACGCGGTGATCGCCGCGGTGCACGACCAGCTCGACGCCGGGCTGGACGTGATTACCGACGGCGAGCAGACGCGCCTGGACTTCAACCTGTCTTTCTACGGCTACCTCGAAGGCATCGACCTGGAGGGCAGCCCACCGAGGCGTTTCGGGCCGCCCGCGCACGACCAGCGCGGTAAGCACCCGATCACCGGCGAACTCAAGGCACCGCGCGGCCTGGGCGTGGTCGAGGATTACGAAAGACTCAAGCGCGTCGCCGCAACGCTTGTTCCCGACCGCGTCACGCTCAAAGCCTCGATCCCCGGGCCGTTCACGCTGTCCGGCCGACTGATCCCCAATAAGCAATACCCCGACCGGTACGCCGTGACCGAGGCGCTGCTGCCGCTGGTTCAAGACGAGATCGCGAAGCTGATCGACGCCGGTTGCAAAGAGATCTGCGTCGATGAACCCTCGATGAGCTGCTACGCGCATAAGGAAGACACGAAGCGGTTTGTGGATATTTTTAACCGCACGGTCGAACCGGCCGTGGGCAAGGCCCGGGTTTGCATGCACATGTGCTTCGGCAATTTCAAGGGCCGAAGCGTCGGCTGCAAGAGGCCCGAGTGCATGTTCCCGGACTTTCTGGGGATGCACGTCAACGAGATGCACCTGGAGATGGCGACGCTGAACTTCAAGCCGATCGGCCTGATCCGGCAGATCGTGGACGCGGGCATCGACGCGGCGGTGGGCATCATCGACGTGAAGAGCTACTACATCGAGACGCCGGAGGATATTGCCGACCGTGTGCGGCTGTGCCTGGAGCACGCGCCCGCGGAACGGCTGGTATTCGCGCCCGACTGCGGGCTGTCTCAGACGGCACGGTGGGCGGCTCGTCAGAAGCTAAAGAACATGGTCGAAGGCGTGCGTCGTGTCAGGGAGGGTCTGCATCGCTAAGAAGCTGATCCAGGCCGTCCGGAAAGATGCCGACCTGCTTGCCGAGATCGCGAACGCCAAGCCGGGCAAGGGCGTCTGCGTGTGGTGGCTGGGCCAGAGCGGTTTCCTGATCAAGTCAGCCGTCGGCACGGTGCTGTTCGACCCGTATCTGTCGGATTCTCTTACTGTCAAATACGAAAAGACCGACAAGCCGCACGTGCGTATGACCGAGCGGTGTGTGGACCCCGCGCAGCTCACCGACATCGACATCATCACCAGCTCGCACAACCACACCGACCACCTCGACGCTGAAACGCTCAAGCCGATGATCGACGCCAACCCCGGTGTGGCGATGGTGATTCCCTCGGCGAACCGGGCTTTTGTCGCCGAGCGCATCGGCTGCGACCGCTCCTGGCCGCTGGGTCTCGTCGCCGGACAGGCGGTCCACACCTGCGGTATCAAAGTCCACGCGGTCCCCGCCGCGCACAACGAATTAGCTACCGACGAGCTGGGCCGGCACCTGTACCTGGGTTACGTGGTCCAGCTCGGGGCGGTCAGCATCTATCACAGCGGTGACACGCTCCGGTATGACGGCATGGCCGAGGCGCTCAAGCGTTTCAAAATCGACCTGGCGCTGCTGCCGATCAACGGTAACCGCCCCGAGCGCAAGGTCGCGGGCAACCTGTTCGGCGACGAGGCGGCCAAGCTGGCGCACGAGATCGGCGCACGGATGGTCATCCCCTGCCACTACGACATGTTCACATTCAACACGGAACCGCCCGACCGGTTCGTCAAGACCTGCGAGACCCTGGGCCAGCCGTACAAAGTCATGCTCTGCGGCGAGAAACTGGCGTTAACGGCGGCCCCGTCGCCACGGTAGAGCGGGACGGCTCGCGTTTGCCACTGTCGCAGGTGAATTGCGCGGCATCCGTACCAGCATCCTGATATATAAAAAACCGCCGGCTGTTAACCGGCGGCTATTGAGTAGTCATTCTTAATCAGCAGATACAAGCTCAATCGTTGCTGGTCACGGCGTTCCCGGTCTGCAGCAGGTATGGGAGCAGTTCCGCCTTCTCAAGCTCGTTACGCAGCGACTTGGCCTGACCGGGCGCGAGCGATCCCAGCGGAAGACGGCACGGGCCCAGCGGCAGGTCGTGCCAGTTGAGGATCTCCTTGATCGCGGCGAAGATCGGGAACTTCACCAGTATCTCCACCATACGCACGGATTTGAGCTGCCACGCCCGCGCCTCGTCCATGTCGCCCTTGTTATACGCGGCGATCACGCGGTGATAGATCGGCGCGGCGATGTTGTAGGTACTGCCTACGGCCCCACGCGCCCCGGCGGAAAGGCCGCTGAGCAGCATCTCGTCCGAGCCCCAGAGGATATCGTACCGACCGTCAAAACCTTCAAGGCAGGACTGGAACTCAAACACACGCTGGTCGGTGAACTTGATGCCCGCGAAATTGGGTATGTAGCCATCCACCTTGCTGAGCAATTCGTTGAGGTTCGGCCGCACGCCGGTGAAACCCGGTGCGTGATAGAAGTAGAACGGGATGTCCGGCGCGCCGGAGGCGATCTGGGCCATGCATTCCAGCAGGTTATCGACGCCCTCGCACTTAAAGTACGAGGGCGCGAAGGCGGAAACCGCGTCCGCGCCGACCTGCTGCGCGTGGGCGGCCAGCTCTGCGGCTTCGGCGAGGCTGTTATGGCCGACCTGGATGATCACGGGGATCCGGCCGCGTGACGCCTTAACGAAAGCGTCGGCCACGTCCTTACGTTCGGCGCCGGTCAGGCTCGCGCCCTCGCCGGTCGTCCCCAGGACATACAGGCCACGGATGTTCATCCTGACCAGGTGATCGACGTAGGCGGGGACGATGGATAGTTCGATCTCACCACCACCGACCATCGGGGTGCACGCGGCCGCAACGAGGCCTTCGATACGCTTGGACTTGACCACGGTAAACTCCTTATTGCGGCCTCGGTAACACGAGACCCTCGAACCTAAACAGGCGTCGAATCACTGCCGGACGTATGGATCGTAAGCCCGGCCAATTCGGGTCGCTTGCCCGGGACAACATAACTAATCAGATACCCGATCACAAAACACGCCGAGATACCGATCGCGGCGTAGACATACCCGTTGATATTGGTATAGATCGGCAAAGCGAACATCACCATCGCGCCGCCGACCACGCCGACAATCGCCCCCAGCGCGTGGCAGCGTGTCGTGAGCACACCCAGGGCGAACAGCCCGCCCAGTACGCCCATGAACAGGCCGATAACCTTCACGAACTCATCGAACAGGCTCTTGATGTCCGGGTGGATGAACATGACAGCCAGCAGCGTCCCGGCCGTGCCGAATAGCAGCGTCGTCACCCGTGCGGCGTTGAGGTAGCCCTTCTCGGTCTTCATCAGGTTTAGCGGCCGGAAGAAGTCCACCGTCGCCGCGGTCGCGGTCGAGTTCATGCTGGTGGAGATGGTGGACTGCGCGGCGGCGAAGATGCCGGCGACGACCAAACCCGCGACGCCGATCGGGACCTCCTGCACGATGAACAGCGGCAGGATCTGGTCGGTCGTGTAGATCGGGTCGAGCTTGCCGGGGTTGTGGTGGTAGTAAGCGAACAGAGCGGTTCCCAGACCGAAAAACAACAGGGATGCGGGGACCGCAAGCAACGCCGCAAGCCAGATCGACTGCGCCGCACGCTTGAGGTCCGGCGTGGTCATGTACCGCTGCACGACCGCCTGGTCGGCGGTGTAGCTGGAGATATTCTGCCCGATCCCGCCAAAAATCACGATCCAAAACGCCAGGTAGGCGCTGGTCCCGTCCATATGGAAGTTGGCGATGTGGAACTTGTTGTATTCGGAGGCGGTGCTCAGCGCGTCCGACACGCCGCCTTCCACACCGAAGACCGCCAGCACGAAACACAATAGCGCGCCACCCAGCAGCACAAATGTCTGGATCGTGTCCGTCCAGACCACGGCCTCCACACCGCCGAGCGTGCTGTAGACAATGCTCAATACGCCCATGATCAAGACGCTCTCAAGCGGCGTCAACGGCGTCACCGACGCCAGCGCCAGAGCCGACAACGACATCACGATCGCCATCCTGAACACATGGAAGAGCATGAACAGCATGCTCGCGAACATCCGCACCGCGCGGTTGAAACGCTTCTCAAGGTATTCATACGCGCTGGTCGCGTCGATCCGGCGGAAGAAAGGCAGCGCGATAAAGATGGCGATCGGCGCCACCACAGGGATCATCATGTTGCCCAGGAAATAGACCCAGTCCTGCGCGTAGGCCTTGGCGGGGATCGCCATAAACGTAAGAGAGCTGAGCATCGTCGCGAAGATGCTGCACGCGGCCGCCCACCAGGCGATCTTCTGCCCACCGCGGAAGTAGTCATCCGTGTTCTTATTCTTGTTGACGAAATAGAAACCGACACCGACCATCGCCAGCAGGTACAGGACCAACACGCTAAAGTTCACCGGGCCGAAGGAGCGCGAAGTCTCCAGGGGAGTAATACGCCACACGGCGGTCGTCCGCACACGCGGCCGTACTTCACCGGCCGCAAGCACGATCTCTTTGCCCCACTGGACAGCATTGGTCGTTACCTGGTTGCTCGGGATTGCGCCGGCCTCGATCCAGGTATCGGTGATCGTGTGATACGCCCAGGCCTTCTTGGGAAACCCTGGGTGGTCGTCGCGTAACTCATCGGCTTTGTCAAAGAGCGAGCCGTCCGCCCCGCTGATCACGAAGATATGCGACTGCCCGACCGGCACGGCGGTCCCGGCCATCACGGATACGGGCGCATCGGAGCGTTTGCGCCAGGGTGTTTCATATTCGCCTGTGCCGGCATAGGTCCCGGTCATGGGTTCAAACGCTTTTGCGTCGTAACGCTTGGGGTTGAACTCATACACATCTCGCAGCGGGTCGATCGCACTCACCGATCCGGGTTCCGGTACACGCCGACCGCTAATCACATAGACGCAGTCATCGAAGCCGTTGTGCTGCGCGACTACCAGGTTGAATGCCCGTGTCGGACCTGGCCAGGTCGGCAATGCTTCCCACTTCGCACTCGCGGGCGTGCCGTCATACTTGGATAGATCGATGCGCCAGAAACGTCCGGTCGCGGAATCGAGGCCGGGGCCCGACTGCCCGCCGGCGACGTACACCGTGTCACCGATCGCGGTCGCCGCCATGAAGGCCGCCGGTTCTGGCAGAGCCGGTAGTTCGACCTGTTCAATCTGTTTTGTCGATGTATTCCACTTGAGCAGAAAGACGTCTGCGAAGATCTGTTCGGCGTCGTTGCCACCGATGCAGACAATACCGTAGCGGGTGCTGACCGCCCCGCCGTAACCGCGCGGACGGTCCAGGTGGAACGGGCCTTGCCATTTGGCAGCTTCATCCGGACCGGTAAGCACCCAGACCGAATCGTGCCAGACTTTGGAGGCGTCCCAGATGCTCTGGCCCGCGGCTGTCGGGAAATTCGCGCCCCCCGCCACCACCAACGCCCCGTTGGATACGCCGACATAAGGCCCGGCCACCCCGATGCCATCGGGCAGGTCCGGGAGCGTAGACCATTTCAGATATTCACGGCCGGGACCGCCGTCCCCATCCGCCAATACCAGCCCGGCAGACAGGCAAAGCGTCGCCAATACAACGCAAAATCGAAAAAATAGACGGCATCCCCGCCGAAGCGTATTCAATGATCGGATCGTCATAAACCGGTTATTTCCAAGTGTTCGGGCGGGTCGCAACGGGCTATGCGCGCGGTTCAACACGTGGATAGCCCCCAGCAGCATAATGGGGATCGCCGCCGGAAGCAATCAGTATTTTTGTATATGACGAAATATTTATGCCTTTTTCTACCCCCTCCGGGCAGAGCCGCCGCAGACGTATGTACCACTATCAAGCGGTCTAAAGGCATAATTGCGGCATGAGCCTTAAACCGCGTCACAGCGCACACCCCCGACCGGCAAAAAAGCGCTGATCCAAAGAGGAAGCTTTCATATGTATAGTGATATAATTCAATGATTTACGGATAAAACAATAAATCTTGACATTAGGAAATAATTTGGTACTGTGTGGCCCGGACGGGTTACGATACGCGCCATGGACCGCCGAGACTCATCAGACCAGCTTGCTCAGCCCCCACCTTGGAGATAACCCGACCGTGCCGCAACTGGTAGGCAAGACAATCGTGATCGTGGGTGGGACTGCGGGACTGGGGCTTTCGGCTTCACGCGCCTGCATTCATGCCGGCGCCAAGGTGGTTGCCATCGGCCGGCCCGACGATGCCGCCAAAAACGCTGAAAAGGAACTGGCCGATACCGGGCGGGTCCTCACCGGTGACGCGACCGACCCGGGGCTTGCGGAGCAGGCTATTGAGTTAGCGATGAATGAGTTTGGCGGCTTCGACGGCCTGTACCACGTGGCGGGCGGCAGTGGGCGTTCGCAGGGGGATGGGCCTTTGCACGAGGTCACGGACGGGGGCATCGAGGCGACGCTGAGCCTGAACCTTAAAAGCCTGATCTATTCCAACCGCGCCGCGGTCCGGGCATTTATCAGGGCCGGGCGGCCCGGCGTGGTGGTGAATATGGCGAGCGTCTTAGGCAGCCGGCCGTCCCCGGCGTTCTTCGCCACGCACGTCTACGCCGCCGCCAAGGCGGGCATCGTCGGGTTCACACGGAGCTGCGCCGCTTATTACGCGCCTCAGAACATACGTTTCAACGTGGTATCGCCCGGGCTGGTCGATACGCCGATGGCCAGACGCGCCGCCGGCGACGACACCATCCAGGCATTCATTAAAACCAAGCAGCCGCTCGACGGCGGCAGGATCGGCAGACCAGGCGACCTCGACGCGGCCGTGGTCTACCTGCTGTCGGACGACTCGGCATTCGTCACCGGCCAGGAGCTGGCGATCGACGGCGGCTGGGGCGTCAGCGACGGGCAAGTGCCCGGGTAAAACACACGGCCGCATCATTCACGCAGTTAAACCCAAGGAATCAAGCGATGTCAGTGACGCAGGATCAAGCCACAGCAACCGCCGCCAGCACTTACTACGACCGCGCGATCGAGTTGCTGGCCAGAATCAAAGACACGCAGATGCGGGCCGTGGAACAGGCGGCGGAGCTCTGCGCCGACAAGATCCACAAGGGCGGGCTGGTGTTCATGTTCGGCTCGGGTCACTCGCGGATGATGTGCGAGGAGATGACGCCCCGGCAGGGCTGCTTCCCCGGCTTCGTCGCCATGGTCGAGCAATCCACCAGCAACCACAGCGCGATCATCGGCTGCAACGGCCTGCGGGCGCCGCTGTATCTGGAACAATACGAAGGATACGCCGAGCAACTCTTAAAGAGCTTCCGCTTCGGCGAACACGACGTGATGTGGGTGGTGTCCACCAGCGGCATCCGTCCGTTGGTCGTCGAGATGGCCAGGGGCGCGAAGGACCGGGGGATGTCCGTGATCGCCATGGTCTCGCGCAACCACTGCGACAAAGCCAGGTCCGGCCACAGCTCGGGCAAGAAGCTGCCCGACTTCGCCGACGTGGTGCTGGATAACCAGTGCCCGTCGGGCGACTGCGCCGTCGAGGTGCAGGGCCTTGAATGGCGGACCGGGCCGACCTCCACGCTCACCGGCGCGATGCTCGTGAACATGGTCCGCTGCCGCACGGCGGAACTACTGATCGAAAAAGGCACGACCCCCGACCTGCTGCCCAGCCACCAGTTCGTCGGCAACACCAGCGTCGAGGAGCAGCTCGAAAGGTTCTACGAGTCCTACCGCAAGAGCCTGGCGCACCTGTATACCTGACCCCCGGCCCCGCCCCACCGCCTAAACACCCCGCGAGCGTTTTATGTGTTGCATCGGGATCGACATCGGCAAGACGAATATCAAGCTGGTGGTGCTCGATCGGGCCGGCGAGGTGGTCGGCCGTCAAGAAATCCCGACGCCGGGCGATGCGCGGGTCGTGGATGTCATACACGAGATGGCGCAGCCATACAGGCAGACACCCGGTCACGATGTAAGCCTGGGTCTGTCCGCGCCGGGGCTGGTCGGGCCCGATACAAGCCGGGTCGTCTGCCTGCCGGGCGGGCGGCCCGCGATCGAGGGCGTTGACTGGACAGAGGAACTTAACTGGCACGCCCGTGTTCCAATACTCAACGACGCCCACGCCGCCCTGGTCGCCGAGTCCAGGATCGGTGCCGCGCGGGGCTGCCGGCACGCCGTCCTGCTCACCCTGGGCACGGGTGTCGGCGGAGCGGTACTCGTCAACGGCCAACCGCTGCAAGGCAAGTCCGGCAAAGCCGGGCACGTCGGGCACATCAGCATCCATCCGGACTGGCCGGTGAGCCTCCTGGGCATGCCCGGCAGCCTCGAGTATGCGTTTGGAGACGGATCGGTGCCTCAGCGCAGCGGCGGCCTGTTCCCCGACACCCGGGCGCTGGTGGAAGCACACGAAGCCGGCGACGAGCGGGCCACCTCGATCTGGCGGGATGCCGTCGGGCACCTGGCGCGCGGCGTCGCAACCCTGGCGAACATATTCGACCCCGAGGTCATCGTCATCGGAGGCGGGATCACCCGGGCAGGCGATGCGTTGTTCTTGCCGTTATGCCAAGCGGTCGCGCAGCTGGAATGGTTGCCCACGGGCCAGCCGACGCCGATCGTGCCCGCGAGGTTCGGCTCGGAGGCGGGCGCGATCGGCGCGGCACTGTATGCCCGGGAACAAACACTGACCGGTGGCGAACAATGATCGATTGCCTGATCCACGAGAAGGTTCCAACGCTCTGCGAGGTCGACATCCTCGTGATCGGCGCGGGCTCCGCCGGGTGTTGCGCGGCGCTCGCGGCGGCGGGCGGGCAATGTAAAGTCGCCCTGATCGAACGCTACGGGTTCCCCGGCGGGACATCCACGCAGATCCTCGACACGTTCTACGGCTTCTTCACGCCCGGCGACCATCCACGCAAGGTCGTCGGCGGCCTGCCCGACCGGGTCGTCGATCGTCTCGACCAAACCCACGACATCTTCCTGCGGCCCAATACCTACGGCGCGGGCACCGGCGTCACTTACAACCCCGAACGGCTCAAGCTCGTGTGGGATCAGCTGCTCGAAGAGGCGGGCGTCCGCAGCATCCTGCACGCCACGCTCGTCGACGCGGCAACCGACCCGTCCGGCAGGATCACCGGCGTGATCATCTGGACCAAGGGTGGCTTTTACAAGATCAACGCCAAACGCTTCATCGATACGTCGGGCGACGCGGACCTGTGCTACCTCGCCGGCGTGCCGTTTGAGTTGGCCGGAGAGATCGACCCGGCCCAGACGCTGACCACGACGTTCCGCATGTCCAACGTAGACCTTAAACGCTTCGAGCAGGCCGGGGGCAAGAAGATGTTGTCCCGGAAGATGGGCGAAGCCATCGACGCCGGCCGACACCCCCTGCCCCGGCGCGACGGCAGCGCCCACGCGATGGTGCAGAACGGCTGCATCGCCACGGTCGCCGTGCGTGTCGCCGACGTGGACGCGACCGACACCTTGCAACTCGGCGAAGCCGAACGCGAGGGCCGGCAGCAGGCGTTTATCTACGAAGACTTCCTGCGTGACATGGTCCCGGGTTACGAAAACGCAAAGATCATCGGGCTGTCGCACCACATCGGTGTGCGCGAGACCCGGCGCGTTTACGGCAACTACCGCCTGACCCGTGAAGACTGCCTGGAGGCCCGGCAATTCAACGACGCCGTGCTGCTCTGCGGCGCACCGATCGAGGACCACCGCAAGGCGACGGACGGCTCCTCCGAAACCGCCTGGGCCTACGTCAAAAACCATCTTGCGTACGGCGTGCCTTACGGGACGCTCGTGCCGAAGGGGCGTGATGAGCTGTGGGTCGCCGGCCGATGCTTCAGCGCGACGCACGATGCGCACGCCTCCTGCCGGTCGATGGGCCAGACCATGAGCATGGGCCAGGCCGCCGGGTTCGCCGCCGCGATCTCGCTTCACCAGGATTGCGGCGCGGGCGATGTACCCGTCACGATGCTGCGTGACCGCCTGCACGCTCAGGGCGTGCCCCTGACGATGCCCGACGAACCCTGCGAAGTGGGCCCCGACGCCTGGTCCGGCATCAGGAAAGCGACCGCCCGTCGCTGACTCCAAACGTTCACCGGCTTGTAAATGGATGATTGAAAACTGACTGAGTCCCCCATGCCGACACACCGATCGGAACAACACGAACACACGACCCAGCCCGTCGTCAGGACGGTCCTGGGTGATATACCCGCGGAAACGCTCGGGATCTGTGATGCGCACGAGCACGTGATCATCCGCGGCGAGTTTATCGCGGAATTGTTCCCCGAATTCCTGCTGGACGACGCGGACGCCGCCTGTGTGGACCTGCGCGAGTTCCACGCGGCGGGCGGCTCCTGGATCGTCGACACCATGCCCACCGGCGCCGGCCGTGACGCGCTGATGTTGCGGGGTGTGGCGCGGCAGACACGCGTCCCGATCGTCTGCCCGACCGGCGTACACCTGCCGATCTACTACCCGCCCGACCACCCGATCCTGAAGATGGACCGCGGCGCGCTGACCGAGTTGTTCATCCGCGAGATCACCGCCGGCATCGATGACGGCAACGGGATCGCAGACATCCTCGCGGGGGTGATCAAGGTCGCAGGCGGAGAGAACCACCTGACCGCATTCCAAAAAGAAACCTTCATCGCCGCCGCCCAGGCGCAGTCACGCACCGGCTGCCCGATCATCACCCACTGCGAAAACGGGACCGCAGGCCTCGAACAGGCCGCCCTGCTCGAACGTCACGGCGCGGACCTCGCGCACGTCGTGCTGTCCCACTGCGACAAGGTCAACGACCTCTCCTATCACCGCGACCTGCTGAGCACCGGCGTCCGCCTCGAATACGACCAGCACTTCCGACAGATCGCGCGCGGCGAAACCTGCGCGACCGCAAAACTCATCGTCGAATTGGCCCCACTGTTCCCCAACCAGATCATGGTCGGCATGGACATCGCACGCCGCAACAACTGGCGTGGCTACGGGGGCCGACCCGGTCTGGCGTGGCTGGTCACACACCTGCCTACCCTCTTGACGGACGCCGGGCTGAATGATGCACTGCTTCAGAACATCCTGGTACGCAACGCACAGACCGCTTTTGCCATGTGCCCCAAGTGGGTGCAGCACCCATGAAACCGAGGGAGACATGAAACATTTCGCCGCCCGGGTCCGTCTTTACCTGTCGCGCCTGTTTATGGTCCTGGGTGTGCTGACGCCGCTACTTTCGCCGGGCCGATCGGCCGCACAAGACGCATCACCAAACCAAGCGCGGCTCAACGTGCTGTTCATCGCTGTCGATGACCTAAGGCCAACACTGGGTTGCTACGACGATAAAACCGCGATCACGCCAAACATCGACGCCTTGGCGGCGCGCGGCACGGTGTTTAATCGGGCCTATTGCCAACAGGCCGTGTGCAGCCCCTCGCGTCTGTCTCTGATGACCGGCATGCGCCCGGACACGATCAAGGTCTGGGACCTGAACACACACTTCCGAGACGCGAAGCCAGACACGATCACGCTTCCGCAACTATTCAAGGATAACGGCTACCACACCGCCGGCATCGGCAAGATCTATCACGGCGGCGGTGTGGCATCCACAGACCCGCCGTCGTGGAGCGTTGATCCGCTGCTGGACCACGCCGGCGACGCGGACGGGCGCTACATGCTCCCGATCAACCGCGATGGCAAAGGCGCCAAACAATCCGCCACCGAAGCGGCAGACGTACCAGACAACGCCTACATCGACGGCATGGTGTGCGACCTCGCCGTGACAGCGCTTGAAGACCTCAAAACCGGCCAGCAGCCGTTCTTCCTGGCGGTGGGTTTCAGGAAACCCCACCTCCCGTTCTGCGCGCCGCAGAAGTATTGGGACCTTTACGACCGTGATACGATCCCGCTGCCGGCGAATCCGCAGCACCCCGCCGATGCGCCGGAGTTTGCGGTCCGCAGCTGGAAAGAACTCGAAGGCTACGCCGATATCTCCGAGGACGGGAACATCCCGATTGAGAAAGTGCGCGAGCTGCGCCACGGGTACTACGCCTGTGTCAGCTATACCGATGCGCTCGTCGGCCGGCTGCTCGACACGCTGGACCGGCTCGGCCTCACGGACAACACTATTATCGTCCTCTGGGGTGATCACGGCTTCCACCTCGGCGAACAAGGCCTCTGGACCAAGGCGAACAACTACGAACTCGCCACCCGCGCGCCATTGATGTTTTGTATCCCGGGCCGGGCCACCGCCGGCACGAACACCGACGCCCTGGTCGAGTTCGTCGATATTTATCCGACGCTCGCGGATATCTGCGGCCTGAAAGCTCCCGCCGACCTGCAAGGCATCAGCCTTAAAATCGTTATCGATAACCCTGATGCGCCGGGGAAGCCGGCGGCGTTCAGCCAGTACCCGAGGGCATTCGTCAAGAACCGCTACAAGGGTCACGGGGACGTCATGGGATACGCCATGCGGACTCAGCGCTACCGCTACGTCGAATGGCGCGAGTGGGAATCCAAAAAGGTGCTCGAGCGCGAACTGTATGACGAAGTCAACGACCCGATGGAAATGACCAACATCGCCGCAAATCCGGACCAATCAAGCATCATCGAAGAGTTGTCGACAACCCTGGCCGCCGGATTCGACCTGCCCGCAGCGCACGACAACACACAACCTTAATCGACAAGACGGCGCAGCTTCAGGCGACAACTCAGACATCACCCACTTGGAGCGCAAAGCATGTATCGGCACGCTAAAAACCATCGGGGAGCAACAGGTGCCCGATTTCTCCTGATGATGACCGCCCTGCTGTGCCTGTCCACCCCCAATACCCTCGGCCAATCCGCCGGGAGCGAAAAACAACCGCCAAACATCGTCTTTATCCTGATTGACGACCTGGGATGGAACGACGTGGGTTGCTACGGCAGCGACTACTATGAAACACCGCAGATCGATCGGCTGGCGGACGAGGGCATGCGGTTTACCAGCGCGTATGCCGCCTCGGCGGTCTGTTCGCCGACACGCGCAGCGCTGCTGACGGGAAAGTACCCGGGGCGGTTGCGCATCACCCACGCTATCCCGATCCAGGGGAACCTGCGTCTGGAAGGCCCCCTGCCTTTGATCCCCGCGGATTACGTCAAGAACATGCCGCTGGAGGAGGTCACGATCGCCGAGGCACTCAAGGAGGCGGGATATGTCACCGCGTCCATCGGCAAGTGGCACGTCTGCTGGGACGAGGCGTATTACCCCGAAGCGCAGGGGTTTGATGTAAACATCGCCGGCAACAACATGGGCAACCCCGGGACGTATTTCTACCCCTACAAAGGTTCCTGGCGGATGACGCCGAACCACCCGCTGATCCGCTGGCAACTCTTTACGGACGGCTTCGAGGGCGAGTACCTGACCGATCGTCTGACCGATGAAGCGGTCAGGTTCATTGAATCAAACCGGGACCGGCCGTTCTTCCTTTACTTGTCACACTACGCGGTGCATACCCCCATACAGGCCAAAGACGACCTGACCCAGAAGTATGCGAACAAACCCAAAGGCGAGCACCACACGAACGCGGAATACGCCGCGATGATCGACAGCGTCGATCAATCTGTCGGGCGTGTTCTCAAAAAGCTCGATGACCTGGAACTGACAGACAACACGATCGTCATCTTCTATTCCGACAACGGCGGCCACGGCAAGATCACCTCGGCTCACCCGCTGCGCGGCAATAAAGGCAACTTCTACGAGGGCGGCATCCGTGTCCCGCTGATCGTGCGGTGGCCCGGTGAGATCAAGCCCGGCAGCGCCTGCGACACGCCGGTCACCAGCACCGACTTCTACCCGACGCTGCTGGAAGCACTCGGCCTGCCTCTCCGAGAACAACAACACCTCGACGGCGTGAGCCTATTACCGCTGCTAACGCAAAGTGGCGCGATCGAAAGAGAGGCGCTTTACTGGCACTTCCCCAACTATATCGGCAAAGGCCACCCCGACCCGGCCACGCCCTGCAGCGCCATCCGCATGGGTGATTGGAAACTGATCCATTTTTATGAAGATAACCACAGCGAGCTGTTTAACCTCGCGGACGACCCCCGCGAGACCCGGAACCTCGCCGAAGAGTTCCCAGGCATCGCCGCGAAACTGCGCGGCAAGTTATCCGCCTGGATTAAAGAGGTGGACGCGCAGATGCCCACACCGAACCCGGAATACAAGCCCGCTCATGACCGGCCCGTGGCACCCGACCAACAACTGTCGTCTTGATTCTGTGATCGTGACGGTATTTCTATCGTATAGATGAGGCAGAACATGCGCTCCCACATCAGTAACAGCACTATCCATTTTTGTGCAGCCCTCACCGTTACCTTGTGCGCTCTCACGCCGACGACGAAGTCACACGCACAAATACCTGCCGCGCCCGATACCCGTCCGAATGTCCTGTTGTTGCTATCCGAGGACCAGGGCCTGCAGTTGGGTTGCTACGGCGACACGGTTGCCCGCACGCCCCAACTCGATCGGCTGGCCGAATCCGGCGTGCGCTTTGACAACGCTTATGTCGTTCAGGCCGGGTGCAGCCCGTCACGCGCAGCGCTCTTAACCGGCCTGTACCCGCACCAGAACGGGCAGATCGGCCTGGCGACGCACCGCATGCGTATGTACCACGGAGACATCCCGAACCTCCCCACCCTGATGCACGGGCATGGCTACCGCACCGCGCTGATCGGCAAGCTGCACATCAACCCCGAAGAGGATTTCGTCTATGACAGCCGGGTAACGGCCGGGAATTTCAACAGCCGTGACGTGGCGAAAGTGGCCCGGGCCGCCGCAGATATCTTCAACGAAAGCAACCAGCCCTTCTTCCTGCAGATCAGCTTTAACGATACGCACTCGCCATACGTGCCGAAAAAAGGCGACGGCGGCCTGCCGGTCGAGCGCCAGAATCCCGACGACATGGATACCCTCCCTTTCCTCGGTGTGAGCACACCGCAAACACGGGAAACACTCGCGCATTACTACGACTGCGTCTCACGCCTGGATACCGGTGTGGGCATGGTGCTAGACGCCCTGGACAAGGCCGGCAAATCCGACAATACACTTGTCATCTTTTTGTCAGACCACGGCCCACAAATGATCCGCGGGAAGATGAGCTGTTACGAGGGCGGCCTGCGCATCCCGCTGATCATCCGTTATCCCGGAAGGATGCGGTCTGGCGCGGTACGCGGGCAAATGATCACTGAGCTTGACCTTGCGCCGACGATCCTGGAAGCGGCCGGGCTTTCGGCCCCCGAGCATTGGCCGGGCCGTTCGGTTTTGCCGCTGCTGACTGATGACGTTGATGACTGGCGCGACATGATATTCACCGAGTTCACACTGCACTGGCCGGTAACGTACTACCCCCAGCGCGCGGTGCGTGACAGCCGGTACAAACTGATCCGCAACCTCTTGCCGGACCGTGATAACCCGGTCTGCGAGGTGTATCTAAAAGAAAAAGACATCCCGACGATCCAGCGCAAAGACCTGCCCACGCTCTCGCCGGATGCCAGACAGGCGATCCACCGCTTCGGCCATCCGCCGGAGTACGAGCTTTACGATCTTCAGGAAGACCCCTGGGAGTTTCACAACCTGGCCGATCTGCCCGAACACGCCGAGGCACTGGCCCGGATGAAGCGGGTTCTCGAACAATGGCAGGACGAAACCGACGATCCGCTTCGGCATCCCGAGGTGCTGGAAAGGTTCAACGCGGAGGTCGCCGCCACGTTCACCGGGCCGGGCGGGACCTACGAGCACGTCGGCCAGAAGCCCTTGTTTACATGGCAATACCCCGATTATTTCGTGGCCTCGATGCGAGAACAAACCCGCCGAAAGCTGGGACTTGCCGAGTAATTCGAGCCGGCCCTTCGTCCTGCGTCAAAAAAGGGCGAAAGATTAATATTTTTATAATTACAGATTTATTTATTAATTTGCACAAGGCTTCACCCATGCGCCAGACAGGACCAATAGCAGGCCACAAAGGTCATCCCGGGGCATACAGCCTGACAAAATGGGCAATTAGTCGAAAGAAATCGTGTTCACAAGCTCCACAAAGCCCCCGTTATGCAGGCAAACAGGCGCCGCCAGGCCCAATATTTTTCTGTCATAAAAGAAATATCTATTGAACCGCTCTGGCATGGGGGTATACTAAATAGTGCAAATATCCACGGGCAGAAAACTTATGGTCTCCGGGCAAGCGGTAAATGCCCCCGCCCGGCGACCCGTCTCGTGAACCCGCCTCGCAACGATACCACTTGGTCAGGAAAAGATATGCACAAAACCCGGATCACGCTGCCGCTGTTCTACCTCCTCACACTGTGTGCGCCCCTGTTCGCCGCCGAACCCGTGGCATTCGTGGAACAGGGCAAACCGGTCAACGTGATTCAACAACCCGGGCCGTGGAAGGCTACCGGCGACGGCCTCGTGGGCGAAAAGATGGGGCAGTTCCTGTTCGGCAACGTCAAACTCCTTGAGGGCGACATCACGGTCAGGCTCAACATGTCTATCGAACAATTCGACGGGACCGCGGCCGGGCTGGTCCTCGACGGCGACAATTACATCGGCTTCGATTCCAGGAACGGCTCGATCTTCGTGCAAGGCCCCCGCTTCCCCTCCGATAGCTCTATCAAGATCGGCAACCGTGACGACCTGCTACGCCCTGGTGAACCGTTCGAGTTCGTCCTGGAGCGCACCAACGGCACACTCAACTTGTACATAGACGGCAAACTCCTGCGTCAATTCGACGACCCGGCCAAGCAGTTCGGGACCGTTGGCGTGCGGACACACCGCGCCAAGATCGCTGTCTACAACTTCTCCGCCGAAGGCAACGTCGAACCCTTGCCCGATGGATTCGCCTTCGACCGGCCCAGCGTGGCGTTCGTCAAGCCGGACCTGACCTCACTCAAGCCCGTGCCCGGCGTCGAGACCGTCGTGGTCTTCGACAGCGAGGTTGATGGCTACAACACTTACCGGATCCCAGCGGTCATCAAGACCCAGGCCGGGACCCTGCTGGCGTTCTGCGAGGGACGCAAGAACAGCCGGTCGGATACCGGCGACATCGACTTACTCGTTAAGCGCTCCGACGACGACGGCCGCACCTGGAGCACTCACACCGTGATCTGGGACGACGGCGAGAACACCTGCGGCAACCCCTGCCCGGTGATCGACCGGAACACCGGCGACATCATCCTGACCATGACCCGCAACCCCGGCTCGAACATGAGCGTGAGATACAGGCCGGCACCGCCACGGCAGGCCGGACCGTCTGGGTCTGCCGCAGCTCCGATGACGCAGACCGGGAGCGAGCCGAGCAGCATCTCGGAGCAGACCAAGGCCCCGGACTGCCGCTGGTACGCCACCGGCCCGGCGCCGGCATCCAGCCGCACGGCCAACACGCGGGCCGGCTCGTCATCCCGTGCGATCACTCCGTCCCCGTCACGCAGCGGGACGGATCGGAAAAATCATCAACGGTTCGCACGCGATCTACAGCGACGACGGCGGATGGCACCTGGGCCTACAGCCAGATGATCCATCCCGGCTGCAATGAATGCCAGGCCGTTGACTATCCGACGGCCGGATGCTCAACGCCCGGTCCTACGAAGACCCTGAGCTCCGCCGCGTCTCGTCTGCCGCCGATGGCGGCGAAACCTGGACGGACCCGGTGGTGGAAGAGCAACTGATCGAGCCGCCGCCAGGGGAGTCTGATCCTGTCGATCTCGCCGATGGCGCCAGGCCCTGGGTCCTCTTCGCCAACCCGGCTCACAGTTTCAGCCGGCAGAACCTCGGTCGCGCGCTGCCGCGGACGGCAGACCTGGCCGGTCGCGCGCACGATCGAACCCGGCTACGCGGCCTATTCGTGCCTCGTGCAACTGGATCAAAACACCGTCGGTTGCCTGTACCGAAGGCAGCAAGCCCGGCCGACCGTATTTCAACAGCGGATCGCGCTGTGCGCGGTTCTGACTGGGACTGGACGGCACGAGCAACACAACGGATCAAAGGAATAACGCGCGACCGCTAGAACGATATCCCGCCGTTGCACCGGCGATGCAGTACACAAGCGATGGCCAACGCCCCACCGCTTCACGCTCGGAGGAGAAATGAAGTTATCAGTGCTAACGCTGGCGGTCCTTATGTCTGCCGCGGGCCGTACATGCAAGCACTATGTTCGAGACGACGGTCTTTGATCGCGGTGAGGCGGGTTACGCGTATTACCGATCCCCGCGATCGTTCAGGGCGCAGGACGGCACGATCCTCGCCTTCGCCGAGGCCCGCCGCGACAGCGGCAGCGATTTCGGCAACATCGACCTGGCTGTTAAGCCGCAGCATCGACCGGGGACTGACATGGAGCTCCGATCCAGATTGTCGCCAACAACGGCTCACAAGAGGCGGGCAACCCGTGCTGGTCGTTGATCAACTGACGGGTAACGCTTCCACGTGGCGTTCACAAAGATCGGACCAACCCTGGGTCACGACCAGCACGAATAGCGGCTGACCTGACCACGCCTGTGGATATCACCGCCTGCGGGCCAACCGACATGGAACGGCATGGCTATCGGCCCCAACCACGCGATCCAGGCTGGAGCGTGGCCAAACGCGGCTCGTATTGTGGTGCCTACGAACCATACACTGCTTAACCAGCCCTCGAACCCGACGGCCGCGGGATCAGCCTGATCTACTCTGACGACGGCGGGCAAAACTGAACGTCGGCGGGACACCGAGTAACTCCACCGCGGGATCGACCCAACGAACTAATGTCACCGAGTTGGTCAACGGCGGCCTTCTACGTCAACGCATGCAGCCAGGGCGGATACAGCCGGCACCGCCTGACCGCCAGCGAGATCAGGGGCTGCTGCATTACCGGACAGGTCGAGTTCGATTACAACCTCATCGACCCGCAGGTGGGCAGGGCTCGGTCGCGGTACTCGGCCATGGACGGGCGGCGACTCGCAAAATCGGCTCCTGTTTTCCAACCCCAAGTCCCAGACCAACGCGAACGACTGCATGTCCGCAGCTCATTCGATGAATCGCTGACCTGGAATGAGGGCAAGATGATCGTCCGTAGTTTTGGGCGTCACTCCGATCTAGTCGCGCTCAACGACGGCAAAATCGGTGTGTTGTATGAATGGGGAATCCGGCGAGCCGGGCGCGAGGTACGATGAGATCCGTTTCCGCCACGTTTACAGAACAATGGCTGGACGATTCAACGGTGGTTCAGCTCAACTTCGACGAGCAGACCAGCGAACGGGCGTCTCAACAAACGGCTTCCTCAAAGACAGCTGGGGCTATGCCTCAACGTACGGCGTCCAATGGGCCAACCTTCGTCAAAGCATCCGCTACAACAACGGTGCGGTTCTACGTTTCACCGCAGGAACCGACGAGGTCCGCATCGATGATATCAGCACTAATCCCGGACTTCGAGCACGAAGACAGCTTCACGCTCGAAGCCGTGTTCAGGACCAGCGGTCACAGCGGCACCAGCGCAGGCTCGACCGGGCCGCTTATCAGCAAAGATGTCGGGGGGCCAATCAGCTGTCGTACTGGCTGTGGTCCGGACTCACGCCCAGTTCCTTGTATCGGATGGCTCTAACGAACCGAACCTTGTAAGCAATGTGACCGTCAATGACGGCGAATGGCACCACGTTGCCGCCGTGCGCGACGCCGATGCCGGGACATTGAGCCTATATGTCGACTACAACTTCGCGGGTTCTATCGCCGATACCACCACCGGCGACTTCGGCAATGCCAATGACCGACAATCAGCGCTTTCAACAGCAGCACAGGCGTGAACCATTATCAGCTTAACGGGGACATCACCTTTATACGTGCGTCGCCGCGCTGAACCCTTTGGGCTTCATCCAGCCCGATCTCATCGGTGACCTGGACGGTGACGTCTGTTCGAACGCTGACCTGAATATTGTCCTTGCTGCTTGGAACCAGAACGTGACCATGGGGCAATGGGGTGAGGGCGATCCTGGGGATGGATTTGTCGGCATCGAAGACCTCAACATGATCCTGGCAACTGGAACAACGGGCCCCACCGAGCACCAGCATTGTGCCCGAACCAAGTACGATTACCGTTGTCATTTGTACAGCCATATTGGTCAACCGGAGACGCGTGGCTGTTGCCGCCGCTCACCCAATACAGGGAGGTTTGCATGAAAATATCCGTTATGATTGTGTTTAGCCCTTTACCGCCGCATCAACCGTGCTGCCGGCACGATGGTCGAGACGACCGTGTTTGATCGCGGTGAGGCGGGGTACTACGGCTTCCGCACATCCCCGCGATCGTCCAGCGCAGAACGGCACGATCTCGCGCACTGCGGTGAGCGCGCAAAACAGGCCTCAGCGACTTCGGCGATATCGACCTCGTCGTCAAACGCAGCAACGACGGCGGCCTGACATGGAGCCCGCTACAGATCATCGCGAATGCGGGGCGGGCGAGGCCGGCAACCCTTGCCGGTCGTCGATCAGGCGACGGGCAATATCATCGTCCCTTCACCAAGGACCGCCAGACCCGACACGGCAGCCAACGGCGGCTTGACGTGGTCGGCCGCCACCGACATCACCTTAATGGCCAAGCTGCCGACGTGGGACGGCATCGCGCTGGGGCCGAACCACTTGATCCAGCTCGAACGCGGGCCCAACGCCGGCCGCATCGTGATCCCCAGCAACCACAACCTGCTGGGCCAGAACCTCGAACCCGGGATGGCCGGGAGATCAGCCTCATCTATTCCGACGACGGCGGGTCGACCTGGAGCCGCCGGCGGCACACTCATCATCACGACCGCCGGCATCGGCCCAACGAATCCAACGTCACCGAACTGGTCAACGGCGACCTCTACGTCAACGCACGCAGCCAAGGCGGGTTCAGCGCATCGGCTCACAGGATACAGCACCGACGGCGGGTTCCGTTCACCGGGCAGGCCCAGTTCGATTACGGCCTGGTCGACCCGCAGGTGCAGGGCTCGGTCATCCGTTATTCCGCGACCGACATGGGCGATGCAGAACTGCCTGCTCTTCGTGAACTTCCAAGACACAGGACTCACGCACACGCCCGGTGACTGTGCAGCTCGTTCGACGAGTCGTTGACTTGGAACGAAGGCAAGACATCAACCGTGGCCGAAATGGCTACCCGACACCTGGTCAAGCCTACAATGACAGCAAGATCGGCGTGCTCTACGAATGGGGCGACACGTCCAACTACGAAGAGATCCGCTTCGCCACGTTCACCGAGCAGTGGCTCGATGACCTCAACGTGGTGCAACTGAACTTCGACGAGCAGACCAGCGGGCGCGTGACCGCTGACCACGGATTTCTTAAAGACAGCCGGGGTTCATGGGCTGCACGGCACGGCCCGAACGGCCCGACCTTCGTCGAGGGCGACCCCGCCATAACAACGGCGCGGCCCTGGCGGTTCACTGGCGGATCGACGAGGTCCGTATCGATGATATCGCGCAACTTCGCCTCGACTTCGAGGATGAGGACAGCTTCACCTCGAAGCGGTCTTCAAGACCAGCAGCCACAGCGGCACCAGCGCGAACTCCAGCGGCCCGCTTATCAGCAAAGACATCGGGTCGGGCCTGCCTTCCTACTTCCTGCGTATCCAGGACTCGAAAGTGCGGTTCCTGGTATCGACAACAGCACGCTCGCGTCGCTCTACAGCGATGTGGTAGTCAACGACGGCGAGTGGTATCACGTCGCCGCGGTCCGGGACGCATGCTGCCGGAACGATCAGCTCAGGCGTCGATTACGCGTTCGCGGGTTCCGTCGCCGACACCACCACTCGGCGGGTTCGGTAACGCCAGCGACCTGCTCATCGGCTCCTTCAACGACAGCCCACCGGCACGCCGCTAAATTCGTTGGCGATATCGATCTTTATCCATGTCCTTCGGGGCGCTGGGCACGGATGAGTCTGTCCAGCCCGACCTGATTGTCGGCGACCTCGATGGCGACGGGTTTGTCGGCATCGCCGACCTGAACATCGTCCTGGGCAACTGGAACCAGAACGTCACCGCGGGCGACCCGCTGGCAGGCGACCCGTCGGGTGACGGGTTCGTTGGCATCGAGGACCTCAACACCGTGCTGGGCAACTGGAACGCCGGCACCCCGCCCGGCGCAAACAGCGTGCCCGAACCCGGCGCCGCCCTGGTCCTGATGCCGCTGGCGGGCCTGTGGCTCACCAAGCGGAAACGCTAGGACCAAAAACATAAACAACGATTGATGACCTAATGAATCGGATCAAGTCAGCAATAAAACACTATAAGCGCCGCGCGATCCCGGGCGTCATCACCGCCGGATCGTTGGGGTTGGCAGTTTTCGCACACGCCGACACCCTGGTGGAAACCACCGTGTTCGATCGTGGTGAAGGCGGTTACTACGGCTTCCGTATCCCGGCAATCGTCCAGGCCCAGGACGGTACGATCCTGGCCTTCGCCGAAGCGAGAAAGAACAGCCTCAGTGACACCGGCGACATCGACATGGTCGCCAAGCGCAGTCTGGACGGCGGCCTGACGTGGGGACCGATCCAGGTCATCAGCAACCCCGGCACCGGGAAGGCGGGCAACCCGGCCCCGGTCGTGGACCAGAACACCGGCAACATCATCCTGCCCTTCGTCCATGACGGACAGAGTCCTCAAGTCTCGATCAGCACCGACCAGGGACTGACCTGGTCGGCCCCCGTGGACATCACGGCGCAGGCCAAGCTACCCACATGGGCCGGCTACCACTTCGGGCCCAACCACGCGATCCAGTTACAACGCGGGCCCCACGCCGGGCGGCTGGTCATCCCGGAGAACGGCAACTTCGCCGGGCAGAGCCTCGAGCCGGCCGGCCGACACGTTCATCTGATCTACTCAGACGACGGCGGAGCGACGTGGAACAGCGGCGGTGAACTACTTAATCCCACCTCGGGCATCGGGCCCAACGAATCCAGCGTCACCGAACTCGTCGATGGCACGCTCTACGTCAACGCACGCAACCAGGGCACGTTCAGCAGGCACCGCTTGATCGGTTACAGCGAAGACGGCGGGCTCTCGTTCACCGGGCAGGCCGAGTTCGAGTACGACCTGATCGACCCGCAGGTGCAGGCCTCCGTCGTCCGCTACTCCGCCGTGGACATGGGCGACGCACGAAACCGGCTGCTTTTTGCGAATCCCAAGACGCAAGACTCCCGCACCCTGTTGTACGTGCGCAGCTCGTTCGATGAATCGCAGTCCTGGGACGAGGGCAAACTCATCAACCGCGGCCGAAGCGCCTATTCCGATCTGGTCACGCTCAACGACGGCCGGGCCGGCGTGCTGTACGAATGGGGCGATACCGCCAACTACGAAGAGATCCGCTTCGCTGTGTTTACCGAGCGCTGGCTGGATACGCCGACCGCTCTGCACTACAACTTCGACCCCGCCAACCTCAACACAACAGGTGGCGCCCACCGTGTCGCCAGCGTCGATGGCTACGACTACGAAGCGAGGGCGGACGTGTATATGACCGTGGTCCCCGGCAGCCCGGACTACGCCGGCGACGGGGCGGTTAGATTCAGTTCATTTGCCGCCGGCGATACGGTGCGTGTGTACGAAGCCGCCGATTCGGTCAACCTGGAATTCGCCCACGAAGACAGCTTCACGATCGAGGCGGTGTTCCGGACGGTGCAGCACGGCAGCGATACGGGCATCATCTTCGAGAAGAGCGAGGCCGGCGACAGTAACGGCGAATACACGCTCGGCATCGCCAACGGCAAATTAAGCTTCCACATCCGAGACCTGGTAGGCAATCAGGCCAACATCCTGAGCTCAACCGATGTCAATGACGGCGAATGGCACCACATCGCAGCGGTGCGTGATGTCGCCGCCCAGAAACTGTATCTGTATATCGACCACCTGCTCGCCGTTACCGTGATCGACCTGACCACCCAGGACTTCGGCGGGACCGTGCTGAGCCAGGCGGAGGTGCCGGTCCTCGGCTCGAGCGCTTCCGGGAGCAACCAGTTCGGCGGCGACCTTCAACACCTGCGCATCTCGATGGCGGCCCTCACTCCGGATCTATTCCTGCAAAAGATAATCACCAGCCTCCCCGGCGACCTCGACGGCAATGGTTTCGTCGGCATCAGTGACCTGAACATCGTCCTGGGCAATTGGAATACCAACGTAGCCGCGGGCGACCCCCTGTTGGGCGACCCTTCAGGCGACGGGTTCACGTCGGCATCCGAATTTGAATGTTGTCCTGGGCAACTGGAACAACGGAACGCCTCCGGACGAGTTATCTACCGCCTCTATCCCCGAACCAAGGACCGCCGCGGTGATGCTGATTCTCGCCGCCCTGATGGGCGTGGCCAGGCGCGCTTATGCCGGCATTTTGACACAAGGTTAGTCCCTATGCTCTTGACACGCCGAAACTTCATCCTGTCTTCCGCCGCCACGGTGGGGGCGGCCCGATCCTGCCCGGTCGCACAGCCAGTGCCACGCTGTCATCACGATCCGCCACGGATGTGCTGACCGATCCTCAACTCGGTTTTTCGGACGCTGAGATCGCTCGGCTTGGCAATCTGATCGATCAAGGCCTGCTTGAGATCGACATGATCGCTACGCTGCCGCAAGGCGTGCCGACGCAACACCTGGGCTGGCCTGTCGCCACGCGCCTGCGGACCGGGCGTGTCGTCGTCTACCGCCGGGCCAGCGGGCATACCGACGAGGACGACGCGGCGGACGCCGGGCACTATGTGATGTTTTCTGACGACATGGTGAACTGGCAGCCTCAACCGCCGATCCGGCTTGGCACGCTGCCGGGCATGCACTGCGTCAGCCACGCTGCTCAGCCCGACGGCGGCGACCGGCTCCTCGCCATCACCAGCAGCAGCCCAAGGATCCTCTACACAAGTGAAGACTATGGCGGCTCCTGGCAGATGCATCGGATCGGTTCAACGGGATGCTCAAGACCGCGCCACGTCGGGCCGAACATGATCAATCACCCGGACTTCGGCGTGGTCGTCACGTTCGGGCAGGAGAACAACGGCGGTCGACGCTGCTACCTACTCAACTCCACCGATGCCGGCGAGACCTGGAACGAAGTCTGGCTGAACCGCCCCGGGTCACGCGGCTTCGAGCCGACGCTGGCGACCTGGGGCCCCGGGCACATGGTGATGATCAGCCGGAAACGCGACAGCTTCGCGGTCGGCCCGGACGGGCTGTTCGGTCATTCACAGCACGTCTACCAGCACCGCGCCGGCGCACCGTTCCGCCAGGTGAAGTTCGAGACCCAGCGGCTTAACATCGTCGGCGGCCCGGCGGTCGGTTCGGCCTGCAACGACACCGCCGAGGTGGCCTTCAACCGTCCGGGACGCATCGAAGTATTACAGAGCCACCGCTGGGGCGGCGGTTTAGGCAAGACCGGCACCACGATCGAAAGTCCCCGAACGGGAAATCAGGCTCGCTGAACCTTTGGAGTATCGACCCGGATGCGGCTTACTCGCGGGCAGCGCCGATTGGCGGTTCGACGGTACGGTCATCGAGCGCATGGGCTACAGCCGTAAGGGCAACCGCGACGGCCTGCACCCCGGCGGGTCCATCATCGACACCGAACGTAACATGCAGCACGTGTTCGTCTACGCCGGCTGGCGCGGGACCCCGTCCTTCTGTTCCGCATAAAAGCCGGACGCTCGACACCGACCGCTGGCGTGAAGCCGTGTTGGTGACGTAATACGCACACACGTCCGTACCTCACGCTTACAGGCAAGATCAGGTGAGACCATGAATATCCATAGCAAACGTAATCCGATCCGCAGGACTTTGGCTGGCGAGGCTATGTCTGTTGGCCGCCATCACACCGGTCCGGGCTGAAGCGGCCCGAATCCACTCGGCCATACAACGTCCTGTTCATCGCGGTCGACGACATGAACGCCGAGGTCGCTTCATTCGGATCGAGGTGGCGATCACCCCGAACATCGATCAACTCGCCGAACGCGGCACCTCCTTCCAACGGGCGTACACGCAGGGAAGCCACTTTACCAACCTCGCGTGCCTCGGTCATGACGGGCATGCGGACATGCTGCCGCGTCTGGGACCTGCACACGCACTTCCGTGACACGCACCCCGACATCGTCACCCTGCCGCAATACTTCAAACAAAACGGCTACTTCGCCCAGGGCATCGGCAAGATCTACCACAGCTGAAACAGACCGAAGGCGACCCCGCGTCGTGGTCGGTCGATCAGATGTACCACTGGGGCACGCACTTCAGCGACTGGTACATCCCGGCAAGCCGATCGGCACGCTGGCCGAGGGCAAAGACGGGCCGACGCAGTGCGTCGTGCCACGATGAAACCTATTTCGACGGGCGCATCATGGAAGCGATCAAGTCGCTCAATGAACACAAGGACGAGCCGTTCTTCCTGGCCGTCTGCAGAAGCCCCACCTGCCTTTCAATGCGCTTCCAAGAAGTACTGGGACATGTACGACCCGGACACGATCCCGGGCCCGCAGCCACCCGTACCGCCGACCGATGTGCCCGAGGTCGCCCTGCATAACTCGGCCGAGCTGCGGCTACGCCGGTATGCCAAAAGAAGACCCATTCACCGCGGAACAGGTCAAAGAGCTGCGCTACGGCTACTACGCCGCCATCAACTTTGTCGATGCACAGATCCGGTAAGGTGCTCAATGAAGCTGCGGATCGTCGATCTGACCGACAAGAACCATCATCGTGCTGTGGTCGGATCACGGCTACCACATCGGTGAACACACACTCTGGTGCAGAACACCAACTTCGAGCGTGGCACGCGCGTACCATTGATTGTCGTGGTGCCGGGTAAGGCGGGCGGACAGCAATGTTACGCGATAGCGAGAGTTGCTGGACATGTACCCCACGCTCACGGAACTCTGCGGACTGGGGACCCCGCTAGCCTCGAAGGTAAATCCCCTGGCCCCGCTGATCGATCACCCCGATATAGGTACGGATCGTGTCGCCCTCTCGCAGTTCCCCGCCCGGCTTCCGCAATCTGCCGGACGGTCCCGAGATCATGGGCTATTCGCTGCGGAACGACCGGTACCGTTACAACGAGTGGCGTGACTGGAAGACCGGCCAGCCCGCCGCCACCGAGTTGTATGACCACGAAAGCGACCCGGCCGAGACCGTCAACCTCGCCACGCACGCCGATCAGCAAAGCACCATCGCCGAGCTGGCAGGCAGACTCGAACAGCTCGCACCGCGCGCAACACACTGACCGGACACGAAACGCTCCACAACCAAAACCGATCAGAGGTAAACGATGCGAATGACCACAGGTTACACCACCTGTCTGCTCCTATTGCTAATGGGCGTGTGTCTTTCATACGCCGTTGCGGCCACGGATGATCACGACAGCGTGCTGCTTTTCTGCGGGTTTGAGGATGGCCCCGCGGGCACACTCACAGCACGGGACGACCCAAGCGGCCATTGGGAATCATTGGCCGGTAGTGTGCGCGTACAAGTTGGGAACCGTCGTACCGGCAACCGGTCGCTGCGCATGGAGGGAGATCGCAGTGTAATCGTGTGGACCCCCGCCGCGACCGATCACGAGCCATACGAACTGTCCTTCTGGGCCGAGCGCTGGTCCGGCCAGGGCCCGTTCGGTTTCACAGTAGAAGCATTTGACGGCGAATCATGGCACGAAGTCTACCGGGGCGACGAAACGATCCGCGTCGGTGGCTTCAATACGCAAGTAACCGTCCCACTTAATGGCGTGATGCCGAAACAACTGCGCTTGACCTGCATCAGCGAACCGGGCAAGGGTGTATTGATCGATGATCTGCGTATCACCCGGTTCCTGCCGATGTCCGTGCGCTCGGTCACGGTCGAGCCAACGGGCATGCCCGTGTTGATCGGCAACCGGCATAACCCCGTAAGCCGTATCGTGATCGACTCGCCGGGCAGCGCCGAACCCTTGTCGCTGGAAGGCGTCACCTTGTCTTTCAAATCGACGGAGCGTTTCGAGGGTATCCAGGCTGTTGAAGTTTACTGCACAGGTGCGCAACCGATGCTTTCCTGGCGGGACCCCGGTTCGGCTTTCGACGCGGCAACGCCAGTGGGTGAGCCGCAAACCCCCGCAACGACCATGACCTTTTCCGGTGATATCCCACTGAGCGACGGCCGGAACTACCTCTGGATTTCATACAGGCTTTTGCCCGGCGCGGATCGGCTGCGCGTATCCACGCCGGCCTGTGAATCCTTAACAATCTCCGGGCAAGACTACTACGCCGACGGCTACACGTCGGAGCAAAGCGAAACACTCCAACCGCAGCGGATCGGCGGTCGTGCATGCAACCCTGGCGACGACGGCGTCACGTCCACCGCATCCCCGGTTTAGCGACGACCAACAGCGGACACTCATCGCCGTGTATGACGCGCCACGACGGCTGGGGCGACCTGCCCGCCAACATCGATATCGGCATGAGCCGCAGCACCGATGGCGGGATGACGTGGGAGCCGATGAAAGTGATCGCGATTACGGGCAGCGATCCGGCATGGGCATGCTGACGGCGTGGTGATCCCGCGATTCTGGTCGACACACCGGTATGATCTGTCGCAGGGATTTGGAGCCACGGCCGTTGCGGCTACGCGGGTCCGAATCGGGGTTTACGCCGGAACAGACCGGCCAGCTACTGCTATTCAAGAGCGATGACGACGGCGTCACATGGTCCGACGCGATCAACATCACGACACAGGTGAAGAACCCGGACTGGCGGCTGATGTTTCAAGGACCGGGCAGCGGCATCACGATGCGCGACGGCACGCTCGTCTTCGCCGCACAGTTCAAGGACGCCGACGACATGCCGTATTCCACGATCATCACCAGCCGTGACCACGGCAAGACCTGGCAATGCGGCAGCGGCGCCAAATCCAATACAACCGAAGCTCAAGTTGTCGAATTGGAAGACGGCTCGTTGATGCTGAACATGCGCGACAACCGCGGCGGTTCGCGGTCGGTCTGCGTGACGAGGGACCTGGGGGAGACGTGGATGGAGCATGCTTCTTCGCGCTCCGCCCTGCCTGAGCCGGTGTGTCAGGCAAGCCTGATCCGTGTGGATGTCGAAGGTTACGACCAGCCCGTGCTGCTGTTCTCCAACCCCGCCGTGCCGGACAAACCCAGGCGGCATATGACGATCAAGGCTTCGTTCGATGGCGGTAACACCTGGCCGGAAGATAATCACCTGCTCATCGATGCCGGCGAATGCGCGGGCTACTCGAGCCTGACCATGATCGACAAGGACACTATCGGCATCCTCTACGAAGGCAGTCGAGCGAATATGACTTTCATGCGCATCCCACTCATGGAAGTCCTCGGAAACGCGCACAAGGCCGGCGAGTAATACAATCCAGACGAAACCAACAAGCGGTAATTGTGATTATTTAATAGCCGCCATCTCCTCCAGCAACTTCCAGCAGTTCAACTGCATGCGCGGCAGGTGGAACGGGCCTTTCCACATGTTGCCCTTGAGCGTGGAAGACACCGAGCCGTCGCGGTGCAGGTAGCCGAACCACTCCCCGTGTTCCTTGTCGGGGAAGTGCTTGTAAGACCAGTCGTGCAGCTTGGTGTGCCACTGCTCGTACTTCGCTTCGCCGGTGAGATGATAGGCCAGCAGCGTGGCGTAGATCGCCTCGTTGTGCGGCCACCAGAGCTTCATGTCATGCTCGTATCTCGGATTCGCGTAGCCCTTACAGTCCTTGAAGTAGAGAATCCCACCGTACTTTTCGTCCCATCCGAAATCGAGTGACCAATCCAGAATTTTGCATGCCTGCCGGATGAGCTCGCGATCGTTGTTGCGGTGGCGGGCCTCTTCCATGATGAACCAGGACGTCTCGATCGCGTGGCCCGGGTTGACCTCCCGGCCGTCCGGATCGTCCACGAACTCGCCGTTAGGCCCGACGTTTTCCAGCAGGACCTTGTGCTCCGGATTCAGGAAGTGCTCGGTTACTTCGTGCAGCGATGCGTTGATCACCTCATCATAGATCGGGTCGTCGTCCACTTGACGCATCACCTGAGACGTCGCCAGCAGGATCATGGGCATGGCGTGCGACTTCATCGCCCGTGTTTCGGGAAACACCTTAGGTTCGAGCAATCCCGGTGTGCGGTGGTAATGCATAACAAGTTTGAATAGATCAACCGCCTCGGCGAGAGAACGGCTGTCGCCCGACGCCTTGGCGTACTCAGCCAGGCCGATGCAGCCGAACGTCTCGGTGAACAGGTAACGCCGTTTGCGCAGCGGCTTGCCGTCCCGTGTCACCGAATAGAACATCCGGCCGTCGCTATCAAAGCCGTGTTTCCAGAGGAAATCGGCCCCATGCCTGGCCAGGTCCAGCCACTCCTGCCTCGGCTCAACCGTGTTGTAGAGCCGGGCGTACAGCCAGGTGATCCGCCCCGCGACCCACATCGGCTTGTCCGTGGAGACGACCGTGCCGTCGGCATCCAGAAACGTCATGAAACCGCCGTACTCATGGTCCGGCGCGTGCCGGGTCCAGAACGGGACGGTATCGTCCAGCAAGCCCCCCCGGTAGACCTTTATCAACTCCTGGATACGCTGCGGGTTCAAGGTGATCATCCTTTAATTAGCACTGTTAACGAGACAACATCGGACCCGCATTGTAACCGGACGCCACGGCAAAAGCTTCTGCCGCGCCGTCTTGTGGACAGTTTTTCAAGTCTATTTAGCCTGGTGGTGGAAGCTATTAGTCTGCTTCAAATGGGTCGCCGATGTGCTGTTCGCCGCGCGCGGCGGAGAGGTCGACCTGCTTCTGCCGGCTGCGGAATCGCTTGCGCTGCTCATCTGTGATCTTGTCGAAGCAGCGCGGGCAACTCACGCCCCGCTCGTAGGTCGGCTGCTGTTTGTCCGCCTCGGTGATCGGATACTGGCAGGCGTAGCACAGGCTATAGCTGCCGGGCTTGAGGTCGTGATCGACGGATACACGGCCATCGAACACGAAACACTCACCACGCCAGAGCGATTCTGTTTTCGGCACGTCTTCGATGTATTTAAGGATGCCGCCGCGGAGGTGGTAGACCTCGTCGAAACCACGCGACTTCAGGTATGCGGTGGCTTTCTCGCAACGGATGCCGCCGGTACAGAACATGGCGACGCGCTTGTGTTTCGATGGGTCGAGATTGTCATCGACGTAGCCCGGGAACTGCCGGAAGTTGTCGGTGGCGGGGTCCACGGCCCGCTCGAACGTGCCCAGTTCGTATTCGTAGCTGTTGCGCGTGTCGATGACGGTGACGCCGGGGTCGGCAATCAGCTTGTTCCATTCCTTGGGCTCGACATAGGTCCCAACGTCCTTGCCCGGATCGATGCCATCGACGCCCATGGTGACGATTTCTTTTTTGAGCTTGACCATGGTCCGCTTGAAGGGGGGGTTCTCGCTGGTGGATTCCTTGAGGTTCAGGTCGCGTAACCGCGGGTCCGATTGGATGAGGGCCAGGACGTGGTCGATCCCTTCGCGTGGTCCGGCGACGGTGCCGTTGACGCCCTCATGGGCTAGGAGGATGGTGCCGCGGACGCCGTGCGCACGCATCATGGCGAGCAGGGGCCGGCGCAACGCCGCGTAATCTGCAAGGTCGGCAAACTTATAAAAAGCGGCGACGGTCACGGACAAAACAGGGGCTCCGTTCAATTGCTAACATCCCGCACCGTTACGTTACTAATGGCTGTGCAAGGCGTATCTATTGTAGAAATGATAGCCTATCAGGGTTTGTTATGAAATGATCCGGCCAACCTGTACCTCTTTCGTAAAACGGATCGCTGTTATCTATTCCGGACACCGTGAGAGCCGGAAGCGCGCTGTCACACCCGACGGCCGCGCTGTATACTGCTGCCCCGTGACCAGGAGTTTGTTTTTCCCCCAGGCACAATCCAAGAACCAGCCATGCTCGACCTCAAGCCCGACTGCCGTTACCACCTGATCATCCCCACCAGCATGGGCACACGGCTCACGCCCGTCGACGGCCAGCCTTTCCACTGCAGCGACACGTTCAAGCTCCAGGCGACCAGCGCCGAGTCCAATGTCGGCAGCGTGCCGTCATACCTGGGATTGAAAGTGAAGATCCTCACCGCGTTCGTCAAGGGCAGCCCGGTCTCACGGCTGATCAAGGACAACTTGGCGTCGCGTCACATGGAATACGAAGGCCCGGAGTTCGATCAGGGCGGTCCCTGGGGATACCGGCACCAGATCAACATGGCGGACTCGGGCGCGGGGGCGCGCGGGCCGCGTGTGCATAACGACCGGGCCGGTGAGGTCGGGCGGATGCTCAATGTTAAACATTTCGACCTGGACCGGCTGTTCGCCAAGGAAGGCGCGCAGGTCGTTCACCTGTCGGGCCTGATCGGGGCGCTGTCGCCGGACACCAGCCGGTTCTGCCTGGATATCGCACGCGCCGCCAAGCAGCAGGGCACACGCATCTCGTTCGACCTGAATCACCGCGCCAGCTTCTGGGTCGGGCGCGAAAAGGAACTATCAGAAATCTTCCGCGAGATCGCTTCCTTGGCGGATATCCTCGTGGGCAATGAAGAAGACTTCCAGTTGTGCCTGGGCGTGAAAGGCCCGGAGGCCGGCGGCAAGGGCATCGACGCTAAGATCGACGGGTTCAAGGAGATGATAGGCCGGGTCAAACAGGCGTTCCCCAACGCATCCGTGTTCGCCACAACACTGCGTGAAGTCGTCAGCGCGAACCTGCACGAATGGGGCGCGATCGTTTCGGCGTCGGGTGGCTGGCACGTCCTGCCGATGCGTGAGATCGGCGTGATCGACCGCATCGGCGGCGGCGACGGGTTCGTCAGCGGGCTGCTCTACGGCATCCTCAAGCAGTGGGACGCCGAAAAATGCGCTCAGTTCGGCTGGGCCAGCGGAGCACTGGCGGCGACCATGCTCACCGACTACGCCCAGCCCGCCGACGAGGACCAGGTCTGGAGCATCTGGAAAGGCAACGCACGCGTGCAACGCTGACACGCCTACTATTCCCCATGAGCAAACCCCTTAACATCGGCGGCGAAGACGTGGTGATTTCCAGCGGCGAACTGGAAGCGCACCTCGATGCGTTTATCGAACGGGTATCACGTCAATACAACCTTAAACGCCTGCTCATCCTTCCGCCGGATATCACACGGTTGAACTCCCGGGCCGGGGAGATCACGGCCCACCTCTGGAAGCGACTGCACAAGACCGTCCACATCGACATCATGCCCGCGCTGGGAACGCACGTGCCGATGACCCAGGCGCAGTGCGTGCGCATGTTCGGCGATGCGGTCCCGTTCGAGCGCATCCTCCCCCACCGTTGGCGGACGGACCTCAAAGAGTTGGGCGAGGTACCGGCCGGAGACATGCGCGGGTTTTCCGGCGGGCTGTTCGGCGAGCCGATGAAGGTCGCGGTGAACAAGCAGCTATTCGACGGCAACTACGACCTGATCCTGTCGATCGGGCAGGTCGTTCCGCACGAGGTGATCGGGCTGGCGAACTACACCAAAAACATCCTGATCGGCGTCGGAGGCAAGGACACGATCGACAAGTCCCACTTCCTGGGCGCGGTCTGCGGGATGGAGTCGATCATGGGCCGGATCGACACGCCGGTGCGTCGCGCATTGAACACCGCGTTTGATCGTTACCTGCGCGGCGTGCTGCCGATCCATTTCCTACTGACCGTGGTCGGAACGGACGGGGAAGATACGGTGCTGCGCGGACTGTACGACGGGAACGATGACGCGACGTTTGAGGCCGCGGCCGAACTGAGCCGCCGGATCAATTTTCTCGTGCTGGATAAACCGATCAAGCGTTGCGTGGTTTATCTGGACCCCGAGGAGTTCCACTCGACGTGGCTGGGCAACAAGGCGATCTACCGCACCCGGATGGCGATGGCGGACGGCGGAGAGCTGATCGTGCTCGCCCCGGGCATCAAGACGTTCGGCGAGGATGGCGCGATCGATAAACTCATCCGCAAGCACGGCTACCACGGCACGCCGAAAACGCTCGACGCACTGAAGCAGGACACCGAGATGGCGGGCAACCTCTCCGCCGCGGCGCATTTAATCCACGGGTCGACCGAAGGGCGTTTCAACGCCACCTATTGCACCACCGACCTCACCCGCGAAGAGGTCGAGTCCGTCGGCTACGCGTACCTGCCTTATGCCGAGGCCGCGAAGCAATACGACCCCGCGAAGCTGAGAGCGGGCTGGAACACGTCGGCCGACGGCGAGCGTTTCTACTACATCCCCAACCCCGCGCTGGGGCTTTGGGCGAGCAAGGACCGGCTTGGGGTTTGATGCCGACCACTTCTGTCTGCTTTTTTTGATCACGAAACAAAGCGGCCGCCCAACATTGGTTGAACGGCCGCGTGGAGGTAAACAGGGAGGGTTGATTTATGCGCCGCGGCGCTTCAGCAGGACCGGCCCGCCCAGGCCCAGCAGCGCGAGCGTTGCCGGCTCGGGGATGGCGTTGGCGGCGGGCGGTGTGCCCACGTTCCAGTTGCCCAGCACGGTGTTAAGGTCCTCGATGCCGACGAAACCGTCACCCGACGGATCGCCCAACAGCTCATCGCCCGCGGCAACATTCTGGTTCCAGTTGCCCAGCACGATATTCAGGTCGCCGATACCAACGAACCCGTCACCGTTCAGGTCACCGATGATCGGGGTCGATCCGGCGATCAACTCGACCTTGACGTTGTCGATAACACTGTCGTAATTGCCGGTGGTATCGACGAGGATCAGGTAGTCGAAGCTATCGACCTGGGGCACGTTGTTGTCCGGCAGTGGCGCGGCGTCGATGGCATCGGTGTCGCCGAAGGAATCCAGCAGCGTGCCGGTGCTGTCGTAGAGTTCCATTGTGTAGAGGATGTTGTCGCCGTCGGTGTTAACGACCTCAACACGTTCAAGGATGAGTTTGATGGTGTACTTATCGGTGGTGGAGATGATCGGCCAGTTGTCGGCGATGCCGTTCTCATCGGCGTCCATCGGCTGGGCGATGTAGTCCGTGTCGTTACCGCCGAGGACACGGCCCGCGGTGCCGCCCTCTTGGTTGATACGGATATTACTCAGCAGCGTATCCGCCACAGGTCCGGATGTGAACGACGAAACGCCCAGGCGTCCAAAGACGCCGATGTCTCCAGCGGCGCTGCCGTGCGCGACGGGGTCGCCGTCACAGAGGCAGTCGGCGTTGCCCCAGGGGTTGGAGCCGCCGCCGACACGGTCGAGTTCCAGGTCTGTGTCGTTGTAGAGTCCGAAGCGGAGTTCGGCGGCGAAGGGGAACGGGTCGGGGGTATTGGCGTTGGTGGTAGGTGAGCCGTCGCCGGCGGCCCAGACGCGCCAGTCGAAGCTCAGTTCGAGCTTGTCGCCGATGTTGCTTCCGAGCGTGATCTGTGACGGGAAAATGCCGACGTATTCGCTGCCGATGCCGATGGCTTCGACGAACATAGCGTTGCCGGAGTCCAGGCCCGCGCCGCCGGTGGGCGTATCATCGAGGATGGTCAGCTCGGGCTTGGCGCGCGACGGCGGGTCCTCGGGGTTGACCGGAGCCGAGGTCGAGCCGTTGGCGGAGAACCAGGCGATGTCCAACGGATCACCGGGATCATTCGTGCGTGAGCCGTCGTCGAAGGTGTCGAAGACGACGACCTGTGCGCCGACCTGGCCCGCCAGGAATACCGAACCTAGGCAGACCGCCAACGCCAACCGGCCCCGCCGGACCCTGGAAACTGTGTTGAATCGAGTCATGTTGATCTTCCTTTGATCGCATCGCCCCACCCGGTTCCGCCGGGCACGGGGGATCGACTGATGATTGTGCGTAACTGTCACAAGCCGTGGCGGCCTCGCCGCCGTGATGTCCAACCCCTGATAAAAGGTTGGGCCGAGAGTCCCCCGGCCCAACCCGTATTACAGAGAACCCACCGCCATAAAACAGCGGTGATGGCTGCTTACTTACGTCGACGCAGAACCGTCACCAGGCCCAGCCCCATCAGAGCCAGCGAGGCCGGCTCGGGGTGATGACCAGGCTGAAGTTGTCGATGCTGTATTCCGCGTCGCGTGTGTTGTTCAGCCGCCAGGTAATCCCACTCGAAGGTTGAGGTGACGGACCCGTCGCTGATCGGCTCGAAGCCGCTGAGGTTGCCGACACCGTCGACGAACACGCTGATGCGTGTGCCCTCTTCGCCGCCCTCGATGGTGCGGGAGACGATCATGGTGATCGTGTGCTTGAGGTCGTCGGTGATGGCGGGCAGCGTGCCACCGGCGTCGGTCGGGACGATGGAATCGGCGTCACCGCTGCCACCGAGGATGCTGTTGAGGTTGAACTCCTCAGCAATGATGGGCGTCGCCGTGGACGTGCCGACGTTGACGCGGATCTGGAAGCCTGTGTCGGCGATCGCGCCGGGCTGGGCGGCGTCGAAGTCGCCCTCTGCGGCGCCGAACTCGGTCGGGCCGGCGGTATGGAAGTTGGCCTCGTCGGCGTTCCAGAGGCCGAAGCGCAGCTGAGTCGAGCCGGTGAGCGCGGCGGAGTTGGTGTCGTAACGGATATCGAACGACATCGTCAGTGTCTCGCCCAGGTCCAGCGACACGGCCTGGCCGAGCGGCGCGTAGACCTCGGCATTGGAGCCGGTCTGCTCGATGAAGACGGCGTTACCGCTGCCGATGCCCGCCGAGTCATCGACGATGCTGAAGTCGGGGTTTGGCGAAGAGTCCTGCTTGACTTCCATCGCCAGCCACTTGATGCCCGTGTCGCCGGCGTCGGAGACGACCGAGCCATCGGTCGTGCCGTCGTTGTTGCGGTCGGCGTCACCCAGGCCGTCGGTGATTGTCACCGGCGCGGCAAACGAGGCGCCCGCGAACGCCGTCATCACGGCCAGGGCCGACAACAACTCGATGCATTTCATTTCCCTCATGCGTTCTCTCCTCTCGAAAAAGACAGTGATAGTAAACCAGATGATCGACCCGCCCCGGCCCTGCCGGACGCCCCCGGAAGCCCCGAACTCGTAACGGGAACTCCACGGAATACAGCGCCCGTTGTGATTACACGCTAGAATACAACAATAAAATCCATAAACCATGATTATTAACGAGCTTGCGCAAAATCGAAACGACCGTGCGTAATCACTGGGGTTACGGGTGCATGTTGGGGGTGAAAAAATAGGTTTTTGGCCCAGGGATAAGCCTCGCTCGGGGGCTTTTCGGATAAACAGGCGGCGCAGGCCATGCCGGTTTCTCGGGGTGTGCGGGTTGTGGCGGGCGACGTGCGGACGTGATGTCACACGGTCAACTTCCCCAGCCCGACCCGCCATCGCCCCCCGGCGTGGAAGTGACGGACGATCGCGCGCTCCAGACCGGTGCGTTGCGGGCCTGGCCGGGGTCGTCGTAGATTCGGCCGAACACGAAGCTGCTGGATCTCATCCGAATCATGCTCGATCGGGAGCTGCTCGAAGCGCGAGAGGAATCGGACGATGTTGCTCGACGCCGGCAGGTGGTCCGCCAGTTGCCGATCCATCAGCCAGGACCGGCAGAGGATCGCGGCGGGTTTGTGTTCCGGGAAATGATCGGCGAAGAAGCTTTGCGCTATCGCAAACGAGGCGTCGCAAAGCTGGGGTGTCATCGGGCCGGCGTTTGGGATATGGACCCACAGCACGGGGGTATCCAGGGCCATACCGTGTACCGCAAGTGGACCGGGGTTGATACGCAGCGCTTCGCGTTCAGATTCATCGAGCTTGGTGCCCACCCGCCCGATCTCAAACTGTAGCCGGCCTAACTCAATGATGCGGTGCGTCAGGTGGTGCGTCAGCCAGCGTACCTTCATCACGCCGACGCAGCCCAGGCCTTCGAGGCTTTTTTGTATCGCACGGTAAACGTCGCGCAGCGTATCGCGGGTGACGGATTCGTCGATCGCTCGGGCGGAGAAAGCGTCACATAATTTCTGCACGCCGGAAAGCACGAGTAAGGCATAAGCCGACGCGAGCTTCGGCTCCTGCGCGATCGGCCATAGCGCCGTATCACTGACCGACCAGCCCCCGGGGTCGACCAGACCCCGGTGCCAGTGCCAGAGCATCTGCGCATCGGTACGATCTTCAGCAAAACGCTCGGCCGACACGCATAATGTTTCGATCCAATCGGGATCAAGGCCCGCCAACCGCCCCACTGACCCGATCGCGTCCCGTTTGAGGAACCAAATACCGTCCTCGGGAAAACTCGCACACGAGGTATCAAAACCGTGCCGCCAGTCGGGGCAGTGCAACGGGTGTAGCGGTTTGGCGGTTTCGGGACGCATCGCCGACATGATACGGTCAGCCCCCACTTGAATCCGTGACGGGCTTATTCAAGAGGTGGTGCTCGTTAACGAAGTCGTGGCCGCGGAACGTGCCGGCCGCCTCGGCGCTGGGGCTGACGGGCTTGCCGTGGTCGGTTCCCCACTGATAAAAGCCACGGAATACCAGCGGGCCCCGGTCCATCTCGAGCGCCTCGGGCCGTGCATCAGGGAACGCCGCCTGCCAGTGGTGCATCACGGGGAAGATGAACCGGTCGCAGGATTCCTGGTCGGGCGCGCTGCCGGCCGGCGTCGGGGGGTTCGAATTCCACAGGTACTGCGCCCCTGCGAAGTAGGTGATGAATAACCGGTCCCAGTCATTCCAACCCCACATGCAGACCGTCGCCCCCCGGAGGTTCCTCCGGGGGTTCTTTATGCCGTGTGCCTTTTGGCAGAAGTAGCGCGTCGCCATGTACGCGCCGCGGTATTGCGCCAGGCTCTGGCCGACCGACATCATCCACGGCCCGCCGCCGTCGACGCCGTAGCGCTCGATCGCTTTGTCGATCTGGTCGCGGTTGGCTATCCAGTATTGCCAGGGGTGGACGACGACTTGTTCACGGATCGCATCCGGGACGGTGCGCCCGGCGTGGTCGGCGTGGATCTCCATCGTCAGTTGTTTGCCGTGGCGTGCGCCGGTTTCCATCAGGATGTCGTGGTAGCGTGTCAGCAGGTCGGCCGGCGCGTAACCCACCGGGACGGAGTTATCGGTAAACCATTTCGCTTCGTCGAAACCTAGATGGACCGAAGCAGACTCATCCAATGCTTGCACGACCTGCTCAATGAGTTGCGACATTATCGCGATCGTGGGTTCGCCGATGAGGAAACTCGCGCCGGCGTAGACTCCAGGGCCGCCGCGTAGGTCCGGGCGGTGGTGCGTGATCGCGCCGACGTGGCCCCAACTTTCCAGCTCGGGCATGATGCCGATGTGGAATTGGCTGGCATAACTAACTAATTCTTTGAGTTCGTCGAGCGTGATGGCGTGTGGGTTGTCGTGGCCGAAGGGCAGACCGTCGAACTTCACGCCGCACAGTTCATCGTCATACAGACGCAGGTGCAGCCGGTTGTAGCGCAGCAGGTGGAATACGCGGACCAGCCGTTTGAGCATCGGCAACCCGGCGACGGTCCGGCCGAGGTCCACCATCGCGGCGCGGGTTTGCATCGCCGGGGCGTCGTCGATCGTCACCACGGGCCACTCCCGCGAGCGTTTGAGCAGGCCCGCGAGTTGCAGGAGCGTGTTGCAGCCGTACGCCAGGCCCGCGTCGTCCCCGGCCGAAAGCCTCCATGATCCGGGCTTGATTTTCAGACGGTAGCTTTCGCGCGGTTGTGATTCGGGATCGATCGTACATTCAAGCACGGTGTCGGCCGGCCCGTCGGGGACGATCTCACCCGCGGCGGATTCGGCAAGCTCCCGCTCGAAATGTTCGGGGGCATCACCCATGAGGCGGATGCGTTGCGGCGCGGGCATCGTCGTGCCATCCGTGGTGATCTTCGCCGGGTAAGGCCATAGGAACGCGAAGACGTTGGCGGATTCAGGCATCACCGTTCCCCGGAGCGTGCGTATCGGTATGTTGGGCCGATGCGTCGCGGGTCAACTTCGCTTGGTAGCGCCTACCGACCCCAAAAAGCAGCGCCCCCACGCCACCGACGCAGCCGGCCACAAACAAGATCGCCAACCGACCATTCAATGGGTTCGGCAGGATCATCAGCGACGCGATGAAAAACCCGATCGCCACGGCGAAACCGCCCATTAGCTTAAGCTGCGAACCATCGTTGCCCACGCCGACCTCGGTGGCGAAGTCGACCGGTCGGTGCATCTGATCGAAAAACGCCTTGGCCTTCTGCTTGTAGGCGGGGGCTTCCGTTTTCCAGAACGGGATCGTCGCGATATAGATCAGTGCGCCGACGCTCATATTGATAAAGACCTGGTGCGCGAACTCCCACTTGCCGAACAAACCGATCGCCGAGGGGATCGACGCGCCCGCGATCGACGCCAGCGCCGCCCAGCTCGGCGTCTTGCGGATAAACATCGCCAGCAACAGCGGCACCGACATCGGCAGTGACATCACCGCGCCCAGCGTGAGCATGTGCTCGAACACGCCTTTGCCCTCGGCGTTAGACAGGTAGATCGCCAGCAGGATCGTCATCGTACCGAACGTCAACGACACCACCTGCGACAAGCGCAAGAGCGGCTTACCTTCGATCGAGCGCACGCCTAATGCCCGGCAGATCAGCGGATAGATATCACAGGTGAAGATCGCCGCGTTGCGGTTTAGGCCGGTGTCCATCGAGCTCATCGTCGCCGCAAACATCGCCACCACCATCAGGCCCGTCATCCCGGTCGGCAAGAGGTTCATGCTGACCACGGCATACGCGGCCTCGGCCGGCTTGGAGATCGCCATCGCGTCCACCTGCCCCTCGTATAGTAACCGCCCCACCATCGGCGGGATCACCCAAACCACCGCGCCCAATGTCATCAGCACACCCCCGAGTACCGCGGCCTTGCGCGCTTCACGGCCGTCCTTAACGGCGAAATAACGCACCGACGAGTTGATCGTGTTGTAGCCGATCACATTCTTGAAGAACATCGCCGCCGCCCATAGGTAAGTGTAGTCCGTAACGGCACCGCTCTCGGGGCCTTTGAACGTGCGGAAGCTCTCACTAAGCCCCGCTTCCTTGATCCCGTTGAAGAACCCCGATACGCCCCCGACCGCCTCCAGCGCCAGGTACGCCACCAGCAACGTGATCGGCATGAGGATCAGTGTCTGCAAAAAGTCCGTCGACATCACACCCCAGCTCCCCCCAGCGGTGGCGTAGACCACCACCACCAGCCCGACGACGATGATGACCGTCACCAGGTCGAACCCGAAGACCGCCGAGCTGAAGATCGCCAACCCCATCAGCCAAAGCGCCGAGTAGATCAACCCGAGCACAAGGTTCAGCCAGGCGTAGACCTGCCGGGTCAGCTCGTTGTAGCGTTGCTCGATGACCTGGGGCACGGTGATGGCGCGCATCTGCCGAAACCAGGGCGCGAGCCAGACCGCGTTGAGCAGGAAGCCTGCGGAGTTGGCGAGATAAATCACCATGACCGACCAGCCGGACTCGTAGGCCACGCCGGACGCGCCGGTGAAGGTCCACGCGCTGAAGGCCGCCATGAACCCGCTTGCGCCGACCAGCCACCACGTGCCCTTGCAGCCACTGCGGAAATAGTCGCTGGAGTCACGGTTGAAGCGATTGAGCACCACCCCGACCGCCATCATGAACAGCAGATAGACCGCGACAACGATGAACTCCAGTGTGTGGTCTGTCTGCGGCAATCAGGCCTCTTGGTTTCAGCGGCGACGTGTGGCGTATCTTAACGGATCGGCGTGAGAGAAGGCTTGGTGGATTTGGGCGCGGGCTTGGCGTCGGGCGTAGTCCTGGCCTGCAAGGTCAACGGCAACTGGCCCGCCTCCGCCTGCTCGCGCGCCTGCTCCAGCGCGGCGATAAGCGGGCGCACGCTCCTGGGCGGCACCGGTGACGGCCCGCCATGAAAGACCGCGGCGTGCATCCGCAGGTAAAACTGTTCGTACGGGTAGTAACGAAGATCACTCCCCGGGTCCGCCTTCCACTGGTGCTTGATCCAGCGGATGTCGTCGCGGACGTAAGCGCGCGTGTTCGATTTCAGCTCGCGCTCCAGGTGACGCTCGGGCAGGCTGGAAGGGTCGGCGACGTGCCAGTTGATCTCGTTTGCGTTGCCGCGCAGCGTGCCTTTCGTGCCCATGATCATCCACAGGTCCTGGTCGAACGCACTGACGTTGGTGATCTCCACGTGCAATAGCGGCGAGCCCTGCTGCTGGAAGAGCAGCACGCAGTGGTCCTCGGTGTCGCCGAGGGTCAGGGCCGCATCGGCGTGGGCGAAGCAGCGCGGCCGATCCATGGGGAATAGCTGCAGCAGCAGGTCCAGCAGGTGCGAGCCGATATTGTTGATCAGCCCGCCGTTGAATTCGCGCAGCGTCTGCCAGTCCCACCGACGGGTGAACTGGTGCTGCATCATGCGTGCCTGCACAATGCGCCCGAGCTGCCCGGAGCTGATGACCTGGGACACTTTCTGGTAGTGCGGCTCGAACCGGCGGTTATGGAAGATGGCGACCTGCTTGTCCTGCGCCTCGACGGCACGGATCAAACGGTCGGCCTCTTTAAGGGAACCTGCCATCGGCTTCTCGCAGACGACGTGCTTGCCGGCGTGCAGCGCCGCCAACACATGATCGACGTGCAAGTGGCTGGGCGTGGCGACGATGATCATGTCGATCGACGGGTCGCTCACGAATTGTTCGTAGCTCTCATACGACCGGCAGCCGAAACGTTCGACCGCCTCGCGCGATCGCTCCACCGAAGGATCGACGACCGCGACCACTTTGTAGGACCCCGGCATCGCCGCCAGCGCGTCGGCGTGGATGTGCCAGCCGCTCCGGCCAAGCCCCGCGATACCCACCCGCACGATGTTGGAATTTGCACTCATACCGCTGCCACTTTCACGCATAGACACGAACATAACCGGGACCCGCCGCCGGACGGAGCCGACGTGACAGAGACAACACACCGGTTAACACAAATCCGATCAAGGCCGTGCCGGGTTCGGGTGTCGACGCGCCGTTGATTATCGCAGGCGGCGTCCCCGCGTTCCAGTTGCCCAGCACCTCGTTCAGGTCCTCGATGCCCACGAAGCCGTCACCCGCCGATGGCCTACCCCGCCGCGTGGACAAGGCGTAAACCACGCGATTTTTCGTAGCGCGACACGTTGAATTACGGAAAGTTAGACCGCAAAATCGACATACCCCGCCCGACTTCCCCCGGCTCCCGGAGTTCCCCCCCCCGGATCCCCCGCCGGTTGACCCCGGCTACTGCCCCAGTGGTTCCGACAGGATGGCCAGGTTCTTCATCGCGTCCTCACCCAGCCGGCATCGCAACTGCTCAAGGTACAGGCTCCAGGGCATCACGGGCTCTCCCGGCGATTCGATGATGCCGAAGTCTTTGGGGTCGTTCAGCCGCCAGGCGGGGTTCGGCTCGGGGTGCCCGGCGCGGTAGTCGGCGGCGATGTGTTCTTTGTAACCCGACTCGGTGGCGAAGTAGGGCTTGTCGAGCCGGCCGATGACGCCGATCGCCCAGTTCTGCGCCGTGGGTGGGTTGTGCATCATGTAGTGGTCGACCGTGCAGTTCCACATCACGTTGTTCGCCGCCGCCCAGCCGTGGCCCGATCCGAGGCTTAAGCGGTTCTGGATGCGGATCGAGTGCTCGGGGATGTGGACGTTGTCGAACAGGATGCCCGCCGCCCAGCGGTGGTGCGGCCCGGAATCCAGGTGCGACTTGTCAGCCCAGCAATCGACGAACGCACTGGGCCCGGGTAATCGGCTATCGACCGCGAAGTCGTGCCGGCCGTTGCGCGCGTAACACTTGTAGAACAGCACGAGCTGACCGCCTAAGTTGAACGGATATCGCCGTGAGCCGGTGATCTGCGACACGGGGTCCAGACATGTGCAGCTCGCGACCGTCACCCACTTCGCCTCACGCCGCACGTCCGCCAGCCCGAACCCGAAATACATGGAGGTGACGTCGCGGACCCAGACATTGGTCGCCTTGTCGATGTTGATCATGGTCCAGCCGTGCGATTCGTCGTTGTCTTCGGGCTTGCCGGCGAACTCGGACTCGCCACGCAGGGATTCGATACCGACGTTGTTGACCCGACCGGGGTAGGTATACCGGTACACTGCCCGCCGCCGTATTGACTGTCGAGGGAATTTCCCAGGGGCGCATCGAGCGTGATGCGGTTGCTGTCGATCGCGACGATGACACGGTCGAAATAGAGGTCGAAGTCGCCCGGCGTCCAGGGGTTAACGGTGCCGCCGTCGTAGCGCGGGGGCAGGAAATCCATGCCAATCGCCTTGATCCATGCTTGCGTGCTGGGGCGGTGGACGATCACGGTGTCGCCGACAGCGAACCCGCCGGTATCTTTGACCTCAAATGAATCCGCACCAACGGGGACGTAAGTATCCACCACATCCGTGGCGTGCTCTTCGTCGGTTTTGCGCTTGCCTTCGCCGGCAACTTCGATCAGGGAACGCTGCAACGCGCCGGTGGCGATCAGAACGGTGCCAGCCTCGGCGTCCTGGCCCTCGCCACGGAGCACGACCCCGCTATGAGAGAGCTTGATCGTACCGGCAATCTGGTATTCGCCTCGTTTGAGCAACACCGCGCCGCGGAAACCGTCATCCCCCATCGGCATCGCGCCGACCGCGTCGATCGCGGCCTGGATGCGCTCGCCGTCGTCACCGTCGCCGGGTTCGATGGCGACTTTGACGTGCACCTCCGGTAGCGCGACGCCCCCGCCCATGTAACCACAGTGCGAGAAGTCCGGCAGGCGGTCGCCGTTTTCGGTCGTGCCGTATTCGAGGACACCGGCATCGTTGAGGTACGCCCAACGGCTCGTCGGCGGGTCGGCGAGCACGGCGGACGCCGCAACGACAACAGCGAACACAGACACAACAACACGGGGCAATCGGCGCATGGGCATCACCTTATGTAGCTGATTGAATACAGTTGACGGTATGGCGTGATACACGCCGGTTAATAATTACGCGGTTGCCTGCGGAACTCGCGCGGGCTTTTGCCGGTGTTCCGCCGGAACACCATGTTCATCTGCGATGTGCTGCTGAACCCAGAGCGCTCGGCGACCACGGAGATAGGCAGCTCGGTCTCGGTTAATAAACGCTTGGCCTGCTCCACATGGACGCGGTGGATCTCCGCTAACGGAGTGCGGTTCAATAGCGCCTTGAACTTGTGCTCGAGCGATCGGCGTGAGATCGCGACCTGGTCCAGCACGTCCTCGACCTGGATCGGTTTGTCGGCGTTCTCACGGATGAACAGCAAGGCCTGGGAAACGGTCGAGTCGGACGTCGTGGTGATGTCGGTGGACCGACGGGTGATGACGGTGGTGGGCGAGAAGAGGATCGATTTTTCCTCGATCGCCCCGCCGTTCATCAGCTTGTCGAGCGCCTGTGCGGCCTCGAAGCCGACCTGCTTCATCGGGGAATGCACGCTGGAGGGCTGCGGGTAGGCGAACTGGCAAACCATCTCGTCGTCGTCCGCGCCGACCAGGCCGATCTGCTCCGGGACGCTCATGCCGATCTGTCGGCAGACCTCGCTGAGCGTAAAACCCAGGTAGTCCTGGTACGCGAACACACCCAACGGCTTGGGCAGGTGTGTCAGCCAGGCACGGAAAAACGCTTGTGCCTTGTCCGACAACCCGTCACGGATGGGCGTATTGTTGGAGACCGTGTCGGGCCACTCGAAGTCGTGGCACGGGACATCCATCTGCTTGCATTGTTCGTGGAAGCCTTCACGGCGGTCGCGCGCGTAGCCGCGCGAGATGCGTCGGCAGAAGCTCGAACGCGTCGACATCAGAACCGCGACACGGGCCAGTTCGTTGCTCATGCGTTCGACCCCTGTAGATCGTTCCCGGCCGGGCAGCCGATCCCGACGGCGAGGCGGGGGTTACGCACGGTCAGACGGTCGATCTCGTCGTCGCTGAGCTGCACATGCGTTCTAAGATTCTCGACGACGCGCGGCATGTGGATGGCCGACCCGACCAGGTGGCTACCGTCCGGCGCGCGGGCGACCATGTCCTCGCCGATCTTCAGCTTCCACCGGCCCAGCGTGTAGTTGCCCGGACCCATGCCCGCCGGCGCGATCGCGTCGGTCACGGTGATGCAACACTCGACCCCCGCCAGGCGGATGTAGTTCTTGAGCGCGACGAAGGGCACGTGCGCCCCGTCCGCGATGAAGCACAGCCAGAGCCTGTCGGACATCGACAACGCACGCTGGACGATGTTGTCGTGGCGGTGCATGTGCATCGGGCAGCCGTTGCCCAGGTGGGTGAACATCGTCAGCCCGGCATCGATCGCGCCGCGGAGCTGATCCAGGCTCGGGTCGCAGTGCCCGGCGGAAATGACCACGCCCGCGTCAGCTAGCAGGCGCGTGACCTCGAAGCCCTCATCCCGTTCGGGGGCCAGCGTCACGATCTTCACCACCCCCGCGCCGGCGTCGAGCAGGCGTTTCGTTGCGTCCACGGCCGCGGGGCGCACCGCTTCCAAGGGGTGTGCGCCGTGGTAGCCGTCGGCCTCATTGATGAAAGGCCCCTCGACGTGGAAGCCTGGGATCATCCCTTCGAGGAGCTTGTCTTGCGCGCGCAGGTTTGCCAGGGTTTGCAGGCGTGACGCCATGCGGTCGAGGTCTTCGGTGATGATCGTGGGCAGAAACTGCGTCACGCCGTCGTTACGCATCGTTTGGCACGCTAAGCGCAGCTGCTCGATGGTGAGGCCTTCCTGGTTGAAGTCCACACCGGCGTAGCCGTTGACCTGCAGATCGAAAAATCCATTTGTCATCATCTGACGCATTCCTCAACGAGAAGGCGGCCGTGACCACAACCCGGTCGCGGCGGGTTGATCAATCAATCATCTAAAGTCGCTGTGGGTTTGCCGTATCGATGCCGGGACACCTCAGACCGGGAGACCCGGGTGCGATGATGATACACGCCTCACCCCGTTCATTGATCGCCGGGTGGATCGCCTTCGCGCCGTGTTCAGCGGCGGCGCCACCCATTTTTTGTTTGCAGTCATATATACTCTGTTTCATACGGCCTCGTTACAGGTAAGTGTGTCGGCGTCCGCCATGGCCTCGACCAGACGCACGACCTCAACCATGCGTGCGGAGGTGGCAGGGTCTTGTTTGCCGGCGGCCAGACGGTCTTGAATCGCGTTGAGTAGACCGGCGTTGCAGGCCCGGGGTTCGTAGCCCAGGTCATGGTTCGTGGTTTGTTCGCCCTGTTGCATGATGGCGGTGTAGCGTGTCGGACCGGTGCGGTAGCCGCGCAGTGTGACCGCTCGGCCGTCCTTCCATGACACGACCGTGGTCTCGCCTTCATCCGTGACGGTGCGGCCGATGCTATCCCAGCCGACGCCCAGCGCGTCGATCGCCAGGTCCGCGAGGTGGATGCCGTACCACATCGGCGAAGGCAGTGTGTCGTGAGGCGGGGTCGGGCCGAGCAACTCGACATCCGTAACGACATCACTTTTCATCAAGGCGTGTTTCACATCTGCCCATCCGGGAGCGAACCGCACGCATGAGGCGCTGTAAATAAGCGCCCCCGATCGCGCGGCGCGGTCGAGCATCACACGCGCCGCCCCGGCCGACTCCGCCAGTGATTTCTCCAGGTACATCGGCTTGCCCGCATCCACCACGTTGTCGAAACACCAGCCCCGGTCACGCGCATCGGCGGACAGCAGGAACAACCAGTCGCACGCCCGGGCGACCGCTTCGGGATGATCCACCAGCGTCACGCCCCAGCGTGTCCGCAGCTCCCGGGCGTGCGCCAGTGAACGCTCGGCGTCCCGCTCGCACCGGCTCACCGGCCCGGTGCAAGCCATCACGATATCTGCCTTGCATGACACACCCGACGCGCGGCGAGCGCCCAGCAACTCCGCAAATGCCAGGCTGCGCGAACTATCCAAGCCGATCAGGCCGATGGTCGGGTGTTTCTTCACGACGGGTCACCCCCGTGCGGGCCGCGGGGGATGGTCCGGGCCTTGTATGCGTGTCCATAGTATATCGAGCGTACCGGTCTCATTGATAATCTCGTTTAAGCGCGTAGCCACTGGTCGCGGTGTTCTTCGATGAACGCGTCATCGCTTAAGTGCGGGTAGCTGCGGCAGACGCGGTCGATCTCCTGGAGCTGGCCGGGGCCGAGCGTTTCTTCGGGGTCCAGGCAGCGTTTGTCGGTCAATAGTTTTTGACGCCAGAGGATTTCGTGCAGCCCGCTGATGCAACCGCGGAACCCGTTGGCGGCATCGAAGAAGGCGGCGTTCGCGTCGGTCACCTCGTTGGCGAGCCGCAACAGGTCGGGCGGGATCGGGGAACCGGCGTCGGCGATCTGTCGGCAGCGATTAAAAATCTCCACCGCCGACCGCGTCCAGACGGACCAGTGCCCCAGCAGCCCGCCGACGATACGCTTCTCAATCAACTTCCCATCAACGTTGATGCGGTAGGTCGAGAGCAGGTCGATCACGATGTTGTCATCATTCCCGGTGTAGAGCGCGATGTCGTCCCGGCCGGACTCCGCGACGGCACGCACAACGTCCAGCGTCTGATACCGGTTAAACGGCGCGATCTTGATCGCGGCCACCTCCGGGATCTCCACAAACCTGCGCCAGAACGCATACGACAACGCCCGCCCCCCCACCGAGGGTTGCAGATAGAACCCGATCAGCGGGATGATCCGGCCGACCTCCCGGCAGTGCTCGATCAACGCGTCATCATCGCTCGACCTCAGCGCCGCCAGGCTCAGCAGCGCCGCGTCGTAACCCAGGTCACGCAGCAGCAGCGCTTCCTGTGTCGCCTGTCCGGTCGTGCCGCAGACACCCCCGATCGCAGCGACGGGCCGATCGCATGCGCGTATCTGCTCCATCGCCAGCTCCAGCACCGGGCGGAACAGCCCGACCTGCGGGGAGCGGATATCGAACTGTGTTGTATGCACCGCGACCGCCAAGCCGCCCACACCGGCGGCGAGGTAGTAACGGCTCAAAGCGCGCTGGCGTTTCTCATCAAGCCGACCGGTGGACGTCAGCGCAAGTGGGTGCGCGGGGATGGGCACGCCGGCGGCCAGCATCGACATGGCGTGCGGCTTTCGGTCTACCTGAGTGAACCGTTCGCGCTTGACACGGGCAACAGCCATAATCAAAACCTCCCGTCGCGTGATTCGAACTTGGTCGGTTTGTTCAGGACATCGCCGCCGTTTTGGACCCAGCGTGCCGCGCCGCGGATCACGGACGCGATCGCCCGGCGGGGGTAGCCGTACATCTCGTGGCCCTTATGCCCGCAACTCAGGTAAGCGTCGGCACCGGGTTGGCCCGTGAAAACCGGCTCGATGCCCAACATCTCCCCGAGCTGCGACGCGACCTGTCGCACGCTTAACAGCTCCGGGCCGGCGACGTTAAGTACGAACGGGGGCGTGTCGGCATCGGCGAGTGAGGCGAGGCTCATCGCGTTGGCGTCCGCCTGCCAGATGCCGTTGAAATGCCCGACCGTCAGGCCGATCGGCTCGGAACGTTGGATTTTCAGCGCCAGATCAACGATGACGCCGTAGCGGTACTCGACCGCGTAATTGAGCCGGATGATGGACATCTTCGTGCCGTGCTTTCGGCTGAAGTGCTCGAACACCCGCTCGCGGCCGAGACAACTCATGGCGTACTCACCGATCGGCTGCGGCTCGTCGGTTTCGCACGACCCGCCGGAAGCAACGGCACTTAGGCCGTAGACGTTGCCGGTGGA
>JAWKTA010000011.1:0-87293 GCA_041402025.1 Phycisphaerales bacterium | reverse complement strand
GGATGATGGACATCTTCGTGCCGTGCTTTCGGCTGAAGTGCTCGAACACACGCTCGCGGCCGAGGCAGCTCATGGCGTATTCGCCGATCGGCTGCGGCTCGTCGGTTTCGCGCGACCCGCCGGAAACAACGGCACTTAGGCCGTAGACGTTGCCGGTTGAGAACACGGCGATGCGGCTGTTGGCGTAGCGTTCGCAGACCAGCCCGGGCAGGTAGGCGTTCATCGCCCAGGTGGTGAAAGGTTCACCCGTGCTGCCGAACTTCATGCCGGCCATGAAGATGACATTGTCCGCGTCGGGCAGCTTCATCAATGCGCTACGGTCCAGCAGGTCGCAGCGCAGAGTCTCGACGCCCTGCGCTTCCAGCCGCTTGCGTGCTTCGTCACTGCCGGAACTAAAACGTGACACGCCGATGACGCGGCGCTTGATGCCCGCCAGCTCGGAGGCGCGCTTGGCCATCACCGCCAGGGTCGGGCCCATCTTGCCGTTGACGCCCAGCAGCACGATGTCGCCGTCGATCTTCGCCATCGCCTCGACCGCGATTGGCGTGGGGTCACTCAGTACGGCCTCGAGCGCCTCGACCGTGTCGATGGCTTCCAGGTCGGCGGGTTGATTGTTCGTCACTATACTCATCCATGCGTGTCCTATACGACCCGTCGATCCGCCACGTGTTTAACTGGTTTTTCCCGGGATAAAGCGGGAAGAGACCGACCGCCGCATCGGGACGTCAGCCTCGAGATTGACCATCGCGTACAGCAGGTCCATTGAGGTGAATCCGATCTCATCGAACGCAAGATCGATCGTGGATAACGGCACGGGCCACTCGCGCTCGCGCAACAGATTGCCGGTCCCGATGACGGATAGATCGCCGGGCACATCCACGCCCATCTCCTGTGCCGCGATCAGGCCGCCGCGTGCCTGGTAGTCGGAGGCGAAGAGGATGGCGTTGGGAGCATGGGGCATGGCGAGTAAGCGCTTGGTGGCGTTGTAGCCGTCGGATTCCTCGTAGCCCTCGCTGGTGATCCATTGCTCGTTGGTGTTTAGACCGTAGACCATGGCGGCGACGCCAAAGGCGTCCAGCAGCTTGCCCGTACTGAAGCGCTGGTGGTTGGCGGTGACCAGGGCGATGTCGCGACGGTCGCGTTCGTTGACCAGGTGCCCGACCGCTTGGATTACGCCGGTGGTGTAGTTCGACACGACGCAGCGGCTGTGTCCGTCGGCGAGGTCGCTGAACTGCAGGACGTAAGGCACGCCCTGCTCCTGGCACTTGATCACCAGCGGCAAGCTGACCGGCGATTCCAGCAACAGCGCATCGACCTGCGCGAACGATACGGACCTGGCCGCGCCGGGGTCGGCGGCGAGCAGCGTGGTCATGTCGAAAAGCTGCAGCGCGACCTCGCCGTTACACCGACGCTCGATGCCTTCGATCATGGGGCGGATGAAGGGGTAGCCGTCGCTTAAGCCGGCGAAGACGATGCCGACGCTCCGGATTGTTTGGGTGGTCAGCGCCGGGGACGATTCGGGGGGTGCGTCACGGCCGATCACGAGCGTGCCGGACCCGGCCTTGCTGCGGATCAAGCCGCGTGCCGCCAGTTCCTGCATCGCCCGGCGGACGGTGACCTCACTGATGCCCCAGAGCTTGCTGAGCTGGCGTTGCGAGGGGATGCGGTCGCCGGGGCGGAGGTCGCAGGCGGCGATACGTTTCTCCAGCAGTTCGCTGGTCTGCCAGTAGAGGCTGGTGGACGACCCGCGGTCCAGCCGACGGCCGACTTCCTCGATCACCTGATGGGTGTGGTCTTGATCCATGAAATACGATCCGATGCGTGCCGACCGGGCCGAGCCGCAATATGCGATATCGCAATAATATACCCTTTTTACCATACCACGGCAGGGTTTCAAGGCCCCTGGGGCCGATTGCGCAATTCCAACGTTCGGATACGCGATTGGTGTTAAATGCTTTTTTATGAAATACATGTGCAATGAATGGCCGCCTGAAAACAGGACCGTCGGGTGGCCCGGATTGCCCCGCAACGCTTACGGGATATGGGTCTGCGATTGCGCGATTTCGTAATGCGATAGCCTATATCAGCCATTACACTCGGGGGATGATCAGAATACTTCTGACCGTTTCTCTATGTTGTTTGTCTGTCATGGCGGGGCCGGGGGTACCCGGCGGGGATTCCGGGGGCCCCGCTGTCATGTGCTGGGCCCCGGCGGCGGCAGCGCGGTTGCGTGCCGACATATTGGCCGGGGATGCGGGTATGGAAGCGGCGATGTCACAACTGCGGGCTGAGGCGGACAAGGCGCTCACTGCCGGGCCGTTCACCGTCACCGACAAGACGTTCGTCCCGCCCAGCGGGGACATGCACGACTTCTCGACCATCGGCCGGTACTGGTGGCCCAATCCGGACACGCCCGACGGCCTGCCGTGGGTCCGACGCGACGGCGAGACCAACCCGCAATACTTCGACCCCGGCTTCGGCGACACGCAACGCTTCGTTGATATGTGGCGTGCCACCCAAATGCTCGCCCGCGCTTACTACCTCACGGCCCACGAACCGTATGCGGAAAAAGCCGCGTCGCTGCTGCGCGTCTGGTTCATCGATCCCGATACGCGCATGAACCCCCACGCACGCTACGCCGCTCGCTTCCCCGGGCACTGGGACGGCAAGAGCTGGGGCATCCACGGCACACGCCAACTCGTCTTCATCGCCGACGCCATCGGTCTACTCCAAGGCTCTCCCGCATGGACCGCGCAGGACGACAGCGCCATGAGGGAATGGATGGACGAATACCTTAACTGGCTGACCACGAGCGAGAACGGCACGGAAGAGCGCGACACGATCAACAACCATGCGGTCGCTTACGACTGGCTGGTGATCCGGCTGGCGGTATTCGTCGGGCGGGATGACCTGGCCCTGAAGGTCTTGGAAGACTTTAAGACCAAACGCATCGCCGCGCAGATCGAGCCCGACGGCTCGATGCCCGCGGAGCTGGCACGCGCCACACCCTGGCGTTACACGGGGTATTCACTTGAATTCCTGTTCGCCGTGGCGATCCAGGGCGACCAGCTCGGCGTGGACCTGTGGCACTACCGCACCGACGACGGCCGGTGCATCCGGGCCGCGCTGGATTACCTCGTCAAAGGCATCCAGCCCGAACCGGGCCAAATCGACGAGAAGACCCTCCAGGACACCGGCGTCGAACGCATCGCCCCGCTGCTGATGATCGCGGAAAAAATCTACGACGAGCCTGACTATGGAGAACTAGCACGGCGGATCGGGTGGGCCAACGAGCTTGAACTGACCAGGAGCGGGCCGAACGTGTATTTCCTCGGCAGAGACTAATCAGAAGCCGCGATCCTTCATGGGTGAAGGCATCCACCCGATCCCGCTAAGCCGCAAGCGGCTTGAACGCGACACTATCGAAGCGACATCAAGCCGCCTTCACACGCATCAGTGCGGAAACCATGTTGTTTACGCACCCGGCGCCTCCGATGACGATGAGTTGATCGTCCTTCTCAACGGTCGTATCGGGAACGGGGTGGAGCAGGCGTGTGCCGTCGTTTCGGATCAGGGCGACAACGACAGAGTTTTGCCCGATCAGTTGATACACATCGGCTAGCGGGCGTGTGGTGTAACCCGGGAAACGTGACAACGAGATGCGCGAAAGCTCCAGATCGGGCCAGTGCCCGTCCAGTTCGAGCACGTCGTCGGCCATAGGGTTTAGCAACAGGTCGGAGATGCGTGCGGCGCCGATGACGGCCGGGCATATCACGCGGTCCGCGCCGGCGCGGATCAGCTTTGGCTCGCTCTGGGCCTCGTCGCAACGGGCGGTGATCGTCAGCCCGGGTTTGATCCCGCGCGCGGTCAGGGCGATCAGCACGTTTTCAGCGTCGTGGGGCAGACAGGTCACCAGGCCGGACGCGCGTTCGATGCCCGCTTCCAACAGGATCGCGTCGTGCGTGGCATCGCCTTCGATGCAGAGATATCCAAGCTCCTCCGCCTCACGGACCTTGCGCGGGTCGCTCTCGATCAACACGAAAGCCCGCTCACGGAACGCCAGCGTGTTGCACAAGGCATGGCCCATCCGGCCGAAGCCCGCGATCAGGAAATGCCCGTTGAGTTTGCGTATCCGCTCAGTCACCTTGCGCCTCCCTATGATCTGCTTGAACTGCCCCTCGATGACGAAGGACACCATCTGCCCGGTCGCGTACAGCACCGCACCGATCCCCACGATCATCAGCACGATCGCCCAGACACGGTCCGCCTCCGTGATCGGCCGATCCATCCCCACCGTGGTGAGGATCACGACCGTCAGGTACAGCGCATCGAACACGCTGCGGTCACCGGTGAGCATCATCCCGAGTGTGCCGACAGCGGTCAGACCCACGAGGATCATGACGCTTAGACGCAGATGCCGTGTTGACTGACCGATGGCGCAACCCTCCTGGCGGTTGCCCTGCTGGACCGGACCGCTGGGGTTCAGATCGGGTGTTAAGCCATGCGGGTTGAGCGGGCGGCCCGTTATCGGGCGGGTGGATGGGCCTAGCCCGTTTCAATACCCCCACCGTCATGCTTGCGTTATCCTGTGCGGCTTGAACACAGGAAACCCCGACATGATTCACGTGATCCGTGCCGACTACGACAACCCACGCCACAAGGACGATATCGAGGCGATGCTCGATGCCTATGCGCGGGACCCGATGGGCGGGGGCAGGCCTTTGCCGGAAGATGTCATGCAGCGGCTGGTTCCCGGGCTGAAGGCGCACCCGGCGTCGTATACGTTTCTGGCGTACCGGGGCGACCCTGACAACGATGGACAAGTTGCGGGGATCGCCAACTGCTTCCTTGGTTTCTCGACCTTTGCGGGCAGGCCGCTAATTAATATCCACGACCTGGCGGTGCATCACTCCGCCCGGCGGATGGGTGTGGGACGGAAGCTGCTCGACGCGGTGCGGGACCATGCTATCTCGCTTGGCTGCTGCGGTGTTACGCTCGAGATACGTGATGACAACACCGCCGCGTGGAAACTATACGCCGACTACGGCTTTCATGATCAGGGCCACCCCCACCGCTTCTGAAACTGAAGCTGTCGTGATTGCCTGACGCGCAAAGAAACCTCGGCTTCCGCCGGGGCTGTGGGTTTTTCAAACTAACGGCTAATGGCTAAAAGCTAACGGCTTCTTAAGCCAGATACCCGTCTTCCAAAGTGAGCCGCATCTTCTCCAGGGCTTTATTCTGGATCTGGCGGACGCGCTCCTTGGTGACGCCGATGAGCTTGCCGACCTGTTCGAGGGTCAGCTGCTTCGGCTCGGGCTTGGAACCGTTGGCGGGGCCTTCCAGCACGTGGAAACGGTGCTCGATGACCTCGCGTTCGATGTCGGTCAACTCGGCGGTGTTGCGCTCGAAGATCGTTTTGACCTCGTCGGCGCAGTCCATCTCGTGCTCGGCCCGGCGTGTCTCGGAGTAGTCCGAGCGTTCCATCGACGGGTCGTAATCGGTCGGGAACAGGCCTCGGTACCGGCTGAGCTTGACGCCCGCACGGCTGAACGCCTTTAGGATGGCGCGGCAGCCGTAGGTCGAGAACTTGAACCCGCGTGCGGCGTCGAACTTGTCGATCGCGCGGAGCAGGGCCATGTTCCCTTCGCTGACCATGTCGCCGAAGTCCATCTCGCTCATACGCGTCCGCTTGGCCATCGCCAGCACCAGCGCGAGGTTGATCTGCGCGATGTGCTCACGCAGGGCCAAAGCCTTGCTGTCCCAGTCGAGCATCTCGCGGGCCAGCGCCGGGTCGATCTCGGTCGACTCCTGCAACTGGTCACGCAGCCGGCACACGCGGTACCGCACGTAGTTGTATTGCAGGAATATGACGCGCTCCTGGGCTGCGGTCAGCAGCACGGACCCCATGCTTTTGCTGTGGGTCATGGTCGTGGAGCTGGTCATCACCGGCTGGTACCAGCTGGTATCCGGGCGCGGGATGTCCTCGGCCTTGTTGAAAAGCTGATCCATCGCCTCGCCGTCAGGCAGCGCGAACAGTTCGTTGTCGATGTATTCGTACTTACCTTCGAGGATACGATCGACGCCCGCCTGCTCCTCGCGGGTTAAATCGCGCACGGCAGGTTTGGTGTTGACCCGACGCCTACGGCGTGCGGGCTTGGTGGATGCGCGTGACCGCGCGTTGGCTGTCTTGGAACGGGTGAGTTCCTTCATGGTGCGCCTCTACTTTTCATACCCCTGGACCGACCGCTGTCCGCCCCGCCCCTCAGCGGTGTGGATCTCCTGGTAGGCACCTCAGCTTCGGCGTGGAAGACAGCCGGTTAGCGGTGCCGACACCATTATCTACTATTGAGACGCAGTTTTGGTTCCCTATTTTAGAAAATTTCCAATAATTCTCGGACTTTTTATTTTCTCGCCCCGTCCGGCGGCCTAGACTTGGAATCGCACCGGACACCGTAAAAAGGTTTAAGTGATTGATGTAAAAACAGATAGGGACAATGGCCCGGCACAAATTGTCCCAAGCCCTGCCGCCGAATTGACCCCCAAGAAACCCGACCCTACACTCGATTTGTTGTACGCAAGCCTCTTCCAATCAAGAGGTAACGCGCTCTTAAGTGTCAAACTCACCCCCCGATCGGAGGTTTAGCTGATGCCTTACACACTGCCCGACCTGCCCTACGCCCACAACGCCCTAGAGCCGGCGATTGATGCCAAGACCATGGAAATCCACCACGGCAAGCACCACAACGCCTACGTCACCAACGTGAACAAGGCCCTGGAAGGGACCAACCCCCCCGCCGACGTGAACGAACTGATCAAGAACCTGGACGCAGTCGCCGCTGACAAGCGTGGGGCGGTGCGGAACAACGGCGGCGGTCACGCCAACCACAGCCTGTTCTGGAAGGTGCTCGCCCCGGCCGGTAAGGGCGGCGCGCCCTCGGCCGAGCTGAAGGCCGCGATCGACAAGGACCTCGGCGGGATGGAGAAGTTCAAGGAAGCTTTCGCCAACGCCGCCGCCACCCGCTTCGGGTCCGGCTGGGCCTGGCTGGGCGTCAAGGGCGGCAAGCTCTGCGTCTGCTCAACCCCGAACCAGGACAACCCCCTGATGGGCGAGAAGTACGTCGACTGTCCCTGCACGCCGATCCTCGGCCTGGACGTCTGGGAACACGCCTACTACCTGAACTACCAGAACCGCCGACCCGACTACATCAAGGCCTTCTGGGACGTGGTCAACTGGGACCAGGTCTCCAAGAACTTTGCCGCGGCGAAGTAAGACCCGACACGATCATCATCAATCCAAAACAGGCGCGCGCAGGCGCGCCTGTTTTTTTTGCGCCGACAAAACCGCAAAAAGCTGTAAATCCAAAGAAAAAGTATTGACTGTTCGCGATCCCGTATTATGCTATCCGGCTCGAACGACACGGAGCATAATGTGCGCGCCTTTACGCCCATCCATCTCGAACCACGATACGTTCCCGGCAATACCGGGTCGGGCGCGGTCTCTGTCGTCGTCTACGCACTTCAGCGTTCACACTGATAGCCGCCCGGCCCGGGCGTATCCAAACCTTTATTTAACCCTACTTAGTAACCCATTCGCGTTTTTAACGCGCTACAACGGCGTGCGCCCCATGTGGCGGCGCATCCGTTTTATTTAAAAGTATTGATATGAGCAAATGCAAGAAACCATCCCGAGTGATCGGCCCTGAGGACGTGCGCGTCGGCGACTACGTCACGGTGACCCATACCACGTACGAGTTCCTGATGGACCGGTGCGCGGATTTCTCACAAGACGAGGTCAAACCCAGGCGGGTAACCCTGATCCCCTGGAACGCCGGCCGACCGCTGCAGGTCCTGTCGGTGTGCCTGCCGTTCGTCCTGGTCCGTGACATCTCCAAAGCTACAGACACGCTGGACCTGCGGCAGCACCGGATCGCGCGGCTCAGGAAGGCCTATGGCCGAAAGGCGTTTGAGGCTGATAATTGCCGGGAAAACGGTTAATCCGAAGATTTTTCGTGCGGCCGGGGTCCGCGGCTGTTATATTAGCAAGCACTCACTCGGCGCTAACTCCCCTGATCGGTACAGCCGATACTGAAGGGGGGTGTGCGTCAGGCTTGTGTACTGCGCGTAACCCCATATCGCATCGGATACAACGAAAGCCAGAGCGAGTCATGAAACATTACGACTGTGTTGTAATCGGGACCGGCCCCGCCGGCCAGAAGGCGGCGATCCAGGCCGCGAAACTCGGCAAACGGGTCGCCATCATCGAGCGCAACAAGGTGCTCGGCGGCGCACAGATCAACACCGGCACGATCCCGTCCAAGGCGCTGCGCGAAGCGGCGCTGCACCTGACCGGCGCCGCCAAACGCGGGCTGCTGGGCCAGTCGTACCGCGTCAAAAAAGAAATCACCATCGCCGACCTCGTCTCGATCAGCCAGCAGGTGATCCGGCACGAGTGGGAAACGATCCGCGACCAGTTCGAACGCAACGGCATCGACCTGATCTGGGGTACCGCACATTTCGAGGGGCCCAACCTCATCCAGGTCGTCCGTGACGACGAGATGGAGATGATCACCGCGGACAAGTTCATGGTCGGCGTCGGGACACGACCGGCCCGCCCCAAGCACATCCCCTTCAACGGCACAAGCGTCCTCTGCTCGGATCAGCTGCTGAAACTCGAAAAACTGCCCAAGTCGATGATCGTGGTCGGCGGCGGCGTGATCGGATGCGAGTACGCATGCATCATGGCGACACTGGGTGTACGCGTCACCCTCGTCGAGGGCAGGCACCATGTGCTGGGCTTTTTGGATACCGAGATCACCGAGGCGTTCCAGTATTTCATGCGCAACAACGGGATCACCCTGCGCATGGGCGAGAAGGTCGAGGGCATCGAGGTCTGCGAGGGCACGGAGGACGACGGCGCGCTGGTGCAGGCGACGCTGGAATCCGGCAAACGCCTGCGTGCCCAGACGCTGCTGTACGCGGTCGGCCGGCAGGGTGTGTGCGGCGAGCTGGCGTTGGAGAACGTCGGGGTCGAATACGATGACCGCGGCCGGCTGAAGGTCAACGAGCACTACCAGACATCCGCGCCGCACGTCTACGCGGCGGGTGACGTCATCGGGTTCCCCGCGCTGGCCAGCACGAGCATGGAGCAGGGTCGCCGGGCGATGTGCCACGCGTTCGGCGTGGATACCAAAAACTTCAACACGCTTTTCCCCTTCGGCATCTACGCGGTGCCGGAGATCTCCATGGTCGGCAAGACCGAGGAACAACTCACCGAAGAGGCGATCCCCTACGAAGCGGGTGTTTGCTCTTACAAGGAACTGGCGCGCGGCCGACTGCTCGGCGACGATACCGGCATGCTCAAGCTGCTGATCCACCAGGACACGCACAAGATCCTGGGCGTACACGCGATCGGCACCGGTGCAACGGAACTGATCCACATCGGGCAGGCAGTGATGGCGCTGGACGGGACGGCGGACTTCTTCATCGACAACGTTTTTAACTTCCCCACGCTTGCCGAAGCGTACAAGATCGCGGCGTACAACGGGCTGAACAAGCTCGCGCACATCTGCGGCGGCGGCACGGGCAACGTGAAGCCGATCAAAAAGAGCCAAGCCAGACTGGTCGGCAATGAAGAAGACGCAGACGACAGCAATGTGAACGCGGCGTGATCGCTAAGCCGCAAGCGGCCCGGGCTCATATCGATCGGATAATCATCGCGGCAGAACTCCGGCCTTACACGCCCGCGTGCTGTACGACGGGCAGGCTCATGATCTTCGGCTCGGGGTCCGGGGTCGCGACCGCGGTTGCCTCGAAATCTTCCGGGTCCATCGCCAATAACTGCTCGGAGAGCTTGCGGGCCGCGTCCTGTTTGGGGTAACGGACCTCGCGGTAGCCGGTGACGGCCTGCGGGGTCGAGAGGATCGCTACCCAGCGTTCGTAGTCACGCTCGCCCTGCCAATCGATCCGGTCGACCAGCTGCATGTACCAGTCACGGAACGCGGCCTCGCGCACGTGCCAGCCCGGCAGCAGCCTGCGGAGGAAAGCGCAGCTCGACATGATGCGGAGCTGCCAGTCGCGTGCCTTCCACTCGAAGCGGATACGCCTGCCGAAGACGTCGAACTCGGGGCGGTTGTGGTGGCGGTAGGTGATCTTGTCGCCGCGTTCGGGGATGACGTTGAACCGCTTGCGGTCGCGGCGGTATTTCTCGGGGCTTGTAAGGAGCGCCGAGACGTAGACCTCGTCCTTGATGAGCATGACCTTGGCGAGGTTCCAGACGACGGACCGGGTGACGCGGTACCCGTGGCCAGGATCGTCTTTTCGGAAGACATCGACGAGGCGGTCGCAGTAGAGCTTGGCGTAATCGATGCCGCCCCAGAGGACACAGTCGAAGGCGCGGATGATGACGTCGCGCATCAGTTCATCATCGACGTGCATGCCGCGTGTCGAGCGGAACGTCTGCCGCATGAGCACACGGAACTGTTTGGCGATACGCTGGCCCGTGTTGCGGTCGATGATCCGGCCGACCCATTCCGTGCCGTACCACGCTTCGAGGGTGTTGATCTTTCGGCGGAGCGCCTGCCGGGACGTTTCGTATTCGTGCTGCGGCTCGACGACGAAGAGGTCCGGGCGGACGGCGATCTTGCGGCCGATCGTAAACGCGCGGAGGTTGCGTTCCTTCTCGCCCCGGGTGACGTCGGCGATAGCGTGCTCGATCGCCTCGCGGGTCAGCGGGAGGTAGCCCTTCTGGAAGGCGATCCCGAGCATCATGATGTTGGCATAGAGCTTGGTGTCGAGGATACGCTCGCAGAGGTCGCCGACGTTGAACCCGAAGAAACGGTCCTTGATCGTGAACTTCTTGATCGCGTCCTGGACTTTTTCGATATCAAAATCATCCCGGCCCATGAGTGACAGGATGGTCGGCGTCTTGGCGGTGTTGACGACTGCGGCGGTGCGCTTGGGCGAAGCAACGCGGTACGGCAGGCGCGGGTCGATCGAACGCGCGGCTTCGAGCAGGTCAATGCCGATGAGCAGGTCGGCGGTGCCGTAGGGGATCTGCGGGGTGGTGTTGACGGGTTGGCCGTTGGGCTTGGGGCGTGAGTAGATCAGTTGCGAGAACACGCCGCCGTTACGGATGGCCAGGCCCTTCTTGTCGAGGTAGCGTACCTGGTAGCCCATCTCGTGGCCTGCCTTGACGAGGATGGCGGTGGCGACGCCGATACCCATGCCGCCGACGCCGCCGAGGTGGGCGCGCCATGTGGGCTGCTCGGCGTGGATCGGGCGCTCAGGGTCGGGCAGGTCGCCTAAGTCGACGTATTCGTCACCCATGCGCTTGGGCTGACGACGTGTGACGGTAACTTCCTCGAAGCTCGGGCAGGCGTGGATGCGTTCGCAGGCGCCGTCATTGACGCACCAGGACATATCGGTCTGCACCTTGGGCCCGTAGTCCGAGCCGGTCATCTTCAGCCCCGGGCAGCCGGTCTGGTTCGTGCATTCAAGGCAGAACTCGCAGACCTCGGTCGCGACGTTCATGTAGGTTTTCTTGGGGATGTACCCGTGCTGCTTGAGCTGGCCGCGTTCGACGCTCTTGGCGCGGCGGTGGTAGGTGATGCCGCATTCCTTGTCGGCGATCACGATCTTCACGCCGTCGGCGAGGATCGTCTGCTCCAAAAGCTTACGGTAACGGTCGCGGTCGGCCGGGCTGATGCGGACAACGCGGACATCTTTCTTGATGCTCTTGGGGACAAGCCCGACGACGATGCGTTCGATGTCCAGCGGGTTCATCGGGTTGCCGGTGAGGTCGAACTCGACGCCCGGATGGCCCTGGTGGCCGGTCATCGCGGTGGTCTTGTTGTCGAGGATGATGTAGGTGATGTCCTGGCCGTTATAGATCGACTGGCTGATGGCGACCTGGCCGGAGTGGTGGAACGTGCCGTCGCCCATGAAGACGATCTGCTTGTTCTCGATGAACGGGTCGATCCCCGCGCCGGTGCCGCCGCCAAGCCCCATACCCGAATAGTTGTGCATCAGGGGCTTGGTCGGCTCGAACATCAGCATGGTGTAGCAGCCGGTGTCGCCGTGCGCGACCATGTCCACGGGCTTGCGTTTGTGGTGCTGGAGCATGTAGTTGGCGTCCAGCAGGTCGCGGCGGAGTTCCAGCAGCACGCTCGATGAATCGCGGTGCGGGCAGCCCGGGCAGAACGTGGGCGTGCGTGCGGGAATATCGATCTGGTACTCGGCCGTACCCTCGATCAACGACAGGTACTCGGCGAGGTGGCCGTTGGTCAGCTCGATCGGGAGCGTGGCGTGTTCCTTGATCAGCGGGATCAACCGCTGGAGCAAGACGGACGGGTTCAGCCCTCGCGATTCCGGGATGCCGGGCAAACCGCGCGGGAACTTCTTGCCGAAGACGTCGGCTTTGATCTCGCCGGTCTGCTTAAGCGGGCTGAGGATCTCAAGCACCTGCCGCTCGACGAACCCGCGGCGTTCCTCGATGACAACGATCTGCTGACACTGCTGGGCGAACTCGGTAACGATACCGCCGTCGACGGGGTAGGTCATGCCGAGTTTGAGGATGGGGAAGCGCCCGGTCAGGCCGATCTCTTCGAGCGCGTGATCGAGATACGAAGCCGCCGTGCCCGCCGCGATGAAGCCAAGCGGCACGACCAGCCCCTTCTGCGGCTTGTCCTGGATATGGTTGATCCCGAGCTTGCGTGCCTCGGCCTTGAGCTTCTCGAACTGCGCGGGCATCGCCTCTTCGCGCTGATAAGTGCGCGGGGGCAGCAGCACCGTCTGTTCGAGGTTCGGCTCGATGTCTTTCTCGTAGCTGAGCGCGACCTTCTGGTTCTCGTTCAGCTCGGGGAAGTGGTTTTCATAGCACTCGACCGTGCCGCCGCCGTCGGCGTTGGCGACCGTCATCATGTAGCCGATGTAGATCCCGCCGGCGCGCCCGAGCTTAAAGCCCAGGTCCACCCAGTCCTTGACCTGCTGCGGCGTGGACGGCTCGATCACCGGCAGGCGCACGTGTTCGGCGAGGTAACGCGAGTCGGCGGGGACCTGCGTCGAGTCGGACCACGGGTCGTCGCCCATCACGATCAGCGCGCCGGAGTCGCCGCGCGTCCCGGCCAACACACCCAATGCCAGCGCATCGGACGCGACGTGCAGCCCGACGCTCTTGAATGCCGTCATAGCCCGGCAGCCCGCCATCTGAGAACCGTTGACCATCGCGACGGACAGGGCTTCGTTGCTGGCCTGTTTGGCGACCACGCCGTGTTCGCGCAGCATGGGCCCCAGCGCTTCGAGTGAATCGAAGAACGCCGCGATAGGCGAGCCTGGGTACCCGGTCAGCAGGTGGACGCCGCCCTCGGTTTCCAGCGCACCTTTGACCAGCAGTTCGTTCCCGCTGAAGACGGCCGGGCCGGCTTCCTGCGTGAAGCGTGGGTCGATTGGTCTCATGGAGCCATCAGCTTCCGGTGTGTGTCACGTTCTGGCGGTGGGACACGAAAGTCTTTCACGATGCCTCCTTGCATGTAGCGCCCGTCCTGGGCTGACCGGTCCTGTCGCAGGCTGGGCCCGCGATCGTTCCTAACGCCCCATTCACATACGCCGCCCGCGCGGTGTTGGGGGCCGTTTCTCGGCGGTCGACATTATAGGCCGACCGCCCCCCCCGGCAAAGATTTTGCACCCCCGATCAACCCCCGTGACCGACACCCCCCGGCCCCACAACCGCTGATATTTGGCTATAAATGCCCCCCGTGAACGCCCACCCGACCATCCGTACCCCCGACAAACCGCGATTCCGCGTCCTGATCGCCGGTTTCGGGCTTATCTCGCCGCTGGGCGGCTCGGCGTGGCAGACGTTCACGCGCTGTTAAAAGGCAAAACACTCGCCGACCGGGCACGCGAGCTGCCCGGCGACATCAACGCCGTTGACCTCGCCCGGGCGACCGGCGGCGTCATCACCGCCCAGCACTCGGCGACCGACCCGTCCATCGACCTCGCCGAGCGCGCGGCACGCGAGGCCGCGATGATGGCCGGCATCGACCCTGCCGGGTTGACCGCTTACATCGGTACAAGCAAGGGCGCGGTCCACGCCCTAAGCGCCGCGTTCGCCTCACGACAACCCAAGGAAAACCGTTCCGCGCTCTGCCCAGCCCCGCCACGGGACGCCGACCTCGCCGTCGCGCTCGGCCCGCACGGCTACCTCAGCCACCACCTCCGCCAACGCCTGCGCCTTAACGTCATCCACCACCACGTCGCCGCCTGCGCCTCCAGCCTCATCGCCCTGCACCACGCACGACATTCTTTGCTTTATCCCTCCCCTTCTTCCGATACTCGAAATAACGACTGTGTCGTTGTGGCCACCAGCGAGGCCTCCCTGCTCCCGCAGTTCATCCACAGCTACCGCCGCCTGGGCGTGCTCGCGCCTCAGACACCCGACGCCTACAACGAACGCCCGATGGACCAATCGCGCCAGGGTTTCGTCTTGTGCGAGACCGGCGCGGCCGTGCTACTCAAACGTGTCCCGATCGATCAGCCACCGCTGCCCGGCGAAACCGAACTGCTCGGCACCGCGACCGCCTGCGAAGCGTTCGACATCATCCGTCCCGGCCCGACGATGCCCGCGCTAAGCCGCATCGCCGAAAAACTATTCACCGGCCGCACCATCGACGTGATCCACCCCCACGCCCCGGGCACTCCCGACCACGACCCCGCCGAACTGAACACCTACGCCGATGTGCTCAAACACACGGGCCAAGCTGAATCGCCCGAACTTTACGCCTGCAAAGGCGCACTCGGCCACGGCCTGGGCGCCGCCGGCCTAAGCGCACTGGTCCTCGCATGTCTCTGCGCCAAGACCCGACAGCGCCCCCCCATGCCCTGGCTGCGCGAACCGATCGATTCACCACTGAGCCTCAACCCCCAGGCCTCACCCCTCAAGCCTTCCTCCACCCACGCCGTCTTCGCCGCGGGCTTCGCAGGCCATACAGCGGGCGCGCTCCTGAAGCATCACTGAGCGCACTCCCTTAAGGCTCTAAGACAAAGTCTAACAAGGGCTTCATAGCAACCCATGTTTTGGCAAATAAGTCCGTTGCCTGAGGAGACCGCAAAACCTTACAGGTTATCGGGAAATGCACTTCAACGCCGAGTTGGATATTAGACCTTTTATTACAGAGTACATCGTAAATCGCGCTCATCCACTCGGGTTGATACTTTACGCCTTTGGATTTGCCAGGCACGATCGTTCTTAAATCGCAATCCAAGCGTGCATCAATCTGCGCATTTGACCGCTGACTGAGATAATGTCGCTGCGTCACATACGCCTTGGCGACTGAACCCTTAGACATCCTGAGTGCGGGCCTTAGCCGTTTATGAATATCAAGAAAGACATGACAGAACTCATCCAATTCAACCGGCTTAAGTCTAGAGCGTATACCACCTCGAATGCCGTTAGGCACAGTGATCGCAGCAATAGCACCTTTGCGGTTCAGGACCATAGTCAGATGCGGATAGTCAGTAAAGTGTTTTGCTTTTCGCGCGATACGGAGCGGGAGAAAGTCCCATACGTTCTCCCCGGCCCGGCCCGTGATTGCTCCTCGCCTAGAGCCTTGAGGGTCAACACCCAACTTAACAAGGTCTTTTCGAGTTTGTAGCCTATCACCCAACAGCCGAATCAGCCTCTTGCCCGCTTGATAGGTGTATGGGTTGTTGTCATCAAAGCGGATACCGTCAAACTTCGTAATGGTCCCCCTTATGTTGTAATCTTGTGCGAGCATATGGCTTTCATAAACCTCCATGTAGTTAACCATGTGGGTAGCCCAGGATGAGCTGTGAGTTTGCCTGCGCAGCCAGCCATACACCTCACACCACTCAACGTAAAGAACATCGACCGGTATCCTAACAGGCATGGGATCTACCGAGAGTACGACTATCAGGATATTGTCGAACCCACATCGCTTGATCGTGCGGCGGTGTCGGTCAATCTGCCCGGCCAAAACCTTCGCCTGAACCTTTGATTCAAAAACGACAGCCCAGCCCACGTCGTCATGGATGCACATATCCGGCAGGCCTCGGGCATCTTGGCCACCGCTCGAATCGTAGGAGCCGGGTAACTGTTGCTCTAAAATATGGAACTTTGCGTTTACGGGCACACCCACGACACCCAGCGATTTAAGAAAAGGCTTGAGCAACTTTCTGTCTTGCTCCAAGACACACGCCAAAGCGTGAGTCAGTCGATTCTCGGGCTGGCTGTATTGGTCAAATATATTTCGCATTTTCGATATGCCTTGAACCCATAAAGACATGAGTGATTGATGTATGTTATTTATACACTACCAAATTGTGATGTGAAACAAAAAGCCGCGGCCACCTGATTGATCACAAGTGGCCGCGGCACCCCTACCCCCGGTGTCGGGTTGATTAATTACCTATCGACGAAAGCGTTGATGGTCTTGCGCACGACCGGGGTCATCTTTTTGGCGTCATACGTCCCGGCCTCATTGACCTCGGCGGCGAGAGCAAAGATCTCTCTGTTCAGCCGCTTGCCCTTCACTTCCGACAGCAGCGTGACGCGGCCGGGCTTGTCGAGGATGTCGGCCCAGGTATCGCGGACGTCCTGCCAGAACGGCTTGGTCGCTTCCCAGTACGAAACGCCCGCGCTGAAATCCACATCATCGACATGGTCGTACACGTTCAGCCCTGTCTCGTGCGCAAGCACCTTCACCGGGTTGCCCTTGGCATCGATCACGAGTTTCTGGTTGTCCTGCTCGTGGACCCAGCCGGTGGGGGTGATGGTGTGGCGGTTGCGGGCGACGATGACGCCGTAGTCGTCGCGCGTGGTGTACTCACGCCGGGGCAGCGGGCGCCAGGTCTCACCGGATACCCACGCCGACCGATCGCCGATGTGTACCCACCGACCCGCCGACTCGTAACGTGGGGCGTCACTGACTTCGTACACAGCCTGTGTCCACGTGCCGGTGACTTCGGCCGGGCTTACCGAGACATGCTCCCAGGTGTTGTTGCCCCGGAACACGGTCATCTCGGTGTCTTCATACGTCCAGTCCTGCCGCCAGTGCTTGACGACCTCGGGCTTCTCCATGCCCTCTTCCTGCACGACCAGGACGTGCTGGAGGCTGATGAAGTTACCGGCGTCTTCAAGCACCTTGACGAACTCGGTCGCGTCGGTGGTGTAGGTTTCCTTGAGTTCGTAGCCGGGCTCGACCGCAACGGTTTCCTTGAACTCGAACTTCACCTTGTAATCCCCGGCCATGGCGAGGATCGCCTTGCGGTCCTGCTCGAAGGACGATTTTTCCGCCCGACCCGCCGAAGCGGATTGTGTCAAACACGCGGCCGCTAAGGTGAAAACCCCGACCAATATTATCATTCGTTCAAACATCACTGCCTTACTCCTTCATATAGGAAACTATGGTTGTAGCGATACCCTTCATGCACGGGGCATGTTGCTTCGGTTAGTTGCTTTTTTTATTTCACGCGCCCATCAAGGCACGAAGTCGTAGTCTTCCGTCGTGGCGTTGTTCGCCCAGTAACGCATATCCTGTAATTCGGTGGGCGTCTTGCCTTCGACATGTCCGTCGAAAAAGCCCATCGACGCGGTCGGGCCGTAACGGCCTTCGGGGACGCCCATGATGGTCTCGGAGATCAATTCGAAATCATCGCCGGCGGCGCGCCAATGCTCGCCGTTGGCACGCGGCGCGGACAAGCGGAAGTAACCCTCTTGCGGGTTATCAGGCAGAGGAAAGATATTCCGCACCTGGCTGTCGCCCAGGACAATTAATTCAGAAGAACGGCGGACCTCACCGTTGTTGAACACGACGTGTTTGCCACGGTTCGGTTGATCACCGATGAATCCGTAATTCGCCGCGCTGCCGCCGACATACACATCATTCATCCCGTATGACGTGTAGAGGCTCAGGTAATACGCTTTCAGAAACGCCACCGATGAACCGTCGTCGGGCTGTGGCCGTTCGGGCACGTCGCCGTGGTTGTGGAGGATCTCCCACACCCCCGCGACATAAGGCACAAGCCGCCACGGGTAGCGCTGACTGACAGGCGGGCCGAAGGTGTGCCCCGCGTACTCGACATTGACGATCTCACCATAGAGCGTGGAGGGCGGATACGCGATCAACAACTCGCCCTTGTAATCATTCTGGTACGCGGTATACCCGAGCATGAGCTGACGCAGGTCGCTCTTGGCACGCAGGCCCTGCGCCGCTGTCCGCGCCTGGCTGAGTGCCGGCAGCAGGATACCGATCAGCAGCGCGATGATGCTGATGACAACAAGCAGCTCGATGAGTGTGAAGGCTCTACGCATGTCAGGTCCGTCTGTATGCCCGCTCGTTCTGGTCATCCCTAAGCACCGGCTGCGCAGCCGGGACGATCACGTTTCGCTTACCGCCCGCGGCGTAAGAGCCCCACCGCCCCGACGCCAAGAACCCCCAGCACGCCCGGCTCGGGCACGACCGCGCCGCCCGGCGGCGTGCCCGCGTTCCAGTTGCCCAGCACCACGTTCAGGTCCGCGATCCCCACGAAACCATCCCCCGTCGGGTCGCCGGAAAGCTCATCGCCCGCGGTCACGTTCTGGTTCCAGTTGCCCAGCACGATGTTCAGGTCGGCGATGCCGACGAACCCGTCGCCGTTCAGGTCCCCTTCAAGAACCGGCGGCGGGCTCCCCACGAAGGTATCAACCGCGATCGCGATCACGCTCATGTGCCCGAACGCCAGGTCGGTAAACGCCCCAAGGTCCGGGTGGTACGAGTCGAACTCGATGGTGTGGGCCGGGGGATTGAACGGTATCTCGAAGCGGAACCAGTGCGTGACGTCGAAGGTGTCAAACCCCCCGCCGACCGTGCCAGACCGCGCGAGTTCGACGTGGTCCACCCAGTCGAAACCATCCACTTTTACCGTGTTGGGTGCATCGATGTATCCCGGCGTACTACCGCCGACGATGATCTCGTTACCCGAAACTTCCAGCTGTAAGATCACGGTGGTCGTGACACCAAAGCCAAGGTCGTAATCAGGCGAGATCAGTTCCCAGTCCGCACTGGCGAAGAAGCTGTAGACGTTCTGCGCCCCGGCGATGAGGAACCCACTGGTGACGCCGGTAGAGTTACGGTTCTCGTCGAGATACTGGGCGGTGGCGACTCCCCTGGGGTTGTAGTAATCGTTGTCCGGGAGGTTAAAACCGAAGAGGGTGGAGAAGTTTTCACCGCTGCCGCCTGACAGCGAAGCCGTCCCGCCGTTCGCCGGGCCGCGCCACTGCTGGTAGGTCGAGCCGGCATCTTCTCGCGTCCAGTTCGTGAACGGCGTCGCGCCGATCGGTGTGCCGGACGGATCAACAAATGCCGCACGGGCGTCCGCCGCGAATATGAGCCAGGCCACGCAGGCCGGCACCGCGATATAGTTCATGCAACGCATGGTTTAAAACCCTTATCCAAACCCGTACACTTCACGGGCACCCCGGCAACATTTCCTGAAAACGCCCCGCCCCCGTAAGGGGACGGGGTATAAAGCCATGTCAAAATTACTTCGTCGTTCGCCGCAGCAGCGTCAGCGCGCCCAGCGTCATCATGCCCAGGGCCGCCGGCTCGGGCACGATCGTCGGCTTGTCCAAATCAAGCGTCAACGGCTGTGTCGAGCCGGCCAACGCACCGGGAACCGAAATCCCGATCTGAACATTCCCGACGTTGCCGAACACCGAGTTATAGTTCGCGGTCGGGCCTTCGTACACGATCTGCGGGCTGGTCGGGTTGATCTCGATCGTCAAGAGCGTCCACGTGTTCGGCAGCACGGGAGCAAACTCAATACCCGCCGCGCCCGGGAAGTTCACGGGGGTCGCGAAACGCGCGAATAGGGTCAAAGGCATCGGCGCATTGTGGCGGACCCAGGCGGTGAACTGCGTCACGCCGTCGCTGATCCAGTTGCCCACAAAGGCGTCGGCGCTCGAATCGTAGCTGTCCTGGCCGCGCATCACGGTCAGGGGTGCATCGGCCGCCGACGCGGCGAAGCTGAACGGGGTGGTGACGAAACCGCTGCCGTCCGGCCCGCCGGCGGCAACGAACGCCAGATCAGCACCGGCCGCGTCCTTCCACGCCGCGTTGTCGGCCGCGAACTCCTCGGTGAACGGAACCACCGCCGCCTGAACAGTTGCGACCGACCACACCGTGGCCATCGCCGCGACCACCGACAAGAAACGCTGATTAAACTTCATATCTTCCGCTCCTTTCGTCCCCAGCCCCTGGCACGCCCAGCGATTGGCCGTGCCTCATTGTTATTGGACCCTGCGGAGTTGTCGGCCATCGGCGGGCACTTCGAGGACTAAAACCGATGACGATCTTCTGCAAGACCCTTATTAAACCCCGGCGACAGGGTCGTTGTATATCCCCTATCGCCAAATCTCAGAGACGGGCATCAATAAATACTGATACTCAATCTCAATTACTCCGCGTACTGTAACGATCGCACACGGGGGCGTCAACACCCATAAAACAATTTCAGGGAGAGCCCGCCCAATATTGAGATAATTATAGCTTTTATTCCGGCTTACACAACTTAATTGTGGCGTCGTGACCGCGTTTGAAATAGTCCTGGCGGAACTGCACGACCGGGGTATGCCGCATCGCCCAGTCCAGGTATTTCACCGGGTCCAGCCGCCGGGCCGGGCCCAGCTCCTCCCGGTGGTCGGTCGTGCTGCGGGAGGAAAGGAAATTGAACAAGAGCGTCTCGGAGCAGGCGGCCCACGCCGCGTCCAGCAGCTTCATCGCGACCTCGTCCCCCATCGTGTTCAGCGTGCCCGAAATCGTGATGACCTGCGGCCGACCGATCGATAGCAGCGACGGGTCGGCGACGAAATCCCCGGCATGAAACGCGGCACGCGGCAACCCGCGCTTCTTTGCGTAGTCGATCACCTCCGGAAGAGCGTCCACCCCGACATAGCTTTCGTATTCCACGCCCTGATCGATCAGGTACTCCGCCAGGTCGCCCCGGCTGCAGCCGGCATCGAGGATGCGCTTGCCGGCGAGGTAGCTCATCTGTGTGAAGACTTTGAAACGCCGCTGCTGGCTCCTGGTGTTGGCCCAGAGGGTGACGCCGAACTCGTTGCCGAAGTCGTCCTGGGCGTCGCGGTACGGGTCGAGATAGTCGTCGGGCATGGGGATATCTTAGGCGACCTCGGCCCCGGGGTGTAAGCGGCCGCGTAATGCGTTATCTTCACCCGCCATGAGCAGTAGTGACCAGGGATGGCTGAACAATCTACGGGGCCGGTTCATCGTTTTCGACGGGCCGGACGGCAGCGGCAAGAGCACACAATTCGTCCGGCTGGACAACATGGTCAAGCGGGCCGGGATCGAGGTCTGCGAGGTCCGCGAGCCGGGCGGGACGTACATCGGCGAGCAGGTCCGCCACATCCTGCTGGACCCGTCCAACACCGATGAGGTCGACATCCGCTGCGAGATGCTGCTTTTCATGGCAAGCCGCGCCCAACTGGTCAACGAGCGGATCAACCCCGCAATCAAGGCGGGCAAGCTCATCCTGGCCGACCGCTTTATCAGCTCGACCCTCGCCTACCAGGGCGCAGCCGGGGGTATCCCGATCGCCGACATCCTGCGTGTCGGGCAGATCGCGCTTCGTAACACCTGGCCGGACCTTGTCGTCGTGTTCGATGTGGACCTGGCGACCGCGCGTCTGCGGATGAACCCGCTATTGCGTGAAAAGGAGTTCGCCGCCGACCACGACCGCATGGAGATCAAAGGCGCCGCCTTCCACCAGAAGGTCCGCCAGGGCTACCTGGACCAGGCCAAGGCCGACCCCGAGCGATACCTGGTGATCGACGCCCGCGACGAGCCGGACGCGGTATTTGAAAAACTGATTGAGGGGTTGAAGAAGCGATTCACATAACAACCTTGGGGGTATTGAATATGCAAAGCAACTCACCCGCCTACGACCGGGACCGCGATCACCTGAGGCTGCTGAGTATTTTCCATTATGTGCTGGGGGGGATAGAGATCGCACTGAGTTCGATCTTTATCATTCACGTCATCATGGGGCTGGTCATATTCTTTAACCCCGACGTATTTACTCCCCCCAATGCGGCCAACGCGCCCCCACCGCCACCGAAAGAGATCGGACTGCTTTTCGCCTGTATGGGATCGTGTGTGGTGTTTATGGGCTGGTTATTCGGCATCCTGACCATCGTGTCCGGGCGTAAGATCAGTCAGAGACGCGCGAGAACTTTCAGCCTGGTCGTGGCCGGTATCAACTGCCTTTGGGTTCCGCTTGGGACGGCATTAGGCGTATGCACATTCATCGTGCTGATGCGCGAATCGGTGAACAAACTGTACGCGGAAGCTGAAACCGTCCGCGGTGCGGGCCCGGCGTAAACAGGTTCTCAGCCAGCCATCACTCGATATGCCCGTCGGCGTAGAGGACCGCGCCGTCGGGGTCGGGTTGGCCGTAGGTGGATTCGTGGACGACGGCGGTGGTGGCGGGGTCGGCGCCCGGCGCGGGCTTGGTGTAGACAAAGCCGGGCTTGGCCTTGGTGCGGGGGTTTTCCATGAGCTGATCGAAGCCGTCGATCACGTCTTCGAGCTGATCGAGGCGGTCCGGCCACTGCTGATTGTTCTGTTCGAGGTACATGCTCAGGCCCAGGCCGATCTGGCGGAGGTTGTTGGCCGAGACGATGCCTTTGGCCTGGTTGCGTGCGTCGGCGAGGATCTCGAAGTAGACCAGCGGGTTGTTGGAGGTTTTCAGCGGGTTGTTGGCCTGCTGCTGGCTGGTGACGCGCTTCATGGGCGAGACCGGCGGGGGCTTGAGCCCGGGCATCTCGTCGAGGCGGAAGGTGGCGACGGTCGAGCCGCAGTAGCTCAGTTCGTACCGGCCCGCGGACTGCGGCCGCTTGAACAACAGCGCGAACTCGTACCGGTGCCAGGGCCAGTCGTGCGTCGGTTCCTCGTAGCGGTTCTTGGTCCACCAGCCCTCGGCGTCGGCGTCCCATGAGACTTCGAGCGTGTCGCTTTTGTAGTACATATCGACGGTTGCGCCGCGGTCGTTGAATAGTTCCAGACGGCCCTCGGCGCTTATGCCCTTGGCGGCGGCGAACTCGCCGGTGGAATAGGACGAATGGAAAGTAATCTCGCCCTGCGCGTTGTGCTTGTACCAGACCGCCTTGCCGTCGATGCTGCCGTATTCCTTTTCCACATCGACCTGCGACGGCTCGGTGGGGAACAGGGCCTCGTAGCTGGAGGTATCGGCGCCGAAGGTGTCGATCTCGGCCTTGCCGGCGTCGAAGTTGTGGTACAGGAACTGCGCCTCAACCGGTGTGCTGCCGTCGGGGGGGATGAGCTTGAAGTCCTCGCCCTTGATGATGCTGTCATACAGCGCGGTCTTGCCGGCGTCGCGGATCGCCAACTGCCGCAGCGACACACGCAAGAGGATGTAATCGCCCTCGTCATCGGGCGTGGTGACGGCGAGTGAATCGCTGGACCCGAGCGTGTATTCTGCGTCGCCGGACTCGGTCAGCGGCGGGATAGCGCTCTCGTCGCGGTTGACGGCCTTGATCATGTTGATGCCGGGGTTGGGGCCGAAGCTGATCGGCACGCGTGTCTTGCCGCTGTTGACGGTCCAGATGACGTTGACGGTCTGCAATTCCTTGATGTGCAGCAAAGGCCGCCGGGCCCGAGGTAGTACCACGTGGGCAAACCGATCACAACGATCAACAGCACGATGAGCCGGACCCACGTCAGATCGATGCCGGCGAGTGTCATGACCGGCCCGCTGAAGTCGCGTTTAGGCTTGGGGGCGTTGGCGGCCTGGGTGAGCTGGACGTGCGAGCGCGCGACGCGGTTGTACCCGCAGTGCGAACAGACCACGGCGTTGACGGGCATCGACCGGTCACATTTGGGACACTTGACCTCTTCGGGCGCGCCGGACGTATCGCCCAGCGCTTCGTACAGCAGGTTGCCGTCGATCTCGTCGTCGGGCGCATCAAGCGAAGGGATCACCACCGGCTCGCCACATCCCGGGCACTTGGCGCGCCGGCCGGCGAACTTCTCGGAGACCTTGATCTGCTTGCCGCACTGGCAGGAAAACTCGATCGCCATCAAAACCCCCTGCTGACCGCCCGGGTGTTAATCATACGCTCACTTGACCGGTTGGAACGAGAAACGGGTGCGCCCGGTGTCTTCGGTCGGCGACGTAAACTCGTACTCGAACTTCTCCGGCTCGCCCACGACTGGGATGTAGGTGAACGTGTAATGCGTATCCTTCGGGACGCTGCCGACGAGGAAGCCGCCTTCCAGGCCGCGCGTGTCACGCTCGGAGATCAGGCTGCTCTTCATCCGCCGGGCGAAATCGACCTGGTTGCCCGCGTCATCGATCACGACGTAGTGGTCCTTCGCCCAACGCGCCCAGTCCGTGCCGCCGGCGTCGTCCATGTACGGATACACGTCCATGTCCGCCATGGTCATCGACATCTCCACGTGCATCTCCACCGCGTCGTCGGTCGAATTCCCGAACGCGATCGCGATCATCCGGCTTTCATCCGGCTTCATCGACAGGAGGATGTAATAGAAACAAACGCCCAGGATACCCAACAGAACCAGCCAGAGAAATGCCTTCATGTCGTGCCTTTCCGGTCAGAAATCGACCACCCCAAAAAAATGAACCCTCGTGACGTGACCCACGGAACCGCTTCCGGTACCCCCGCCCCTCCCCGGATTCCCCGCGGGACTGTATGCAAAAATATAATAATCCCATCCCCTCCATAATGCCAGACCGGTGCCCCGCTCACCAGACCTTTCCCGTCCCCGTTTGCCACTCATAATCGAAGCGCCCGGAGACGCATCAAAAGTCGTTTTCACCAAAAAATCCCGTATTACGGCTCCAATTGGATCAGACCCGTCCAGCCGCTGGTGGTAAAAGGCGAGGCGGGCAGCCCCTCTTCATTAACAAGATTCACATTTTCAGGGTTGTCCGCCCAGCCGTAACGCACCGCCATCGGCGTCGGGACCGTGTCGTTCCAGACCATGACCTCGTCCCCGACGATCTCGGCCCCGGCCTTGAAGAACTTGCCCGTCTCGTCCGCGATCGTGAAACCGCGCAACGCGCCCCCGTCGCTCGTTTTCAGCCCCCCACCGACGTGATCGAACGAGATATAGACCTTATCCCCCTCGATGCGCATCGTCTGGTAGATCGGGCCGGACCACACGCGGTCTCTCTCGTACACCTGTGAGAGCGCCCACAGCGCCAGGCGTCGGCCGACCTCCTGCTTGTTCTTCGGATGGATGTCATAGGCCTCGCCGATGTCGATCGTCACCGCAAGGCCGACGCGATCATCATTCTTGAAGGTGCGCAGCTGCGCATCGCGCAGCTCGGCCCAGCGGCTCTCGACCGGCTCATCGGTCGGCTTGGTGAAATTCGCCAACTGCACGATGCCGAACGGCATGTCGGGCTTATCCCACACGTCGCGCCAGCCCTGGATCAACAAGGGAAGCAACACTTGGTAGGCCAACGCTTCACCGGCGTTGGATTCGCCCTGGTACCAGACCGCGCCGCGCAGGGCGTAGGGAACCAGCGGATGGAGCATCGCGTTATAAATCGCCGCCGGTGACGTGAATTGTGCGCCGACGCTCGCCGGGTCCACGGGTTCTGCCGGCCGGGGCGGGAAATCAGAAATCGCAGTGTCGATGCGGTACGACCATTCTCCCGCCAGCGCGATCGGCTCGGCCTCGGGTTTCTCCGCAAGCGACAGCAACAACTGCTCGGGCGCGCCGCCGAAACCCCCGCCGCCGCCGGTATCGGCGATCCGCACGGTGAGTATCGCCTTTCCCGCCTTCACCTGCGCGCCGGGAATGGTGTAGCTGCGGACCTGCGCCCAGTGCCAGACCGTGTCCAGGCCGATGTGTCCGACCTCTGCGCCGTTGAAGAACGTGGTGTCGATGTCGTCGATCGGCCCAAGGTTCAGTGTCAGGTCCTTACCGGCCCACGCCTCGGGGATGTCCACCGTCCGACGGAACCAGATCACGCCGTCAAACGACACAAGTTCCGGCACGCCCGTCTGCTCCCAAATCCCGGGGACGGATATCGGGTGCCATGCGTCGCTCTCGGCGGTATCCGAAGCCCATTTTTCGGCCATCCCGCGGCCACCGTGCGTGACCTCTTCGCTCCAGCCCTTGTACGCCGCCTGGTAGGCCTTTTGTTTCTCCTGATACTCCGCATCCAGACGCTCTTTGTCCGCTTGGTAGGCGGCGCGTTGCTTGTCGATTTCCTTGACAACGTCCGCGTACATCTCGCTGGACAGTAATGTTTCGCGCGGCACCCACGGCTCGGCCCGGCTGCCGCCCCAACTGCTGTGGATCAGACCGACCGGCACTTCCAGTTCGTCACGCAGCATCCGTCCGAAGTAGTACCCCACCGCGCTGAACCCGCCCACCGTATCGGGTGAGCAGAGCTGCCATGCGCCTTCGACATCGGGCTGTGGCGTGGCCGAGAGCGTGTGTTTGGCCTTATACATCCGGATCAGCGGGCGGTCCGCGTTTTGGATTTCTTCCGCCGCGTTGAGCGTGTTCGCGACCGACCACTCCATGTTCGACTGCCCGGAGCACAGCCAGACCTCGCCGATGTAGACGTCCTTAATCTGCAACGTATTCGCCCCCGCAACGGTCATGGTGAACGGCCCCCCGGCGGTCATCGCGGGCAGGTCCACACGCCACCGGCCGGCCTTGTCGGCGGTCGCCTCAGCCTTGTGGTCATCGAAGGAAACAGTCACTTTCTCCCCCGGCTCGGCGGAACCCCAGACGGGCACCGGCAGGTCGCGCTGAAGCACCATGTGATCCGAAAAAATACCGGGTAAAGACACGTCCGCGGCCGCCGGCGATGCGGTCAAAATCCCCGCAGCAACACAGAGCCAGAGCGTGGGCCAGACGAAAGCCGGCCGGAGAAATCCGAAGGGTGTGTTTCGCATGGGATAGTTCTAACACCTGTCCGGCCCGCCTACAATCGCCTGACCGCACACGACTTGCCCGGATATGGATACCCCGGGGCGCGATAGCCGATAACGGTAAGGCGCGGGGCAACGTCACGGGGGTTTTTCAGCCTGGATCGGGAGTTTTTTTCCATGATGAACCGCATCACCGGGATCGCAACCTTCGTCCTGCTCGCCGTGGCCGGGTACGCCGGGTACAGGCTTGTCGAGGCGAACCTCCGGGCCGACATCTACCGCGACCGGCTGACCGCGCTGGCGGCCGACTACGACACGCTGCGTGAAACCTACAACCAGGCGGTGCGTCGCACGGCGGTGACGGAGCTGGTGGTCGAGAACGGCAAGCTTTGCGTGTCGATCCGAAACGCCGAGGGCGTGGTCAAATCGATCCCCACACCGTTCGACCCGTCGGGGGAGATTTACGTGGATTACGTCGTGCTGGACGGGCGGCTCTGGGTGCGTCGCGTGTTCGATTCCAAGACGCCGCCGAGCCAGGGCGTGCTGATCGACCCGAAGCTGGCGGAGGTGGCCTGGGACGACCAGGGCGCGACGCACGGCAAGGCGGTGTACCGCCAACTCGGTGAGGGCCGGTGGATCGTGTCGGTCACTGGCGACGGCTCGCTGGGCCTGGCGCGTTCGACACTGTCGGAGCCGACGGACCTGACCACGACGCCGCCTGTGCGCGACTACGAACCGATCAGCGAGCAGGCGAAGGCGGAGGCCGACCGCATCGGCCCGGGTGACGTGGTGAAGCGGCTGGTCGGCGCGGAGTGAGGGCGAGAGCCTGATTGACGCTTACTGCTTAACCGGCTGTTCGACCGTCAGCGGTGCGCGGGTCTGGCCGAAGACGCGGTCCCAGGAACGGAACAGGCCTTCCAGCGGGACCACGCGTGCCTCGGGCTTGGCGAGCGTGCCGTGAACTTCGATACCCAGCAAGCCGTCCTTAAACGTCCTGACCAGGTCCGAAACAGCGCCGAGGTCCGGCGCGGCGGGGTTGCTCGTGGCCATGCGCAGGTTGAGGTTGGTCGATGGGTATTCCATCGTGCCGGTGCCCGCGATGACGAAGGCCGGGGCCTCGAAGCGGATATCGTCGAACACGACGGTGTCGCCGAAGATTAGATAACGCGCCGCGGCACGGTCGAAGGATGATTCGTTGGGCAGCGCGAAATTTGCGGCCTGAAGCAGCGCCAATGTTAAAGGCCGGTCGTAGAGCTTGGCGTCGCGCACGCTGACGACACCGCGCCCCTGCCGCTGGGTCGGGTCGTCCAACGGCACACGGATTGACAGGCCGGCCGAGAGCAGCCCGGATGACATGTCGCGCGTTGTTACCTCGTTCACGTCCGCCGTACTCGGTGCAATCTCGGCCGAAGTATCCGGTTGCAGCGGGTTCAGAAACGGCTCGAGTTCAACATCGTGCAACGTGAGATCGATCCCCAGGGATGATGGCTCGCCGAGGCTCAGCTGGCCGAAGCCCACGAGCGCGCCGCCGTAGACCGTGCCCTTGAGGTCGGAGAGATTGACCAGCCAGGGCCGATCGCCGGTCGCCACCGCCAGCGAGAACCGTTGCACCAACCGGTCCGCGGCGCGCAGGCGTTCGGCGTGGATGTGCATGTCGGTGTGCGGATAAGGCTGGTCCACGAAGGTCGCGACACGCATGTCCAGCTCGGCGTCCAGCTCGGTCACGGGCACGCCCAGCTGCGCCGTCGCGCCCTTGAGATTGACCTTGCCCTCGAAGATGCGCGTCGGGCCTTGCACGGCATCGGGCCAGGACAGCAGGTGCGCATCATCGACCGTGTATGGCCCCTGGATTGCCAGCCTGTCCACCAGCGACAACACGCCCGCCGGCAGCAGCGCACGCGCCGTAGGATCGACACGCTGGGCATCCACATTGAACGACAGCGCCACGCCCTTGTCTTCACCCAGACGCACCTCGCCGTCGATCTGGAATGAACCCGACGCGAACCGACCGGACACTTTTTGCATTTGCGCCCGGCTCGGTGTCAGTTCGATGTGCCCGGTCAGGTCCGAAAGCTCGATGCGCTGGCCGGCGTAATCGAAGCCCACGGCTTCGGGCGTGACGCCGAGCGTGAAACGGTCCGGCTCGCCGCCTCCGCCGTGGTAGCGCAGCTCCGCGTCGATGGTACCGTCGGGTCGGTAGTCGGCGAACAATTCACGCATCACCGGTCGGCCCTCGTGTTCCAACGGCAACAGGTCGATCAAGCCCGGCTCGATCGCGAGCTGATCCCCGGTAAAGTCAAGGTCCACACCCAAGCCGCCCTCGCCGAAATCTGTCTGCCCGTTGAGCGAGATCGTGCCCCCTTCGTGCCGGCTGACGAGGTTCTCAAACTGCACGCGCGTGCGTTCAACGGTGACGCCGCCGGTGATCTGCTGTAGCAGGTACGCCCCGCCGTTAGGTCTGGCCGAGCCGTTTTGTAATTGTGTGTCCACCGTAAAAGCGACCTTCCCACCACGGTCGGCGAACACTTCGCCGGTGCCGACGAGTTCACCGCTTAGTTGCAGCGACCGCACCCAGTGGTCTTTCGGCGGCGGGATCGAGGCGATCAACAGGTCATCGACCGGCAGGTGGATGCTGGTGATCTGCAGGTACGGTTTGAGCGGTTGATCGCCGTCGGGCAGTTCGAGCCGGCCCTGCACGATGCCGCCGCCTCCGTTGAGCGCCTTGATATGCACGCCGTACACACCCACCTGGTCCGGCGAGATCACCACCCGGCCTTGCTCGACGACCAACGGGTAACGCCAGAAATCAAACACGCTGCGCAGCCCCGCCACATCCAGGTCGGTCGTCACCAGGTAGGGCTGATCCGACCCGGCAGAGCGCTGGATCCGCACGGTCACGTCCGCCGTACCACCCGGCTCAAACACGGGGACCTCGCTCTGGATCGCCACCGACTGGTTCGCGTCCGCGCGTTGCGGCGCATCAACTGCCGGCTCGCCGGGGCCCCGGATCACGCCGGCCTTGAGCAGCTCCTCGTAGCCCCGCTGGCTGAAGAACATATCGATCACGTCGCGGTGCTTGGGCTTCATCGCCGAGAGCAGGTACTCGTCGATGGGGATGCCTTCGCCGTGGATCGTGATATCGACCGCGCCGTTGCGGATCGGCGGGCCGATCGTTCCGCTGACGGTGCCCGTGCCGCCCGAAGGCGCAACACCCACAAGGTCGTTTAATACGATGCGGTCTTCGTCGAACGTAATCCGCCCGCTAAGTTTCTCCGCCGGGTACGGGAACTTGTTGTAGGCGAAGGTGGTGTCGATCAGGTCCAGATACCCGCCGAGCGTCAGTTCACCGCCGGGCGTATCACGGCCGATCACGACCTGTGCCTGGTACCGGCCGGTCGGTGAGAAGCGGTCGCGGTATTTAAGGATATAAGGCGGGAGCTTGTCCCATACGCCACCCTCGGCGGGGACATCGAACGGCTGTGTGGTCAGCGCGATGGAGAACGGCGCGCCGGTGTCCAGGCCGTCGATCCGGCCGTCGGCGTTGAACGCGACGCCCTCGATGTCGCCGGTAATCTTCTCGAAGGACACAACATTCGACGCCATCGTGATCTCGCCGGTTACGCCGGTGAGCATCAGCGGTTTATCGCTCTCAAGCGGCAGGGATAGGCCGATCCCGTCGAGCGTCATCTGCGCCGCCATGACGACACTGTTGTCCCCGCCGTGCCGGGCGCTGAACACCACGCGGGGCACGGCGCCGATCGGGGACAACCGGTCCCACCACTTACGCACCGCGTGGGGCAGGAGGTTGCGGTAAGGCCCGTTGAACGTGAACCGATCGAGCTGCACCTCGACGCCCGGCTCGTGCAGGTCGATCTCGCCCTGGATCGTCGTGCCCGTGCCGGCGGTCCGGTTGGCCGGGTCGTCACGCTGGCTGAGGATAAAGAAGTACCCGCCGGAGCGATCGGGATCGGCGCTGAGCGTGCCGTCGACCCGCAGCGACTGCGCGGGCTGATACGCATCGGCGACGAGCTGGCCGAAGTGGACCTCGCCGCTGTTGAGATACACCTCCGGCAACGCTTTGGGCAGGGAACTACCCGAGGATGATTCACCCGGGGGCCGGGCGATGAGCATCTCGAAATTGAACCGTCCGCGGTCGAGGTCTTCCGTCAGGTACAGCGTGGGGTGCGAAATTGCGACGGACGCGGCGCGGACCTGCCCGATCAACAACGGCCAGAGCCTAAGCTGTACGACGACCCGGTCGGTGGTCAGGAGTTGGGCCATCTGCCCGTCGGTATCGGGCACGGTCAGCTTGATGCCGTCCACGACGAGCAGCCCGTCCCAGGAGAGGGTCGCCTTGCCGATGGTCGCGTCGCAGCCGATGGAATCTTGCAGCAGCTTAACAAGCACGCGGTTGAGCCGGGCCGGGCTGGTCAGGTACGAGATACCGCTGATCAGCAGCAGCAACACGCCCAGGAGGATGATGAACCGGCGCAGCCAGCGGCGCGGGCGCGGGGCACGGGGTTGCGGGCGTGGGGTTGTCGGATCGGTTTGCTGCACAGCCGTCCTGTCGTGCTTGGAATCACCGGCCCTGGTGTTTGCGATACCGCGGGCTTGAGCGTAACGCGCCCGGGGGCTTCTTACCATGCAATTCGGCCGCTGAGGCGGCCCGGGCCGTGAATCATCGTAGGCCCCAAAAAGAAATCCGGGGGGATATCCGTTATCTTCTTCGGCCCGGCCTGATAGCGGCCGCCCCACGGAGAATGATAATGGACGCCAAACCCACGATCCAGATCGACGACTTTATCAAGCTGGACCTGCGTGTCGGGACCGTCACCGCCGCCGAGCCGCACCCCAACGCCGACCGCCTGCTCAAGCTCCAGGTCGATTTAGGCGACCACACGCGCCAGATCTGTGCCGGGATCAGGCAGTACTACGAGCCGGAGCAGATGATCGGCAAGCAGATCGTCGTTGTCGCCAACCTCGCGCCGCGCAAGCTCCGGGGCGAAGAGTCCAACGGCATGCTGCTGGCCGCCAGCGCGGTGGACGGGGAAACGGTCACGGATGTCGTGGTGATCAGCCCGTCCAAGCCCGTGCCCGCGGGTTCGAGTGTCGGTTGAGGAAGAAAAGCAGTAATCGCAGGATGGCTTCAACAGCGGAACGCTTAATTTGGAAAGCAGGAAATGCGATCCCTTATCAAGGGTGCCGTCCGGTACAATGTTCCTATTTCCTGCTTTCCAAATTTCCTGCGATTCCTGCTTTAATGTTTTCCCCTCAGCCCTCGGTGCTGCCGGCACCGTCCGGCGTGGTGTCGCCGTCCGCGGCCTCTTCTTCACCGTTGCCGTCGTCGTAGTTCAACCGGTGCGTCAGCGCCTTGAGCGACAGGGGGTTTTCCATGCGGGCCGGGGCCAGCAGGGTCATATCGACGATTAACGGCAGGGTGGGGATGTTTGATCGCTCTTTGAACTCCGCTTCGGTTAGCGGTTCGTAGCTGTCCACCTGGTAGAGCGCAAGCGCCAGTTTGGTGTCCAGGCCGACGGCCCCGGTGGTGACATCCGCGGACGCCTGCGAGACACCGCCTAAGTCCTGGGCGTTGTTCGCGGTCTGGAAGTAGGCTTCGATGAACGCCTCACTCTGTCCGACGCCCGGCAGCGGCGGCACGATCAAAAGCCCGTTAGGCAACGCGACCCGGCGCGACGTCGCCGGCAACGGCACGACCGTCGTGTCGATACTTTCCGCGACCTTTTCCAGGCCGTCAGTCACCGCCTGGGATAGCCAGGTGTCCTTGTCCGCCAGCAGTTTTTTGTAAGCCGAAAGCAGACGTGCATCCTTGGTGGCCTGATCGCGGACCTCGTCAAGCGACTCGGGCAGGCGGGTCGATTGGGCGTCGGTCAGGCGGAAGAGATAGCGTGTGGCATCGATCCCGATCATCGGCGCGCCGACCAGCCCGACCTGCAAACGGCGGGGCAAAAGCGGGTTCTCCTTGTCCGGCTTCAGCTCCTTGGCGCTGAGCACGAACGAGCGGAAGTCCACGTTGATATTGTCCGCCAGCCGGCTCTGACCGATCCCGGGCAGGTTCGAAAGCTCGGCCGCGCTGACCCACGCGCCGTCGGCCGAACGGATCTCCGGCAGCAGCCCGAACTCCTTCTCCAGACGCTCGGCGACCTCCCGCATCGTCTTGAGTTTGGTCAGGTCGCCTACGACGCGGTAGTCGTCTTCCTTGGCCATGCCGCGCGTGTCTTCATAGAAGTAGCCGTAGGCCGCCTTGGCCATCTTCTCAACCAGCTCGAACGCGAGCTGATCGGTCAGGTCTTTGATCACATCCTCACGCACCTGGTCGTATGGCTTCGGCTCGGCCTTGGCCCCTTCGGCGAACGAGGCGTCGCTGGTGAAACGCTCGGGGTATTTGCGGTAGTGCGCCAACGCGTCGGCCTCGGTCACTTTCACCACGCGCTGCGCCAGGTCCATCGGGATCGACAGGTATTCGACCTTGACCCGGTCCGGCACGCGGTAGCCGAAGCCGTAAGGCTTGCCACGGCCCGGCAGCGCATCCTTGTACTGCTCATACAGCGACGCGACCTCTTCGCCCGTGGGCTCGGCCGTGTCGGCGATAAAACGATCGGCATTGACGACCACGGCCCGGCCCTCCACCGACGCGCCCTGGTCCTGCAAAAAGTGTTCGACCAGGGGCTTGCTCAGCCGAGACGTGCCATACGCCATCGCCTCGTAGAAACCGGAGGACTGTTGATCGGTGAGCATCTGTCGCATCATCGCGGCGCGCTCGTTGCCCGGCGTGTGCGATTGGCCGGCGAGCAGCTCTTTGTAGGACTGGACGATCAGCCAGTTCTTCATCGCGTGGCGGATGTAGCCGGGCGTGGCGCTGAGCCGGCTGGCGAGCAGTTCGATGTCCGCATCGGACCGGCCGGTCTCCAACTGAAGCTGGTCGACCTCGCGCATGCTGGCGTTGAGGCCCAGGCGTTGGGCGTCCTTGAGGATCAAGGCCCAGCGGATCGGGTCCCGGTTGCCGCTGGGTTCGTCGGGGTCGGTGTCCAGCAGCAGGCCGAACTGCCGCAGCACGGAGAGGTCGCCGGTCGCCGACTTGATATCGCCGAGGGTCAGCTCCCCGCCGTCGAACGTGCCGCGGACCTGGCCGTCGATGTCGGGCTGGAACATGGACATGACCGGCTGGATCAGGAACACGATCATCAGCAGGCTGCCGCCGACACCGAGGATCCACTTGTTGTATTTTCGGAAGAACTTGAGCAAGGTCAGGGGCTCCATGGCGGATTCACCGGGGAATCCGGGTAAGGTTGGTCGAGCCGGATAGTATAACGGGGGTGGGAAAAGCAGGAAAACCCACCGGCCTTATCAAGACCGACCAAAGAAAAGCATGGTTTGCGGTGTGTCACGAGTCTGCGTTGGCAAGCCACGTCCGTGCCCGGCGATCTGCGATCGCCCGCTAAACGGCTCAAACCATTAGCGCAACAGCGGGCTCGGCCCGCCGCCGAAGCCCTCGGGGATCAGGACGATGCCGATGGTCTGGTTGTCGTCGATCTCGTCGAGGCTGGCGGTCAGGCGGATGCGCCACTTGGGCACCCGGCGTTCGAGCCAGACGTCGGTCGATTGCGACTCGTCCCGGGCGAAGTCGATCCGCTGCTGGAAGCCCATCTCGTACTTGAGGGTCAGGATATAGGTGAACCCGAAGGAGAGCAGCCGACTGTCAAGAAGGTCGATCTCGTCGTATCGGGTGAAGGTGCTGAAGCGCGGGGTGTGCTGGAGCGTGCCGCCGACGCGCCACTGGACGACGCGGTCGTCTTCGAGGCTGTGGGTCAGCTCGCCGGCCAGCCCGAGCGTGTCGGTGACCATCCACAACAGTTCGGTATAGATATGGTCGCCGCCGGCGCTGTATTCGGGGCGCTGCTCGAAGAAGCGGGCGATCTCGGTATCCACATCCGAATCGTCGCTGCGCAACACCAGGTCGGTGCGGAGGACGATCCAGTCGACGGTGCGCCACCGCCCTTCCCCGCCGCGCTGGGTCTGGAAGGTGTTGGTCAGCCCGAAGCGTGCGCCTGCGCCGTCGTGCAGGGCTTCGACGTCCGGGTCGTAGACCGGCAGGTCTTCGGAGTCGATCGTCGCGCCGGAGAAGAAGACATCGACGCTCGGCTCGATGATGTGCCGGATGCCGTTGACATCAAGCAGTTGGCTCACCGTGTCGTAGGTGCGGTGCAGCTCGGTCGAGACACGTGTGCCCAGCGAACCCCAGAGGCGGAAGTTCTGATCCTCGCCCGCATATGCGGAGAAATCCTCGTCATACGCGGTGATCCGGCCGACGGCGTAGGGGACGACGCGGAAGTCACCGTAATCCATCGGGGCGTTGATCTCCTGGCGCGAATCGGCGCGGAAGACCCACTCGTCGGGTACGCCGGTGGCGTAGAGGGCGTCATCGAAGGCGGTGGTGTTGGGGATGCCGAAGAGCGTCATCGACGCGTTATTGCCGAAGCCCCGGTCCAGGGGCGTATCCTCGCCGGGCCTGGCGCGGACGAAGCCGGCGCGGTTCTCGCTGAACCAGGTGAGCCGGTCGTCGGCGAAGCTGGTGCCCGTGCGGTAATAACCGACCTCGGGGGCCTTATCGACCGTGTAACCCGGGGATTGCAGCGTCGTGAGCTGGGGCGTGAAGTCGTTGATGTCGTACTTGGTCAGGAAGGTCAGCGCCTGGTCGCCCTGCTGCTTCTTCCAGTAGAGCGAGGTTTCGTAGGACTTGGCCTCGGTGGCCTGGTCGCGGAAGAACTCTTCGAGGAAAGTCTCGTCGGATACGTAAGCGCTTTCGAGCGAAAGCTCCGAACCGTTTTCCAGGTAGTGGCGGTGCTGCCACTGGTAGAAACCGCGCGGGTCGCCGTCCTGCTCGATATCGCGTCCGCCGATCTCGTCGGTGCCGTTATCCGCGGCGAGGAGGTAGGCCCTAGCTTCGCCGAACATGTTGGGCAGGCCGTATTCCAGGTCTGCGCCGACCGCCGGGCCGTGATCGCCGAGGTAATCAGCCCGGCCCAAGAGGTCCACACCGTCCGGGGCTTCACGCCCGGCCAGCGCGAACACGTCCCAGGTCGTCTCGATCTCCGCGCCGTGGTCGCTGTCGTACCCGACCTTGACGCGCTTAAGCGGGATATCCGCCATGCGGCCTTCCATGTAGGGCCAGATGAAAAACGGCGTGTCTTTGACGCGCAGCGTCGTATTGGTAGCGGTGAACTTGTTCGAGACGCCGCCCTCTACCTGCTCCTGGTCGAGTGTGAGCCGGGCCGCGCCGATGGCGAAGTGCGGCTCGGCGAACTCGCTGGTCGTCAATTGCACGCCCTCGGCCTCGAAGCTGCTGGCGGAGGTCTGACGCACGGTCTCGGCACGCATGTAAAGCGGCAACTGCCGGGTCGCGTCGTAGCTATAGACGACGGCCTCCAGCAGCGTGGCCCGGTTGTTGCGCACGTCGTAATACACACGCGGCGCACGGACCGTGAACCCGGCGTCGGTCACGATCACGTTGTCTTCCAGGTACACGCCGCGCACGCGCCCGGCGTCCACCGAAGCGGGCGCAACCGGGCCGGCATCGCTGCCGTCGAGGAACACCACGACACGCTCGGCCTTGAGCGAGACCTGCCGGCTCTTCTCGTATTCCTCGTAGAAAAGTCGCACATTGCCGATCAACATCACCGTGGATTCGGCATCGCCCTGGTCGTAGACCACGCGGTCGGCGAGCAGATTGACCGTGCCGCGCGTCGGCAGCACATTGTCATCCTGCGCGGGCGTTTCGGCGGCCGTGGTGTCGGTTTGATCCGTTACCGCGACCTTCGTATCGGGCTGTTTTTCGACGCTCGGCACGGGCGGGGGCACCGTGCTGGGGCCGGTGACCACGGCGGGGGTCGTCGTTGTAGGCGCATCGGGCACGGGCGTAACTTCGATCGGTTGCGTATCAACGCGGGGGCGCGTCGCGGGGCCGGGCTGATACCCCTTGGCCAAGCGTGACTCGAAGGCCGACGGGTCGAACAGCGGGCCGGCGGGCGGGCTGATTGATACACGCGCCATAGCCTCGCGGTGCCTTTGCATCCGCGCCTGGGCGTCGCCGATCAACGGGTTCGCGGGCGGCTGATTGCTGCGTTCGAATAGATCGTTGTGGACCTGCACATCGCCCGTGGTCGATACGGTCACGAGCAGCCGGGGCGCTTCGGCGGACACCGGGCCGGCACCGCGCAGGTGCTTGGCATTATCCAGGTAGATCGACAGGTGACGGATCGTTTTGCCGGGGCGTTTCTCGGTGTCGATGCGGACAGCCGCGGCATCGGCGCGGAAGCCGTACACCCCGGTCGAGAAACCGGCGTCACCTTCCAGCAAGAGCCAAGATGCGCCGTCCGATTCCCACGCGGTCACCTTGCGCGCAAAGAAGACGGCGTCGCTGTGAACGATCGGGTCGGCCAGCGGGTCCACTGTTTTTGCCGGCGCATCGCCCTCGGCGGCGTGGACGCGCGGCTCGGCAATGAACGACACAACCCCCAAAGCGATCGTGACCGACCAGGCGGCACGCAGATACAGACGGTTCCGGCGTTGCACCCGCGCACGGGCTTGTGGGGCCGTGGCGTCGGCAGCCGAAGCGCGTTGCTTGCGTAAGTTCATAGGCCCGAGTCCCCTGCCCCGTCGGTATCGATAGGCGAATATACGCCGACGCGCCGGGTGCGGCAACAGTCGTGGGCCGAAGCAGATAGGTGCGGACGTTCGGCGTGGATTATTCGATCGCCAGGGCGGCGTGGGACTTGCCGGCCGGGCCGTCGTCGGCCGGGACCGGCGCGGGCTGGACCGGGCGGGCGGGCTTCACGCCTTCTTCACCTAGCACGACGATCTGCCAGAGATCGACCCGCGACATCTTGAAGTTGTATTGCACGCTCAACCCCGTGTCCTTGAGGCAGTCTTCCAGCGCCAGATCGCTGCGCCAGCCGATCTTCACGAACATCGGGTTGAGTACCTTTTCCCACCACGCCAGGAACGGATTCGGGCTTAAGAAGTGGTTGAGCACGACGATCCGCCCGCCGGGCTTGACCATCCGCCTGGCCCACTGCATCAGTTTTTGCGGGTCGCTGACGACGGAGACAACGTGCGTGATCATCACGTGATCAAAGCTGTGGTCGGCAAAAGGCGGTGTCATCGCGTCGCCCTGGATCAGCACACAATGATCAAGGCCTTCACGGCGGACCTTGTTGCGGGCCTTGGCGAGCATGCCTTGAGAGAGGTCCATGCCGACGACGGTGATGTTGCGCGGGTAGTGGCGCAGCGTCATGCCCGTTCCAACGCCGATATCCAGTACGGTTTCGCCCGCCGCGGGACGCAGTTGCTGCAACGCCCGGACCTGCCGTTTGCGGACCAGCGCACCAAAGGTGTAGTCGTAAAATTTGGCCCACAGGTCATACAGCGGGCTGGTCGCCTCTTCGGTCATCTTCATGGCTGATTTTCCTGACCCGATGCTAACAGCCGGTCTACCCGATCGAGGATCGCCTGGGTCAACCCGCCTTCGAGAAACTCGCCGGCCAGGTTGCCCTGGGGATCGTAAACCAAGATAGCTGGTATGGCTAGGCTGTTCCACTCATCCCCCAACCCGTCCGCCAGGGCCTGCTGGGCGGCCGAATCGTTGACGAAGATGTAGGCGTCGTGCAGGGCATCGTGTTCCCGCAAAAAATCCATCGCGGCCGCCTCCCGGCTAGGATCGTCCATCGTCACCGTCACCGCCCGCACCGCCGCACCGTCCATCCCGGTCGCGCCACGATCGACCAGCCCCTCGTGGATGCCCGGGAACATCTCGATACACGGCACGCACCAGGTCGCCCAGAAGTCGATGACCAGCACCTGATTGGCCGCGTCCGACTCGGCGATTATCTTTTTAATGCCATCTAAATCAATTATTTGCAGGTGTTGCGGCTCGACATCAGCCACCGTGTCCGGCTCTGTAATTGCCGGAACCGCGGGGGATTTCGCCGTCGCCGGCTCTTGTTTGTCGCAGCCGGCTACCAATAATGTCAACAGACCTAGAATCCCCGGCCCAAGAACCGCCAAACGTTGATTATTCATCGCGATAGCTCCGTTCGGTTGCCCCACAATCCGATACACTAGGCCCTGAATATGGCATTGCAACTGACGATCAACGGAAAAACCCAGCGGGTGGACGCCCAAACCGTCCGCGAGCTGCTCGTATCGATGGGCTTGGACAAGCAGGCCGTCGCTGTCGAGATCAACCGACAGGTCGTGCCCAAGCGCCTGCACGAAGAAACTTCCTTGAACGAGGGTGACACGATCGAACTGGTCACGCTCGTGGGGGGCGGTTGAGCCGTTAGCCGTTAGCCATTGACTGATAGCTTTTTGATTCGGACCAGACCCTAGACCCCAGACCCATCATGCCCACGCTCACCCCCCCTACCACCGACACACTCGACGCCCCCTTCCAAGTCGCCGGCCGGACGCTCAGTTCACGCCTGATCGTCGGCACCGGTAAGTACGCGGACTACCCGACCATGCAGCAGGCGCTCGACGCCAGCGGCGCGCAGGTCGTCACCGTCGCGGTGCGCCGCGAAAGATTGGTCAACGAAAAAGGCGAATCGCTGCTGAGTTTCATCGATACCTCGCGGTACACGATCCTGCCGAACACCGCCGGATGTTTCACGGCTGACGACGCGGTGCGTGTCGCGCGGCTTGGCCGGGAGATCCTCGATCAGCTCGATAACCCCGGGAAAGACTGGGTAAAACTGGAAGTGCTCGCCGACAAGAAGACGCTGCTGCCGGACCAGTGGGCACGCTCGAGGCGTGCAAGGAATTAGTCAAAGACGGCTTCAAGGTGTTGTGCTACACGTCGGACGACCCGGTGATGGCGGTGAAGATCAAGGAGGCCGGCGCATCGAGCGTGATGCCCGCAGGATCGCCGATCGGTTCGGGCCAGGGCGTCTTAAACCCCAACGCCATCCGTATCATTTTGGAATTACTCAAGGAAGGCGACACCGACTACCCCGTCATCCTTGATGCGGGCGTGGGCACCGCCAGCGACGTGACGATCGCGATGGAATTGGGCGTGGATGCGGTGCTATTGAACACCGGCATCGCCCACGCCAAGGACCCTGTGCGCATGGCCCACGCGATGCGCCACGCTCTTAGCGCAGGCCGCCCGTCCTACCTCGCCGGCCGCATCGGCAAGAAACTCTACGCCACCGCCTCCAGCCCGTGGGACGGCGTGATCAGCTACATCCCCGGGGAATAAAGCCGTTTACAAATGGATCGGATCAAATGACTGGACGGGTGATATCATTCAGCCTTGTTCAAACACCCTGATTTGATCCTGACAGTCCTGTCATCCTGTCCACATTCCTGTTCCTCGTCTTTTGTTTTCGTTGATCCAACCCCCACGATGCTCCGGCACGTGGCGACAGCGCGGACCGCAAACGGGACCGGGTCGCTGTCGAGCCTGATGTTCGTCCGTTCATCAGCGTAAAGCGCTTCCCGAAGGTCCCCACCCTGGAAGTGGCCCCGGAAGTATTCCCCTGTTCAAGCGACGAAGGAAGTTTCCGGATGGAAGCTGAATAACTTCCGGGGGGACAGGCTGTGAGTCCCGGTCCCGAGAACGTCACAGCAACTCGACAGGTTCGACCTGCGCCGTCGTTAGGTTGTCGGCCCTGAGGTATTCCCGGGTGGCTCTATCTATGACGGGATGGCCGGGTGTGGCGTGCAACACAAGCTGAACCCGCATGACACACCCGCTACCGGCTCAAGTGTAAGCGTTAACGCCGCTGAGCAAATGATCGTTTTTTGCCGTCATACCCCGGGCAAACCGCGTATTACGGCAATCTCGACGCGTGTGGAAACCTCTACGTTTCTACGCTCTCTCCATGAGTTAAGGGACATATATACGTCATAATTTGTTGTTTGATTTGCTTTATAAAAACGGCTGCTATAGTTCCCAACTTCCAAAGCGGCTCGGGCCGCCCATTAGTGCAACTTAACCGTCGTGTAATCCAGAGCCGGATTTGCCCCTGCCGCCGTGAACCCGGCTTGACGCAGTTTATTTGGAAATTGGCGTCTGGATTGAAACCCGAATTCCGGGCAGGAGATACGTCGTGCAGTCAATATGAAAATGGGCATCTCGCCCGATGGAAGCTACATCCACGTCCGGAACTGCGCGCGAAAATATCGCTCGACCTGGTGATTCGTTTCACGACGGAATTCGTCGCCTTGGGCAACGAGCACGGCATCCGCCTTTGCCTTTTGGATATGCGCGGCACATCAAGCATCACGGGCGTGGCGGGAAAGTACCAGTTCGCTTACGAGAAAGCGGACGCCACGGGTCTGACACGCGATTGGCACATGGCCCTTTCAAGGACCCGAAAGATACGTCCTTCGACTTCCTCGAAACGGTCATGCGGAACACGTCACGCAGCCTGAGAATATTCTCGGATGAGCCGAAGGCGATGGCGTGGCTGACGGAGAAGCAGCGCGTGTGACTGGTGGCTCTTTGACTCGGGGTTGATAGAGATATGGCGGCTCAAACCGCCTGAGCCGTATTTGCACCGGGCGGCGGGGTGCGGGGGATCGGTGTCAAACAACTCAAAATAGTTGCTGCATCCGGGAAGTCCCGGCGTATCTGTCATATCCGGCTGGTCGGGACTGTCAGGATGACAGCACAAGACGGGTCACGGGGACGGGCCAATCGAACCCAAACCAGTCGTAAAGTATTTATATGCATGTCATTACGCAATCACTCCACGTCGAGCCGTCCGTGCATCGGCGGGCATGGCGGTTGCGTTATCCTTTGACTGCCGCGCGGTGGGTGCCGGTTCGCAGGAACAACCCCGCCGTAGCCCCTGCGGGGCAACAGCGGGCTTTGGAGAGGGAACGGGGGCCTGGGGTGACCCCGGGCCCGGGGGCGGGAGCTGGATGGAAACTAACGGACGAATTCGAACCTTTACTCGTGGAGATGAACAGACATGGCCGTAAAAGACCTTGCGTTTGAGGCGGACGCCCGCAAGAGCCTGCTCAAGGGCGTTGAAAAGCTCGCGGCGGCGGTGAAGAGCACGCTAGGCCCCCGTGGCCGCAACGCCGTGCTGGACAAGTCCTGGGGCGGGCCGACCGTGACCAAGGACGGCGTGACCGTCGCCGAGGAAATCGAGCTGGCGGACAAGAACGAAAACATGGGCGCCCAGCTCGTCAAGGAAGCGGCGAGCAAGACCTCGGACAAGGCGGGCGACGGGACGACGACCTCGACCGTGCTGGCGGAGGCGCTCTTCAAGGAAGGCCTGCGTCAGATCACCGCCGGCGCCGAGGCGAACGCTTTGGTCCGCGGGATGCGTAAGGCCGTCGACGCCGTGGTCGAAGAGATCGCCAAGCTCAGCAAGCCCGTCAAGGACAAGAAGGACATCGCCAACGTCGCGGCCATCAGCGCCAACAACGACCCGACGATCGGCAAGATCATGGCCGACGCCTTCGACCGCGTGGGCAAGGACGGCGTGATCACCGTCGAAGAAGGCAAGAGCCTGGAGACCTACTTCGACGTCGTCGAGGGCATGCAGTTCGACCGCGGCTACCTCTCCCCGAACTTCATCACCGACCCGGACCAGATGCAGACCGTGATGGACAAGGCACTGGTGCTGGTCTACGAAGACAAGATCGACTCGATCCAGAAGCTCGTGCCGCTGCTCGAGAAGGTGCAGCAGGCGAAGAAGCCTTTGCTGATCATCGCCGAGGACGTGGCCGGCGAAGCGCTGGCGACGCTGGTGATGAACAAGCTGCGTGGGGTATTGAATATCTGCGCGGTCAAGGCCCCGGGCTACGGCGACCGCCGCAAGGCCATGCTCCAGGACATCGCTGTGCTCACCGGCGCGACCGCGATCATGAAGGACCTTGGCATCGACCTCGACAAGGTCGAACTCGATCAGCTCGGCCTCGCCAAGAAGATCACAATCGACGCGGACAACATGACGATCATCGAGGGCGCGGGCGCGAGCAAGGATATCCAGGCCCGTATCGCGCAGATCCGCAAGGAGATCCAGGTCACGACCAGCGATTACGACCGCGAGAAGCTGCAAGAGCGTCTGCCAAGCTCACCGGCGGCGTGGGCGCAGATCAACGTCGGGCGCTGCTTCCGAAGCGGAACTCAAGGAGAAGAAGGCCCGCGTCGAGGACGCCCTGCACGCGACCCGGCGGCGTTGGAAGAGGCATCGTCCCCGGCGGCGGCGTGAGCTTCATCCGCTCGATCGCCAAGCTCAAGAACCCAAGACCAACAACCAGGACGAGGCGGCGGGTGTGAACCTGGTCGCCAAGGCCCTGGAAGTCCCGCTTCAGACGATCGCGGACAACGCCGGGGAACGCGGCACCGTTGTCGTCAACAAGGTCGCGGCGGCCAAGGGTTCCAACGGCTTTGACGCCCTGAAACTCGAATACTGCGACCTCGTCGAACGCGGCGTCATCACCCCGGCCAAGGTCGACCGCACCGCGCTGCAGAACGCGGCCAGCGTCGCCTCGCTGCTGCTGACCACCGACTGCATCGTCACCGAAGCCCCCAAGGACGCGGAACCGGCCGGCGCACACGGCGGCGACCCGATGGGCGGCATGGGTGGTATGGGCGGCATGGGCATGGGCGGGATGGGTGGCATGGGCGGGATGATGTAATCCCCCTCACACTGTCACGCTTCACACACAACTTTTCAAACAAACCAACAACTGCTGGAGAGCAACCAAGATGGCAACCGCAACCAAGACCAAGTCCAAGACGACCGTCCGCCCGATGGAAGACCGCGTGCTGATCAAGCCGACCGAGGCGGAGACCAAGACCAAGAGCGGGATCTACCTGCCCGAGAGCGCCGCGGAGAAGCCGATGACCGGCAAGGTCGTCGCCGTCGGCCCGGGCAAGCTCAACGACGAGGGCAAGCGCACCGCCCTTTCCGTCAAGAAGGGTGACACCGTGATCTACGGCAAGTACGCCGGCACGGAGGTCGATATCGACGGCGTCGAACACATGATCGTCAAGGAAAGCGAACTCCTGGGCGTCATCGAAGACTAACCCCACCCCCAGAATTTTTTCCCCAGAAATCCGTACCCATAACTAAAACTCCCGGCGTGGTCGCTTCAGCGACCCACGCAACACCCGAATACACGGAGCCAAACCCATGGCAAGCAAACAAATGATCTTCGGCGCCGAGGCGGCGGTCGAGCTACGCAAAGGGCTTGAGAAGCTCGCGGCGGCGGTGAAAGTCACCCTCGGCCCGACCGGGCGCAACGTCGTGTTGCAGAAATCCTACGGCGGCCCGGCCGTGACCAAGGACGGCGTCTCGGTCGCCAAGGAAGTCGAAATCAAAGAGCCCTTCCAGAACATGGGCGCGAAGATGGTCGTCGAGGTCGCCAAGAAGACCTCGGACAAAGCCGGCGACGGCACGACCACCGCGACCATCCTGGCCGAGGCGATCTTCAACGCGGGCCTGCGTCACGTGACCGCCGGCGCGAACCCGATCGCGATCCAGCGCGGCATCACCGCCGCGGCGGAAGCGGCCGGCGAGGCGATCAAAGCCAGCGCCCAGAAGTGCAAGGGCAAGGACGACCTGCAGAAGGTCGCCACCGTCAGCGCGAATCACGACGCCGAGATCGGCAAGCTCATCGCCGAGGCGATCGACAAGGTCGGCGCGGACGGCGTCGTCGAGGTCGAGGAAGGCAAAGCCGCCGAGACCACGCTCGATTACGTCGAGGGCATGCAGTTCGACAAGGGCTACCTGTCCCCCTACTTCATGACCGACCCGGCCACGCAGGAGTGCGTGCTGGAAGACTGCCTGGTGCTCGTCCACGAAAAGAAGATCAGCAGCCTACCGGACCTGCTGCCGCTACTGAACAAAGTGGCGATGGCGCAAAGAAGCCTTTGTTGATTATCGCGGAAGACGTTGAAAACGAGCGCTGGCGCTGGTCGTGAACCGGTTGCGTCTTGAAGATCGCAGGACAAGGCCCCGGCTTCGGCGATCAGCGCAAGCACATGCTCGGCGACATCGCCGCGCTCACCGGCGCGCAGTTCATCAGCGAAGACCTGGGTGTCGAACTCGAAACCCTCGAACTCGATGCGCTGGGCACCGCCAAGAAGATCGTCGTCGACAAGGACAACACCACGATCATCGAAGGCGCGGGCAAGAAGAAAGATATCGCCGCCCGTGTCGAGCAGATCAAGACCCAGATCGAAAAGACCACCAGCGATTACGACCGCGAGAAGCTCCAGGAGCGCCTGGCCAAGCTGACCGGCGGTGTCGCGATCATCACACGTCGGCGCGGCGACTGAGACCGCGATGAAGGAACGCAAGGACCGCGTCGACGACGCCCTGCACGCGACCAAGGCAGCGGGCGCAGAAGGGTACGTCCTCGGCGGCGGCGTGGCGCTGATCCGTGCGATCGAAGCGATCGAGAAGGCCAAAGCCAAGGCCAAGGGCGATGAGAAGCTCGGCTTCGATGCGGCCGCCGCGTGCGGCGAAGCGCCGCTGCAGCAGATCGTCACCAACGCCGGCGAAGACGGCCACGTCGTCGTCGAAGCCGTCAAGGCTTCCAAGGGCAACCAGGGCTACAACGCCGCAACCGGTGAATACGTCGACATGGTCAAGGCCGGCATCATCGACCCCGCCCTGGTCCCACGCACCGCCTGCTCTACGCAAGCGTCGCCGGGCTGATGTTGACGACCAACGTGCTGGTCACCGAACTCAGCGAAGGACGAGGAGCCGGTCGCCGCTGCGGTGTCGCAAACTCGAGCCTGTATCCGCAGCCAGTGGAGATGACACAGATTCAGACAAAGCATTGGATTTTGCTTCCGTGCATGATTGTCGCCTGAATCTGCGTGGGTCTGCGTACCCAGGATTGTTTTTGTGTTCTCTGTGCCTCAGTGTCTCTGTGGTGAAAAGAAATGCCCACACAGCGTGACTATTACGAAGTGCTCGGGCTTGGCCGGGAGGCCGGCGCGGACGACATCAAGCGCGCGTACCGCAAGCTGGCAATGAAATACCACCCGGACCGAAACCCGGGAGACGCCGAGGCCGAGGCGAAGTTCAAGGAGGCGGCCGAGGCGTACGAGGTTTTGTCCAACGCCGAGAAGCGGCAGCGCTACGACAAGTTCGGGCACGCGGGGCTGAAGGGCCAGGCGGGTCACGACTTCAGCCACATGGATGCCGGGGACATCTTCTCGATGTTCGAGGACATCTTCGGCGGTGGCGGCGGGCCGTTCGGCGGGTCACGCAGGCGGCGCGGGCGTTCCGGGCCGCAACGCGGTTACGATCTGCAGACGCAGGCGGAGGTCACGCTGGAAGAAGTCGACTCGGGCGTCGAGCGCGAGATCGAGTTCACCCGGCAGGACCTGTGCGGCAGTTGCAAGGGAAGCGGCGCGGCCCCCGGCGCGGAGCCGATCACCTGCGTCAGCTGCGGCGGCGCGGGGCAGGTCGCGCAGAGCGGGCTCGGCGGGATGTTCCGCATGGTCACCACCTGCCCGAACTGTGGCGGCGCTGGCAAGGTCGTCAAGGATAAGTGCAAGACCTGCGGCGGCGACGGGCGGCAGCCTAAGAAGCGCGTATTGAAAGTGAAGATCCCCGCCGGCATCCACGATGGCCAGGCGATCCGCGTGCCCGGCGAGGGTGAGCCCGGCGCGCTCGGCGGGCCGCACGGCGACCTGCACGTCGTCGTCCGCGTGAAGGAACACGAGCTTTTCACCCGCGAGGACGACCACCTGATCCTCAAGATGCCGATCAGTTTCACGCAGGCGGCGCTGGGCGCGACGCTTCAGGTCCCGACGATCAACGGCACGCACGAGATCACGATCAAGCCCGGCTCGCAGCACGGCGACATCCTCCGTGCTACCGGCAAAGGACTGCCGAACCTGCGGGGCGGACGCCACGGCGATCTTGCTATCCTCCTGCTGATCGAAGTCCCGACGAAACTCACCGACCGGCAGGAAGAACTGCTGCGCGAGTACGCCGAAACGGAGGACCGCGAGGTGATGCCGCACAGCGACGGCTTCTGGAAAAAGATCAAGTCGTACATCAGCTAACACCAACACTGTTTCTCAAGCCCGCGAGGCCTGATATGAGTGAAAAAGAAGAACTGAACGGTAACGCGAACGAGCCCAGCGAGTTCGACCTGGACGAGGCCGAAGGCGCGATGGAATTCCCCGACCTGGAACAGGACGGCGACGGGGCCCCCGCGGATGCGGACCCGTTGGCGGACATGCAGGCCGAGCGCGATGCTTTGGATGATAAGCTCAAGCGGACGATCGCGGATTACCAGAACTTCGCCCGCCGCGCGGAGCAGAACATCATCGTCGCACGGCGTCAGCAGTTGATCGACGTAGCCAAGCAGCTGGTTACCGTGCTGGATCATTTCGACCACGCGATGGCGGTCGATCCCGAGAAGATCAACGCCGCCGACCTGATCAAGGGTATCGGAATCGTGCGTGACGAGTTGATGCGGACGCTGTCGTCGTTCGGCGTGCAGCGGCTGGACGTGCAGGCGGGCGAGGCCTTCGACCCCAACCGCCACGAGGCCCTGATGCGCCAGCCGGGTGGCGAAATAGAATCCAACCACGTCACCGCGCAGCTCCAGCCGGGCTACCTGCTCAACGACGTGACGATCCGCCCCGCGAAGGTGAGTATCGCGGAGTGAGGAATAGTGGTTAGTGATTGGTGGTTAGTGATTAGTAAAAAGCGATTACAGATTGAAGCTTAACCCGGCGATTCGCTTCGCTCAGGACCGGCGTTGACACCCCTGATCCCAGAACCCTGAACCCCGAACCCTGATATGCCTACCTACGAATACCGATGCGATGCGTGCGGGCACGAGCTGGAGGAATTCCAGTCGATGACCGCCAAGCCGTTGAAGAAGTGCCCGGACTGCGGCAAAAATAAACTCGTGCGCCAGATCGGCACCGGCGCGGGAATCATCTTCAAAGGCTCGGGATTCTACGAAACCGACTACCGCTCCGAGGGCTATAAGGAATCCGCGAAGGCCGAGACCGACGCGGCGACGCCGAAGAAGGAAGAGAAGCCCGAAAAGAAAAGCGGCGAGGCCAAGAAAACCAAGAAGGACACTGGTAAAAAAGCCAAGCCGGCCGACAAACCCTCCAAGCCGTCAAACTAATACTGTGCCGCATCCACAGCGGCTACAGGGCTCCACGACAACCGATGCCTAACGGCGGATTGCCTGCCGGACTTCTATGGTCGGTTCGACCATGCCCGCGTCATAAGTAAAAGAGAACGATCTGAGTTGCCGGTACGCGCAGTGTGTGGCGACGTAACGCATCCCACGCGCACCTATCCAGAACGACACAACCGAAATCACTAGCGAGCCAAGGCCCACACCACAGTAATAGACGTTCTGGGTCCACACCCCTTCGCCCAATATAAAAACACCGGAAATAAGCCCCCAAGGACCCAGAACGTATTGGCAGAGCAGTATCGGGTGCATCAACAGCGATAACCATACACCCTTAATTGCCTCAAACAGCCTCCATGCTTTCGCCAACCACCAGACCCAGATACTGAACCAACCGACGGCAATGACAAAACGGGCGGGCCAAACAAAGGCTTCGTCTCCGATGATTATGAGTGTTCTGGACAACGCCTGTATCAGCGTCCAAGCCAAAAACCCAGAACACAGAAACCATAGGGCCGCCGCGTGCATCGTCGGCATACCGCTGATCCACAGCATGGCCCTCAACCGAGTTTCTGAAACCCTCTTGCGCGCAGCGAGCCAGAGTATCGACTGCTCGTCTTCATTAATCAGATGATCGTGCTTGCCCCGCTTATCCATACGAATCCAATCAGGACCGGATCAGGACCAACGGCTTGCCGGTATGTTTATACGCAGCAAAGCCTGCATGGCAGGCTCATTCCGCCAGCAGTGTTTCGATCTCCGCCTTGAGCCGGCCGGCCATGCCGGGGCCGTAGCCGACGTGGACCTGCTGGACCTTGCCGCCGCAGATGACGACGGTCTGGGGGATGCCGTTGACCTGATAGGACTGGGCGGAGGTGAAGTTTTCATCCATCAGCACGGGGATCGACAGGCCCTTGTCGGCCCAGAACTGCTTGACTTCATCAACGGTCTCGCCCTGATTCACGGCATAGATCGCGACGGATTTACCCTCGGCTTTGGCCCAGTCGTAGACCTCCTGCAACTCGGGCAGCGCGGCGACGCACGGGCCGCACCAGGTCGCCCAGAAGTCCAGCACGATGACTTTCGCGTCGGCGTCGTCCACGGCGATGTCGTGTTCGTTGCCGTCGATATCGGGCAGTTTCAGTTCGGGGGTAGGCTTACCGGTCAGTGGGTGCGGCGCGTTGGAGCCGCTGGCCATCATGTGTTGCATGGAGGGCGAGGCGACGGAGCCGGCGGTGTCGAAGGCGAAGCGGTCGTCGTCGATCGGCTGATCGGTGCTGTTGATCTTGAAGTCGAATGTGTAGACCACACCCTGCCCGCCATATTGGGCGGCCGACGCGGGATTGATGGCGAGCGCGGCCTGCTGGACGAGGTTTGTTTTAGGATCGAGGGTGAGCGTCATCACACCCATCGGCAGGCCCAGTTGCACGCGTGGCCGCTGGGCCGGGTCGTCCGGGTCCGGCTGGATCATGGCGGGCTCACCACTCTCCGCCATGGCGAGAAACGAGGGCAGGTCGTCCGAGAGCAACAGCACCAGGTCGATCGGCCCGAACGGGAAGCTCATGCTCGGGACCTGCTCAACGAGCCACGGGTAGTCGATCTCTGCCGGGACCGAAATTGCCAGATGTTTCCCGGGCATCCCATCATTGTTGTAGTAAAGCGTCTTGCCGTCCGAGACCAGCAGTTGATCGGGGAACTCGACCCGCAGGCGGTTGTTAGCCCGATCCAGGACGATGTGGACATCGCCCTCCAGCGAGGAGGTCCACTTGCCCTGGAGCTGGCGCATCGCCAGGTGTACGGTCGCGTCGTACTGGTCAAGGTCTTGATAGGCGTTAAACATCTTGTCGGCCAGCTGCTCCCCGGGCGGGGCGGCGTGGGCTGGCCCGCACAGGGCGGAAATCACGAGGCAGACACCGGTTATCCATGCGGCGGGTCGGCGATTCTTCATAACTTCACTCCTGCTTATAAAGACCTATTTGGCCCACATTACGATACTCACAAAGTTAACACAAGACCGTTTGCAGACCCCGCCCGGGCGCACTACTATCCATCTCCCCCATAAACCCCGTTTCGAGAAGGATTCTTCCAAGATGTCCAGCCACCTGATCCAGCCGCACGGCGGCAAGCTCGTCAACCGTATCGTGGACGCCGACAAGGCCGCCAAGCTCAAGGCCGCCGCGGCAAGCCTGCCCAAGATCACGCTCAGCGCCAAGCAGGCGTGCGACCTGGAGATGATCGCCATCGGCGCGTTCAGCCCGCTCACCGGGTTCGTCAAGAAGGCGGACTACGAGGGTATCTGCAAGAGCATGCACTTGGCCAACGGCACGGTCTGGCCGATCCCGATCACGCTCGCGGTCAAGGACGACGTCAAGGCCACGCTCAAGCAAGGCGGACAGGCCGCGCTGCATCACGCAGACGGCACGCTGCTGGCGGTGATCGATGTCGAAGAGGTCTACGCACACGATAAGAAGCTCGAAATCCCCAACGTGTTCGGCACCGAAGACCCGGCCCACCCCGGCGTCAAGGCCGTGCTCGATGAGGGCGACTGGTGCGTCGGCGGCGACATCCACGTCATCACCGTCACCCCCGAGAAAGAGCCCGGCGAACAGTTCACCGATCACCGCTTGACCCCCGCGCAGGTCCGCGACGAGTTCGCCAAGCGCAATTGGAAGACCGTCAGCGCGTTCCAGACCCGTAACCCGATCCACCGTGCCCACGAGTACCTGTGCAAGTGCGCCCAGGAGATCACCGACGGCCTGCTGATCCACCCGCTGGTCGGCGAGACCAAGCCCGGCGACATCCCCGCCGACGTCCGCATGGACTGCTACGAAACAATTATCGAGCACTACTTCGTGCCCGAGCGCACGCTGCTGACCGTCATGCCCGCCGCGATGCGTTACGCCGGCCCGCGCGAGGCCGTGCAGCACGCGCTGACCCGGCAGAACTACGGCATCAGCCACTTCATCGTCGGCCGCGACCACGCGGGTGTCGGCGATTACTACGGGACCTACGACGCCCAGAACATCTTCGACCAGTTCAAGCCCGGCGAGATCGAGATCGAGATCCTCAAGTTCGAGCACGCCGCCTGGAGCCACAAGGCCCAGAGCATGGTCTCGGGCAAGACGTTCCCGAAGATCCAGGGCGACCAGGTGTTCCTCTCCGGCACGAAGGTCCGCGACATGCTCGCCGCCGGCCAACGCCCCCCCGCCGAGTTCAGCCGCCCCGAGGTCGCGGATGTGCTGATCAAGTGGGCGACGAGCGAAGCCACCGTCGGCGCCTAACCCCCGGACCCCGGGAGGTGTTGACCGGACAATCTAAAAAAAACGAACCGCCGATCCGAGAGGGTCGGCGGTTTTTATTTAATAGGTATACGATATTGGCCACCCACTTAAAACCTACACTTCGGCTCTCTTTTCATAATGTGTCGCAATCACCGTTTTGTAGTGATCCATAGACTTATACTCGAATATTCTGGTAATGGACGAAGTGGGAATATAGCACGTTAATCCAGTCCGCCAGTCGTCTTTTCTTAATGACAACAGCGTTCCCTTAATGCAAGGGATGCCAAAGTAATCGACAGAATCAACCTTACCAAAAAGGTGTACATAATCTTCACTCTGATAGATAGCGAAGACCGGACCGTCATACGATTGGTTTTCTGCCATACACTGGACTCCCGATTGTAAAAGTGGCGTTGATATATCAAGCACACTCAAACCACGCTGATGACATCGTACCACACGGCGATCTGCGATCGCCCGCTAAACGGGGGAGCGGCGAGGGCTGAGCGTGGCGGGCAGGGTCAATCCTAGTAAAACAAGCGTCGCCGGTTCGGGGGTATCGGCGGGGACGCCCGACGGTGTGCCCGCGTTCCAGTCACCCAGGATCAGGTTGAGGTCTTCGATGCCGACGAACCCGTCGCCGGACGGATCGGCTAACGGGTTGGCGCCGGGGACGGGCAGGTTCCAGTTGCCCAGCACGAGGTTAAGGTCGGTGATGCCGACGAACCCGTCGCCGTCGAGGTCGCCGATGATCGGGTCGGGCAGGACGCGGAAGATGTGACCGCCGACCTCGTCGCGGTTGGAGCCCATGTCGACGATCAGGAGATTGCCCGCCTCGTCCTCGGCAAAACTGACGATGCTCGTGAAGCTCCCCTGATCGGGCGTGAAGTCCGCGGTGAGGTTGACGAGCGTCAGCGCGGGGTTGGCCGGGTCGAAGAGCGGGATATCATCGACGTGGATGCCCCAGATATTGCCGGTCTGCGTGTCGGCGAAGATGTACATGCCCCGCAGCTCGGTGATGGGCCCACGGTAGACGATGCCGCCGACCACGGAGAAACCCTGATAGGCGCCGCCGCCGTGTGCGTAGGCGATGATGGGATCGACGCCGTCCACCGGCTGAGGCCCGCCGATGCCGGCGGTCGGCGTGGAAACAAAACCCTCGCGCGGCCGCCAGCCGAAGTTGCGGTCGTCGGTGGGCGCGATGTCGTGGGGGATGAAGTTGATCTCCTCCCAGTTGTATTGGCCGACATCGCCGATGTAGAAGTCGCCTGTGGCGCGATCGAAGGAAGCCTGCCAGGGGTTCCGAAAGCCGTAAGCGAAGATCTCGTCCATGCCGGCGGCGCCCACAAAGGGGTTGTCGGCCGGGATGGCGTAGTTGCGTGTGTCGTCGGCGGGGAATGCGTCGCCGTCCAGATCGACACGGAGGATCGAGCCAAGGGGGGATTCGATGTTCTGGCCATTGTTGTATGGATCGTGCTGGTCTCCGCCGTCACCGACGGTGATGTAGAGGTAGCGTTTGCCCTGCTCAACTTCTTTGGGGTTGAACCCGAGCCAGCCGCCGTCGTGGTCGTATCTAGGTTCGACGATGTTGATGATGGTCTTGCTGAAAGTCGCGCCGGCCGCGAGGTTGCCGGGATCGGCGACGTACTCACGGATGGCGAGGTTGAACACGGGCACACGCGGGTCGCCGGGCAGCGTCGGCGGGTCCGCCTCGAAATCGGCGGCGACCGCGACGTAAAGCTTGCCGTTAATCTGGAAATCCGGGTGGAACACGGTCGAGAACAGGCCGACCTGGGGGACGTGCGGGTGCCCTTCCACCAGGCTGGTGTCCTCGATTACCAGGAACGGATTGGCGTAGTCCACGACGCCGGTGGCGCGATCGACGCGCACGATCTTGCCCAGCCGATCGGTGAGCGGGTCGATGTCGGCGGTCGCCCAGTTATACGCCCCCAGCTGCGAGACGAAATAGCTGTCGGACACGCCGGGCGCGATGTCGATATCGACCGGCAGGTGCAACGACGAATCCACGTTGACGCCGCCGGTCGGGTTGCCCGGGAGCGTCAGGCGCTCCACCGTGTACGCCCGAGAAACCGACGGGCAGAAAAACGTGCCCAGCAGGCAAAATTGCGTGACCTTAAAAGACATACGTCCCCCCCGCCGCCATCGATTGAACATCTGCCGCTCCAGAAAAAAGCCTGTCCGTACCGTTCGCCCGGCACACTCTCGGCGGACATCGCCGCATGGAAGTGACGCTCATATATAGTAACAACACACTAGGGCATCCAAACCATGCCCAATCAGAGTATCAGGGGAAAAGGCGTCTGCAGAGCGATTCCGGGTTTGATATCGGGCGTTTTTGTCAGGCGGCGGGCGCTTTTCTATGATGCGGGCCGAGCCGTACCCGAACCGTGAACCGTGCCCGGGCCACCCGGGACAGGAGTTTTGCCGATGCCCACACCCGATGACCGCCGGTACCTGGAGAGCCACGAGTGGCACAAGCCCGAGGGGGACGTCGTGCTGATCGGGATCAGCCAGTTCGCGGTCGATGAACTGACGGACATCACCTACCTGGAGATCACGGCCGAGGGGGCGATCGACAAGGGCGACGCCCTGGGCGAGATCGAGTCGGTTAAGGCGACCAGCGAGCTTTACAGCGGGATCGCCGGGGAGGTCGTGGAGGTCAACCAGGCGGTCGTTGATGACCCGTCCCTGATCAACCGCGACTGCTACGGCGACGGCTGGATCGTGAAGCTCAAGCCCAGCGACCCCGGGCAGCTCGACGCCCTGCTGTCGGCCGCGGACTACGAGAAGCAGGCGGCGCACTGAGCGGATCGCTGATTTCTAATCGCTGATCGCTAATCTCAAGCCAATAGCCCGCACATCACGCGCGCGTTGGGCTTCACACCAGCAGACCGACAATAAGCCCGGCCAGTGAGCCCAGCACGATCAGCGCCAGCAGGACCCAGACGACGATCCTGAACACCGGGCCGCGCGGGGGCTGCCATTGTTCGGTGCCGTTGGGTTGGTTCACTTGTCACCGTACCCGTCGGGATTGGCCTCGAACCAGCGCCACGCCGATTCGATCGCCAAGCGGATATCGGTCTGTTTGGCGCTCCAGCCAAGCTCACGCTTGATCTTGTCGGCGTTGGCGTAGAGCATCGGCGGGTCGCCCGCGCGACGGGGGCCGGTCGCCACCGTGATCGTGCGCCCGGTCACTTCACGGGCCGCGTCGATCAGCTCCTTGACGCTGCGCCCCTGCCCGATGCCGAGGTTGTAGAAACGCTGGTCCCCGGGCTTAAGCGCATCCATCACGACAGCGTGGGCGTCGGCCAAATCCTCGACGTGGATATAGTCACGCACGCACGTGCCGTCGGGCGTCGGGTAATCCTCGCCGAACACCGTGACCTTCGGCACCTTGCCCAGGGCGACGTTCAGCAGCACGGGGATGATGTGCGTCTCGGGCGTGTGGTCCTCGCCGATGCTTCCGTCGCTCGCGCTGCCGGCCACGTTGAAGTAAGCGGCGCCGCCGCGAAGGCGAAGTCTTTGTTCGCGTTGGCGTAGTCGATGAGGACGCGCTCGACGAATAGTTTCGACCAGCCGTAGGGGTTGATCGGTTTTTGGGGCATCGTCTCGACGATGGGCATGGACTCGGGTTCGCCGTAGGTCGCGCAGGTCGAGCTGAAGACCAGACGCTTGACGCCCTGGGCGTCCATCGCGCGCAGCAGGCTGACGGTGCCGGAGGTGTTGTTGTCGTAATAGGTCAGCGGTTCGGTGACGGATTCGCCGACGTACGCCAGCGCCGCGAAGTGCATCACGCAGTCGATCTTGTTTTCTTTCAGGGCGGCGCTGACTTTGTCGGTCTCGCGCAGGTCGGCGTGGATAAACGCCACACCGTCCGGCACCGCGGCGCGGTGGCCCCGGTAGAGGTTGTCCAATACCGCCACCGTGTGCCCGCCGGCCCGCAGCCGACGCACCGCGTGCGACCCGATATACCCCGCCCCGCCTGTCACCAGTACGTTCATTGTTCTAAGCCTTCAGCCGTTAGCCATTAGCCGTTAGTTTTGTTGATTGAGCACATCTGCCGCTTGAAGCTAATGGCTAATAGCTAACGGCTAGTGATGCTCATCAATGCATCAGCTTCAAGATCATCACCCCGCCGATCAGCAGCGCGACGAATACAACACACAACAGGTTGAAGTATTTATCGATGAACGGGGTCGCTTTAGGGCCGACCCACCAGAACAAACCGGCCACGAGGAAGAAGCGCGCCCCGCGCCCGACCAGCGACACCCCGATAAACGGCAGCAGCGGCTGGGCGAACACGCCGCCTGCGATTGTGAAAACCTTGAACGGGATCGGCGTAAACGCCGCCACAAACAGGACCCACACGCCCCATCCGTCGTACCATGACTGCACGGTATCGAACTTATCCTGCGAGAAGCCCGGCACGTAATCGAACATCCACTGCTGTACAACTTCCCAGGCGTAGTGCCCGATCGCGTAACCCAGAACAGCGCCGAGCACGCTGGCGACCGTCGTGACCGTGGCGAACCAGAGGCTGCGTTCGCGCTTGCCCAGGCACAGCGGGACCGAGCAGCACGTCCGGCGGGATCGGGAAGAAGCTCGACTCCGCGAACGCCAGCGCAAACAGCGACCAGGTCGCGTGCGGGGTCTTGGCCAGCGACAGGACCCAGTCGTACATCCGGCGGTGGATCGCCCACCGGCTGACCGGCCCGACGGCGGCTTCGGCGGCCTGGTGGACGGCGTCGTCGGCCGGGGTGGTCGCGTTATCAAGCGGGGCGTTTGAGTGCATAGCGGGTCGTCGTGGTCTGGGATTTCGGTGGTCGGAAGCTTCATCATCGGCCGGTTTTCGGCCCCAAGCTTAGCGGGCGGCCGGGGTTGCGTTATGATGCGGGCGGTTTATCTTGATGATCAACTCCGGGCCTGTCCGATAACTAGTCACATCTGGTCCGTGATCTAAGCACAGGAACGGCATTATGGCAAAGGGCGTGGGCAGCGGCGAATCGTGGGGCACGCGGATCGGCGTGATCCTGGCGGTGATGGGCAGTGCCGTGGGGCTGGGCAATTTCCTGCGGTTCCCGGGCAAGGCGGCGCAGTACGAGGGCGGGGCCTTCATGATCCCGTACTTCATCGCGCTGCTGGTGCTGGGCATCCCGCTGGCCTGGGCGGAATGGGGCATGGGCCGCTACGGCGGGGTGCGCGGGCACAACTCCACACCCGGCATCTACCGCACGATCTGGCGCAACCGCGCGTCGCCCTACTTCGGCGTGATCGGCATGATCGTCCCGGTCATCATCTACATGTACTACGTCTTCATCGAGGCGTGGTGTTTATCGTATGCCTACTACACCGCGACGGGCGCGTTGTCGCTGGGCGGTGACAAGCAGCCGTACCTGGATTTTTCACACTTAATGGGGCGTCGGAAGACGGGTTCCTGCTCGATCAGGGCGGGGTCAGCCCGGCTGTGATTGCGCTGGCGATCTGTTTCGTGCTCAACTTCGTGCTGATCTACCGCGGGCTTAGCAAAGGCATCGAAAAGTTCTGCCTGTTCGCGATGCCGTTATTGGTGGTCTGTGCGTTGGTCGTGCTGGGGCGTGTGTTGACGCTGGGCACGCCGGACCCGGCGCAGCCGGACCTGAACGTGCTCAACGGGCTTGGCTACATGTGGAATCCTAAGACCACCGACGGCTCGTTCATGCAGAGCCTGATGAACGGGCAGATGTGGCTGGAGGCGACCGGACAGCAGATCTTCTTCTCGCTGTCGGTGGGGTTCGGCATCATCATCACCTACGCCAGCTACCTGAAGAAAGACGACGACGTGGCGCTGTCATCGCTGACCTCCAACGCGGGCAACGAGTTCTGCGAGGTCGCGCTGGGCGGGCTGATCACGATCCCGGCCGCGTTCATCTTCCTGGGCACGGCCGGCGTCGCGGGGCAGGGGACGTTCGACCTGGGTTTCAAGGTGCTGCCGCAGGTCTTCGAGACGATGCCCGGCGGGCGGGTCGTCGGCACGCTGTTTTTCTTCCTGCTGTTCCTTGCCGCCGTGACCAGTTCGCTATCCATGCTTCAACCGGCGATCGCGCTGCTCGAAGAAGGGCTGGGTTTGGGCCGTAAGGCCTCGGTCGCCATGCTCGGGTTTATCACGCTGGTCGGCAGTTTGTTCGTCGTGTTCTTCTCCAAGAATCTCATGGCATTGGACACGATGGACTTCTGGGTGGGCACACTGTGCATCTTCCTGCTCGCGACGTTCCAGACGATCCTCTTCGGCTGGGGCCTGGGCATCGACAAGGGCATGGAGGAGATCAACCGCGGCGCGAGTATCCCGGTCCCTAGGTTAGTGGGTTATGTGCTGAAATACGTCGCTCCGATCTATCTGATCACGATCTTCGTCGTCTGGCTTTATCAGCAGATCACCGCGGAGAAGGGTAACTACTTCAAGGCGCTGGCGAACGAGCAAGTCGCCCAGCTCTCGGTCGGATTCATCCTTGTGGTGGCGGTGCTGTTTATGCTGTTTATCGCCCAGTCGGTCAAGCGTTGGGAGAAACTGGAGAGACAGGAACAGGAGGCCAAACGATGACACCAGGCGGATGGTTAATCATGCTCGCGTCGGTCGGGTTCGTCACCGGGCTGTTGGCGTGGTGCATCTACAAGGTCATCGTGACGCCGGACTCGTCCGAACACCTGCACACACAAGCGGATATCCACACGCCGGACGTGGAGACGTAAGCAAACAACACAACCCGTTCGGTTAAATAAACGAAGCCCACGTTTTATGAACGTGGGCTTTTGTTATAGATGAACATCAGAATGAGTTGGTTCGTCGCTCACTCCGCGCTGACGAATCGCGGCACGCCAAGGGCTTCGCTGACCGCGATGTTGACCCGGCGGACGGCGTCGATGATGCCGTCATCGTCACGCTGCGCGGTGAATCGGCCACGCAGGATTGACGCGCCCAGCGTATCGTCGAAGCCTTCGCTGTTGTCCGCGAGCGTGAGCGTCGCCTGCCAGAGATTGGCCTGTAGCCTGGGGCTGCCGATGTCGTTTTCGGGGTAGATGAATCCGCCGCCGGAGTAGATGCCGACCTTTCCCCCCGCGCTATCCGCGCCGGCTTCACGGTTGAATACGATGTATTGCACGGTCGCGTTGGTGGCGGTCTCGTCCAGCGGGGTCGCGGCGGCCCGGGGACGCCAGAACATCCGCACGATCAGGGCGCGGTCCGGGTTTTCGATCGGCCCGTCGGTCAGCAGGACGGTCATGGCGCTTCGGCCGTCGAGGCTGTAGATCCCGTGGTCGAATCCGCCGGCCTCGATGTCCTGCGGGTTGGCCCGGCTCTGGATGTGCAGGTCCGCGTCACGCGCGCCGGTCTTGCCACCGCAGCCCCATGCCGACAACGTGAACAGCGCCAAAGCAACGAGCGTCCATGACCGGTGAGCTTGGGAGGTTCGCATCATGCCGAGTCCGCGTCCTTGAACGAGTGGGCCGAGGGGATCTTCATGGTCTGGTGTTTGCTGCCCGAGCTGGCCGGCTCATCGAACCCGGCGTCGCGCAGGCCGAGGCACACCAGCGCATCACGCTCGACGATCGAACGCAACTGCTCGCGCGGGATGCTCGGCAGCGGCGTGCCCTGGGTGAATGTGTTGATCGAGTAGATCGAGACGATCGCCTGCTCCGGTGTACAGAACGGGAAGTTGCTGCCGAAGAGGATACGTCCGGTCGCGCCCTGCTGGTGGGCGAGGATCAGGGCGTTGTAGAGCTGCCACGGCCGGGTCGCCAGGTCGCTTAAGTCCGCGTACACCGTCGGGTGCTTATCAATCAAGGTCAGGCACTGATGCACCCACGGGTCGCCCAGCGCCGACACGACGATCTTCAGTTCGGGGAACGTCCGCGCGACTTCGTCGAGAAGGTAGGGCTGGGCGAATTCCAGTTTCGCATCGCGGGCCAGCAGCGTTGCGGCCTCGAAGAGGACCGGCACCTTCAGCGCGGCGCAGGCCTCGTAGAGCTCCATCGCCTGGGTGTCGCAGGGGTGGAACGCCTGCGCCGCCGGGCTGACGGTCACGCCGATAAGCCCAAGCTCGCGGGCGCGCTCCAGGCTGCGCACCGCGTCGCCGCGCATCGGGTCGATGCCCGCCACGCCCAGGTACTTCGCCGGGTCTTTGCAGACGTAGCCCGCCACCTGCTCGTGGGTGATCTGGGCCTGAAGGTATTTGCTGTCGAAGCCCAGGATCAGGGCGTGCCGCACGGGCTGCATGGCCTCGTGGTGGGCGTCGGGGCAGGCGTCCGGCCGTTCCCACGGCACGTTGGGCTTGCGGCGCAGCGTCTCCTCGGCCCGGCCAAGCTGCTTGGCGCTCTCCCAGACCCGGGTATGCACATCCACAATCATGTTTTCTGCCTCCGGCAGGTCAGCGAGACGCGATCCGTCGGGGTCTCGCAATAGGGGTTATCTCGGCCCATATCCTAACAGCCGCCGGATGCAGGGCCAAACGACGGCGATATTTGAAAGGTACAGGGGGAACTCGGCCTCGATCGCATGGATTAAAACACGCGTTCGGCGCGCTGGGCGGGGGCGAAATTCATCAGCGGGGCGAGCTTCAGCAGCACGAACCCGATCGGGACGGCGGCGAAGGCGGAATACAGGAGCATCAGGAACCGGGTGAACAATTCGTTTGATGCGCTCCAGTTGGGGACGGGCTGGCCGAGGAAAAGAGGCAGGCCCCTGCCTGTGTAGAGCGCGACGGTGATGAGCTGGATGAAGATGCCGACGAAGAACACCATGATCGCCAGCGAGAAGACCGATTCGCGGAACAGCAGCGTGCGCAGCTGCAACACGGCGAACGCGCCCCCGAGGTATCCCAGGGCTTCCGGGCCGAGGATCGGGCCATCCGGGACCGGGCCGGGCAGCAGGTTGGCGCACAGGCCGACCGTGAGCATCGACCATCCGACCATCCGGGCAGGCGCCTGCATCCCGACGAACACCGCGAAGATCAGCAGGAAATCCGGCAACGCCCCCTCCGCGTCTGGGATGCCGAAGAGCGTGGTCATCCCGACCTGCATGAGCAGGAAGATGTACGTCGTGATGGAGAAGGCGAGCCAGTTCATGGTGTGTGGTTAATCGTAGCCGCGTTCGGCATGTGGTTCCTGTTTACTCAACGGGGACAAGGACGATGACGCCGTACACCGACGCCAGCGGGCGGTTGGGGCGGATGACGACGCGTTGATTGAGTAGCGGCCTGTCCGGGTGCGGGCCGACCTCCGTGACGGTGCCGACGATGAAACCGCGCGCGCGGAACTGCCAGCTCTCGTCGGCCAACAGCGCCAGGTCGCCGACCTGCACGGGTGAATCCAGGGGGAACTCATCGGTGTAGAAGGTTCGGCCGTCGTCGGACAGTTGGATGTAGGCGGGCACGGGGACGACGGTCGGGTCGATGACCGGGCGCGTGATGCGGACCTGCAACTTCGTGTCCGCGGCGGTGATGAGCTGGACATCGGCGGTGCTGACGGAGGTGCTCACGACCTTGCCGACCAGGTCCGCGCCCCAGACGACGGCCAGGCCGTCACGGACAAAGTCATTCGATCCGATGTTGATCGTGAGGATCGGGTTCTTGCGGTTGCCGTTAAACCCGATGACTTTCGCGCCCACGAAGCTGATGTCTTCGGTATCGACAAGCGCACTTATGAGCGCGAGGTTGTCGCTGACGTTACGCAGGCGGGCGATGTCCTGCTCAAGATAGTCGTTGTAAACTTTTGCTTCGTCGAGCTTCTGTAATGCCAGGGAGAGCTGCTCTTCAAGGCTCAATTCTTCGGAGAACTTGGTGTAGCGTTTGTCGGTGGAACGGATCGAGGTGGAGAACCCGTGCAGGAACGTGGCGGGCGTGGCGATGAATTCTATGAATGCGTGCGGCAGGTAGGACAGTTTGACCGCGAGCCAGGCCGGGAGCTGGCTGGCCAGCAGCAGCAGGACGGTGGCGGCGATCATGACGCGCTTGGCATTGATTGGCGGCCTGTTCATACCCGCATCGCCCTGGTTTGCAGTCTCCCGTAGGTGACAAGTATGCGGGGGAACCGCGTGTGTGGGTTACGCCCCGGCGGCCGGTCAGGCCTCGTCCATGTCGCTTTCCATGGTGGCCTTCCACTCCTCGAGGTGTTCGAGGTAGATGGCGGTGCCGCGTGCGACGCAGGTCAGGGGGTCGTCGGCGACGCGGCAGTCCAGCCCGGTCGCGTTGCTGATGACGGTGGCGATGCCACGCAAGAGCGACCCGCCGCCGGCCAGGACAACGCCGTTGTCCACCAGGTCGGCGGCGAGTTCAGGCTCTGTGCGTTCAAGTGTACGGGTGACGGTCTCGATGATCGCGCTGAGCGGCTCCTGGAGCGCTTCGCGGATCTCCTCGCTGGTGATGACCGTTTTGCGGGGAAGGCCCGAGATCATGTCGCGGCCCCGGACCTCCATCGAGCGTTCCTCGCCGTCGGGCGCGGCCGAGCCGATCTCGATCTTGATGCGTTCGGCGGTCTGCTCGCCGATCATCAGGTTGTAGGCCTTTTTCATGTGGTTGATGATGGCCTCGTCCATGTCGTCGCCGGCGACGCGGACGGACTCGCACTGGGCGATGTCGGCCAGCGACATGATGGCGACCTCGGTGGTGCCGCCGCCGATGTCGACGATCATGCTGGCGGTCGCTTCGACGATGGGCAGGTTCGCGCCGATGCCGGCGGCCATGGGCTCTTCCACGAGGAACACGCGGCGTGCGCCGGCGCGTTCGGCGGAGTCGAGGACGGCCCGCTTCTCGACGGCGGTGATTCCGGAGGGCACGGCGATGACGACGCGGGGCTTGACGAACGGCCGCTTGCCGTTGACCTTGCGGATGAAGTACCCGAGCATGGCTTCGGTGATCTGGAAGTCGCTGATCACGCCGTCCTTGAGCGGGCGGATGGCGGTGATGCTGCCGGGGGTTTTGCCGAGCATTTCCTTGGCGACCCAGCCGACGGCGTTACCGTTATTCAGGACGACGTTGGTGCCCTTCTTGACGGCGACGACGCTGGGCTCGTTCAGGACGATACCCTCACCGCGCACGCACACGAGGGTGTTGCACGTGCCCAGGTCGATGCCCATATCGACGGAAAACCAGCTTAATAGGCTGTCAAGATTCAATCGCCGCGGCCCCTGTCGGCCCGGGGTGTCGGATGTTGGTCCGGGCCGGGCGTTATTGTAGCCAATCGCCGCCACGGCGTGCGGCGGTCAGGATCGGAGCGTCCGCGCCCGATCACTTGGCAGTTCATCGGTGATTACTACCGTGTGGTATGAGTTTTATCGGAATTTCGGGGCCGGGGTCCGCGTCGGGTCCGAGGCGGTTGTCCCGTAAGGGTCCCGATGGCATCGAACGGTCGCAGATCAGCCGGGGATGAACCAGGTCGGGCTGCCGAAAACCTGGTTGCCGCGGAACCAGACGTAGCCGACGCCGGCGAGCAGGGTCAGCAGCGTGACGAACACCAGGACGGTGTAGATGCTGTCGCCGGGGCCTGAACTCGCGTCTGCCATGTCTGGTTACTCCGTATCGTGGGCCGCTGATGCTGCGGTATAGGGTCGTGCTGATGCCTGGGTTTTTGTGTATGTAGGACGATCAATACGGGCCGGTGTAGACCTGGTCGCCGGAGCGGACTTCGCCCTTGGTCAGGGTCATGCGGCCGGCGGACTGGGCGGCTTCGACGCGATCGACGACGAAGGTACCGACGTACTGGCTGTCGCGGTGGACGAGGAACTTCATGTTGGCTTCGACGCCGTCGCGTGAACCGATGTTGACCTGAACGAGCTGGGTGCCGGCGGCCGACTGGACGTCGGTGATGGTGCCGGCGATCGGGGTCGCGGCTTCCTGGGCGGGAGCTGCGCCGTCGCCGGTGCTGACCTGCTGGCGGTACTGGGCGGGCACACGGGCGAGGACGGCACGCAGTTCGACGTTGCCCTGTTCGAGGCTGACCATCTTCTCGCCGATGCGGCGGACCTGACGGGTCAGGCTGTCACGCTGGCTTTCCAGTTCGTTGTTGCGGTCACCGAGCTGCACGAGCTTGGTCTGGGCATCGACCAGCGCCTGACGGGTTTCCTTCAGGTCGGAGGTGGTGATGGTCAGCAGGTCGGCGTCCTGGACGGCGGCGGCGGAGAGGCGGGACAACTCGGCCTCGAACTGCTGGAGCTTGCGGGCCTCCTGCATGGCCTGGGCCTTGGCGTCGTCACGCTCGGTCTGGAGCCGGGCGCGTTCGGCGGTGAGGTTGGTGATCTGCTGGCTGTGCAGGGCGGACTGCTCATTGAGCCGTTCCTGCATGGCCGAGATTTCCTGCTGGCTGGTGCGGGCACTCGCCTGCGCGGTCGCCAGCTGGCTCTCAAGGGCTTTCTTCTGCCCGCTGAAGTCTTCCGTCTTGGCGACGTAAGGCACGACTAGCGCGACCAGGAGCACGGACAGGACGGTCACAAGCACAACGAAGGCTTTGGTCAAGGGACTCAATGGTACATCCTCTCAAAGCGAGATCAGGAACAACAGTTAGGCACGGGAATGAAACGTGTTCAACGCCCCATTCGGATCGTCATTATCTACTGGCGGCGCTAGGCTTGTCAACCTGCGGACCGGTCGGCGGCCACGGCCTGGGGCGAGGGCTGGGGGTTGGCGTCCAGGTCGCGTAAAACCGCGGCGGCGGCGGACAGCCGGACCTGCGGGTGGGCGTCCTGCATCAGCCGGGCCATCGCGTCGACCATGGCTTTATCCTCGAATAAACGCCAGATCGCCGGGGGGTCCGAGGGCAGGAGCTGGCGGTAGACCCGCTGGCGGGCGGCGTCCAAGGCCCCGGCGGTGATCACGGCCTGGGAACGCAGGACCGGGTTATCGGAGCCGCAGGACTGGAGCACAAACGCCGTCTTATCAAGCAACTGTTTGATCGCGGCCCGGTTGCCGATGTGGGAAACCGCCTCGGCGGCGGCGAGTTTCAGCTCGATCGGCTGGTCGCGGCGGTCCAGCATGGCCATCAACGCCGTCTCGGCCGAGGCGTCCTGGAGCCGGCCCAGCATCGTCACCGCCAGCACTCGCACCTCGTCGAACTCCGAATACACCGCGGCACGCAGCGGGCTGATCGCGTCGGGGTCGCCCAAGAGGACCTGGGCTTCGGCGAACTGCACCCGCACGATCGTCCGGCGGAGGTTGTCCACACGCTGGCTGGGCATGGGGACCTGGGCCATCGCCTCGATCATCGGCAGCGCGCTGGGGTCGCCCATCATGCCCAGGAGCATCACGACGTTGCCGCACCGACGGCTGGGCGAGGCGAGCATGTCGGCCAGCTCGCTGATATCGACTTCCTGCCGCGTGCCGCCGGGCGGCGGAAACATGGCGGCGGGCGACACCGAGTCGTCCGGGCCGTTAGCGCAGCGACCGCGGCGGGGCCGAGTTCACGAAGCGCATCTTGCCGATCGTCACCAGGGCCGTGAGCTGCACGGCCGGGTGCTCGTCGTCCAGCCCGAGCGCCACTGGCAGCGCGAGTTCGGGCATACCTGGCATCGCCCGATCGCGCTGGGCGCGCAGGAACGGGTCCTGTCACGGGTCATGACCTGCACGATACGTACCGCGTCTTCAGCGCAGCTGCGGCAGCGTCGGCGTGGCCGGGGCATCCGTCGATTCCGCCGCGCGGGCGGACGACAGGAAAGCGGCCGGGCTAAGCACCGTGAAAAGTGCGAGGCAGAACAATAAGGTCAGGCGGGGTTGGGGTCTGTTCGCATCGTCTGATCGCTCCTTGCTGTACGTTCGTTCATGTTGCCCCCCGGTGTGTGATTGCGAATGTATACGTCGGCGGCGTCGGAAAGGATCACCCGCGTGTTTGCGGGGGGCTGTCTTTACCCCAAATAAGCAGTAGTGCCGTAGCCAGTGTCAAACAGCCGGCGGGGAACTCACCCAGCAGGCCGTACAGCGTCCGCCGGTCGTCCAGCCGCGGTTCGGCCACGGCGAAACCCTCCACCCACTGCCGCTGCCCCCACTTCCACCACCGAGGTGATCCGGCCGAGTGAATCGATGAAGCCGCTGATCCCGCCGTTGACGCTGCGCGCCATCGGGACGCGGTTCTCGATGCATCGCAGGCTCGCGATCTGAAGGTGCTGGGGCTGCTGCTTGTGGCCGGGGTACCAGGCGCTGTTGGTGAGGTTGACGATCAGGTCGGCGCGTTTGGTGCCGTTGGACGGTAGGCCAGCCGGGCGCACGGCCCGTGTGACGGCGTCCTCGTAACAGATCGGCGTGACCACGCCGCACGATCGCCGGGCCCGTGCCGCGGTCTTCGGTCGCTATCGACAGCGCGGGGATGTCGAAGACGGTCGCGCCTCCGCCGGCGGCGAGCGAGTAGTTCGCGCGAGTACGGTGTGAACCACTTGATGAAGAGCGACTTGATCGGCGGGACCGCGCGCTGACCCAGGGGATGAACTCGCCGAACGGCACGCGGTGCATCTTGTCGTACCGCAGCGCCGCCTGCTCGCCGTCTGCGTAGTAGTGGTACGCCGAGTTGTCCGGGGCAGCGGCACGGGACCGACGCCGCTGTCGGCGAAGGTTTCCTGCACGGTCTTCGTAAGCCAGCGCACCGACAAGCAGGTTAAAAGTCACGCGCCCGCGCGAGCATGCGGATCAGTTCGTGGTAGACCTCGTCGCCGGAGTAGTAGCTGTTAACTTCGGTGAAGAAGCGGATCGCTTCGGGGTTCAATGCGCCGGGGACCATCGTCTCGGGCCAGACGATCAGGTCGGGCGTGGGCGTGGTCGCGCCGGCCTGACGGGTCAGCTCGACCATCTTGTGCCAGTCTTCCAGGTCCTGCTCGGGCGTGCGGTTGACCTTGTTGTCCTGCGACGTTGGTCTGGACGACGGCGACGCGCGGGCCGGGGTGGGTGACGTCGCCCGCCCGATGCGGTAGTCGCCGTAGAACCATGCGCCGATGAACACGATCAGCCAGAGGATGACCGCGCCGCGGATCGTGGGGTGCGGCCGGTGCTTGCCGTGGCCGATCGGCTGTACGATCGGGCGCGTGACCAGGTCGATCAGCAGGCCGCCGAACATGACGAGGAATACGTCGACGCCCCAGTTCGCCGAGGAGGCTCGGCGGTCTGGACGATGCGGCCGGGGTGTGCGTCGATCTCGAAAGCCGCCCTGGCTCTGCCTGAGCATGAACCATGAGAAGCCGCCGGCGAGGAACCGGCCGCAGCCACTCACAACTGACCCACGCCATCGGCAGCAGCACGACCATCGCGGCGCGGAAGCGTTTGTGCAGTTGGTGGGCGACGATCAGGGCGAGCGACCAGTACGCGGCCATGAGCGCCGAGAGCGCGACGTACCCGCCCTGCGTGATCGGGATCACCCACGCGAGCATGTAGAGCCAGCCGGCCCAAAAGACGGCGAAACTCGTCCACGCCAGCCGCCGGGCCCGGCCCGCGCGCGCCGCCAGCAACCCGGCGGGGACCAACGCGACATACGCCAGCCACCACAGCCGGTGGGGCGCGAACGAGAAGATCAGCATGACCGTCGAGGCGGCAGCTCAGCAGCAGGTGGACCGAGATCGACCGGATGCCGGTCCGGGGCAGGGCCACGTGCACAGGTCGTTCCGGTGTCGCCGCCATGGGGATAGGGCAGAGGATTAGGGTTCAGGGTTCGGGGAACAGGGTACAGGAAAGAATCCAAACGATCACGAAGGGATGCGACTTGTCGCGTCACGGTGTCACACCGTTATACAAAGACGTTCACCGCGAAATAAAAACGCCCACACATCCGTGCGTGGGCGTTGTGGTAGGTCTTTCTGCATGACCCCCCGATTTCGATCGCGACCCGGTCGGTCACACGGCCCGGGTGCTTCGTCGTGGCGGTGCGCATCCGCATGCTCGACAGGTGCGTGTAGATCTGCGTGGTCGACAGCGACTGGTGGCCCAGCAGTTCCTGAACGCTGCGCAGGTCCGCGCCGTTGTCCAGGAGGTGCGTGGCGAAGCTGTGGCGCAGGGTGTGCGGGCTGATCGTCGAATCCAGGCCGCAGCTCTTGAGGTACTTGTCGAGCTTGCGGCGGACCGAGCGGGTCGAGAGCCTTCCGCCGTTCTTGTTCACGAACAGCGGGATCGCAGGGTCGGACATCGACTGCTGACGCAGCGAGGCGAAGCGTTGGTCAGGCTCGAGCAGCGTGAGGTAGTGGCGGATCGCGGCGATGGCGTGCGAGCCCAGCGGCACGATGCGTTCTTTCTTGCCCTTGCCGCGGATGTTGAGCGTCTGGCCGGTGTGGTCCAGGTCGTTGCGGTTAAGGTCCACCAGTTCGCTGACGCGGACGCCGGTGGAGTAAAGCGTTTCGAGGATGGCGCGGTCGCGTGCGCCGAGGGTGTCGCGGTTGTCCGGGGCGCTGAGCAGTTTTTCGACCTGCTCGACGGTGATGGCCTTGGGCAGGCGTTTGGTCTGCTTGGGCGTGCGGATCAGGAGCATGGGGTTGGTGTGGACCTGGCCGCGCTTGAGCATCCATTTATAGAAGCTGCGGAGCGTGGCGATCTTTCGCGCGGTGGTGGCGGGCGAGTAGCCGAAGCCGTCCAGGTGGGTGAGGAAGCCACGGATGACCATGGCGTCGGCCTCTTGCAGGCGGTGCTCGAGTTTGGCAAGGGCGTTGCCGTTACCGTTGCTGCCGTTGTCGCCGTGGGCTTCGCTTTGCTGCTGGCCGGGGGCTTCACCGGTGAGGAACTCGGCGTACTGACGCAGGTCGGCGCCGTAGCAGCGTGCGGTGTAGGGGCTGAAGTGCCGCTCGTGCCGCAGGTAATTGACGAACTGTTCGAGTGTCTGGTTTTGTGCTGCCATGGCTTGTTCCTCTTTCTTCATCGGCCGGTGCGGCTGATTGGCCACACGATTTATCGAACCGTGTATGTGTGTTTATCCAGCGGGACGTGTTATCGGTCCGCCGGTGTGAAACTGGGTCAGGGTGTTTCCTGTATCTCCTTGACGCGTTGGAGCTGGTCGGCCATGCGTGTGCCGAGCTGGTGCGAGAGCATGGCGGCGTCGAACCACTGGATGCCGGAGTCGGCGTCGCGCGCCATCTCGATGATCTGGTCGAGCAGCTGCGATTCCTGGCCGCGTGCGCAGCGGAAGACGTAGCGCTGGCCGTGCTTGATCAGCAGCAACTCGCGTTGGCCGTCGGCGGTGGCCTGCTCGTGCAGGCTCGGGCCGGGGCCTTGTGGGATTTGAGAATCAGGTTGGGTCATATCACACGCGTCCGATCCCGCGAAGGATCGGCGGCGTGCCGACCCGTTACGAAGCGGGTTCCGCGGCGAGCCGGAAGGGCGCGAGTCGATCCTGTTCGACGCGCAGCAATTCCCGGCTCACCAAGTAAGTCACAAACTCGGTGTACAGGTCCATGTCGATCTGGTAGAGGCGCCAGCCGCGGGCCGGGCCGTCCTTGTCGGCGGCGCCGCGCTCCTCGGCAAACTTCACGAGCTGTTCGTGTACGCCCGGGTCGGACGCGTCGTAGAAACCGGATACGACGCTGACCGGCGGGCCCGGGCGGACCGGCTCGGCTGGCTGCGTCTGGTCGCCCGTTGGGGCGCGGACGAGTTTGCGCAGGTCGGTCGCGTGCGTGGTCGGACGCCTCGGGTCGAAGTAAAGCTCAACGGCAAGCCCCAGCCGTGGCGGGTCATAAGGGTCGTATGCCGTGATCGTGCCGACGACCATCGCGTCGATGCCCAGCACGGTGCGCAGCTTGGAAACATCGTCGGCGCTACTGATGCCGGACATATTCAGCGCCTGCATCGCCGCGAGTACGCGGTTGACGGGCAGGACGTCCAGGCCCTTGACCGTTTCCAGTCGTTGGGCCAGCTGGTCGGCGGTCTTCAGCCCGTCGGCGTGCATGCTGCCGGACTCGTTATTCAGCGGCGCGACCGCCCAGAGCTGCCGGTCCCCGTAGGGCGCGGCGAGCGCTTGCGGCTTCTTCGGGCCGCGGTAATGACAGCCGGCCATCAACACGGCCAGCGCCACTACCATCCACATGGCCTGTTCACTTTTCATGGCATCCTGCCGGAAGTTTCCCGTCAGCCTCCGCTGAAGGTGTGTTCCTGACACCGCAGACCCGTTCGGATACCCCGAACCGGCCGGCGGCGGCTAATCGGTCTTTATTCGGTCGGCACCATGGCCTCGGTTCCTTGACTCTGTTCACCCGGATTACCCTCGGAAGCGTTGCCCGGACCGTTCGGATCACCGTGCGCCATCATGGGTTCGACCGGCTGGCTGGCGAGCCGCTGGGCACGCTCGGGCTGGATCGACCAGATGTTTTCCATCCCCTCTCCGGAGCGGTCGGAGGTGAAAAAGATCGCGCCGCTGGGCGCCCAGACCGGTTGGATGTTGGCGAACTGGCCCATCGTCAGGCGCACGCGGTTGGTGCCCTCGGCGTTGATCAGCCAGATGTCCGCCTGGGGCGGGCCGGTTTTTTCCTGCGCGTCGGGATCGATCACGGTGCAGAACACGATCTGCTTGCCGTCGGGGCTCCAGTCGGGCGTGATCGCGGCGGCGTTGGTGCTGGCGGCGATCTCGGTCGGGGACATCGGCTCACCGTTAACAAGATCGATCGTCCAGATGCTGAACCAGCGTGTGCCGCGCTGACGGGCGCGCTGGAAGACGATCTTGTCCTGCGTGGGCGACCACGATGGGAAAAGCCCGTGGCCGATGTAACGCTTGGTGGCGGGGTTGTTCAGGTCGACGATGACCATCTCCCACTGGCCGGACTGGCTGCCGTAGCTTGAGTAGATCAGCTGCTGGCCGTCGCGGGAGAAGCTCGGGTGGATATCGTCGGTCGGGTCGCTGGTGACCTGGACGGCCTGGCCGCCTTTGACATCGACAATATAGATATCCCAGTTGCCGGCCCGGTCTGAGGCGAAGGCGATGCGTGACCCGTCGGGGCTGAAGGCGGGCATGACCTCGTTGCCGGGGTCATCGGTGAGCTGGCGGAGAGCCGAGCCGTTGACGGCCTTGATATAGAGGTCCGAGGTCTCGCGGTGGCGGGTCGAGGCGTGGACGATGTACGTGCCGGTAGGGTCGATATCCGGATCGAAGTCCGCGCCCTCGGTGGTGAAGGTGACCTGGCGGAGGTTGTTGATGCCGTCCAGCGGGCTGGAGCGGGGGCGAAGCGCGTTGGGGACCTGGCCGTAGAGGCTCAAGGCACCGGTAGACCGGCTGGCGACGTTCTGGATATTGGCGGATCCCGCCCCGCCGGCGTTCGTGTTGTAACCGGGACGTGGGATGGGGCCGGATTCGGTGGTCAGGCCGCCGGACTCGAAGGCGACCGGGCCGGTGCGTTTAGTCTCCAGCTCGGCCTGCTGCATTTTCTCGGCCCGCTCCTGCCGGGCTTTTTCGTAGGCGAGAACGGCTTCACGGTCGGAGCTTTTCAGGCCGTAACCCCCGTTGTAATACTGGCTGCAACCCGGGCCGGCGAATAAAAACGCGGCCAGGGCGGTTACAAGCAAGAGGTTACGAAGCGTCATGGCCTACCTTCGTTACAGGCTACGTGTCGGCGTCCGTCGTACGACCGTTATCGGGGCACTAAGCCCCGCCGCCTTAAGCGAAGGCCGATAGGGGTCTTATCGGACGGCTGGACCGATCCGCTTGACAACCCGCCGAGCACCACGGGTTTTGGCCACGCACACACGCAATGGATAGGATGAAAGGCCAGACAAAGACCACGCAAGAACGAAATTCATCCGCCCGCCGCCGCGGCCGGGTCTGATAACAAATATTTTTCCGCCGAATCAAACATGATCTTTCCGCTCGCGATGCTCGACTGGCCCGCATGGGTGCAACACCCGGCTTTGGTGTGGCTGGTCACCGGCCTGTACCTGGGATTGATGGCCCTGATCGGGGTCTACGGGCTGCACCGGTACCGGTTGGTCTTCCTCTACGGCCGACACCGCCGGATCAGGCCCCGGCCGGGCGTGCGCTACGACCAGTTGCCCCTGGTCACCGTCCAGCTCCCGATGTTCAACGAGGGCGCGGTCGTACACCGGATCATCGACGCCGCCTGCGCGATCGACTACCCCAAAGACAAGCTACAGGTCCAGGTCGTGGACGACTCGACGGACGGCTCGGCCGAACTGGCGCGGCGGCGTCGCGTACTGGGCCGAGCTGCGGCATCGATATCCAGTACCTGCACCGCACCGACCGCGCGGGCTTCAAGGCCGGGGCGCTGGAGGCGGCGACCCCAGCCGCGACCGGCGAACTGATCGCCATCTTCGACGCCGACTTCATCCCCCACCGTCGTTCCTCAAACGCACCGTCCACTACTTCACCGACCCCAGGCTCGGCATGGTCCAGACACGCTGCGGCGCACCTGAACCGCGAAGACTCGCTGCTGACGGGCGGGCAGGCGATCTTCCTCGACGGGCACTTCGTCATCGAACACACCGCACGCAACCGCAGCGCGCGTGGATCAACTTCAACGGCACGGGCTGGCTGTGGCGACGCGAGGCGATCGAATCCGCCGGCGGCTGGCAGCATGACACGCTCACCGAAGATGTCGACCTGTCGTACCGGGCGCAGCTCGCGGGCTGGATTTCCTGTTCTCCCTGGGTGCAGTGCCCCGCCGAGCTGCCGCCGGAGATCAACGCCTTCAAGAGCCAGCAGCACCGCTGGACCAAAGGGTCGATCCAGACGGCGATCAAGCTGCTGCCGACGCTGATGCGTTGCGAAGGTCTCGCCGACGATCAAGCTCGAAGCGTTCTTCCACCTCACAAGTCCGATGGTGTACCTCTATATCACGCTGCTGGCGGTGCTGTTCTACCCCGTGATCGCGATGAACCTCGACCCGTTCGGCCGGGGCACGTGGTACGGCCTGGCGCTGGGGATGAGTCTGTTCGTGCTCGGCACGGTGTCCGCAACTATTTTTTACATCGCCAGCCAACGCGCCCAGAAGCGCAGCGTCTTAGGGACGATCGCGCAGGTGCCGCTGCTCATGGCGATCGGTGTCGGCATCGCGCTGAATAACGCCATCGCCTGCATCGAAGCCTTAGTCGGCCATGAAAGCCCGTTCGTCCGTACACCGAAATACAACACCGCCCCCGCCCCCGGAAGTTCTTCAACTGATTCATCCAGTGGTCTTACCAAAATAATCCCGATCCCCAGCATGAAGCGCACGGTCTGCCTGCTTGAATTGGCGTTGGGCGTGTACATGCTCGCGTGCATCTGGCTGTCGCTGCACACCGGGCACACGGCCGTGAGTCTGCCGTTCCTGTGTCTGTTCGCCGCCGGCTATTTCTATGTGGGCTCGACCAGCCTCTGGGTCCACCTGCGCGGGCACATGGAAAGCCGACGGCCGCCCACAATCCCGCAGCCCGTGTGAGGATCTGGCCGATAGTCAGGTCACATGACCAACCGGCTGCCACCCGAAATCCAGATTGTCACCACGTCTGATGGCGAGTTGATCGAACTGCCGTCGCGTTACGTTGGGTGTCTGCGCGTGGTGGCGGTGCCGGTGATCGTGCTGGGGCTGGTGTTCGCGGGGGGCGGGCTTGCGTTGTTGCTGTTCAACAGTGGTTTGTACCACAAGCTGTCGGGCGGGATCGGCTCGATAGGTATCGCGCCGATCATCCTCGGCGCGATGATTCTCCCGGCGGGGCTGGTTCCGGTGGCGCTGGGCTTATTCATGTTCGGCGGGCGGAACACGATCGAGCTGCGCGACGAACAACTGATCGCCACCCACCGCAGCGGGCCGATGCGCTGGCGGCGGGTGATCCCCATGAAGGACCTGCGCAAGTTCGAGATCAAGACGGGCAACCCGGAATCGTCACCGAAAGGGACCGATCCGAGGGTCGGCGCGTTGAACGTGGTGCTTGACGGCGGCGCGAGGCGTAACCTGGCGTGGGGTTATCACAAGGACACGCTCCGCGCGCTGGCGGATTACCTGGCCGAACAGTGCCGGTCACGAGCCGGTGCGACGCTGATGCACAGCAGCCTTGCTCCGATCGAGGTCGAGGAGCGCACGATCGGGCAGGACCGCACGCTCGAAAAGATCCTCCAGGCGAAGGAAGCGGCCGGCGAGCATGTTTCGGATAATACGGTCGGTATCCCGCCCCGGCCGGCCGACAGCACGGTGATCTACGAACCGCACGAAGACGGGCTGACGATCAAGCAGTCCCGCTGGTGGGTGTGCACAAAGGGTCCAAGGGGATGTTTGGGTTGGCGGTGTTATGGAACGGCTTTATGGCTGTGGCTATTGCCTGGCGCTCTTCGCGGGCAAGAAGGACGACCCCGTGATCGCTTACATCGTGATCCCTTTGTTTTGTGCCGTCGGGATCGCGATCTTGTTGGGCGCGATCAACGCCGGGCGACGCCGGGATGATCCTCGACGTGGTCGGGGACACGTTATTAATCACAGCGCAAGACGCTGTTCAAAACGTCGCAACAGGAAATACACCGCGACAACATCCAATCGATCACGCGGGGACGCGAGCGGGACAAAGATCAACGACGTGCCTGTCTTGAACCTACAGGTCAGGCTGCATAAGGGTAAGAAAATCTCGATGCTAAGCCAGCTATCTAACGAGGAATTGTCGTGGATCGCGGCGCTGCTGCGTGAGGCGTTGCGTGTGCCGGGAAAATGATTGTTAGCCGCGATTGAGCGCCTTATCGACCTGATTCAAAATCGCGGCGAAGTCTTTATCCGCGATCACCGGCGTCGCTCCGTTGTCATCGACCACATCACCGGGCCGAAGCGCGACCCAGCTCTTGCAGCCGGCGTACTCGGCGTGGTTATTAATGGTGCGTGGCTGCGCCAACCGGCAGGCACGGACGGCCATGAGATACAGCGGACGGTCGGGCTTGTAATCGAAACGCATGTCGATCTGGGCCGGGGACCAGCAGTGCAGGCCGTCAAGCTGGTCGAACGCGTCGCGTGAAGGCACTTGCCAGATCTTCGCCGCCTCACCCAATCCCCGGAAAGTGATCTCGCCCGGCTCGGTTTCCAATAGCTCCACACGCTCACGGAACGCCGGCTTGAGCATCGCAGGTTTCTGATGCACATAGGACGGGTACAACAGGAAGCGCGGGTGTTCCAACTCAAACACACCTGGCCCGCCCGACGATGGACCATTCTTTCAACGCGGTGTCGAGCATGACTGAGGATTCAGGGATCGGGGCTCAGGGATCGAATTTCCTGCTTTCCTGCTTTCCCGCTTTCCTGATTTCCCGCTGTTGCACTACATCCGGTTCCACGGTTTCGATCCCGAGCAGGCCCAGGCCGAGTTTCAGCGTCCGGGCGACCAGGTCGTGGTTACCAAGCGCAAGCCGGTCGTCACGTTCGGCTTCGCCGTCCGCGGTCAGCACGGGGCACTGCTCGTAGAACTTGTGGAACGACGAGGCCAATTCATACAAGTACGTACACAACCGGTGTGGTTCAAGGCTGGTCGCGACGCTGTCCACGATCCGGGGCAGTTGCAAAAGTTGCAACGCCAGCGCCCGCTCGGCGTCCTGTTCGAGCTTGATTGATTGCGCGGAAAGCGCGGCCGGATCGATGCCGCCCTTGCGGAAGATCGACCGGATGCGGACGTAAGCGTTGACCAGGTACGGCGCGGTGTTGCCCTCCAGCGCGAGCATCCGGTCCCAGTCGAAGACGTAGTCCTTGATGCGGTCGTTGGAAAGATCGAAATACTTGACCGCACCGACGCCGACGACGCGCGCGATCTTGTTGCGTTCATCGGGCGACAGGTCCGGGGCCTTCTCAGCAATCACTTTGCCCGCGCGTTCGACAGCCTCATCCAGCACATCGACCAGGCGCACGGTCCCGCCCTCTCGTGTCTTGAAGGGCTTGCGGTCCTTGCCCATGATCGTGCCGAAAGGGACATAATCCAGTTGTGTATCGCCGACCCAGCCGGCGCGGCGTGCGGCGTCGAAGAACTTGTTGAAGTGGTCGCGCTGCCGCGAGTCGACGACGTAGATCAGTCGATCGCCGCCCAAATCTTCGATGCGGTGGCTTAATGCGCTTAGGTCGGTCGCGGCGTAGCCGAACCCGCCGTCGGATTTGCGGACGATCAGCGGGGCCTCGTCTTCGTTGTCGCCGAACACGCACAAAGCGCCCTCGCTCTGCCTTGCGACGCCGGATGATTCCAGCGCTTTGGTAACGGGGCCGAGCCTGTCGTTATAAAAACTCTCACCCTTGAGGTCGGCGTCGGTCAGCCCGACGTTCAGGCGGGTAAAGATGTCGTTCATGTGGCGCACGGATTCGCCGATGAGCATCCGCCAGAGGTTCAGCGATTGCTCGTCACCGCCCTGGAGCGCGACCACGCGCTTGCGGGCGCGCTCGGCGAAGTCCTTGTCGGCGTCGTCGCGTTTCTTGGCTTCCTGATAAAGCGCGTTGAGGTCGCCGATGTGCTGGTCGTCGGACTTGACCCAGCCGGTGTCGATCAGGTGTTCAAGGAGCATGCCGAACTGCGTGCCCCAATCGCCCAGGTGGTTCTGGCGGATGACGCGCTGGCCCTGGAACTCGATGACGCGCGCGATGGCGTCGCCGATGATCGTGGAGCGGAGGTGCCCGATGTGCATCTCCTTGGCGAGGTTCGGGCTGGCGTAGTCGATGACGACGGTGGAAGGCGGGTCGGCCTTTTCGACGAGCAGCCGGTCAGACCCGGCCATCTGCGCGAGTTCATCGTTGAGCCGTTGCTTGTTGAGTGTGAGGTTGATGAACCCGGGGCCGGCGACCTCGGCCTGGGCGATCACATCCCCGATAGGCAGTTTGGCGTGGATGGCCTGGGCGACCTCGCGCGGATTTTTGCCCAGGCGTTTGGCCAGGCCCATGGCGAGGTTGGCCTGATAGTCGCCGAACTTGGGGTTGGTGGCCTGGCGCAGGATGGGGTCGGCGTCGGCGAACTCCGGGCCGAACGCTTCGGCGACCGCCTGACCGAGCAGGCCCTCGAGCTGTTGTGCGATATCGGGCATGGGGCGGATAGGGTCAGCGACCTTGGCCCCGCCGTCAAGTCGGGGGTTAAGGATACGTTCTAGGCCTCTACAAGATCAGACCATCGCAACATGATCCAACAATAAAGCCCACGCTCCTATGAGCGTGGGCTTCGGTGGGAAAAAAAGAGAAGGCTGGTGGTTACACGGCTTCCTGCTGCAGGTCGGTGCCGCGGTGTTGGAGTTGGGCTTTGAGGCGGGCGAGGATCGAGCTGTGCATCTGGCTGACGCGCGATTCGGACAGGTCCAGCGTCACACCGATCTCCTTCATCGTCATCTCTTCGTAGTAGTAGAGGATGACGATCAGGCGCTCGGCACGGCTCAGGCCCTTGGTGATCAGGTCCTTGAGGTCGCGTTTCTGCACGGCCTTGAACGGGTTGACCTGCTTGGCGTCCTTGAGCACGTCGATCTCGCGGACGTCTTTGTTGGAATCGGTCTCGAACCATTTACGGCTCAGCGACACGACGCCGACCGCGCCGGCGTCCTTGCGGATCTTGGCGAATTCGTCCTGATCGACACCCATCTTTTTGCAGAGCTCATCATCGGTGGGCTTTCGGCCAAGCTCCATCTGTAAAGATCGGCGGGCCTGCTCGACCTGGCTGGACCGGCTGCGGACAAGGCGCGGGACCCAGTCCATCGAGCGAAGTTCGTCGAGGATCGCGCCGCGGATACGCGGGGCGCAGTAGGTCTCGAACTTGACGCCGCGGTCCATGTCGAAGGCGTCGATGGCGTCCATGAGGCCGAAGATCCCGGCGCTCATCAGGTCATCGACGTCGACCTCGTCGGGGAGCTTGGCGTAGATGCGCTCGGCGTTGTACTTCACCAAGGGCAGGTAGTGCTCCATGAGGTGATTGCGCAGGTCTTCCGAGCCTGTCTTCTTGTATTCGGGCCAGACCTCTGTGATGGGTGTGTCACGGGGCTGGGTTACGATTTTGACGGTCTGTCTGGACTTCGCCATGGTCTACTCCTTGACCGGCTCCACGCCCTTGTTGCGGTTCCGTCCGCGGCGTCCGGGGAATATGTTTTGCAAACCTTACCTGATTTATTCCGGTCACGCCACGCGATCAAACCCGCGTGGTCATAATCGACACGATGTATCGCGCGTCGTGTTACAAATCGGGCAGGCTGTCATCGGGGATCGGGTGGTTGCGTTTGTATCGTCCGACGTGTTCCATGATTGCCCACTGCGCGACCGCGCCGACCACCAGGCCGATGACCCAGCACACGAGCATGACGGCCGTGGCGCGGACGAGGATGGTCTGTGTGGTGTTGCCCGCGCGGATACCGACCACGATCGCGGCGGCGAAACTAAGCAGAGCGAAACAGGATGCGATCACACGTGCGGGGATGGCTGAGCACTCCTTGCTCTAAAAAGAAACAATCCGTTGCGAAGTTACTATACAGGATCGCGCGCGCCTGTGAAGGGGAAAATTCAGGCATCCTAAAAAATAATTTGGACGGCGCTTCCGGCAATTATTGCGCGATCAGCCCACAAGCCACGCTGCCATACGCCTTAACAGTCCGTGGTCGCGCGGCGTGGCGGCGTGGCGGTCGATGCGGTGAGCTAACCTGTGCAGGCACATGCTCGCCGGGCTTGACGGGTGTTCAAGCACGAAAGGCTGGCGACGGCGCACGGCGTGCGGCACGCGCGTATCGCTTAACACGTGGCCGGCGTAGCGCGGCGTCGTGCCCAGGAATCGTCGGCAAACACCCGAGACTCGGTCGTACACCATGCGGGCCTCGGGCTCATCGCGAACCTGGTTCACAAGCAGCTTGATGTCCAGTTCATCGGCTTGTGTACCGCATTGCCGGGTCGTGGTTTTGATCACGGCGTAGGCGTCGGTGATGGCGGTCGGCTCGGGTGTGGTGACCACCAATATCTGATCCGCCGCGACGAGAAACCCCAACACGTTGGGGCCGACGCCCGCGCCGGTGTCGATCAGGATAAGGTCCGCCTCGTCCTCGAGTTCGCGCATCTGGTCCATCAGACGCGCGCGTTCGAACTCGCCCAGCGCCGCCATCTGCGACAGGCCCGATGCGCCCGCGATCAGGCGGAAACCACCCGGCGCATCGACCAGCGTATCGCGGAGTGAACAACGTCCAGCGACGACGTGCGAAAGGTTTTTCGGGGCGTTGATGTTGCAGATGACGTCGGCGTTGGCGGTGCCCAGGTCGGCGTCGAGGAGGATGACACGGCGGCCCATCTGCGCGAGTTGCACGGCGAGGTTGACCGAGACGGAGGTCTTGCCGACCCCGCCCTTGCCGCTGGTGACAGCCAGCGTGGTGGCGCGGATCGGCGACGCGGCGGGCCGGCGGCCGGAAACGCTTGTGCGACGGCCCCGGTCTTCGGCGACCAGTTCCCTTAATGCTTCGGCTTGGTCAGCGATCACTTCTCCCTCCAACCTCTTGTCCGAGCACCAGGTCCGCCAACCGGTTCGGGCACCCCGGCTCGATCTGATGCGGCACTTCCTGCCCCGTGGTGACATAGCTTAGGCACTTGTCCGCCTTGCCCAGGACGTTCAACAACACCCCAAAGGTAACCGCCTCGTCGAGTTTGGTAAAGATGATCCGGTCGGTGTGGACCCGGCTGAACCGCTCGATGGTCTCCAAAAGCACCTTCTGGGAGCAGGTGGAGGACAAAACAAGGTGGGTCTCGTGGGGCTTGGCGGCTTCCAGGAAGGCGCGGAGCTGGGTCAGGCGGTCCCCGTCCCGCTGGCTGCGGCCGGCGGTGTCGATCAGGACCACGTCGTACCGCGAGCACCGGTCCAGGGCCTTTTGGATCTCCTCGGGCTTGAGCACGACGTGCAGGGGCACGCCGATGATCCCCGCGTAGGTGCGCAGCTGATCGACGGCGGCGATGCGGTAGGTGTCCAGCGTGATCAGCGCGACGTTTTTCTTGTGCTTGAGCTTAAAGGTGGCGGCGAGCTTGGCGATCGTCGTCGTCTTGCCCACGCCGGTCGGCCCGACCAGCGCGATCGTGCGTGGCCGACCATCTTTCGCGCCCGCGGGCTCGGCGACCTCGGCGTCGGCGGGCAGGTACCGGGCCAATTCCTTGCGCACCGCTTCGCGGCAGGCATCTTCACAGTGCAGCTGGTCTTCGCTGAGGTCCCGGCGGACCTTGCTGACGATCTCGTCGGCCAGTTCACAAGCGACTTCCTGCTGGATCAACGCGGCGTACTGCTGGCTGAGTCCCTTGGGCAGCGACGATTGTGTCGCACGGGTCTGCTGATGGTGCATCATCTGCGAGACCAGGTGCTTGACCGCGTTCATCTCTTTGGTGAGTTGTTGGGTATCCGATGCGATCGGCGCGGTGACGTAGCCGGGCGGGGGCGGCGCGATCGTGGCTGTGGGGGCGGTCACGGCTTCGGCCTGGCGTGATTGTTCGATCTCGGCGCGGGCGGCGGCGTAGGTCCTTCGGATCAGGTCGCCGGCGGCGGCGTGTTGTTTAGGGTCGGCCTGTGCGATCACCGGGCGGCGTTTGGGCAGCGCGGCGGGACGGGCGGGCGCCGCGGTGCGCCTGCGGGCCTGGGCGATGTCCGCGCCTTTGCCGGCCGTCACCTCCACCACCGATCGTGCCCCGAACCCCAGCACCCCGCCCCGCTTGTAGCTGCGTGTGTGCAGCACCACCGCGTCCGAACCCAGTTCACGCTTGACTAACGCCAGCGCCTGGGCCATCGAAGCAGCGGTAAACGTCTTTAGATTCAATTCACAGCCCCTTGTAGCGATTCACTTTTTTTGCGTGCGGCCGGCTCACTGACCTGAACCATGCCCAGCGCCTCGACCTCCACACCCTTGCTCACCTCGTTATACCCGAGCACGGCCGCGTTGGGCAGGTGCGGCTCGATCAGGTTCCTGACCTGGCCGCGAACCTGCGGAGAGGCGAGCACGACCGGGTGGTGCCCCGCCTGTGTGAGCCGGCCCAACTCTTCGAGCAGCGCGTGGGTGATGCGGTTCGCGACCGCCGGCGGCATCGTCATACTCGTCCCCTCGTTGGACCGTTCGATGTAGCCACTGATCTGATCCTCTAGCGCCGGGTCCAGGCTGACACAATACAGTTTATTCACTTGCGTGCCCGGCTTCATACCGTCCCCGGACATTTCCGACACGGTGTACTGATTACAGATCGTCCGTCGGAGCGCGTTTCGTACATATTCTGTTAAAACATCCATGTCGCGCGTGCGCGTCGCCCAGTCGCCGAGCGTTTCGACGATGACTTCCAGGTCGCGGATCGGCACGCGCTCGGCCAAAAGGTTCTGCAACACGCGCTGAAGCTCGCCGGGTTTGACCAGCGGCGGCTTGTCGCCCACACCCTGGAGCACCTCTTCGCAGAGCTTGGGCGCGCGGGCCTTGAGCTGGATGATCAGGTTGTTCGTCTCTTCGCGGGTCAGCAATTCGCGCGAGTGGTTGCGGACGACTTCGGTGATGTGCGTCGCCAAAACGTCGGTCGCGCCGACCACGGTGTAATTGAGCGCTTCGGCGCGTTCCTTCTGACCGGGGTTGATCCAGACCGCTTCCAGACCGAACGCCGGCTCGGTCGTCTTGATGCCCTGAAGCGGTTCGCTGGCAAGCCCGCTGTCCATCGCCAGGTATTGACCGGGGTGGACCTGGCCGCCGGCCATGACGTTGCCGCGGATCTTGATCTGGTAGTCGTTGGGCTGCAGCTGCATGTTGTCACGGATACGCACCGGGGGCATGACCAGGCCCAGCTCGGTAGCGAGCTGACGGCGGATCATCGTGATGCGGTTGAGCAGGTCGCCACCCTGGCTGGTATCGACCAGGCGGACGAGGCCGTAGCCCACTTCCAGTTCGAGGGTATCGACCTTCATCACCTCTTCAACCGGGCTGTCATCCGCGCGGGCGGGCTTGGCGGCTTGTTGTGCTTCGACGGCTGCGGCCTTGGTGGCGGAGCGTTGACCCAAAAGCACGAACCCGCCCAGCCCGATCCCCAGCAAAAGCATCGGCGCGGTCGGCAGCGGCGTGAAGATACCCATCAGCACCAGGAACGCGGCGGTGATGCCCAGCGCGGCGCCCCGGCTGGTGAGCTGCCCGGTCAGTTCCGTGCCCAGGTCCTGCCGGCTGCTGGAGCGGGTGACGATCAGGCCGGCCGCGATCGAGATGACGAACGCCGGGAGCTGCGACACCAGACCGTCGCCGACGGTCAGACGGGTAAAGACATCGACCGACTCGGCGATGGTCCAGCCGTTCATGAACACGCCGATCGCGAACCCGCCGAGGATGTTCACGACGGTGATGATGATGCCGGCAATCGCGTCGCCGCGCACGAACTTGGCGGCACCGTCCATCGCCCCGTAGAAGTCGGCCTCCTGAGCGATGGCTTCGCGGCGGAACTTGGCGGCCTGCTCGTCGATGAGCCCGGCGTTAAGGTCGGCGTCGATCGCCATCTGCTTGCCGGGCATCCCGTCCAAGGTGAACCGGGCCGCGACTTCCGAGATGCGGGTCGCACCCTTGGTGATGACGACAAACTGGATGATAATCAGGATGCAGAACATGACCACGCCGACCACGACCGACGAGCCGGTGACAAACTCGGCGAAGGCCTGGATCACCTTCCCCGCCGCCGCCGTCGCCGCCTGCGGGCTGGTCGGGTCTGCCGAAAGAATCATCTTCGTCGTCGCGATGTTCAACACCAGCCTGAACAGGGTCGTGCCCAGCAAGAGTGACGGGAACACCGAGAAGTCCAGCGGGCTTTCAACGAAAATCGTCGTCAGCAGGATCACCGCCGCCAGCGCGATGTTGATGGTGATCATCAGGTCCATCAGCATCGGCGGCATCGGCACAACGACCATGCACAGCATCCCGATAAACGCGATCGGCACGAGCAACGGCCGGTAGGCGTAGAGCCGGGTGAGCCAGGGGGGCGATGTTAGAGGGAGTGCTTTAGCCATTAACTATTACGCTGATTTCTTCCCGCTGAGCCGGTAAACGTATGCCAGGATTTCCGCGACGGCGGCATAGTGTTCGGGCGGCACTTCGTCGCCGACCTCGACGCTTTTGTATAGCGCCTGGGCGAGCGGCTTGCGCTCGACCAGGGGGATGCCGTTGGCGATGGCGATCTGGCGGATGCGCAGGGCCATGAAGTCGGCGCCCTTGGCGATGACCTTCGGGGCGCGCATCGTGCCGGACTCGTACTTTAGCGCGATCGAGAAGTGCGTCGGGTTGGTGACGATGACGTCGGCGTTGGGGACGGCCTGGGCGATGCGCTGCATGGCGAGCTGGCGGGCGACGCGGGTGCGGCGCTGCTTGACCATGGGGTCGCCCTCCATGCGTTTCATCTCTTCCTTGACGTCCTGCTTGCTCATCTTCAGGTCCTGCTCGTGCTGCCAGCGCTGGAAGCTGTAGTCGATGATGGCCATGACCAGAAGCAGGATCGCCAGCTTCAGCGCAAGCCCGTACACCATCGTGCCGCAGGCGGCGAAGGCCTGGGTCGTGGCCATCTCGGCGATGTGGAGGATGGCGGGCATGTCGCGCACGACAAACCACGCCGCGACCACGCCGATCAGCGCGACCTTCATCAGGCTCATCACCAGGCGCATCCCGGCCCGCATGCTGAAAAGGTTGCCGATGCCTTTGATCGGCGAGAGCTTGCCGAAGTTCGGCTGCAGGGGCTTGAGCGTCAGGAGGAACCCGACCTGGCTCAGCGAGGTGAGCAGCCCGACCGCCGCGATCGCCAGCACGATCGGGCCCAGCGCGACGGCGAACATGTAGGCGCTATAGTAGATGCTTTCGCCCAGGCCGTCGGCGCGGGTGGGGTTGGGCAGGTGCGCGCTCTGGAGCAGCACGCGGGTGGTGTGCCCGAGCGTTTCCATCATACGCGTGCCCAGGTAGTGCAGCGCGAGGATGCCGGCCAGGAGCATGACCGCGGCGGTGAGGTCGGTGCTGCGTGCGACGTTACCGTCGGCGCGCGCTTCCTGCTTGCGGCGCGGGGTTGGGGCCTCGGTTTTTTCGAAGTTATTCTCGGCCATACGTCAGGCTACAAACCGTGGAAATACGAACTAAGCACGTCGAGCATCAGCATCATGTCATCGACATAGACCCAGGCGGCTATCGTGACGAACGCGATCAATAGGATGACGCCGTTGAGGATCCGGATGGTGAACCCGACGCTCATGATGTTCAGCTGGGGCACGGTGCGGGCGATGAAGCCCAGCGCGACCGTCTGGAGGAAGATCAGGCAAAGAAGCGGCGCCGCGATGCGGAAACCGGTCTGGAAGGTCACGGTGAGCATACCCAGGACCATGGTGACCAACCCCTCGAAATCGGCGAAGCCCCCGATGGGGACGGTATCGAAGCTGCCGATGAGAATCCTGAGCATGATGCGGTGGCCGCCGAGGATGGTGAAGATCGCCAGGGCCATCATGAAGAGGGTGTTGGCGACGACGCCTGACTGTTCGCCGGTCTCGGGGTTGACGATGTCGGCAAAGCCGATACCGATCTGCTTGTCGATGATGTCGCCGCCGAGCTGCATACCGATCAGCGGGAGACTCGCGCAGTACCCGATGACCAGGCCGATCAGCAGTTCCATGGCGATATGGGGCAGCAGCACCCACAGCGACAGGCCGTGATCGATGACGGGCGAGAGCAATGCAGCGGACGCGTGGCCGGGGTCCAGGAGCATGGGGTAGATGCAGAAGGTCAATGTGATTACGAGCAGGACCTTGACGGTGCGCGGGATGGTGGTGCTGCCGAGCAGAGGCGCGAGGATGAAGATGCCGGACAGCCGGAACATGACCATGAGCCATGCGGGGACGTGATCCAGGAGTGGTCCGAAATCGCCGACCAATGTGCGGGGCCTCCGTGCCCTGGGTTTGTTGCGGACTCCGCCGCGTTACTGCATCCAACCCGTCGTGCCGACCGCTGCGGCCGGCGTATCTATATAAATAGTCAACTGCCGCCGAACATCTTGACGGCGAAGTCCATGATCTCGTTGGTGATCCAGGGCAGGACGAAGATGGCCGCCAGCCCCATGCCGATGATCTTGGGCACGAACGAGAGCGTCTGCTCCTGCACCTGTGTGACCGCCTGGAGCAGGCTCACCGCCAGGCCGATCACCAGCGCCGCCGCGAGGATCGGCATCGACAGCAGCAGCATCAGCATCAACGTCTCACGCACGATGTCGATCGCCTGTTCAATATCCATCGCCATCTGAATACCCTTTCACATCACACCGGCGCGCACCACGGGCGCACCGGGTTCACCTATGTCGTCACACCCGGCACGGCAAAACTCGTCAGCAGGTTGCCCGCCACCAGCATCCACCCATCCACGAGCACGAACAGCAGCAGCTTGAACGGCAGCGAGATCAACACCGGCGGCAGCATCATCATGCCCATCGAGATCAGCACGCTCGAGATCACCATGTCGATGATCAGGAACGGCAGGTACAACTGGAAACCCATCAGGAACGCGACCTTCAGCTCGCTGAGGATGAATGCGGGGACCAGCGTGATGATGTCCACGTCCTTTTCGAGCGTCAGCTCTTCGGGGTTGCTGGTGTCGATGCCCCGGTACTCCAGGATCATGAAGATGTCCGCCTCGTTGCCGGCGTACTGGATCTGGTCGAACATGAACGACTTGATCGGGGCCTTGGCGATCTCCCAGGCCTGAAGCTCGTTGATCTGGTTGTCGGTCAGCGGGACGATCGCGGTGTCGTTGATCTGCTTGAATGTGGGTGCCATCACCAGCAAGGTCATGAAGAGCGCCAGGCCGATGATGACCTGCGAGGGCGGCAGCGCCTGCGTGCCCAACGCCTGACGCAGCAGCGCCAGCACGACGATGATGCGCGTGAAGCTGGTACACATCACCAGGATCGCCGGCGCAAGCGAGAGGACGGTCAGCAGCAGGACGATGGAGATGGTGGCGTGGAAGTTACCGTTGGCGTCGTCGGGGTTCGCGCCGGGCAGCGCGTTACCCGCTTCGCGGAGGATCGAGCCGACGTTGGTCGCGTCGAACGCTTCCTGGGTTGCTTGCGCGGAAGCGGGTGTAGCGGCGAAGCTCATCAGCAGCACGGCTACCGACAGCGCGATCAAAATGAACGCAGTGGAACGAGAGCGGATCACGACGCCCCCCCTTCCCGGCCCATGGACCGGACACGCGCGATCAGGCCGGACACGCTGCTGCCGACGCCGCCGCGCGTTTGCACATCTTCGTCCGTCTGCTCCGGCTCGTGATCGTCGCTGAACCGGTGGAGCAGTTGGCTAAAGCCCTTGCTGATGCTCGTCGGCTTGGCGGCGCTGACAGCCCCGAGGACGTCAGCGACCTCCTGCGGGTCTTCGAGGCTGGCGAGCGTGCGCATCCCGGCCGAGGAATCGCTGACCACCAGCACGCGCCCGCCGACACGCAGCAGCAGCACGTGGCTGCGCGGCGCGACGGTCGTCCGGCTGAGCACCTCAACGACCGGGCTGGCGTACCCGGCGACCTTGCCGCCCATCCGCGCGTAGACATAGCGGACCAGCAGAACCAACCCGATGACGACGCCCAGCGCGGTAATCGTTTTCAGCATCCACCAGGAAGTGTCAGGGCGCTCCAGCGGCTGGATTTCTCCCTTGGCGCCGGGACGAAGCAGCGGTGTGCCGGAGATCAAGGGCGTGTGCCCGGGCGTGGCGGATGGTTCGTTCGCACTTTCGGCGGAATGATCGGATGGCGAAGCCTGGGCGCTACCTTCGGCGGGGTGGGCCAACCGCTCGGCTAAGGATTGCATCCGGTTGTCGGGTGTGGCGGGATCGCCAGCCTGGATTTGGGTGCTGGTGGCGGTCTGATCTGCCGGGGCTTCGGCGGCGTGCAAAGCAGGTGCGCAGCAACAGAGCACGCACACCGTCAACACGTTGATCGCCATCCTTGTCACCGCACGGCCCTCCTGGCCTGTTGTCTCACGACTCCGTCGTGCCCCCCCGGAATTTTTCCCCCTGAAATCTCTATCCTCGATTCCACCGGCCGTTCACCGTTTGCGTGACTCCGTCACACTGGGTGTCGGGGTGGTCATCATACCGTCTGGGCCGGCTCCTGCGCGGCCTGTTGCGCTTCTTCCTGAAGGTTCGCGATGATCTCGCTGATACGGATACAGAAGTTGTCGTTAAGGACCAGCACCTCGCCGCGCGCGACCAGTCGCTGATTGACGTAGACATCGACGGGGTCGCCGGCGAGTTTGTCCAGTTCCACGACGCTGCCGGCGACGAGTTTGAGGACGTCCTCGACGAGCATTTCGGTCCGGCCGAGTTCGACCATGACGTGCAGATCGACGTCGCCGAGCATCTCCAGCCCGGTGGGGACCGCGCCCGGCCCGCCGGGGATGAACTCATCCAGCCCCGAGCCGTCACCGGTGTCGGTCGATTCCTTGATCTGGTTCAGCGAGGACTGGGCCTCATTGAGCGCGGCCAGCATCTGGGCCTCGGCCTCGGCTTCGGGTACGTTCTTGCTTTTGGGTGCTTCGTCGGCCATGGCTCATCCTTGAATCTAGGCCCACGCGACATTCACTACATGTCGGCGCGGATACGTATGCATTTCTTGATCAGCGTGCCCATCACATAAGGCTCGCCCTCGCTGTCAACCCCCAGTTTCTGGACCAGCACCGCCCCGACCTGCCGGGACAGCGTCGCCAGGTCCGGCTCCATCATGTACGCAGGCTCGGCCCGGCGGAAAATCGTGGCGATCTCGGTGCTCAGCTGGGCCTGCATGCTCTGGATCGTCTCATCCACCTTGTCCATGTGCTTGTTGCGGATGATGACGTAGATCTCGGTGTCGTATAGATAGCTGCGGCCGGTGCGGGTATTCTGGAACTTCTCCTGGATCACCAGGACCTCGACCGGCTTCTCGGCGCTGGCGAGCTCATCGGACAGCGCGGCGTCGGCCTGGATCGGCTCGGGGCCCTTGGCGATCATAAACACCGCGGCGATCGCCACGCCCTCGATCAGCAG
>JAWKTA010000010.1:0-99769 GCA_041402025.1 Phycisphaerales bacterium | reverse complement strand
CGCGCTATTAAGCGAAAGTTGATTTCATCCATTGTGTCATGGCTGAAATCTCTATCTATAGAAGATATGAGACGGCCGTCATCAAACCGATCATCTGGCCTCAGATATCGCGGATCGATACATGTTGCATGACTGACATCTATCCAACATTTTGCAAACTCGTCAAGATCGGCGTCGAGTTCAGGAAAAAAAGTCACTTTGATTTCACTAAAATCCAAAGGCTCGCGGTCGCTGAACCATGCGGTCTTTTTCCTGGTAAGCCGTGAGTAATTCCATAACAGCAAGAGGATAGCAATCAAGAACACGACTGCCCAGATTGCGAGAACTGTCATCATCATACATTCCTGAAGTCTATATTATGCATATGTATGTTGATGACCGTGCTGGTTTAGTTTAGCTCCACGACTTGGCCGTACTCCGGCACGCTGACGTTCCAGTTGAGTCTTGATTTGATCGATGCGGCGAGGGCGTTGGCGGCGTGTTCTTCGCCGTGGGTTAGGAAGAGTTGTTTGGGCGGGATTTTGCAGGCGCTGAGCCAGTGGAGCAGGTCGTCGCGGTCGCCGTGGGCGCTTAGGCCGTAGATGGTTTCGATTTTGGCGTTGACCATGAAGTTCTGGCCGAGGATTCGGACCTCGGGGACGCCGTCGGAGATGATCCGGCCGAGGGTGCCGACGGCTTGGTAGCCGACGAACACGATGGTTGAGTCGGCACGGCTGATGTTGTGTTTAAGGTGGTGCTTGATGCGACCGCCGGTACACATGCCGGAGGACGACATGATGACCTTGGGGCCGCGCATGGTGTTTAGCGCGATCGAGTCTTCGGTGTCGCTGATGAGCTTGAAGCCCTGGAAGGAGAGCACCTCCGCGCCCTCGCCGGGGGCGCAGCGGGATTCCTGTTCGAGGTATCGGCACCAGCGGTGGAAGACCTTGGTGACCTTCGTGGCCATGGGGCTGTCGAGGTAGACGCCGATGTCGGGGATGCGGTCGGCGTCGGCGAGCTTGCCGATGTAGTAGACCAGCTCCTGGGCGCGTTCGACGGCGAAGGTGGGGATGACGACGTTGCCGCCGCGGGCGACGGTGTCGTTGATGATGGTTTCGAGCTGGTCCTCGATCGGGCCGTTGTCTTTGTGCAGGCGGTCGCCGTAGGTCGATTCCATGACGATGTAATCGGCGCGGTCGAAGAGCTGGGGGTCGTTGATCAGGGGTTTGTCCCACTGCCCGACATCGCCGGACATGACGAGGGTGGTGGTTTTGCCGTTCTCGTTGATGACGATCTCAATGAAGGCGGAGCCCAGGATGTGGCCGGCCTCGTGGAAGGTGGCGGTGATGTCATCGCCGAGCTGGACGGGTTTGCCGTAGCCGACCGGCTCGAAGAGGTTGACGGCTTTCTGCGCGTCTTCGCCGGTGTAGAGCGGGTCGTAACCGTGCTCGGCGAGCTTGCCTTCCTTGGCGTGGCGTTTGCGTTTGTAGCGGGCGTCCTCTTCCTGAATGTGGGCCGAGTCGAGCATGATGATCTCGGCGAGGTCAGCGGAGGGGTCGAGCGTGATGATCGGGCTGTTGAACCCGTGCTTGACCATTTTGGGGATCAGGCCGCAGTGGTCCAGGTGCGCGTGGGTGAGCAGGAGGTAGTCGATGCTGTTGACGTCGAAGGGGGGCTGTTCGTAATTGCGGTGCTGGAACTTCCGTTCCTGGAACATGCCGCAGTCGATCATGATGCGTTTGCCGGCGGCCTCGAGGAGGTAGCGTGAGCCGGTGACTTGGCGGTTGGCGCCGAGGAAGTGGAGTTTCAAAGCGGGCTCCTGGGTGTGGTTCGATTCGTCGTGATCCGGTTCGGCCCACGGGGCCGATGCGCGGACCAAGGTCCGCGGCTAAACATTGCGTGCGGATCACGGCCCGTCGTCAAACGTCGCGGGTGGATCACGGTCCGTTGCCAAACGTCACGGGCGGACGGCGGTCCGTCGCGGGACGGGGCGTGTAGTGTATCTATATAGTGGGGCGTGTGTGGCGGGAATATCGGGCCGTGGATGCGGGTTAGGCCCGTTTCACGGGGGCTTTGCCCGCGTGCGGCGTCAGGGCGTACAATGCCGGGCTCGACCCTTATTGTGAATGTTTGGAAGCAGGCATATGACACGAAGCGTAGTCATCAGCGGCGTCGGCCCGGTCAGCGGGCTGGGCCTTGGGATAGAAGCGAACTGGGAGGGCGTGTGCGCCGGGCGCTCGGCGATCGGGCGGGTCCAGGCGTTCGACCCCAGTGGGTTCCGTTGCCAGCTCGGCGCGGAGATCGGCGACTACAAGATCGGCGACTACGTCCCCAAGAGCCACCGCAAGGCGACGAAGGTGATGGCCCGGGACATCGAGCTGGCGGTGATCGCGGCGGATTTCGCGGCGCGTGACGCCGGGCTTTCGACCAAGGGCACGGACCCCGACGCCGGGAAGAACGGCGACTTCAAGCCGACCTACGACCCGGCGCGTGTCGGCTGCCACATCGGCGCGGGCCTGATCGCGGCCGACCTGGACGAGTTGACCTCGGCGCTGGTCGAAGCGCGCAAGGACGACGGGAGCTTCGACATCCACAAGTGGGGCAGCGACGGGATGAATAACCTCACGCCGCTTTGGCTCTTGAAGTATCTGCCGAACATGCTGGCGTGCCACGTCACGATCATCCACGACACGCAAGGCCCGTCGAACACGATCACCTGCGGCGAGGCGTCGGCGATGCTGTCGATCGGCGAGTCGCTGCGCGTGATCCAGCGCGGCAAGGCGGACCTTTGCTTCTGCGGGGGCGCGGAATCGAAGATGAATCCGATGGTGTATCTGCGTCAGCAGTTCACCGGCCGCTTGAATGAATCGAGTAATGACGATCCGGCCGGCGCGGTCAGGCCGTTCGATGCCGGCGCGAAGGGCACGGTCCCCGGCGACGGCGGGGGGATCGTGGTGCTCGAAGCGGAGGAAACGTACAAGGCGCGCAGCGGGGCCAGCGCGTATGCGAAGGTCGTCGGGTTCGGCGCATCGCAGAGCGTGAACCGCGAGACGAAGAACCTTCAGCCGGACCCGTCGGGCAGGGCGGTGGTGACTTCGGTCGGCGCGGCGCTGCGAGAGGCGGGGATCGGCGCGGACGCGATCGATATGGTGATCGGCTTCGGCTCGGGCGTTTCGGCGTGGGACAAGTCAGAGGCGGCGGGCCTGAAGGCTGTGCTCGGCGAACAGTTGAGCAAGATCCCCGTCGTGTCGCTGAAGCCGATGTTCGGCAACTGCGGCGCGGGCGGCGGCGGTCTGGACATCGCGGTCGCGGCGATGGCGTTGAAGAGCCAGAAGGTGCCCGCGATCGTAAACCGGGACGAGCCGATCGACGGGCTTGGCGGCGCTGCCGGGGCGGAAGATGCGAAACTCAACCACGTATTGGTTTTCAACATGGGCTTGGGCGGGCAACACACCGCGATGGTGTTGAAAAGGCTTGAGGCTTGAGGCCGCATGGTTGACACCGGACTACAATCCGAAGGCCAGGGCGTCGATGCCGCTGTCGATGCGGTTCGCCCCATTGTGCATCAGAGGCTCAGGGCGGTTGAGCGCGAGCGGAACCTTCGGGTGGTATTCGCTTGTGAGAGTGGTAGCCGGGCCTGGGGTTTCGCCTCGGATGACAGCGACTTCGACGTCCGGTTTATTTTTGTCAGGCCGCCGGAATGTTATCTGCAGTTGAATCCGCCGGTGGACGCATTCGATCTGCACGGCGGAGACGATTTCGATCTGGCCGGCTGGGATATCCGCAAGGCCGCTGAGTTGATGCGGAAAAGTAATTCGCCGCTTTTGGAGTGGCTGGATTCGCCCATCATTTACGAGCGCGACCGGGACGTTTCATCGCTTCTGATCGAATTGCGTGATCGGTATTTTGATCCTAAGAAATCGGTCTATCATTACCTGAGTCTTGCGGGCGGTGTTTGGGGGAAATACATCGCAGATAACCCAAGTCCCGTCCGGAAAAAGTATCTTTATACGATCCGCCCGCTGGCATGTGTCAGGTACATTGAAACTCACGGCACCCAACCGCCCACACGGTTTGAATCGGTGCTGGAGCAAATCGAATTGGATAGCGACACGGAAGAAGCTATTGCGGGCTTGGTGGCGGATAAAAAAGCCAATCGTGAGCTTGGCGAAGGCCGAGCCGACGCCGTCCTGAATAAGTGGATATCCGAAACACTTGAGCGCGGCGAGCGCCTCGCTGAATCATTGTCGCCATCCTCGGTGACTAATGAAGAACTCGATTCAATGATTGCAACCGCCATACTAGGCGGCCACGTATTGCACGGAGAGACAACATGAGTAAGCGCGTCGTTATCACGGGTATGGGCTGGGTCACGCCGCTCGGGCACGATATCGAGACCGTGTGGGGCGGGCTGCTGAGCTGCGCGTCGGGGATCGGAAAGATCGACCGGTTTGACGCGTCGACGTTCCCGACGACGTTCGCGGCGCAGGTGAAGAGCTACGACTACAAAAAGTTCGTCAGCCACCCGGAGCTGCACGAGGGCGTGGGGCTGAACACGAGCTTTGCGCTGGGGGCGGCGGCGCAGGCGTGGAAGATGGCGGGGCTTGATAAGTACGACACGCTGGACCATGCGCGGCTTGGGATTTATCTCGGCTCGGGCGAGGGGTCGCTGGATTTTGATAACTACATCGCGTCGAACCTGACGGGCTGGGACACGGAGAAGCGCGGCATCGATGCGGTGAAGTGGGTCGGCTCGGCGGCAACGAAGATGACGGCGCTGCGCGAGGTCGAGCAGGAGCCGAACATGCCGTTGACGCACCTGGCGCTCGAGTTCGATGCCCAAGGACCGGCGTACAACTGCCTGACCGCGTGCGCCGCCTCGACGCAGGCGATCGGGGAGGCGACGGAGATCCTAAGGCGCGGCGATGCGGACGTGATGATCACCGGCGGGGCGCACACGATGATCCACCCGCTGGGCGTGACGGGGTTCAACCGGCTGACCGCGCTGAGCAACCGCAATGACGATCCGCAAGGTGCGAGCCGGCCTTTCAGCGTGGACCGTGACGGGTTCGTGATGGGTGAAGGCGCGGGGATGCTCGTCCTGGAGACATTGGAACACGCGCAGGCGCGCGGGGCGACGATCCTGGCGGAGGTCGCGGGCTACGGCTCGACGGCGGACGCGTACCGGATCACCGATATCCACCCCGACGGGCGGGGCGCGGCGATGAGCATGAACCTCGCGCTCGAAGATGCGGGGCTCGGGCTTGACGACATCGACTACATCTCGGCCCACGGCACGGGCACAAAAGAGAACGACTCGATCGAGACCAAGGCGGTCAAGGTCGTGTTCGGCGAGCGGGCGAAGTCGATCCCGATGAGTTCGATCAAGAGCATGCTCGGTCACCTGATCGCCGCCGCCGGCGCATGCGAGGCGATCGCGTGTGTGTTGGCGCTTCGTGACCAGAAGCTGCCGCCGACGCACAACCTGAACAACCCCGACCCCGAGTGCGACCTGGATTACGTCGCCAACGCGGCGCGGGACGCGAAGGTGGATGTGTGCCTGTCCAACAGCTTCGGCTTCGGCGGGCAGAACGACACGCTGATCCTCAAGCGGGTCTAAGCGCGTCCGCGGTTCATAGAACCGTCGTGGCTATACCGATACGGGTGCTTATCTTGCCTATCTTGCCCAGGCGTTAAGGCCTGTTTTTTAGTATTTACACGGCGCAGCTGTTGCTTTCAGCTCTATCTGTGGCATGTTTGGGGAAGTATCCAACCCCGGCCCCCCGGAGGTCAGGCTGCGCTATCAGTTTTAGTGGCTACCTGATGGGATGTGCCGAATCACCTGGAGGGAGAGAACATGCCTGGATTCATTCGTCCGATGCGTGGGCTGGCGGTAGTGGCGGGCCTGGCTGCGGCGCTGTTGGTGCAGGTATCGGTAGCCGATGCCGCGATGGTCTCGGGTGACATGAACGAATACACCGGGAGCGACATGATCGGCCGGGCCGTGTTCGAGCAGGTCGGCAATGACATCAAGGTCACGCTCACGACCGTCCAGGAGCCCGGGCACACGAACACCGGCGACTGGGGCGGGTTCTGGTTCAATATCAGCGACGATTCGTTCCTGGCGGGCATGACCGTGGTCGGGGCGGACATCACCGCGTTCGATTTCTCCGGCGGCGTCGGCTCGGTCGGCAGCGCCAATAACAACCTTAACGGCGGCGGCTCGCCCGGTGCGATGGACGCGGGCATCGCGTTCGGCGAGCCCGGCGCATCCAGCGGCCTGTTGTCCACCACCACGTTTACGCTCTCGCACCCCAGCGGGTTGACGCTCTCCTTGTTCGAGAATCAGACCATCGCCGGCAGGCTCCAGACCGTCGGGCCCGTGCCCAACGGCGGCGGCGGGTCGAGCAAGATCACCGGCAACCTGAACGTGCCCGAGCCGGCTTCGCTGGCGCTGATCGGCATCGGCTCGCTGCTGATCGCCAAGCGTCGCGCGAACTAAGATTCCCAGGTATTGCCCTTATCAAGCGACCGGCCCCGGCAAAACGTCGGGCCGGTCGTTTTTGTTTGGCCCGTGCCCGCGTCAGCTCATTAAAATAAACGACGCCGCGCCCGGAGCGGCACGCGGCGCCGCGAGTCGTACCGGAACTACATGGGTACGATTTTGGCGGTGGTGGGGCGGTTGTGCCCGGACGGTTACCGTCTTAAGCATACGATTCGATTGCCACCCGGGCCAATAATATTGCCCCTTGTGATCATGCCTCGTCATGTGCCTTTGCGCGCATAAAGCGGCCCACGGGCTTAACACCCGTGGGCCAACCGAAGGGTTAAAAGGCGTTACAGGTAACAGCCGTGCTGCTTAATCGTACAGCGGGCTGACGGTGGTCGGCGGGACTTCCTTGAGCTGGAGCGTGGTCTCGATGCGGAAGTTCGACTCGCTGGTGTGCCGTTCGGCGAAGAACAGGTCCAGCGTGTAGGTCCCGCCCGGTTCCAGGCCCAGCATCTCGGCGGCGGCGTCGAGGTTGACCGACGCTTGTTTCTGGCTATGCACGCCGCCTAAGTCCACGGCGAGTTTGCCGTTGATGAACACCCACACGTCGTCGTCACCGGTGAACGAGAAGACCATGGCGTCTTCACGCGTGGCCGGGTCGGTGTAGGTGAACTCGGTCTTCAGCTCATAGGTGAAGTGGAAGTTGTGTACGCCGCCCGACGCCCAGCGCAGGGGCCACTCCGCACTATTGGGCGTGAGGCCGTAGCCCATGTTGTCGATCGGGAAGAAGTAGTTGTAGGGCGCGGGCATCTGCTTTTCACGTGCGTATGAGTAGACGCCGCCCGGGCCTTCCTGCCCGTTATCGAGCGTGATGGAATAGGGGATGCTGATGTTCACCCCTACAACATCCTGGAACCACTGCGCGAACGACGCGGCGGAATACACCGATTGTCCGCTGGTGCCCTTCTTGAGGTTGTAGTAGGTCATGTCCAGAACGGGCTTACCGTCTTCGCCGAGCGTAGCCATTACCTTGTTGTAGGTATTGGGATAGGTCTCGAAGTCCGGGTGGCTGGTCTGGAAGTCACGGATCACGCCGGTGAGTTCGATGGTGTCCGCCTGTGAGGGCAGGGCCATGAAGCCCGTCGCCGCCAAGGCACCGATCAACAGTCGTTTGCTAAACATGTGATTACCCCTTCTTGATCGACTCGTACACGCGGCGTGACTTTGTCCTTCGCTTCCGTGTCCCGCTCCACACGGAACGGGTCATGCCGCACTATTGTTACGGTTGAAATGTATGATTCAGCGCCGGCGGGGCAAGGTCCTATAGGCATAAATATCGGTTATTCCCCCCGCTACAGAGGTCACGCGCGTTACAGGTGGCGGGGCGAGGAGGGGGATATGCACGACACCGGTGTGTGAAGATATAATAAGAGTGCCCACGTTCTAAGAACGTGGGCTTCGTGATGGATGCAATGACGAAGGATCGGGGCTCGCGGTCAGTCGAGCTTGCGTGGCATGGTGGAAGCGATGACGCGGATGGGGGGCAGCTCCGCGCCCTCGAGCGCGAGGCTGGCGTCGTCGTCGGCAACGACGGTCATGTCGATGGAGCCGCGTTCCAGGACCAGCACGCCGTCGGAGTCGATTCGGCGGTGGGTGTAGAAGGTGCAGGAGGTGACGCCGCCCATGATCGGCTGCTGCTCCTGCGGTCCGCCGCCGGCGGGATCGACGATCAGCCACAGCTCGTTAGGGTTGGTGGCGTGGGTCGAATCGCGGTACTCGATGCGGATCAGGTCGCCCTGCGGGTTGAGCAGTTGGATGTAATAGCTCTGGATCGTGGTTTTGTCGGCGAGTAGGACAACCGGCGGGTCGTCGGTCGGGTCCGGCAGCAGCGGGCCGTGCGCCGTGCTGGTGCGGATGAGCGTGAGCAGGCGGTTGATAACCATGCGCGTGGCGGACTGCGTGCTGGCGGATTCCGCGGCGGCGGCGTAGGCCTGGAAGCTGGCGTCGATGGCGACCATGGTGGCGGTCAGCAGCATCGCCGTGATCGAAAGGGCGATGAGCATTTCGACGAGCGATAGGCCCGCGGCGCGGGATCGCTGAAGTCTGAAGGCTGATCGCTGATGTGTTGTCATGTCAAGTCTCCGTGTCAACCGTGCGTCTTCCTTGGTATGTCTTTTACTTCAGCAATCAGCGATCCTAAATCAGCAATTCTTATTGTCCGCCCTCCCGGTAGGTGGCGAAGCTGGGTGTGAGGTCGATGTGCCCGAGGATGCCGTCGGGCAGCGGGAGTGTGGGGTCGTAGCGGACCTGGATGACGCCGACGCCGTTGACGGGCAGCTCGGACTCGAGGTCGCCGGAGGAACTGGAGAAGTAGCCGAGGGTGGTATTGAACTGCGGGCTGGTGTCGCCGAGGACGGGCCCGGTGTTGCTCACGGGGTTGAAGGTGGTCAGCAGGGTGCCGACGATCTTGACCTGGCCGCGCATATCCAGCACGCCGGTGACGATGGTGCCGGACATCTCGACGGTTTCCTGGATGTCGTCCGGCGCGATGAAGGTGCCCATCTCGACCGAGAAGTGTGGCGCGAGCAGGGTGCTGCGTCGGAAGAGCTTCTGCTCGGCGGCGGTCAGCGGCGATTCGAGGATGAACCGCGTCGTGCCGGTGAACGAGAGCTTGTTGCGGACGTGGGTGAATTCGTTAGGCGATTCGGTGACGATCGACCCGTTGAAGGTGCAGTCGTCGAAACGGATGTTGTTGGACACCTGCTTGGTGCCCAGCGGGTCTGAGGGGCCGCCGTAGTCCGTGCCGTCGATGGTGACGATTCGGTCCGGGTGCTTAAGCGTGCCGTCGGATTCCTGCATGCCGCAGTAGTTGAAGTCCGGGTCGGTGTTTTCCTCGATGGTATCGACGAAAGTCACGCCGACGAACGTGCAGTTGCGGAACAGGGCGTTGGTGCCCTTGGGGATGATGACATTGTCGAAGGTTATGTTTTCGTAGACCGGTCTTTCGTAGTACTCGTAAGGATACGCCGCGCCGTAGGGGACGGCCTCGGTGACGGTGCCTGAAGGCGCGCCGGCCTGCGAGGCGAAGTCGTTGCTCGCCATCGCCTTGAACGAGGCGACGTTGAAGTCGTCGGGCTCGAACTCGTGGACGTTGTCGGTGTCGGCCTCGAAGGTCATCGGGTCTTCGCCGAAGCCTGGATGGATCGGCCCCTGGAAGTAGTCCTGGTAAGCGCCGTCCGCGCCGCCCGGGCCGTCGGGGTCGGCTGCGCCTTCCTCCCAGCCCTGCTTGTCGGCCGTGATGTAAACCTCGCCGCGGATCTTGGCGTAGCGGTCGTACTCGTCGATGAAGCCGTCGTTATAGCCCTCCCGGCTGGGGTTACCGAACGTGTCAATCAGACGCAGCAGTTGCTGGTGGTCGATCTCCGTGCCGGAGGGATCGACCTCCGCGAGGCTGACCTTCAGGTCGGCGTTGGTGTCGTAGGCGGCCATGAAGAAGTCATAATCGTCGATGTACCCGTCCTTGTCGTAGTCCAGGGAAGAGGGGTCGGCGATGCCGTCGACCTCGGCGGAGCTGGCGACGGCGAGGCGGTTGTCGCCGTCGGTGTCGTTGGCGATGAGGGTGTTCTTAAAGAGGTCGAGGTTGGCGTCGAGCGCGGCGTCGAGGCCGCGGAAGTCGCTCTCCATCTGGATGGGGTGGCCGTTCTCGAGGTTGGTTTCCATGAACGAGGACCCGATCGGGCCTTCGATCATGACGTTGCGCCCGATCATGATCCTGCTCTTGGAAAGCAGGGCGAAACGGATCTTCTTCTCGATCTTAAAGTCCATGGTGACGGACCGGAAGACGCGGTTGGGCGCGACGCCGTCGGCGGCGGTGACGGTGATGCGGACCCATTGGGGGCCCAGCGGGTTGGCGTCGGAGACCGGCGGGTCCATCGTGCTGTAGGGCGGGCGCTGGTAGATCGCGTCGTCGTAGACTTCGCCGGCCAGCGGGTGCGGCTCGAAGACGGCGCTGAAAGAAGGCTGGCCCGGCCCGACGGGGATCTCGGGGACGATCAGCTTTGTGCCGTCGACATAGGGGGCGTTGCCGTCCTGGTATTGGAAGTCGCCGGCGAGCAGGTCCTTGAGCTGGGTGCGTGCATCGGTCCAGAGGGTGTCGGCGAGGGCGTCGTCGATCTCACCCTCACGGATCTTGATGCCGGGCAGGCCCGCGGCGATATCGCCCTGGGTGACCTGCTTGATGCGGTAGATCATGAAGCGCATGCCGGTCTCGGCGGCGGCGAGCGAGCGGTTGATCTTCAGCGAGCTGTCGGCGGTGGTGAGGTTGCCCTGCGAGACGATCGCCATCGCGGCGGCGAGCGAGGAGAAGATCACCAGGAACATCATCGCGAGGATCGCGCCGACGCCGCGCTCGCGGATGTGTCGTTGCGTGATTCTTACTTTACCGGCCATCTTCAACAACTCCCGGCCTCGCGTTCTCGTTTACGTCGTTGGATCGGATTCAAGCCCACATCTAACGGCTATTGGCTAACGGCTTTCTACTTCCCGATCACCCACGTCAGCGTGGTGATGAGGTTGGCTTCGGCGTCGTTGGGCCCCTGGTAGAGCACGTCCACGGACATGCGCATCATGGGTGTGCTGCCCAGCGGCTGGGCCAGCGCGGGATCGACGGCGATGTTGTCTACCAGAACGCTCATCGCTGTGACGTGCTGTGACCAGCCGGCCATATCGGCGATCGGGCGACGCAGCGCGTCGATCGGCGGGTCAAAGGTCACGCCCACGTACTCACCGCCGACGGGGCTGCCGGCAAAGTCGTCCAGGTCGTCGTAGCTGTTGACGTTGTTCTCGCCCGCCTCGGGCCCGACGGTGGCGGTCCCCGTGATCGGGTCGGCCATGGGCATGGGCAGGGTCAGCTCGCGGATCTCGTTAGCCAGGAGCATGGCGGTGCCGGTGCGCTGGGCCCAGTCGTTTTTCTGGTGGTAGGCCTGCTGCGCGGCGACGATCGAGAGCACACCGGTGCCCACGATGACGGTGGTCAGCGCCGCCTCGATGAGGGTGAAGCCGCGTTCGCGGCTGCGCCGCAATGGGCGATGGTGGATGGCGGGTTGGGGATGTCTCATGGGCGTACCCGTGCGTGTGTATTCAGCATCAAGTTCAAACCTACGATTCAATCCGACACCATAAAAATCATCGGCGTGCTTACCGGACACAAATCGGCCCCTACATCCGTTGTGCTCGTTACAACCCGTCCATCAACGTCCATCCGACTTCCGCCATCGGGTCACTTGACCAGTGTCGAGAGCTTGAAGATCGGGAGGATGATGGCCATGGCGATGAAGCCGACGACCGAACCCATGATGATGATCATGATCGGCTCGATCATGCTGGTGACGGTCTTGATGACCTCGCGCAGCTGCTTGGCGTAGAAGCTGGAGATTTCATCGAGGACCTCGCCGAGCTTACCGGATTCTTCGCCCGCGGCGATCATCTGCACGACCGCGCGGGGCAGGAGGTTGCTCTTGTTAAGCGGCATGGCGATCTTCTTACCCTGTTTCACCGAGGTGTAGACGTTGCGCCAGAGCCTGCGGAACAGGCGGTTGCCGCTGATGTCGCCGGTGATGGCGAGGGTATCGAGCATGGGGACACCGGCGTTGACCAGCTCGCCCATGGTGTGGAGGCTGCGGCTGATATACAGCGCGCGGAACATCTTCTGGAAGATGGGGAAGCGGAGCTTGGTGGCGTCGAACCACCAGCCGCCGGCCTCGGTCTTGACGAAGAAGAACACGGCGACGCCTGCGCCGATGATGGCCAGGACGACGGCCCACCACCAGTCGACCATGAACGCCGACAGGTTCATCAGGAAGATGGTCGGCCAGGGCATCGCCGATTCCTTGCCCTGGAACACGGCGGCGAAGCGCGGCAGCACGAAGGTCAGCAGGAAGATGGTGACGGCGACGGCCAGCCCACCGATCACGGCCGGGTAGATCATCGCGCCGATGACCATGGCGCGCGTCTCGATCTGTTGCGCGAGGTAGGCGGCGACACGTTCGAGCATCTGGCTGAAGCTGCCGGACATTTCCGACGCGCGGACCATGTTGACGTACAGCGGGCCGAAGAGCTTGGGGTGTTTCTGTAGCGCCTCGGAGAACTGCTTGCCGGACTCGACGTCCTGCTTGATCTCCATGAGGATATTCTTGAACTTGGCGTTTTCGGTCTGTTCGGCGATGCCCTCGATGGCGGCACGGAGGCTGATACCGGCGCGGACCATGACGGCGAGCTGGGTGGTGAAGTTCAGCACGTCCCGGGCGCTGGGGCCCGAGCTGTAGTTCATGGCCTTGAGCCGATCGCCGAGCGTCTTGGCCCCGCCGGCACTGATCGGGGTCAGCTGCAGGACGGTGTTGCCCTGCGAGCGCAGCTGCTGGGCGGCCGCCAGCGCGCTGTCGGCGCTGAGGATGCCCACGGACGTCTGTCCGCCGCTGGTTCTCATCTGGTAGCGGTATGTCGGCATGTCTGTGAGCCCTTAGCCTTTAGCCGTTAGCCATTAGCTGTGTGCCTCCGGCCAATCCTGGTTACTGATCGGTCTCTCTTCTTCTCCAAGCTAATAGCTCATGACTATTAGCCGATGGCTTTGCTCCGTTAAGCGACCAGCGCCCGTTCGAGCTTCTCGGGGTACGCCGCCTGGGCGATCGCGTCCTCGCGGCTGATCATGCCGTTAAAGAACAGCTCGGCGATCGAGTTGTCCAGGCTGTTCATGCCCAGCGCGCGGTTGGTCTCGATGACGTTGGGGATTTCAAACGCGCGGTTTTCACGGATCAGGTTGCGCACCGCGGGGGTACAGAGCATGATCTCGACGCCGGGCACCATGCCCTTCTTGTCGATGCGTTTGAACAGGGTCTGGGAGATAACCGCCTGGAGCGTGTTGGCCAGCATGGACCGGATCTGGTTCTGCTGGTCGGCGGGGTACATATCGATGATACGTTCGATGGTCTGCGAGGCGTTGACGGTGTGCAGCGTGCTAAGCACGAGGTGGCCGGTCTCGGCCGCGGTGATGGCGGCGGCGGTCGTCTCGAGGTCACGCATTTCACCGACGAGGATGATGTCGGGGTCCTGACGCAGGACGTGACGCAGGCCCGACGCGAAGCTGGGCGTGTCGGCGCCGAGTTCGCGCTGTTCGATCACGCACTTATCGCTGATCAGGGAGTATTCCACGGGGTCTTCGAGCGTGATGATGTGCTTGTGGTAGCGCTTGTTCATCGCGTCGATCATGGCGGCGAGCGTGGTCGACTTGCCCGAGCCGGTGTCGCCGGTCACGAGGACCAGGCCGCGCGGCAGGTAAGTTAGCCGGCTGATGACTTCCGGGAGCGTGAGGTTCTTTAGCGGGGGGATCTCGGTCTTGATCGCACGCAACGCGATGCCGACCGCGCCGCGTTGAAGGTGGGCGTTGACACGGAAACGGCCGAGGCCAGGGATCTCATAGGAGAAGTCCGCGTCCTTGATCTTCTCGAAGACCTTCATCTGGTCCTCGCCGGCCATCTGCTTGAGCATCCGCATCGCGCCCTCGGCGGTCAGCACGGGATAATCAAGCGGGGTCATCACCGTGTGCTGACGCACCATCGGCACGTGCCCGGCGATCAGGTGGATGTCCGAGCAGTCCATGTCCAGCGCGGTCTTGAGGATCGTATCCAGTTCCATCGGGCCCTCACGGCAATAGCCCCGTCTCTCCTGGCCGGGCGGGCGGACCGTCACCGGCCCTCCCAAGCCGTCCGGCCGGACGATGGGTGTCGGGTTATCTATCGTCGCTAACCGGCCCCCGGATAAGCCCCTACCCAGACGCAACGCGCCCGAAGGGTCCACCGCATGACCCAACCGGCATAACCGTTACAACCGGCACAGGTTAATAACCACAAAAAGACAATCCGCGTCCGAGAACGCTTGGTGGCGTGGTAGTCGTGGGTGATGGAATGGATGCACGGCGCTTGTGACGGCCGGCTTCACGCCGCTTCTTCGGCCGGGTCGGATTGGTCGGCGAAGATGTCGGCGTCGATCGGTGTGTAGAAACGGACGCCCAACTCGTAGGCGGGCGGGTCGGTGTCGTCGATGGGGTTGCACCAGGCGACCACGCCGCCGGCGGCGATGCTTTGGCCCTGCTCGGTCTCGATGATGACGCAGCAGATCGTGTCCGGGTCGATGGCCCCGCCGTGGATCAGGCGCAGGCCGCCCGAAGAAATGTCGCTGGAGCGCACGACGTAGATGCCCGGCGCGGCTTCGCCACGATCGACGCGCAGCAGGCAACGGCGCACCGCTTGGTGGCGCTTCTGCTGCCTGTCACGGCGATCAAGCTCGGGCGCAGCGGACGCACGTTGTGCCTTGGCGGATGCGAGCGCCTGCTGCCACTCCTCGACGCTGAGGGATTGCCGAAGCGTGTTCAGTGCGCCGGTGTTTTTGGAGGACTTTTTCGGGTTCATCGCGTGGCCCGGTCAGCAGGGGACGTCTTCGGGGGAATCCGTAGCGAAACGGTGGGCATCGATCGGCTGATCGAACTGGATGCCCACGTCGTGCTGCTCGTCGGCGAGCGGTTTGCACCAGATGACGCTGGCGGCGCAGACCAGGCCGTGGCCCTGCTCGTCCTGCAGCGCGACGGTGCAGCGGGTTTTGGGCGTGAACGGCTGGTCGCTGTTAAACCCCAGGCCGGAGGCCGAGATATCGCGGAGCCTGACCATGTAGGTCCCGTGCTGGTCGGTGTTGTTGCCCAGCCGGATCAGGCAGCGTGCGTCTTGCGGCGCGGGCAGGCGGGTGTGCTCACGCTGGTTATCGATCGGGAGCGTGTCGTTGTTGCTCGTCTCACGTGCGCTGCGCTCGGTGCTTTCGAGCACAGCCATCCACTGCCGCTGGCTGAGCCAGAGGCGCACGGCCCCGCTGGGTCGGTCGTCCGGTTCGTGTTTGAATGCGGGCTGTGCCACCGCAAGCGCATCGGCTACGCCGCAGCGGGGCTTAAGCAACCATTGATTGAGTGATATAACGATCGGGAAGGATATGTCGATTAGTCCGACAGATCACACGATCGTCATCGGAATCAACTGCCTTCTAATATGATTGGGGCTGCCGTCTAACGGCGGCCTCGTTGCTTCGCGAGGATCAGGCCGCCAAGGCCCAGCAGCGTGAGGCTGGTGGGCTCCGGGGTTGCGACGATCTCGCTCGGCGGCGTGCCCGCGTTCCAGTTGCCCAGCACGACGTTGAGGTCACTGATCCCCACAAACCCGTCGCCCGACGGATCGCCCTGCAGCAGGTCGCCGGGGGTGACGTTCTGGTTCCACAGGCCCAGGACGATGTTAAGGTCGGCGATGCCGACGAAGCCGTCGCCGTTCAGGTCACCCTCCAGCAGGATGGGGCCGGCAATGAAGTCCGACAATAGCACCGCGTTGGTCGTGCCATCGTAGGAGACGAGGAAGGACCCTTCGCCGCCCTCAACCAGCAACCGCCCGCCGTCGGCGACATTTTCGAACGCGCCGCTGAGCGTATTGGCGTTAAGCACCGTGAATGTGTCGGATGCGTCAGGCAAGAAAGCGTTGAACAACTCGATTGAGAGGCTGCCACCGAGCGAGGCGTTCCCTGTGACGTCGAGCAAATCGAAGTCAGTGCCCGCGACGCCGCCGTCGCCGATTAACCCCACCGCGAACATCGACCCGCCGTTCAAGGTCAATCCGCCCACGGTGAGGATGCCGAGCGATGCGCCCGGTGCGACGGTACTTCCGGAGTTGGCGGTCACGCCGCCGGCGATCGACCCGATGCCGGCCAATGTCGCACCATCATTGACAGTCACCGTGCCCGAGCCGGTTGCCGAGCCGGTGGTGTTGTTGGCCAGCAGCGTGCCCGCGTTGACCCGCACGCCACCGTTGAAGTTGTTGGCATTGGTGAGCGTCAGTGAACCGCCGCCGATCTTGTTGAACCCACTGCTGTTGGGTGCGGCGATGTTGCCGTTGATCGTGTAGTTCTCGTCCGTGGCGACGCTGATATTTTCGTTGCTAAAGTAGAATCGGAAGCTGCGGTTTGTGCTGTGAGTCGCTGTCACGTGCAGGGTGGGCCCGGAACCGGAGAACTCCAGGTTTACCGAAGGGTCGCCCAGATTAGCGTCGTTGCTGACTTCAACCGTCACGCCGGAAGTGAGTGACATGGACCCGAAAGACTGCGATGCATTGAACGTGTTGTTGCCGTTCAAGACAACCGTGCCCGGCCCGCGAAACGTGGGCCCGACATTGCCGTCGATCACGCCGTCGATCGTGTAGACCTGGCCAGAGTCGATCCTGAACTGAGCGGCGCTCAATCCGGACTGCTTGGTGACCGTGATATCGCGTGAAGTGGTATGCGAAGCGGTCACGAACAAGCCGGCGCCCGTAAAGATTTCAACGCCGCTGCCTGAGTCGCCGAGGTTAGCGTCGCTGCTGATAGAGATTTCTCCCCGCTTGATAACCGTGCCGCCGCTGTAGGTGTTGGCCCCAGTCAGCGTGAGCGTGCCGGTGTCGGACTTGATCAAAGACGGGATATTGGCACCGTCACTAAGGATGCCGTTCACGACCAGTGTCGCGCCGCCGCCGATGGACCAGTCGTGTGGCACATTGTCACTGATCACCACATTGCTGTTGATCGTGTGCGTCACGGCCGCTGCAAGCACATCGATTCCTGCTAAGTTCGTTACCTCGATGGTGTTGCTGTTAATCGTGTAACCGGTGGCGCCGGAAAAAGTCACTCCATTGACTGTGCGATCGCCGCCCAGGTCCACCACGAAGGTCGACGCCGTGTCTGGGAAGGTGATGTATTCGTCCATCCCCGGCACAAAACCGAGGTCCCAGTTTTCCGCCGTGCCATAGTCGGAGGGCGAAGTGACATCATCGCCTTGCCAATTCGGGGTGGCCCCGCCGGCTAGCGCTTCGGTTGATGTAGATAGCGTCACCAAAGCCAGCGCTAAGCAGGCCGAAACTACCATCATCTGTGGCAAGGGTTGTATGTGCTTCATTGTCCACTCCCTCTCCGTTTGGGACCTCGTTTCGTTCTCCCAGGTTGCAAGCATGTTGTGCTAAATGACCGGCATCAGGGCCTGAGGCCTGTTCCGGTCGCTGCGGGCCAGACGCGGATAGGCCTAGCTTACTCCTTCAGGGGGAAGTGTCCAGCATTTTTTAATTCATCGCCCCGATCAGCCGTCGAAATGGAAGCAGCAAGGCGACGGGGGCAATATTAACAAGACTTAAAATACTTTATATATTGTTTCACCCAATAGATTCGGGCTTAAGTTCCCTATTCATCAGCATGCTGATGGCTTCGAGGGGGTCCAGGCCGTCGAAGAGGACTTTGTGGACGGCCTGGGTGATGGGCATCTCGACGCGGTATTTCTCGGCGAGTCTGACGACGGCCTTGGTGGTGGGCACGCCCTCGACGACGCCGGGCATCTGGTCGAGCACGTCCTGGAGTTTCCGGCCGCGGCCGAGCTGTTCGCCGCAGGTGCGGTTTCGGCCGGTGGGGCTGAAGCAGGTGGTGGCGAGGTCGCCTACGCCGGCGACGCCGAAGAAGGTTTCCTGGCTTGCGCCCATAGCGACGCCCAGGCGGGTGATCTCAGCGAGTCCGCGTGAGAGCAGGGCAGATTTCGCGTTGTTGCCGGCTTGCAGGCCGTCGAGGATACCGGCGGCCAGGGCGATGACGTTCTTGGTCGCGCCGGCGAGTTCGGTGCCCAAGAGGTCCTTATTGGTATAGACGCGGAACCAGTGGGTGGTGAAGACCTGCTGGAGCATACGGGCGAATTGGGTGTCGTCGCTGGCGGCGCAGACGGTGGCGGGCAGGCAACGGGCGAGTTCGTCGGCGACGCTGGGGCCTGAGATGGTGGCCAGCGGTCGGGCCGGGCGGTCGGGGTCGTCGGCGGAACCGGGGCCGGCGGCCTGGAGGACCTGGGCGATGATCTGGGTGGGGCGGAGTGCGGTGTCCGTCTCGATGCCCTTGGCGATGCTGGCGACGGGGACGCCGGCCGGCACGTTCGGGGACAGGCGTTCCCAGACCGATCGGATAAACTGGGTAGGCACGGCGTTGACGATCAGGTCGGCCCCCTGGAGGGCGCGCTGGGCGCTTGGGGTGATGTGGATACGATCTGGTAAACGGTATCCTGGCAAATACTTACGGTTTTCTCGGGTCTGGATGATCTCGGCGACGTGGTCGGGGAAAGCGCCCCAGAGGATGACGTCGAACCCCTTGCTTTCTAAGAGCAGCGCCAGGACGGTGGCCATAGCCCCGTCGCCGATGATGCTGATTCTGGGTTGGTCTGGCATGTCTATGGATTCTTGCGTGTTATGGGACAGGGGCATTGTGGATCAAGGGTGGTCTTTGGGCAAGCGCACGGTTTGTAGGGGTTATACCGGCTGAATTGCGGGTTCCGGGTCGGGGGCGGTCAGGTCCGGCTTGCGATACGCCGATGCTTGGTGAAAGCTTGCCGGCCTGTCCGTCTGGCCGGGGTCAAGACGTGGGGCCGGGGGCGGGTCCGGGGTGGAACGCCGGTAAGTATTGCCCGGCCGGGGTCGGCAGGTGCTTTTTGTATCGATTTGCTTTAAGATAGGGGACTTGCAGGCCCCCTTCGGAAGTGCCCGCATGATCGTGTTGGTGGGCAGGTATTAAAACGAATAGACGACCTCTCAAATTGACCCAGAGGCAGGAGCGAGCGGTGACGCGAAACAAAAACCGGAACTGGCAGAGTCGTATCGGTGTGTTCGGGCTGTTGGGTGCCGTGCTAGCCGCCGGCCCGATCGGCTGCGAGACGGACTCGTGGATGGACCCGTCGGTGGTGGGCCGTTGGGAACACACGCCGATCACGATGCCGATCCTCGACCGTATCGACGTGATCGAGAGCCGCGACGCGCTGGAAGTATCGCTTAGTCAGGTAACGCCGGAAGACTTGCGTCCCGATTTCAATGAATACACGCTTGCGCCGAACGACACGATCGCCGTAGTTATTTTCGAGCTGGTCGATCCGGGCCAGGAAGCGGCGTATCAGCGTCAGATCGACGGGACGGGCCTGGTGCGTCTGCCGTTCGTCGGGCCGGTCAAGGCCGCGGGCAAGTCGGCGTCGCAACTGGAAGAACACATCGCCGACCTGCTTGAACGCCGGGACATCATCCGCGACGCGACCGTGAGCGTGATCCTGCAAGGCTCGACGCTCAACACGTTTACTGTTGTCTCATCCCCGTTGCAGGGCGGCACACGTGCGGGTCTGTTCACGATCCCGCGTCCTGACTTCCGCCTGATGGACGCGCTGGCGATGGCCAACGGCATCCCGGACCGCACGCAGCGCGTGCTGGTGATCCGGCAAACCCCGCTGACGTCGGACGTCGCGGGTGTCGTACCGGAAGGCGTGGGTAACGAGGGTGACGAACCGGTCGAAGCGGCCCCCCCGGTGCCTGAAAACGCGTCGGACCTGATCAATGAACTGCTCGAAGGCGTCGATAGCGGCGCGGGTGCCGGTCCGGCCCCCGGCGCGCCGACCGAGCCGGCCCATGCGGCGCCTTCCGGGCTGGATTCCAGCCTCGATCGTGGCGGCAAGCGGGCGCAATGGGTGAACGTCGGCGGGGAATGGGTCCGCGTGGGCGATGAAGGCGCCGCGGGCGGCGAAGGCGCGATGAATGACAGCGCCTTGTCGCAACTTATCACGCAGCGCGTGATCGAGGTCCCCTACGACCGCCTGAACGCCGGCGACATGCGATACAACATCGTGATCCGCCCGGGCGACATCATCAAGGTCCCCGGTCAGCAAGGCGGGTTCGTGTACCTGATGGGCGCGTCGAACCGCCCGGGTGCGTACAACATCCCCGGTGAAAAGGACCTGACGCTTAAGCAACTGATCGCGTCCGGTGGCGGGATCTCCGCGATCGGCATCCCCGAACGTGTTGACCTGATCCGCCGTATCGGCGTCGACCAGGAAGCGACCGTCCGCATCAACCTGCGGGCGATCTTCAACGGCACGGAGCCGGACCTGTTCCTGAAGGCCAACGACGTGATCAACATCGGCACCAACGCGCTGGCCACGCCGCTGGCGATCTTCCGCAACGGCCTGCGTTCGACGTACGGCTTCGGGTTCGTGCTGGATCGCAACTTCAACACGGACGTCTTTGGTAACAAGGTGGACGGCCTGAGATTTTAAGCCGGAGCCGGGCCGGCTCGCCGTTGACGTGTTCGGCGGGCTGGCAGGATATTCCGCCGCCCGGGCCCGGTTGGATGCCGCGGCGGGTGTGACGGGTACAACACTCACATGGATGTGACGGCCGCGGGCCGGATCGGGCCGCCCGGAGACGGGTGGGGTCCGCATCAAAACGGATTGAAGGGCTTTAGAGAGCCCCACGGGTGTCGGTTTATATAGAACCGGGCCGTTTGGGCGGGCGTATTATCACGACGGCGGCCGGCCCGGTGGGGCCTGTAAACCGTGGGGGCGGCCGGTCGTGGCAGGTGAGAAGACACTTGGACTAGAGGTTAGTTTCAGGGCATGACCAGCACAGCGGCGACGAACCTGACGACCGCCGGCGAGGCGCGGCCGCTGATCACCCCACGCGGATGGGTATGGATCGGCCTGCTCACGTCCTTGTTCGTTGCGCTGCACTGGAACTTCCTGTGGCGCTCGTTTCAGATCTCATTGGAAGACAACGACTGGTCGCACGCGCTGCTGGTGCCCGTGATCGGGGTGTATTACCTTTTCCAGAACCGCGTCCGGCTGATGCAACTGCCCACACGGGTCTGCTGGTGGGGCCTGCCGATCATGCTCGTGGGCATGGTCAGCTACGCGTTCTGGATCTACCCCGGGCGCAACGACATGTTCCAGGGCTACAGCATGATCATCGGCCTGTTCGGGCTGGTGCTGTTTGTGCTGGGCCCGAAGATGATGACCGTGCTGTGGTTCCCGATCCTTTACCTGGGGTTCGGCGTGAAGGTCTCGCAGAAGCTCTGGGAGATCATCGCGTTGAAGCTGCAGACGATCGCGTCGATCAGCTCGACGGCGTTATTGAACATCATCGGGCTGGGGCTTGACCTCGAAGCGAGCGTGCGTGGCAACACGATCGATATCTGGCACCAGGGGATGAAGATCGACCCGCCGATGAACGTCGCCGAGGCCTGCTCGGGGCTGCGGATGCTGATGGCGTTTTTAGCGTTGGGCGTGGCGATGGCGTTCCTGATGCCCCGCGCCTGGTGGCAGCGCGTGATCATGGTGATCATGACGCTGCCGATCGCGGTAGCGGTCAACGTCGGGCGCGTCACGACGCTGGGCTTCCTGCACGTCTATGCCCCGGAATATTCCAAGGGCGACTTCCACATCTTCGTTGGCATGTTGATGCTGATCCCGGCGGCGGGGTTGTTCCTGCTGCTGGGCTGGATCCTGGAAAAGATGATCGTCCCTGACGAGACACAGGTGCGTGAGCGGGGCGAGGCCGAGGTATTCGCCGCTGCCCCCTACGAACCGACCGAGTCAGACGGGCCGTCGATCTTCAAGGGGATTCTTTTCGGCGGGGGGATCACGCTGCTGGCGTGCCTGGTGTATGTGATGCTGATCGTCGCCGAACGTCCTGACCTGGCGGTCGAGCAGCTCGGCGGCAGCGAGTCGGTGATGCGTATGGTGGCGGTCGGGTCGCTGCTGGTGATTGTGGTGTTGATGTTCGCGGCGTTCCGGGGTGTCTGGCCGAGGCTGATCCCGGCGGACACCCGTGTCAGCGCCGGGCGCAAGCGTGGCGTGGCGATGGCGATGGGTGTGGGCTTCCTGGTGACCGCGATGGTCGGTCAGGTCGCGATCCTCGAAGCCAACGAAGTGGTCATGTTCAAGAAGGACGTGCCGCTGCGCAAGTCGCTCGAGCTGCTGGAACACCCGCCCGGCCACTGGAAATTCCTCCATCAGGACCCGCCGTTGGGCAAGGACATCCTCGAAGAGTTGGGCACGACGATGTACCTGAATCGGACATATGAGGATTCGAGCTGGACGGGCAACCCGCGCGGCCGGATCGCGGACGTGCACATCGCCTATTACACGGGCACGGTGGACACGGTGCCGCACGTCCCGCAGCAGTGCTTCAAGGCCGGTGGTCTGGTGCAGAAAGACGGCGGCGGCACGACGCTGCTGCTCCGCGGTGACGGCTACACAGCGGACCCGGCCAAGGAAGGCGCCTACCTGCACCCGGTCAAGGACACGGGGTTCGGGGACGTGGTCCGTATCCCCGCCGTCGACATCCCCGCGACCTACTTCACGTTCACCAACCCGCAGCGCAACGGCGACCAGGTGAACGTCGCCTACTTCTTCGTCGCCAACGGCAAGTTCCTGCCCTCGCCGCACGCGGTGCGGGCCAACGGCTTCGACCTGCGGGACAAATACAGCTACTACTGCAAGGTCCAGGTCACTGTCAGCGTGCAGGACAAGGACGAGGCGATGGAACGGATTTCCTCGCTGTTGTCGGAACTGATGCCCGAGATCATGTCATGTCTGCCCGACTGGGTGGACGTCACCGAGGGCCGATGGCCCGCAGAGGAAGCCGCCGCGGCGGGTTCCGGAGAGTAAGAGCAAATGGCCGGTCGCGTAAATACCAAGTTCGTCATCATCGTCAGCGCAATCGTGGTCGTCCTGGTGGGCGGCCTGGTGCTGGTCGCACAGCGTTTGTCGCGTGACGCGACGGAACTGGTCGCCCGTGGCGAGCAGTACCTGGCCGAGGGCAAGTACGAAGAGGCGGTGGAAACGCTCCAGCGCGCGGTCAACCGCAGCGAGAGCGACCCCGCGGTGATCCGAAAGTTCGTCGACGCGGTGCAGCAGAAGCCGGCGGCCGACCAGGTCGAGGCGACCAACGCGCTGCAGATCGCCAGGCAGTGGACGCTGAACATCGCGCAGATCAACCCGGACTCCGAACAGACACTCCAGGATTACGCCGACCTGATCGATCTTTTCATCGACCGGACCCGCACCGGCGGCGGTCAGCACCCGTTCGTGCAATACACCTATCAGGCGGCGCTGGCCCGGCTGGATTACAACGACCAGGACAAGCTCGCTCGCCGCTACCGCGCGGTGTACGGGCTTTTGTTCCTGGACGCGGAGCAGGCCGAAGAGGACATCGACCGCGTGCGCGACGACATCCACTGGGCGCTGGAGAACTACCCCGACGACACCGAGGTGGTCTACGGGATGGCCCGCTGGAAGCTGTTCGAGGCCGAGCGCGAAGACCGCCCCGGCGGTGACTCCGCGCGGGCCGCGCAGCTGCGCGACGAGGCCGTGGCGATGATGAAGGGCCTGGCCGATGCCGACCCGGACGACGCCACCCGCAAGCTCGAACACCTCCAGGTGCTCTACCAGGCGTCGCGCGGCCCGGATGTCGATCAGGACGACCCTTACGCGGCGATCAAGCCGCAGCTTAACGAGCTCGAACAGCAATTGCTGGCCAGGCCCGAGCCGTTCGAGGTGGTCAGCACGGTCGCACAATTCCTTAAGACGGTCTACGCCGACGAGCTGGCGGTCGTGGAAGACGCCGACCCGGCGGCCGGGCAACTGGGAAACGCCAACATCGGTGTGAAACGCGCGGTCGCGCTGCTGCGTCGCGCCATCGAAGCGCACCCGGAGGACCCGCGCTACAAGCTGATGCTCGGCAACGAGCTGAAACTGGTCAACGAATTCGATCAGGCAAAGACCCTGCTCGAAGGGGTCAAGGGCCTGAGCACGCAGGGCAACTACCTGGACGTTCTGCTTAATTACACGCTCAAGAGTTCGGCCGAGATCGAATACGCCGACCTGCTGATCAGCCTCGCGGAGCAGAGCGATAGCGACGAAGCACGCAAGGCGATGCACGCCGAGGCCGGCAAGATCATCGACCGGATGGTATCGACCGGCCGGGGCGAGGAGCCGCGCATCCTGCTGCTGAAGGGCCGGCTGGCGCTGGCGCAGAACAAGATCCGTGAGGGCCTGTTGAGCATCGACAAGGCGGCCGACGCCTACGACGCGTTCAGCCGTGAGAAGGCCGAGGCCATCCTGCTTTCGGCCCGTGCCCGCGCCCAGCAGGGCGACTGGGGCTCGGCGGCTGAGCGTTACGAACAGATCCTCAAGGTGAACCCGAAGGTCCCGGCCGTGCGCCTGACGCTGGCGGGCATCTACATCCGTCAGCTCGACTTCGTCAAGGCCCAGGACCACCTCGACGCGGTCCTGATCGACGACCCGGCCAACGAACGGGCGATGATCGCCCAGGCCTCGTTGTACGCGGCTCAGGGCAATATCGACAAGGCGATCCAGGTCTACCGGGACCTGGACCTGCCCAACCGCCCCGACCTGGCGCAGGGCCTGGCGCAGCTGCTGATCCAGGCCGACCGCAAGGACCAGGCGGTCACGATGCTCAAGCAATACTTCAACGCCGACCCGACCAACCTGGGCATCCTGGCGTCGTTGTTGTCCGCCGAAGAGAGCACCGAGGGCCGGATGCAGTTGATCGCGGCCTCGCGTGCCGCCGGCGGTGACGCGGCGACCCTGGACCGTCTGACGCAGCAGCTGGACGTGACCGCCAGCGGCGACGTGGACAAGGTGATCTCGAACCTGGTCGAAAACCAGACGGACGACCCGTTCCTGCGTGCGATCAGCCGCGCCCGGCTGTACGCCCAGGCGGGCGATAACGAAAAGGCCCGTGCGGAACTGAAAGTGGCCGCGGGGCTCAAGCCCGACGACAAGGCGGTCATCGACATGCAGTTCGCCTACGCGCTGCAGGACGGTGACATGGCCCTTGCGCAGAAGCTTTCGGACAAGGCCGTGCAGATGAACCTCGACGAGGCGTCGGGCAAGTTCTACGTCGCGCAGCTGCAGGCGAAGAAGCAGGACCACGCCGGGGCGATCGCTTCGCTGCGTGCGGGTCTGGCGGACGTGCCGATCAACTCCGAGGGCTGGCGGATGCTCGGCGACATGCACGTGGCCGTGAGCAACGACCAGGACGCGGTGACCGCCTACGAGACCGCCTTGAAGCAGAAGCCCGATAACCTCGGCGCGATGCGCGGCCTGGCGGCGATCCGTGACCGGCAGGGCCGGCACGACGAGGCGCTGAGCATGCTGCGTCTGGCGCAGAAGCAGTACCCCAACCACATGGGCCTGCGTGAGCTTTACCTGGGCTACGAGGGCCGGTACGGCGACAAGCAGTCGGCGCTGAAGCAGCGTCGCGAGCTTCTGGAAAAACAGCCGGAGAATACCGACAACGAGCGTGCCCTGGCGATGCTGCTGGCGGAGACCGGGCAGACCGACACGGCCATCCAGATGATCCAGGGGCTGATCGAGAAGCAGGGCCAGACCCCGCTGAACGTCGTCGCCCTGGCGTCGGTCCACAGCGCCGCGGGCGACACCGCCCGGGGCGTGCAGGTGATCAAGAACTACATCACCTCGCTGGGCGGCGATGCGAAGGCCTCGGACCACCTGATGCTGGCGCGTTTCCTCTTCCAGTCGGGTGACGGCCCCGGTTCGCTGACGGCGTACCAGCAGGCGATCGCCGTCGAGTCACCACAGCGTGAAGCGACCCGCGAGCTGGCGGCGCTGTATTTCTCGCGCGGCGCGTACGACCGCGCGGTGCCGCTTTACCGTGAATTGCACACGTCGTTCCCCGATGAAGACGCGGTCGGTCTGCGTCTGGCCGACTCGATGATCCGCACCGAACAGTTCGACGAAGCTGCGAAGGTGCTCGACGGTGTCGAGGGTGGCGCGACGGAAGACGCGTTGCGTGCTTTGATCGCGGAGTCGCGTGGCGATAACGCCGAGGCGATCCGCCTGGTGAACCGTGCGATCGAGGCCGAGCCGGGCCGGGCGGTGTACCACTACGAGCGTGCGGCGCTTAAGTCGCGTGACCCGAAGTTCAACGCCGAGGTCATCCAGGACCTGAACACCGCCCTGAGCCTTGACCCGGACCACCTGCTGTCGCGCCGGCTGCTGGTGGGGATGTACCAGCGTCAGGGCGAGCGCCGCGAGGCGTTGCGTGAATTGAACACGATGGTTTCCCGGCACCCCGAATTCAACGAGGGCCGGCTGAACCTGATCCGTGTGCTGGTGCAGGACGGCGACATGGTCCGCGCCAAGACACTGGCCCGCGCGGGGCTTGAACAATCCAAGGACAACGACCCGACCTGGCACGCCGTGCTGGGCGACCTGGCGATGCGTGAGAACGACGTCACCGGCGCGATCGCGTCGTTTAAGAAAGTGTTCGAGCTGTCGCCGAACCCGGGGCAGCTGCTGAAGCTGACGACGATCCAGATCGAGAACGGCAAGGCTGCGGACGCCCAGGCGCTGTTGCGTGAGAACGCGGACATGGTGAACCCCCAGCCGATGCTCCAGGCAGTGATGGGCCGTGCCCTCTACGCCACCGGCAAGACCGATGAGGCGGCGCAGGTGTTCACCCGCGCGGCCGAGCGTTGCACGAACCGTGACCAGTTTTTTGCCGTAGCATCCCAGGTCCGTCAGGACTACACGCTGGACGAAACGGCGTCGCTGCTGCAGGGCCTGTCGCAGCCGCCCTCGCAGGCGTGGCTCAGCCTGACGCTGGCGCGTCTGGAGATGTCGGACGGGCGGAACGAGGCGGCGATCGATCGGCTCAAAGCGCTGGAGCCGAGCCTGGGGGCACAGGACACCACCGAGCTCCTGGCGCTTGCCCAGGTGATGGCGCCGGCACTGCATCAGGCGGGGCGTGCGTCCGAAGCGCTGGTGTATTACCAGCGTCTGCTTGACGTGATGCCGAAGAACGCCTCGGTGCTGAATAACATGGCGTACCTGCTGGGAGAGGATCTTGAACGCCCGGCGGAGGCGTTGCCCCTGGCCGAACGGGCGGCGGAAGTGGAGCCCAAGAACGCCCAGATACTTGATACGCTCGGCTGGGTGCAGTTCAAGCTCGGTCAGGCCGACGAGGCCCGCCGATCGCTTGAAGCCAGCATCGCCGAAGAAGATTTAAGTGCCAACCACCTGCACCTTGCTGAGCTGTTGATCAAGCAGGGTTATCGGGCCGAGGCCAAGCGTCACCTACAGACGGCGATCGATCTCGCCGAGCAAAGTAACGATACGACGATCCTTCAGCGTGCCCGCGAGCTGTTGGAACAGACCGACGAATTGACGGAGGCAGCAGTAACGCCATGAGTAACCATCCTTTACCGAATATCTCCCAGCCCGCGGCCCAGTCCCCCGGTGCCGGCCGGTTCAAGCCGGTCGATCCCGTGCGCCTGCTACGCCAGCACGTCAAGCTGTTATCGGTCGTCGCCGTGATCGGCGCGGTGGTCGGCCTGGGCACGTGGTACGTGCTGCTGAAGACGATCCCCAATTATGTCTCGACCGCGCAGCTGCGCGTGTCGGAAGGCATCGCCAATCCGAATGAAGTCACTACCGGCGGCGTCATGCGCGCCGCCGTGCCCGCGATGGAATCCTATATCAAGTCGGAAGTGTTCAAGATCCAGTCCGAGTCGATCCTGACCCAGGCCCTGAACAACGCGACCGTCCGCAACAGCAAGTGGTTCGCGCAATACACCACGGCCAAGGGCTCGGACTTCAACAAGGCCCGCGAGGACCTGATCGAGGACCACCTGGGCGTGAGCATGGTCCGCGGCACGCAGCTGATCAGCCTGTCCGTCTTCACCCCCACCGAGGAGGACTGCCAGAAGATCGCGCAGTCGATCGTGGACGTCTACCTCGGCCGGATCGAGGATGAAACCAACAACAAGGTGGGGAGCATGCGTCGGTCGCAGGTGACGGAACTCAACCGCATCGACACCGATATCGCGAATCTCACCAAGCAGATCGAGGACTTCACGCGCGAGCACGACCTGACCAACCTCGAAGCCCGGCTCGACGAGGCGGCCCTGGTCCGCCAGCAGTACATCGTCGACCGCGGCGAGATGGTCAAGGACCTCAATGAGTACCAGAAGGCCTACGACGCCGCCCTGGACAAGCAGGCGCAGGGCGGCCCGCCTTCGGCCAGCGAAATCCTCCAGGTCTCCCAGGAGGACCCGATCCGCCTGCGCGACGAACGGCTCCGCTCGCTGCGCGAGCAGCGCGAGGTCGCGCTGCACGACTTCGGCGAGGGCCACCGCATGGTCATCGCTATCGACCGCCAGATCTCCGCGACCGAGGCGGAGCGTGAACGCGAGATCGAACGGCTGATCCGCGAGCAGCAGGAAGCCATGCTCGGCGGTTACAAGCAGGAGATCGAGAGCCTTACCGAGCGGATCGCCGATATCGAGCAGGAGATCGAGCTGCTGAACAAGAAGCTGGTCGATCTGAACGTCCACCAGACGCAGTTCCAGAACCTTCAGGTCCGCCTGGACGAGGCGAAGGACCAGCGCAACTTGACGCAGAACTCCCTGCGCGAGGTGCGTCTGGTCGAGAAGATGTCCGATGCCCGCCCGGTCCAGCTGCAGGCCCCGCCGTCGCTGCCCGAGCTGGTGTTCCCCAAGATCGAGATCATCGTGCCGGCGGTGACGTTCCTGCTGCTGGCGTTGGTCGGCGGCGTCATTTTCCTGCGTGAGATGATGGACCAGAGCATCAAGAGCCCGTCGGACATCAAGCTGCTCAAGGAGACCGAACTGCTGGGCATCCTGCCGCACGCGGACGAGGACCCCTCCGGGCCCAGCTCGGTCGAGCGTGTGGTCGAGAAGTACCCCACCGGGCTGCTCGCCGAGGCGTACCGGCAGGTGCGGACGGCGGTTCTCGGGAAGATGGACCGGCGCGGGTACAAGACATTGCTGATCGCCTCGGCCCAGCCGGGCTCCGGCGCATCGAGCGTGGCGCACAACCTGGCGACGAGCCTGGCGTTCAACGGCCGCAAGGTCGCGATCGTCGACGCCAACTTCCGCCGCCCTTCACAGCACCAGTTCGTCAACGCGGACAACGACCGCGGCCTGGTGGACATCCTGCTGTACGGCGCGTCGCTTGAGGACATGCTGATCACGGTGCATGACCCGGATATCTCGGTGCTGCCGACCGGCCGGGCGGGGGACGCGCCGCCGGAGCTTTTGGAGTGCCCGAAGTTCCGTTCGATGATGGCGGAGCTGGAGACGAAGTTTGACATCGTGCTGATCGATGCGCCGCCGGCGCTTCTCAGCAGCGAGTGCCAGCTGCTGGCCAAGCATTCGGACGCGATCGCGGTGGTCGCGCGGGCGGGCAGCGACAAGCGTGGCATGATCGACCGTATGGCCGGGCAGTTCGCCGGCCAGCGTGCGGACCTGCTGGGCGTCGTGCTCAACGGCGTGCAGTCGAGCGTGGGCGGGTACTTCCGTGCCAGCTTCCGCGACTTCTACCGCTACCGCGAGAACGGCGCGGCGACCAACGGCAAGACCAACGGGCGCGGCCGACGCCAGCCCGCCGAGATGGCCGAGGCGCTGGACAAGGATTAACCCCGGATACCCCGCGATAACCCGGCGTGCCCCGAACGGCTGTATGGAAGAGTGTTTTAGTGGGAACGGACCCGTGACGGGCAAGGCGATCATCACCGGCGGCGCGGGGTTCATCGGCTCGCACCTGGCGGCGCGCCTCAAGGCCGAGGGTACAAACCTCATCCTGATCGATAATCTCTCCACCGGCAGGCGGTCCAACATCGAAAGCTTGCTGGACGACCGCTGCACCTTCATCGAATCAGACGCCTGCAAAGCCGTCACGGACCCGAAGCTCTGGGACGGCGTGGATAAGGTCTACCACCTGGCCGCCGCTGTGGGCGTGCAACGGGTGATCGACGACCCCGCCGCGATGGTACACAACAACGTCGAGCAGACCGCCGCCGTGCTGGACGCCGCGCGCAAGGCCGACGCCGCCGTGCTCATCGCCTCGTCCAGCGAGGTCTACGGCAAGTGCCCCGTGCTGCCCCTGCGTGAGGACATGGAACTGGTCTACGGCCCGACGACCGCGTCGCGCTGGTCCTACGGCCTGACGAAAGCCATCGACGAACACCTCGCCATCGACATGCACCGGCGCTTCGGGTTGCGTGCCGTGATCGTGCGGCTGTTCAACACCATCGGGCCCAGGCAGGTCGGGCACTACGGCATGGTCGTGCCGCGTTTCGTCGAACGAGCCGTGGCCGGGCAGACCATCGACGTTTACGGCGACGGCACACAGACACGCGCCTTCTGCGACGTCCGTGACGTGACCCGTGCGATGACTGAGCTGATGGCGAAGGATAACTGTTTCGGCCGGGTGTTTAACCTCGGGTCCGACCAGCGTGTCACCATCAACGAATTGGCCGACCGTGTCATCCGGCTCGCCGGCGGCAAGGCGAGCAAGCGGCTGGTCGCTTACGAGCAAGTCTTCGGTCCGGATTTCGAGGACCCGGCGCACCGGCTGCCCGACGTTTCGCGCATCCGCGAAGCGATCGGGTTCAAGCCGACCTACACGCTCGACCAGACGCTGACGGAACTGATCGCGTTGTCGCGTGAAGCGGCCGACGGCGTCGCGTCGTCGGCGGGGGGTGCGGCATGATGGGGGCGTTACTGGCACAAGCGTCGGCCGGTGTGGCGGGCGAAACCGCTGCAGATGTATCCACGGCGCTGGTCCCGCTGGAACCGTCGACGCTGACACAGGTGATCGCGCCGTACATGGGCGTCTTCTTCGTGGCGTTTTTCGTCGCGATCATCACCACGCCGCTGATGCGGATGCTGGCGGTGCGTAACGGGATCGTCGATCTGCCGGACCTTAAGCGCAAGAACCACATCGAGCCGGTCGCCTACCTGGGCGGGGTCGCGATTTTCCTGGGCTGGCTGATCGCGATCGGGACGGCTTATTATGTCGCGCCCGAGCACATGGCGTTGCAGCTGGTGCGCGGCAACCCGTTATTGATGATCATGCTCGGCGCCGGCGCGATCACGCTCACCGGCTTCTTCGACGACGTCTACAGCATCAGCCCGCGCGTGAAGATCGGCGGACAGCTCTTCGCCGCCGCGGCGCTGGCGAATTACAACGTCGGCACCCAGCTGATCGGGTTGACCTTCGCGATCTTCGGCATCGACTCACTGGGCATCGGGGCATGGGACGCGCTCCCGCTGATTAATTATGTTCTGGGCACGGGGTTGATCGCCGCGATGGTCATCGGCGGGTGCAACGCGATGAACCTGATCGACGGGCTGGACGGCCTGGCGTCGGGCGTGACGGTGATCGCGGGGATCGGTTTCCTGTTCATCGCCGCGCACGTGTCGCTGACTACCCCGGATATCGATAAGGACCCGGTGCGTATCGCGGTGTGCCTGGCGCTGATCGGCGCGGTGCTGGGGTTCCTGCCGTACAACTTCAACCCGGCGAGCATCTTCATGGGCGATACCGGATCGCTGCTGCTTGGGTACCTCTGCATCGCGTCGATCCTGCTCTACGCCGACGCCGGCGGTCGGAGCCTGCTGCTGGTGACCGCCGGTCTGATCGTGTTTGCCGTGCCGATCACGGACACGTCGCTGGCGATCTTCCGCCGCAAGATGCAGGGCAAGCCCATCCTCAGCCCGGACAGCCAGCACATCCACCACCTGCTCCGCCGTTCGGGCCTGAGCGTGAAAAAATCTGTCGGAGTGATGTATCTCGCGGCCACGGTCTTCGCCGTGCTGGGCTACACGATGGTGGCCATGGAACTGCGTTGGCGGTATGTGCTGGCGGTGTTCTTCGTGGTCTACGGGTTCATCGTCGTGACCGCGTACAAGTACGGCCGGCAGTACGCGATCCTCCACCCCGCCGACGGCCCCAAACCCGATGAGGTCGTCCTGCCCGAGGCGATCAACGGGGAGGACACGGACGGGCCGGGTACGTCCGCCGCACCCAACAAATAAACAAGGCCCACGCACCGGGCGCGGGCCTTGTCCGCTTACATGTTGCAGGTTTGATTTACCCGCCGGCGGGTATTGACGGTAGGGCTATCAGTTGTTGTCCTTGTCGTCATCGTCGTCGTCATCGCCCTCGTGTTCATGTTCGTCATCGTCGTCGGCCGACACCTTGCCGGTCATGGCGTCGTACTCGACTTCCTTGATCTTCTCGCCGACGAGGACCTCGACGGTGATCTCCAGGCCCTTGCCTTCCAGCTCGTATTCGGCTTCGACCGCTTTGCCGCCTGTGGTTTTCTCGGCGTCGAGGATGGCCTGGTCGAGCGAGAGCTTGGCCTGGGCGACGCGCTCGGCGAGGACCTTCAGGGAATGTTTGCGGCCTTCGTGTTCTTCCTTCTCGGCCCGGGCGACCGAGGCGCTGGTCAGCCATGTACCGAGGACGGCGGTCGCGGTGATCAGCAGGCACAGGCTCAGTTGTTTGGCACGGTTTGCGTTTCTCATGTTGTGTTTCCCATATCGAGTGTGAAGCGGTGATCCCGGCGGGCATCGGCCGCGTCGGAGGTATCACCGCGGGGAACATACGTCAGTCAACATGATGATATCGTGAAGGCCGGGTGTACTACTGCGGCGCAGCATCGGCCCGGCCTGGTGCTAATGTTCGGGAAGGTAAATAAAAAAACCCCGGCGATGCCGGGGCGTGGGATAAGGCTGATTAAGTCGCTGTCGCGGGCCGGTTCAGCGGCGGCGCGTCAGGGCCAGGCCGCCGAGCGTGAGCAGGGCGAGGCTGGCGGGTTCGGGAACGACCTGCACGTCCATCGCGACGGCCTCGACGCCGAAGCCCGCGCGGCTGACCTGGATAGCGAAGTTGTATTCGCCCAGGGCGTTGGGGTCGAAGCTGCCGGCCGGCGGGGTGATCACGCCGGGGATCGTTGTCCCAAGGAACCCGAACATCAGGTTCTGGGAGTCTTCGACCAGCGTCGCGCCGGGGTTGACCGAGCCGAGGATCGCGTTGGTGACGTTGATCTTGCCCAGCGAGCCGAGAGCCGTATCGAACCCTGTGTCGAAATCGTAGAACAGGTCGATCTGGTAGTCGGCGAGAACGGGGGTCGCGCCGTTGGTGCCGATGACCTTCATGTAGTAATTGAAGTTCCACAGCGCGCCTTCGGTGGCGCTTTCGTTGTTGCCGCCGAAGTTGCTGCCGGGGGTGGCGAAGTAGGTGCCCGCGCCGTTGTTGGTCAGGGCGGGGTTGGAGTAGCGTTGGGTGGCGCTCATGGCGACGATGATGGTGACATCGCCGTCGATGAACTGGGACGAGATGGCGACCTCGTCATTGGGGATGCCCTGTCCGCCGAAAGTGGCATCGTCGAGCGGGCCGAAGGTGTCGTAGACGGGTGTAGCCTGTGCGGCCGCGGACAGCGACATGATCGCGGTAGCAGCGAGCAGGCGCGAAGCCTTGGTGGTGAGCATTTCTCCCTCTCCTTTTGGGCCTGCTGCTGCAGGCCGGTAATAATCACAATCTGCCGAGTATCCCCGGCCAACGCCCTATAATGTATGGGGGGCCACCGGCTATTGCAAGGTACATGCAAATAATCTTCCATGTAACACTTTTCATAGGGACCATACGCCGGGGCCACCGGCAGGCGGTAGTGCCTCTGGGGGGCACGTCTGCCTCCCGGCCTCCGGGGCACGATTGTCGGAGTCGAACCCCTGCCTAACCCCAGGGTTGCAGCCCCCTTCGGGCCTGATACAATGCCTGACCGTGGGTAGTTTCCGTAAGGGTCGTGGTTTGCGCTGAGCTTGGGGGAGAGCCGCCGGTCACGATTCATGTAAGTCTTTATTGTTCGCAGGGATGCGGACATGTTGTTGCTCCGGCGGAGGTCGGTTGACCCCGTCGGCGGTTTTTGTCCCTAGTCCTTTTTTCGTCAGTCAAAGGGCAGGCTCGATTTAGGTAAGCTTGTCCAAGGAGTCCGAGCATGGCATCGCTGGTCAAAGATCTGGTCGAAGCGGGTATCCACTTCGGCCACCGTTCGACGAACTGGAACCCGAAGATGGCCCCCTACATCTTCGGCAAGCGCAATAAGATCCACATCATCGACGTCAAGGAGACGATCAAGGGCCTGCTGCTGGCCCGCAAGTTCGTCACCAAGACCGTCGCCGGCGGCAAGGACGTGCTCTTCGTGGGCACCAAACGCCAGGCGCGCGGCATCATCGAAAAATACGTCAACGAGACCGGCATGCACTACGTCACCGAGCGCTGGCTCGGCGGCACGCTCACCAACTTCCGCACCATCCGCGAACGACTGAAGCGCCTCGAAGAACTCGAACAGATCGAAGAATCCGGCGCAATCGATAACTACTCCAAGAAGATGGAGTCCCAGCTCCGCCGCGAGAAGGCCAAGATCCTGCGCAACCTCGAAGGCATCCGCCGGATGACCAAGCTGCCCGGGTGCATGGTCATCGTGGACGTGAACAACGAACTCAACGCCGTGAAGGAAGCCCGCAAGCTGGGCATCCCGACCGTGTGCCTGATCGATACCGACTCGGACCCGGACTTCGCGGACATCCCGATCCCCGGCAACGACGACGCGATGCGCGCCATCGAGGTGATCGTGTCCAGCCTGTGCGCCGCGGTGATGGAAGGCAAGACCAGCCGTAAGGCGCTTAACGAGGGCAAGGACACCGAAGCCCCCGGCGAAGCGCCCCGCAAGCGCAGCAGCCGTTCGCAGTTCCGCGCCGATGAGCCGACCCCCGGCGCCCCCGGTGACGACGCCGACGACGAACACGAGCCGGCCGCCGCGGCACACGCCCAGAAGCAGGCCTGAGGCATACGCCCCGGCCCGGATTATTTTTCACTCGACAGTTAACGGAGACTCAGAACCATGGCGATCACCGCCAAGGACGTGATGGCCCTTCGCAAAGCGACCGGCCTGGGCATGATGGAATCCAAAGCCGCCCTCGAAGAGGCCGGCGGCGACATGCAAAAGGCCCAGGACCTGCTGCGCAAGAAGGGCCTTGCCAAGATGGACGGCCGCACCGACCGCGAGTCCGCCGAGGGCAAGGTCGCCGTCGCCGTCGCCCCCGACGGCAAGAAGGGCGCGATCGTCGAGGTCAACACCGAGACCGACTTCACCGCCAGCAACGAGGCCTTCATCAAGATGACCCAGGCCATCGCAGACCTGGCGCTCAAGCAGCCGGCCGGTGACGTCCAGAAGACCGACGAGATGCAGGCCCTGATCGACGAGGTCCGCCTCACCACCAAGGAAAACGCCCAGTTCAAGTCCGGCAAGGTGTTTGAGGGCACCGTCGGTTCCTATGTCCACTTCACCGGCAAGATCGCCGTGCTGATCGAGGCCGAAGGCGCCGCGTCCGCGGACCTGCTCAAGGATTTGTGCATGCACATCTCCGCCGTCAGCCCCGCGCCGCTGGGCGTGAACGAGGACGAGGTCCCCGCGGATGTGCTCGCCAAGGAACGCGAGATCGCCAAGGCCCAGGCTATGGAATCCGGCAAGCCCGAAGCCATCGCCGAGAAGATGGTCGAAGGCAAGATCCGCAAGTACCTCGACGAGGTCGTCCTGCTCCGCCAGGCCTTCGTCAAGGACGACAAGAAGCAGATCAAGGACCTGCTCCCCAAGGGCACGACGATCAAGCAGTTCGTCCGCTACCAGGTCGGCGGTAAGCCCGCACGCCGGCAACATCAAAACGTGATAAAACTTCTAGCCCCGGGCGGAAGCCCGGGGTTGTTTTTTGCGGCATCCTGAACCGCAAAGATACGAATTCGATCAATCCACACGCCGTCGTCGAACGCCGAACACACCTGATGATCAGCCTGAGCGCAAGGTTCGGGCACGAGGGTGACGGTGACGATAAGCGCCGGTTCTAATGCTAGATGAGCTATGGAAAAGCTAAAGTGCGATCCGCTTGGGCATATGCACACCTTCTGAGGCTTACATCACGTTCAGAGATTAACAAAGCCATCCAAAGTTAGTCCCGGTGTAATATCTATACCATCTAATATAAATGATGTTGCGAAGAGATTGTCAGGTCTATTCTCTAATGCGAAATATCTGCTGCCTGTTCCACCGCGGATGTTTATTTGGCTTCCAGAATGTGCAATAAACTTCGATATGTTCCTCCCGAAATATTCACGAAACTGTTTATCAAGGTGGAGACGCTAAAAATAGAGCCTCCGGTTTGATTCAATACAACCCTCGATGTAACACAGGCGTAGCCGCCACCACTTTGCTCAAAGCAAGCTGCCTCTGTGTACATTCACAACGCTGTTGTTAAACGCTTCAAAGCTTCCGCCAGCCACTCCGCCAGATATGTTTAGGGTGGTGTCCGCAATTTTCATAGTCAATAGTTCCTCCAGTCAGGTTGATCTCGGATCCTACGGCTTTGAATCCACTGCCAATGACTGAGCTTGTCGTGAGGTTTAGGACTTGACCTGCTCGAAGGCCCCACTGTTCTAATTGGGAGGGTCGTTAATGATTTGTTGGGTTACAGGTGGAGGCGAGGTATTTATTATAGTGCTATTAATACACGTCATAGTGACACTCCGAGCAACGATCTTGATTTTCTGCGATAAATACGGTGCCATCTTCAAGTATACCAGTCAATACTGATTCATCTGGCAGCGCAAATGTGGTCATACCGCCAGTCGATTGTGTGTCTGATAGGGGGTGCCATCTAACCTGAATTACCTCCAAATATAGATACGACTGCCTGCTTCGGTCCGAAGCTACCGTATATTGAACCACTATGCAGATTGAGGGTGCTGTCACTACTAGCTCGAATCATTCTATATTCTCCGCCCTGAATAGATACTAAACTACCCGATGCGGCCCCAAATAGGTTGGCTATATGCCCCGGTGATGCCTGACACCACCCCGAATACGCCCAAATAGTGCCTGCGGTCCCACCAGCTATATTGACCTGCACGCGGTGCTGGTCCCGAAACATCGCCTGCACGCAGACCTGATGTTTCCCCATCGAACAAATTCAGCTGTGTATATCTGAGCTGTTGGCTAGCGCAGAATCCGGTGGAAATAGTTTGACAGACGGTCGAATCGCGCATTTGCGTCTGTGGTCGCGATGTTGCCAGCACAGGCACGCCGCTATCCCGAAAACGATCCTCATCCCTCGATATGTTGTCATGTCTGACCCGGTTTTGTTGCAGCCTGTGGGCTGCTGGGAGTGAAACGGCGAGAACACAAGTTTTCTCCCTCGGGTCTGGATGTTGGTTTGAATGTAGCGTTAAGTGGGCCGTGGTACAAGCATTTATCGCGAAATGGGTGAATAATTGGGGTGTGGTGCTGTAGATTGCCCAGGTTGTCAGAGATAGCCTAGCGCCCGGCCAAGGCCCTTTGGGCCATGGCCGGGCTTTGGAGCGGAGTCGGGGTAAAAATATTCGAGCTTATTGGGGCGGTGTGTAATATTGATTTCCCGGCTCGTTCGTAATCCGGGTTCGGCTTGGCGAAGACGGCGATACTCGTGCCGTTCTGGCGGAGGACGCCGTGGTGCTGCCTCGTTGTCTTTGCTGGAGGGGAAGTTCAGGGCGCGGCACGAGGGCGGCTAATGATTTAGTGCTTCTCGCCTTCTTTATCGTCTTCTTGGGCTGCGGGGGCTGTTCGTGCGATTTCGGGTTTGACGGTAGTCGGGGTTGGGTTTGGCGAAGACGGCGAGGCTGAAAGCCGACCTGGCGGAGGATGGGCGTGTTGACGTCGTGCGCGCGGCTGCTTGGGCAGTTCAGCACACGCGGTTCGGGGTCGGCGATGGCGAGGGTGGCTCGAGTTGCCGCCGGTCGAGGTTCAGGGCCTGGACCGGCGCTGAGTTTGATCATCAGCTTGCCCAGTTCGTCCAGCGGGATGCCTTCGGAAAACCCCTCCTGCCGGCCGTCCACGGTGACGAGCAGGAGCTTGTGTTTCTTGGTGATGCCGATCGCCGAGCGTGGGTGGTTGGTGGTGAAGAATGAGCGGTCGTCGGGTTTGATGGGTTTGCCGTCCGTAACGATCTGGTCGCTGCCGGTGACGGCGTTGTAAAGTTTGACCTTGTCCGATTTCGGGTCGGTGACGTTAAAGGTGTTGTCTTCGCCGTGCACGATGGTGGCGTTGTTGTCCGGGTCGATATTGATCGAGGGCCAGTCGCCGCGGAACGGGGAGATCAGTTCCCCCTTGGATACGACCAGGCCGATGTTGTCCGTATCGATGCCGTCCATGTTGAAGAACGTGGCGTTGATGGCGACCCGCTGCTCGGCCGCGAAACTGAAGGCGGTTTCGCGTGTGGTTTCGTTGTTGACCGCCCGGCCTGTCGCCGTTGGGACCGCTGCCGCCCGGGGTGACCAGGAACGAGATGTCGGGGCCTTTTCAGGTCGATCTCGACGACGCTGATAATCAGTTTTCGCGGCTTGTCGTAGGTGATCTCACGACTTTTACCCGAGAAAGGCTGGGTTACGTTCCTTGGCGTGCGCGCGGGGGCGAGCAAGAGGAGGGCGAGCAGGGCAGCGACGAGGCGGGGCATGCATGGGCTTCTCCTTAGCTTGGATGTGATGGGATTGTAACGCGGGGAACCCCGGCCAGGGCCTGACGGCCATGACCGGGCTTGGGGTAGATAAGATTAGATACAATTTTGGGCTTATGCTGATGAAACGGATCATCCCATGCCTGGACGTTCACGAGGGGCGTGTCGTGAAGGGCGTGAACTTTCTGAACCTGCGTGACGCGGGCGACCCGGTGGAGATCGCGCGGCTGTACGACGAGGCGGAAGCGCGGACGAACTGGTGTTTCTGGATATCACGGCCAGCCACGAGGGGGCGACATCACGCTGGACATGGTGCGTCGCGTGGCGGAGCAGTGCTTCATGCCGTTTACGGTCGGCGGGGATCCGCACGATCGAGGACGTGACCAGGCTCACAGGCGGAAGCGCGGAGAAGGTGAGCATTAACACCGCGGCGGTGATCGACCCGGACATCGTGGCTTCAGACCGCGCGGCGGTTCGGCCGCCGCGCAACGGTCGTCAACATCGACCCGAAGCCGCGTCAATGCGCAGGCGTTTCGGAACACTTCCGGGATAGCGGGGCGAGCGCCCGAAGATGGCGGATGGCGGATGGCGGATGGGGTATGGCTGCCAGCTCGACGCGATGTCTGATCCATCCGCCATCGACCTTCCGCCATCCGCCATGCTATTTGAGGTCCACACGCACGGCGGCCGCAAGCCGACGGGCCTGACGCGCTGGAGTATGAAGCACGTCGTCGCGTTGGGTGCGGGCGAGATCATTTTGACGAGCATGGATGCGGACGGGACGAAGGACGGTTACGACATCGAGATCACGCGCGGTTGCGGATGCGGTGGACGTGCCGGTGGTGGCATCCGGCGGGTGCGGGAGCTCAGAGCACATGCGTCAGGGTGTTCGAGCAGACGCGCGCGGACGCGCGCTGGCGGCGAGCATCTTCCACTACGGCGAATACACGATCGCCCAGACCGTGGCCGGAGTACCCGGCGGACGCGGGGGTGGCGGTGCGTGTGCTGCGTGAGGCGTTGTGTTTTTCGGCTCGATTTGAATGTTTGATCGTGCTGGAAGTCAGTTTGGCGCCGCTATCGCAAGCGGCCGGGGCGGGGGCTTGATCCATGATTGATAAAACGCCCGGTCCGGGCGTGTGCCGGTCCAGGCGTGATTAGGGGCATCGGTTGTGTGCACGACGGTTTTCAGCACGACAACAGGATCGCCATTGCGGCCAGGGTGATTAGTGCCAGGCTCGCGGGTTCGGGGGTGATGATGACCCGGCCATATCCACGACCGCCCGGTCGATCAGTTCGTTCCAGTGCGGGCCCGGGTGGCCGAGGATGGTGTACCAGTAGACCGCGTCGTCGTTGAAGTGTTCGAGGCTGGTCTTCCACCCGACCTCGGTGCCGACATCCTGCACGCCGATATGGATGCCCAGCCAGTAGATGTTGCCCTTCCTGGATGAACGGGTCGTCGATGCGCGGGATGTTGATCTGGAAGAACTGCTGGTGGTCGGGGCGGTTCCACTGCGGCTGTGTGAAGCTCGGCGCGAGCCAGCCCTGGTCGCCGGTGCCGTAAGGCCGCTGGGTGAACTGTCCCGGCAGGAAGCGTTGGAACCAGAGCGTGTTGGGGTCGGAATACATGACCGAATCGGGGTGGCTGTAGGGCAGATCGATGTTCGCGGGGACGTCTTTGTGCAGGCTGACGTCGATCCAGCATGCGATCTGGCCGATGAGGTCGCCGCGCCACGAAGCCCAGAAGTGCAGGTCCTCGATCGGGCCGGTCTGCGTGCACAGGAAGTCGTCGTAGACGGTGTCGGTGGTGACATCGATGTCCCAGCCGTTGGGGTCGGGCAGTTGCGGGTAATGCATCTTGGAACGGGTCACCCGAATCAGTCGGCGTGGGTCGGGGTAGCAACCAGGGATCAGGGTTGTTGAGATCGTCAGGCATAGAAAATGATCGAAGCATTTCTCCTCTCCTTATTTCAGATCAGTTTTTGCGTCGGCGTGACGCTGTGTGTTGAAGTGATGTTGACGTCGATGACGGGATGGATGCAACATGTGCGTCGCGTTTGCGGTCGTTTGTATTTGTTCGGCTCTCTCACCTCCTGCTTGTAAGCCGAGCCTGAGTCGGCCGGTGGTCACGAGCCGCGTCAGGGAACGCGGGTTTGAAGGCACTGATCGGGCCCGGGCCGAAAGAGGGCCTGGGCTTGGTCTTGCGGGTGTGACTGACGTGCCTGGATCGGATTAACGCGCCGGCGTTTGGATGGACTTTGGCGGGGTGTGGGCGTCGAAGTGTTCGGACGGTTCGCATGGGACTTGCCCTCGATAAGAAGGGTCCCGTTTCAAGCTTCGCCCGTGAAAATACTCTATAGATATTAATATATCCCGATGCTGGAGCGATTCAAGGATTGTTTTGGCCTGATCGGTTCACAGGTCCGCGGTTATGTTCTAAACGCCTGAAGCTGCATTGGTTTGCGAAGGGATGACAGTGGGGCTGCCACGGGTGTTTGCGGCCGGCGATCGGGTGAAAGGCGGTTGGGTATTGACGGCGAAAATCTGAAGCGGCCCATCCGGGCCGTGGTGTGTGCATCGGGGTCGGTGTTGGGTTAAATGCAGGGCCGCAGCAGGCCTGACGGGGCGGGCTCACCCTGACCCATGATGGGGCGATTTTTGCGGTCCGGCGGGCTGGAAAAAGCGTGTGGTCACGTTGAATTTCGGGCGAGGTTAGAGCTCGTGTCAGAGTCCTCGATGCATGATTCGATGGTGGTGGACCACGTGGACGAGCAGCGTTCGCTGGCCGACTCGAAGCTGGCGAAGTATTTCGAGGCGGCGGTGAAGTTCCAGTCGTCGGACGGATCATGCGTGCGGGGCACGTGCCGAAGCTGCGCCTGAAAGGCGCGCTAAGAACCTTGACGTGCCGGCGATCCCGACCAAGGAGTTCGAGCGTGCGATCGAGTCGTCGCTGAGCGAGTCGCAGTGGAAGTGGTACGCCGAGCACGGCTCGCCGACATCTACGTTGACTTTCCGACATCATGCACATCCACCGCTTCCGTGTCAATATTTTCCGTACCTGCTGGCCGAAGCGGCATCGGCCGCGCGTCGCGGAGTAACGAGATCCTTAACTTGAAGAGCTGTACCTGCTCAACGGCGCAGCGAGGTTTTCCATAGAGCTGCACCACGGGCTGGTCCTGCTCTGCGGCGTGACGGGCAGCGGCAAATCCACCACGATCGCGGCGCTGCTGGACCACATCAACAAGAACCGGGCCTGCCACATCCTTACGATCGAGGACCCGATCGAGTACCTGTTCGCCGACAAGAAGGCGATTATCAATCAGCGCGAGGTCGGGCTGGACGTGCCGTCGTTCCCGATCGCGTTGCGTGCGCTGGTGCGTGAGAACCCGGACGTGGTGCTGATCGGTGAAATGCGTGACAAGGAGACGTTCGAGGCGGCGCTTCAGGCGGCGGAGACCGGGCACCTGGTGTTCGGGACGATCCACGCGTCCAGCGCCAGCCAGGCGTTCGGGCGTATCTACGACCTTTTCCCGCAGGAGGAGCGTGAGGCGATCCGCAACCTGCTGGCGTACCAGCTCCAGGCGTTCGTGTACCAGAAGCTGCTGCCAACGCTGATGCCCGACGTGCAGCGTGTGCCCGCGGTGGAGATCCTGCTGCAGAGCCCGCCGACGCGCAAGTTCATCATCGAGGGCCGTGAGGACGAACTGCCCGAGGTCATGAAGAGCCACCGGGACCAGGGGATGCAGACGTTCACCGACAGCCTGGTGGACCTTGTCGAGAAGCAATACGTACACCCGAAGGTGGCGACCGAAGTCGCCTCCTCGCCGGACGAGATCAAGATGCGTCTGCGTGGCATCTCGGTCTGACCGGGTTTCGGGGGGGATGTGGGGGGATTGCCGGTCAAAGGGGTTGTCGGTATCGGCGGCTTAACGCCGGGGGCTTGAGGGGTTATGATTGCCCCTGCCCGATCGCCGACCGGGCCGACCGGTCCATCCCGGCAACGGGTCCCGGCCGGACGCCCCGACGCGACCCAACCGGACGACGCCTTTTTTTGACCAGTGAAACCGACCATGACACAAGCGATCGCCACGGCCGACCCCGTCTTTCTCCTGAGCCTGATTAAACCGATCCTTTTCCTGGCGCTGGTCGTCGGCTGGGGGTGGGTGGTCAGCAACCTGGACAAGGACGCCGAACGTTTCTACCTCAAGCGCAAGCTCTGGAACATCGGGCACATCCTAAGCGCCGCCCTGGCGTTCGGGCTACTGCTGCTGATCCCGTTTTTCTTCGTCGGGTTCCTGCTGGCGCTATTGATCCTCGTGGGTGTGTCCGGCGGCTACGTCTACTACCGCAACAACGAGGTGCCCGGCCCGGCGAAGTGGGAGATTTCGCTGCAGTTTGTCCGTGACGCGATGAACAAGCGGGGTGAAAAGTCGGCCCAGAAGCACGCCTCGATCGTGCTGATGAAGAAGGACGAAACACGCCTGCCCGCGCCCAGCCGGGACAACCCCAACGCCGAGGCGCACACGCTGCTGGAGAACCTGCTGGACTTCACGCTGCCGCGTAACGCCGACCGCCTGGATATCGTGGTCGAGCCATCCAAGGCCGCGATCGTGGCGCGGATCGACGGCGTGACGTACCCGCAGCCGCAGGTCGAGCCGGCGTTGGCGATGCGTTTGATCGAATACTTAAAGTCGACCGCGGGTATGGACCTCGCCGAGCGACGCAAGCGGCTGACCGGGCTATTGAAAGTCGATGCCGGGGAACTTGGCCGGCACACGCTGGACCTGTCGACGTTCGGCTCGTCACGCGGGCTGAGCATGGTCATCAGCATCGACCCGGACCTGCGGACGCAGATGCCGCTGGAGCAGCTGGGCATGCTCGACCCGCAGCTTAAGAGCATCAAGCAGCTGCTGAACACCGTCGGCGGGGTCACGCTGGTCTCCGCGCCCCCGGCCCAGGGCACGACCACCACGCTCTACAGCCTGCTCAGTGAGCACGACCCCTATACCTGCAGCGTCGTCACGCTCGAAGACGCGATCGCGTGGGAATTGGAAGGCGTACACCACACGAAGATGGACGAGAGCATCCCGCCGGAGAAATACAACGAGAAGCTCCAGGCCGTGTTCCGCGCCGACCCGCAGGTCTTGTACGTCACCCGTTTCGCGGACTCGCGCAGCCCGGCGTTCATCGCCAAGGGCGCGGCCGAGTGCCGTGTCTACATGCCTCTCGAGGCCGAGGACACTTTCAGCGCGTTGCACCTGTGGGTCAAAGCGGTGGGCGACCGCAAACTCGCCGCCAGCAACATCACCGCCGTGATCGCGCAACGCCTGATCCGCAAGCTCTGCCACACCTGCCGCACGCCCTTCGTGCCGGACCCCGCGGCGCTGAAGAGATTCAACCTGCCCAGCAAGGTCGAGAAGCTCTACCACGCCTCCGGGCAGGTCATGGTCAAGAACAAGCCCGAGCCGTGCCCCGACTGCATGGGCCTGGGCTACCGCGGGCGCACCGGCGTGTTCGAGGTCATGGTCCTGGACGACCAGGCCCGCAAGTACGTCGCCACCGGCGAAGATGACAAGCTCCGGGCGCACCTGCGCCGGACCAAGATGCTCTGGCTCCAGGAGGCGGCGCTGGCGAAGGTCGTCGAGGGCGTCACCGACATCAAGGAAATCACCCGAGCGCTTGCTAAAAAAAAAGATAGTTCAAGCCGGTCCTCCAGCAGGCGGACCGAGGGCAAAAACCCAAGCGGTTCAGACCAGCCCGCCGCCGTCTAAGGATTAACCGCGATGCCTATCACCAACCTCGTCATCATCCTGTTCGTCCTGGCCATGATCTACATGGGCACGGTCCAGGGTCTGTTCTCGTCGTTCCTGCACCTGATGGTGGTCATCGCCGCCGGGGCGCTGGCGTTCGCGGTCTGGGAGCCGCTGACGCTGGGGCTGCTGATGAAGCACATCCCGCTGATGGCGTGGACCATCGGCCTGCTCGTGCCGTTCGGCGTGCTGCTGCTGATCCTGCGGATGACCTGCGACAAACTCGTGCCCGCCAACGCGCAGATGCCCTCGCTGGCGAACCTGCTCTTGGGCGGGGCCTGCGGGATGCTCAGCGGCATCCTCACCGCCGGCATCGCCGTAATCGGCATCGGGTTCCTGCCCTTCGGCCCGGACTTAGGCGGCGTCCAGCCCTACGCGATCGGCCGCAGCGGCATGATCCAGGACGCCGACACCAAGTTCTGGGTCCCGGTCCACAGCCTCACCGCCAATTTCTATTCCGGCCTTTCCCGCGGCGCGTTCGCCACGAAGACGCCCATGGCCGAATACAAGCCCCACCTGGACGTGCAATCGTCCCTGGTGCGCCTGCGGCCGGACTTCGTCTCGATCGTCGCGGCCCCCGACGCCGTGAACGTCACCGGCGCTTACATCGCAGAGGTGAGCGCCCTGACCGGTGCCAGCCCCGCCACCGCCGAGGCCCTCGGCTCGGACTTCACACGCGCAGGCTACAAGCTCGTCCTGATCGACACCGATTGGTCCAAGGTCGAGGGCACCGTCGACGGGGACCGCGCCCTGCGTCTGCCCGCCTCGCAGGTCCGCCTGATCACCAAGAGTACCGAGGGTAAAGAGGTCGAACTCGCCGGCCCGGTCGGGTTCTCCAAGCTCGAAGGCGAGAACCGCGTCTTCTACCCCTATGACACCGAGTCCCAGGTCGCCTTCTCCACCGCGCCCAACAGCACGTTCGGCTTCGTCTACCTGATCCCCGCCGACCAGCAGCCGCTGTTCCCCATCATCCGTAATCTCCGGCTGGACATGCCCGACGACGTGAACTCCGAGCCCGACGCGGTCCTGGCCGCGCTGGGCAACCCCCCGGTGCCGACCGCCGCCCCCGAGGGTGAGGAAGGGACCGAGGGCGCGGGTGAAGGCGCCGCCGCGCAGGGCGAAACCGCCATCGGCGACCGCACCGGCATCCGGGCCGGCACCTACGCCCTGGACCTGGAAGTCACCAACCGCCTGCCCCGGACCGCCAGCAAGAACACCATCACGGGTCTCTCGTTCACCGACACCGACGACGGGGCCATGATTACTAGCGGTAGCAAAGGCGAGGCCCGCAAGCCCGTCGGTAGCGTCGGGGCACGCAACAAGATCGTCGGCTTCAACATCCCCGACCACGAAGTCATGGTCCGCGTCCGGCTCAACCGCGACGTCAACCAGACCATCCTCGGCGCGGGCCTCTCCTCGGCCGCTTCGCTTTACCCGATCTTCCTCAAGGACACGCAAGGCAACCAGTGGCCACCCACCGCCTGGGTCTGGCAGAAGGAAGACGGCAATCAGGAAATCCACTACGACGCCTTCGACACCATCCGTAACGCCAAGCAGCTCCCGCTAAGCCGAAAGGGCGACGGCGACGAGTTCTACCTCTATTTCACCGTCACCAAGCCCGCCAGCCTCGTCAGCTACAACATCGGCGACGTCTCCGAACAGCCCTTCGAGCCGCCGCTGGTGGTGAAGTAACCACTGACTGACTTACAAACCATTCAACAACACCCCGAAGCCCACGTTTTCAAAACGTGGGCTTCTTCTTTACCTAAACCCTAAACCCTAAACCCTAAACCTTAAACCCTATTAAACTACCCCCATGGACCTCGCCGGCAAACGTGTCACCGTCATGGGCTTGGGCCGCTTCGGCGGCGGCGTGGGCGTAGCCCGCTACCTCGTCAAGCAAGGCGCGGACGTCCTCGTCACCGACACGCTCCCCGCAGACCAGCTCAAGGACAGCCTCGCTCAACTTCAGGGCCTGCCCATCGACTACCGCCTCGGCGAGCACAACGTCAGCGACTTCACGACCCGCGACCTCGTCGTCGCCAACCCGGCCGTGAAGCCCGACAACCGCTTCCTACGCGCCGCCGCGGCCGCCGGCATCCCCATCACCAGCGAGATCCGCCTGCTCGTGCAGGCGCTGCCCAACCGCCTGCGCACCATCGGAGTCACCGGCACCGCGGGCAAAAGCACGACGACGGCGATGATCGGGCACATCCTCCGCAAGGCCTACCCGCAGCCCCCGGCTTTGCCGGGGGATCAGTCAACGAAAACCGCCCCCCGAGTCTGGGTCGGCGGCAACATCGGCGGATCACTGCTTGATCACATCGACGAGATTGGCAAGGACGACTGGGTCGTCCTCGAACTGTCCAGTTTCATGCTCCACGGCCTGCGCGAAAACAAATATTACCCCGGTTGGTCGCCGCATATAGCAGTCGTTACCAACATCGGCCAGAATCATCTCGACTGGCACGGGACCTTTAATGCTTATGTCCAAGACAAGGAAGTGATTCTTGACTACCAGAAGATTGATCAAGACGCTGTAATCCTCGGCCCCGGGCTAGCTGAATTAATCAGGCCCAATACCCATAACATTTGTATCCGTGAAGAGCAGAATATCCGTGGGAACTCACCGATTGATTTACGGTTACCGGGTTTTCACAACCAGATCAACGCAACGCTTGCAATCGACACGGTGCAAGTAATTGGAATTAACAGGAATCAAGCAATAGCATCATTAGCCGACTTCCCAGGCCTGCCGCACCGGTTGCAGTTTGTGCTCGAACACAACGGCGTTCGTTACTACAACGATTCCAAATGCACGACACCCGAGGCGGCGGAGCTGGCGCTCAGGAGTTTCGAGCCCGGCACGGCCCACATCATCCTCGGCGGGTACGACAAGGGCAGCGACCTCAAGCCGCTCGCCGGCTTCGCATCCGAACACTGCGCGTGCATCTACACGATCGGGGTGACGGGGGAGGGGGTCGCCACGGCCGCTGAAGCCGCCTCGTCCGGTTGCGAGGTCGTGCGGTGTGGGACGCTAGACGTCGCGGTGCGTGAAGCGGTGAAGTGCGCCAAGCCTGGGCAGGTCGTCCTGCTCAGCCCGGCGTGCGCGAGCTGGGACCAGTTCGACAACTACGAACGCCGCGGCGAACGCTTCATCGAACTGGTGAAGCAAACGATCGGATAACCGCGAAGGCGCTAAGAGCGCGAAGAAATAAGTCAGAGACAGGATTACAGGATGTTCATGATCAAAGACCCTTGAAACACAATCCTGTCGATCCTGTTATCCTGTCTGCATTCCGATTCTTCGCGCCTTCGCGGTTCCCACTCTTTATAAAAAAGCCCCGCTTCCACAATGGGTCACGGGGCGGGAGGGAGAAAGATCTTGTTAATCCGGCCGGGAGGGCTATGCCAGTTCACGTAGTTTCGCGATGCGCTGGGCGGTGCTGGGGTGGGTCGAGAACAGGCCCGCGAACCCGCCGCCGCCCGACAACGGCTGCACGATGAACATGTGGTTCTGCGTAGGCATCTGGTTCTGCATCGGCACACGCTTGGCCACGGCTTCAAGTTTCTGCAGCGCCGAGATCAGGCCGTGGGGCGAACCAACGATCGCGGCACCGTCGGCGTCGGCCACGAACTCCCGGCTTCGGCTGATCGCCAGCTGGATGATCCCCGCCGCAATCGGCGCCAGGAACACGAATAACAGCGCCACCAGCGGGTTCACGTCCCGGCTGCGCCCGCCGAACATGAAGACCCAGCCCAGCGCGCTGATCGCGCCCGCGATGGTTGCCGCGATGGTCGAGGTCAGTGTGTCGCGGTTCTTGACGTGGGCCAGTTCGTGCCCGATCACACCTTCAAGTTCATCGTAGGAAAGCAGCTTCAGCGCCCCCTGCGTCACGGCCACTGCCGCGTTCTTGGGGTTACGCCCCGTGGCGAAAGCGTTGGGCGCTTCCTGCGGGCAAACATACACGCGCGGCATCGGCAGCCCGGCGTTACGCGACAGCCTGCTCACCATCTCGATCAGGTCCGGCGCGCTGCGCTGATCGACCTGTTGGCCGCGCATGGATGCGATGGCGATCTTGTCGCTGTAGAAGTAGGCGAAGAGGTTGCCCAGGCCGCCGAGCATGAATGCGATCACCAGGCCCTGCGTCCCGCCGATCAGGTGGCCGGCGAGCAGGACCAGGCCGAACATCAGGCCCAGCAGCATCGCGGTCTTGGTGTTGTTGATGAAACGTGTCATGGTTCAAGCACTCCTTAAAAGCCATCCACCCACGCGCTGGGGCGTGGTGTTTACACCTATTAATACGCAACCCATGCGCCGCGGTTTTGGGGTTCATGGCGCGTGGATTCCCCGATCCGGGATACAGGCGGAGCGGTTGTAATTGGTTTTGTGGACTTGATTTACCTGGCTAACAGGCCAGGCGGGATCGCGGCCATTTTCCAGGCGGCGACGGCCATGAGCAGGATAAACGCCACGCGGACCTGCCGAAGCGGCAGGCGGTGGGTCAGCCCCGCGCCCAGGCGCGAACCGATCCAGGCGGTGGGCGCCAGCAGCAGGGCGATCAGCAGGCTGATGCGCCACCCGGCCGGGCCGTCGGCGGGCATGTGCGGCGCGAGCGTGGCGTTCTTATAGATCGCGCCGATGCTCGCGCTGATGCAGATGATTGCGGATGAGTTGCCGATGCAGTTGCGTAGCGGCAGTTTCAAGAGCATCTGTTGCAACGGCACCGCGATCGCGCCGCCGCCGATGCCCAACAGCCCGGCGATCGTGCCCATCACCGCGCCGACCGTCAGCCCCCGCGCGGGTGTCACGAGTTCCGTGTTCACCTTCTCGATCGGCGCTCGTGCCCGAAGCTTCTGGATATTCGCAAAGATGACGTACACGAGGAACACTGCCAGCAGACGACCCAGCCAGCGCCCGCCGACCGGGCCCTCGAAGACGGGCAGGTTGCTCACCCACACGCCGATGAGGATGAAAAGAAGCGCCGCGGGCAGCATGCAGATAAGCGCATCGCTGACCAGCGCCCCGGCCTTACGGTGCCGCAGCATCGCCGGGACCGACACGACCACGTTCACGATCATCGCCGACGCCTGGAACAAATGCTGGTTCGGCTCGGCCGACTTATTCAGTGAAAACAAGATCGCCAGCCCCGGGATCATCACCACGCTCCCGCCCACACCCAGCATCCCCCCCAGCACCCCGGCCAGCAGGCCCAGCAGCAGGATCAGGACAAACATGACGGGGTCGTGGAGGAGTGTGCCCATGTGTTTATCTGACGCGAGTTCTGGATCGGGTGACAGGGTGAGGGGGTGACTATATCACCTTGTCACCCTGTCACCGTTCCAACTTTGGATTCAACTTCGGCAAGCCTGCCAGGCACGGACCTGCCCGTCAACTCGTAGCACATCTTCTCGTACTGGTCGGTGACCTTTCCCAAAAGTAGACCTCTGCGCATGTTCAGTGGCTTTTTTGCGATACGCTTCGGCTTCGTCGGGGCCGGCGAGTACGCCTTGGAGCACCTTGCGCAGCGATTCCGCGCCGCGTGCGCCCTCGTAAGCCAGGCCGTTGCCGTCGATCGTCTGGAGGTTGACGGGGGTGTCGTTGACGACGCAGCAGTTGCCCATGGCCATCGCCTCGATCAGCGCCGGGTGCGTCCCGCCGACGCCGGTGGTGGCGACGTAGGCGTAAGCGTTGGAACCGAGTTCGCGGTAGCCCTCGCCGAAGACATAACCGGTGAAGACGATCCGTTCGTCGCCCCCGGCCAGGCCGCGAAGCTCCTTCTGATAGTCCTCCGCATACGGCGCATCACCGACGATCACGCATTTCATGCCGGTGTCCAGCTTCGTGAATGCTTCGACCAAATGGTGGGCGTTGTTCTCGGGCACGAGCCTGCCGACGAAGAGGATGTAACGCTTCGCCTCCAGACCGTACTGAGCGAGGGTTTCACCGGGCGGCAGCTTTTCGATATCCGAGCCGTAGACGATGAAGGGCGGGGCCTTGCCGGTCTTGTCTTTGTAGTAGGCCTGGACGAGCGGGCTGTCGGTGAGGTAGAGGTTCGGGCCGAACTGTGCGAACCACTCGGCCAACTGGATGTATTTCTTGGCGAGGCTGTTCCACTTGTCGCGTTTCCAGTCAAGGCCGTCGACGTTCAGGGCGGTCTTCGTGCCTACGAGCCGGGGGATCCAGGTCACGGGGCTGTTCCCGGCGATGAAGTAAAGCCCGGCGTCGTAGCCCTCGGCCAGCGCGTGCAGCGACGAAAGAAAGCTGTGGGCGAGCGTGTCCAGGTACTTGTTGCGGATGGTGGGGAGCTTGACCAGGCGCATGCCCAGGTAGGTGTCGCCGGGGTAGGTGATATGGTGGGTGCGGCAGTAGACGGTGACGTCGTGGCCGCGCTTAGCGAGGCGCTGGCCGAGCTGCTCGACGCAGGTCTCGAACCCGCTGTAGCTGGCCGGGACGCCGCGTGTGCCCATCAGGGCGATCTTCAGGTTTTGGTTGTGCTTGGTCATCGAAGCGAGACAGTATAGGGATTCACCGCCCGGGCGTTGTGTGTGAGCAGGTGACAATCTACGATGCCACTTGGAATCTATATCTGCCCAACCATGCCCGACCCCGAGCTACCCAACCTGATCATCGCCGGTGTGAACAAGGCCGGGACCACCTCGCTGTACGCGTACCTGGCGCAGCACCCGGCGATCGGGGCGTCGGCGATCAAGGAGACTTGCCGCTTCCTCCCGCTCCGCTACGGCGAGCCGATGCCGGGATCGAGGAGGAGCCTACCGGGAGCAGTTCAAGGCCGTAACCGGCGAAGCCCGTGCGTTTCGAGTCCACCCCCGGTTATTTCTACGGCGGGCAACGCCTGATCGACGGGCTGCGCGAATCACTGGGCGACGACCTGAAGATCATCCTCATCTTCCGCGAACCGGTGAGCCGATTGGTGTCTTTTTTTAATTTCAAGAAGAGCACGCTGGAGTTGCGGGATGATTTGACGTTGGCGGGGTATTTCGTTGGTGCCAGGCACTTGAGAATGAAGACCTGCAGCAGCGATTGAACAACAAGATGTTCGGGCTCAAGGTGGCAAATACGCCGATTACCTGCCGCCGTGGATCGAAACCTTCGGCGATCGTCTCAAGGTATTATTTACGGATGACCTGAACCGTCATCCCGTGAGGTCTTGCGGCAGGTTTGTACGTTCGTCGGTGTGGACCCGGATTTTGTGGAGCGGATTGATTTGGCGAGGTCGAATAAGAGCACGCATTTCCGGCTCGCGGGGGTTCAGCGGCTGGCGTTATCCATGAACAAGGCCGGGGAGCGTTTCTGGCGGGCGCACCCGAAGCTCAAGCGGTCTATGCGAGATTTGTACTACAGGATCAACGGTCGGCCTTTCGAGCCCGCCGACGATCCTGAAACGATCGAAGCGTTGCATACGTTTTACGAGCCTTACAACGCCCGACTGGCCGACAGCTCCGCCGACCGGGTATCACGACCTGCCCGGATGGCTTACGCCCCAGCCCAAGGGGGGCCGGGCATGATCGCGCAGCTCGACGGCGACTACATCCGCACCCGCCCGAGCAAGGCGATATCGCGCATCGTGACGCACCTGCTTTTGCAGGGCCGGCCGCTAACGACATCAATGCGGTGGATGAACCCGCTATTGATGGCGCAGTACGGCCTAGTCAAACGACCTGCCGATGCCGCGTAAAGTCATCGCGGCAATCTTCGTGCTGGGCACCGGGCGCAGCGGGACGACGGTCCTCGGCAAGGTGCTGGGTATGCACCGCGATCTGTTGTTTCTGAACGAGCCTAAAGCGCTTTGGCATTCGGCGTGCGCGGTCGATGATGTGATGGGGAATTATCAGTTGGGACAGGCGTGTTACACGCTTGATGACGAGGCCGCTGATGAAAAGACCGTCCGGGCGATCCACCGGCTATACAGTTACGCGCTTTTGCTTACCAACTCCGGGCGTATCGTCGACAAGTACCCGGAGATGATCTTCCGCGTGCCGTTTATCAGGACGATCTTCCCGGACGCGAAGCTGCTTTTTCTGGTGCGTAACGGCTACGATGCGCTGCGTTCGATCACGACCTGGTCGGAAAAGGCCGGGCGGGAAACCACGCAGGGGTTGGAGGACTGGTGGGGGCTGGACCGGCGGAAATGGAACCTGCTGGTGCGTGACGTGGTGGCGAAAGCAGGCGCTGGCTGACCGGGCGGAAGCGATCAGCAAACTGACCCGGCGCACGAGGATATGGCGGCGGTCGAGTGGGTTGTAACGATGCGCGCCCGGCTTGAGGTTGAATGAGCAAACCCCGGGGCTGCTGCATTTCGTGGTGTATGAAAAGCTCTGCAGCCGGCCGGAAAACACGCTGCGCGGGGTGTGCGGGTTCTGTGACCTTAACAATGATCCAAAGTTCATCGACTATGCGTCACGGACGCTGTCCCCGGTTCCCGCGCGGCCGCCGACGAAACTCGACCCGCTGATCGCGGATGTGTTCGGCGACACGATGCGTCGGCTGGGTTACACGTCCGAAAACGTCAGCGGCCAAGACGTCGGCGCACCGACTCACGCAGGTTCCTGATCCGCCGGAAGTTCAGCGCCAAGCGCCAGCGCGCTCTTGAATACCCACGTCACCCGGCACCATGCCAACGATAGCACGGATGTCTTGACGGGTTCGATATCGTAGCCGTGGCGGGCCATATGTTCAGCGGCGATGCGCTGGCAGACCGCCAGTTCGGTAATTGTCAGTCCGCCCTGTTTCCACCGCCCGGCCGCGCCGGGGTCGAGCCCGCGCTCGGTGGGGCGGTCGGTCTGATGTGATGAACCGACACGCGGCACGTTCAGCATCGCCGGGTCGTAGCCGATCCCGACGGATTCACAGACACGCTTGAGTTGAGGTTCGGGGTTAGGCAACAAATCCTCGAAGCGCACGCACACGCGTGGGTCATCGCGAACCGGTCGCCCGCCGCGACGCCGCTGCGCCACAGCAGGCTGATCGTCTCGGGGTGGTAGCCCGCCCAGGTGCGCAGCGCGTTCCACCACGGCGTGCCTTTCGCACCCAACCGCCGGCGTTTCCAGCGGTTTTTCTGCGAAAGCAACACGTCGCGCGGGTCACGCACCATCACCACAAAATGCGCGTCCGGGTAGAGCGTCAGCAGTTCTTCGATGTAATAAAGGTTCCGGGGCGTCTGGTCGCAGCCGATGGTTTTAGTGTGTTTGGCGCACTCGTGATTAATGAAGGCTTGATAGACGGCGGGGGCTGTCACCGGTCCGTTGATCGCATTGATAACCGTGCCGGCCTCGTCGAGGTAGTTCCACGGTTTTGATGGTGCGTAGTACCCGTCCCGCTGGTACGCCATCAGCGTCGTCAGCAGTTCCTTTGCTTTGCGGGCGTCGAGTGCTTCGGGTTCTTTTATCGGCTGCCACAACTGCTCGAAGAAGTGCAGCTCGTTGAACGTGAACACGTCCCGGTGCCCGCCGAGGACCCGGCCCATCATGGTCGTGCCGCTGCGGCTGTTGCCGATGACGAAGATCAATCGGCTCATCGCGCACTCGCTTCCCGGTAGACCCGCATCAACTCGTGGTAGTGTGCGTCGGGTGTGAATTTTTCAAGGAGTTTAGTTCGGCCGGCCTTGCCCATCGCGTTGGCGCGTGCCGGGTCACCCGCCAATGTGTGTAGATGCGTGCGTAAAACATCCACGTTGCCGGGATCAAACAGCAGGCCATCGACGCCCTCGTGGATCAATTCCGGCAGCGCGCCCATCCGGGATACGATCACCGGGCGCTCCTGCGCGAAGGATTCCAGCACGGTCAGGCCGAAAGGCTCGTACCATTCGGCGGGCAGGACTGTGGCGAGGCTGTCGCGGATCAACTGTTTCAGTTCATCGCCCCGTGTGAAACCGATAAGTTCGACGTTATTGATCTGCTTGCTTTTCAGGTATCCAGCGAGTTCCGGTTTGGCGACGCCATCGCCGACAATCTTGACGGTGATCCCGGGCAAACTCTTTGCGGCCTCGGCGAGTGTGAATACGCCTTTGATCCGCTCAATGCGGCCGAAGTAGAGGAAGTAGTCGCCGTGGCCGGATTCAGTCTTATGCGCAAGCACCTCGCCCTGTTCGACGAAGTTATAAACGCGTGTGATCTTCCCTTCCGGCACGCCGTGCTCGGCCATCTTGCGCTTCTGGAAGTCACTGATCGCGATAAAACGGTCGATGCGGCGCTGGCTTCCGATAGCGCGCGAGACGTACCACTCGATCGTCGCCAGCGCAGAGCGAGACAACGAACCACGGTTGAACCGCCGCACAGCCGCGCGCCAGGCGTGCATCCCGCAACAGTCTTCATCGATCCTGTCGTTGTGGACGAGCGTGTAGTTCGGGCTGATCTGGCGGTACTCGTGCATCGTGTGGACGATCGGAATCCCTTCGGCCTTGAGGACAGGCAGGATCGACGCGGTCAGCTTGCCGTAATAGATGTGCAGGTGCGCCACGTCCGGCTTGTGTTCGCGGATCAGACGGCGGATCGCTTTAGCCGCCTGACGTGAGTAGATATAGCGCAAGAGGTCGCCAGCCCCGGGATGCCCAAAGTCCGCAGCAGCAGGGAAAAAATCTGAAAATTCAGACGGCGCGTTCTCGGGGTGTTGCGCGACGAAGGGGATCACGGTGTGGCCGTGGCGCTCAAGCAGGGCGCAGGTGTCCAGGAACATCCGGTCGGAGCCGCCTCGGACAAACAGGTTTTGCGAGACCTGCAGGACCTTCATGGCTGCATCGTAGCGTCGGTAGCGTCGGCGTGCGTGTCGTGGTTGGCTTGTTGATCCGCCCAGGCGGCGTAGGCCAGCGCCGGAAGCAGCCAGAAGTAGAAGCTGAAAGAACGGATCTCCGGCACACGGTTAAACCACATCAGGACCGCGCACTGCAACACCACGCACAAAGCGGAAAGCCCGGCCCAGCGCACCACCATGTCTCCGGCCGCGCCGCGCGCCACCGCCGCGCATGTCCACGCCAGCCGCACACCCAGCCAGCCTACGGCGATCACGCCCGCCAGCCCCGTGTAGCAAAGCAGCGCGACCCAGTACACGTCCTCGAAACCCTCCTTGGTCAGCGTCTTGTAGAGCCGGGTCTTGTACGCTTCGTTGAGTTTCTTGATGGCGAATGCCTGGTCCGGGCTGTAGCCGAACACGGGTGCGTTCATCAATGCCGTCGGGGCAACGCCCAGTACCGTGCCCAACCGCTGGCGCTTGGAGCGTTCGAGGTACTCGGCCGAGAAGATATTGGTCATGTTATCCATGATCGAGCGTCGGCCCTGGCGCGGGTGGTGGTAGACCCCGCCGAGGGTTTCCATCGACATCGCCACAGCGATCAGGACGAAACCGACCGCCGCCAGGGCGCAGCAACCTCCAAGCACCCGCCGCATCCCGATCCGCCCGCCAAGGAACGCGATCACCGTCAGCCCCGCCGCGATCACTGCGGCGCGCGAGTACGAATAAGCGATCCCGAATAGCAGGCCTAAAAGCGTAATCGGTGACCAGGCACGCCACCGGCAACGCGACATCGCCACGCCCAGTACAACAAGCAGAAAAAGCCCGTAATACAACGTGTCGCCCAGCGTGCCGAACAGGCTGCCGATCTCCCGGCCGCGCTCGACGATCGCGAATTTACGCGTCTGCCCCGCGACCTCGATCCCGGTCGAATACGGGAGCATCCACACCTTCAGGTCGTACCCGAAATACCACTGCAACAAGCCCGCAATCACCTGGACCGCGCCGGATATCAAGATGACCCACAGCACCACGCCCACCTGCCGGCGTGAAAGACCGATCTGGCTCACCAGATAAAAAAGCGCCGCGTAGCGCAGGGCCGAACGCATATTCATCAGGCCGTCTTTGATCGGAGCGTTATTTATCGCGATGCTTAGCACGACGATGGCGAGAATGATTAACAGCGGCAGGTCGGCGGGGGTGCGGGTGAAGCGGCCGCCGCGTACCAAGCGGAAAATGACAAACGTCGCGAGCGCGAGGTAGACCGCGCCCTCGATCGCGAAGTCCAGGCCGAAGAGGACCTGCCTGGGCAGCAGGTGGGTCTTGGCGAGCAGCGAGATCAGGAAACTTTCCAAAGGCACAAGTGCGGCGACTAGCGCGATGAACCAGAAAGCGCACCGCTGGACAGGGGCGGGCACTTTTGAGGCGGGCGTGGGCGTAAGAGCAGTCATGCGCCGCTCCATACCGATAGGTCCCGGCCGATCAGTTGTGCGAGCTTTTCGTTGTGGGGCGTGAAATAATCGGCGAGCCGGCGGCGGGTGTCGTCGTGTATCGGTGGAGGGGTGAAGGGTTTCTCGTTGAGGCTCAGCAGCGCGTGGCGCGTCTTGCGCGCCAGTGCGTGGGGGATGAATTTACGGATCGTGCGTTTGACCGGGTTTTTGGATTTCAGGACGCCGGCGACGGTGCGGGCGACCGTTTGGCTGCGTGCGGCTGCGGCGGGGTTGTGCTCCTGGGTCAGGTCGGGTGTAAAGGTGGAGTCGACTCCAACCGCTTCATAGATGGCTCGGCACAACCCGACCGCGTCCTGTGCCAGGTCATCGGTGAGCAAGACGTGGACACGGTTCCGGCCGAAGGTTTCGATCAGGCGCTCGATGTGCGGATGATAGATGCCGACGCGCATGTGCATCCGGTCGCGGTCGGTGAGCCAGGCCTCATCATGGGCCTGGCATTGTGTTTCCCATTCGATGGCTTTCTCAAACGATCCCGCCGGGTCCCAACCGCGCCGGCGTGAGTACCAGAACGAGGAATACGCTCGCTTGATCGGGTCGCGCAACAGCGCGAAAACGTGAGTTTCGGGGTTGTGTGTTTTTAATCGCGAGACCGCTTCGGGGCGGTACATGGTGAAGACATGCTTGGCGAGGAATACGGCGGGGGGTTGTGCCTGTGGCGGAAAGTATTTATTCAGACAGGCATCATATCCCTGCTTGTACTCATCATCGCTGAAAAAGTATGAACACTCGCGTTGCTCGTGTGCGGTGATGGCTGGGTGCTGCGCGGCGTAGCGGTAGAGGCTCGTGGTGCCCGCCTTTGGCGCGCCGACAAGCATCGCCCGGATCGGGTTGGCATTGCGCGGCATTGCGCCGCTCGCTTCGATGGCGGGGGCGGGCCGGGGCATGGCTTACTTGGCCTGGTCGGGGTCGATGTGCGTGAACTTGAGCATCCGGCGGGTCTGCGGGTCGGGCCGGCCGTCGTCGTGGCCCAGTTCCAGCAGCGAACCGATGTCTTCCGGGACAAGCCCGAAACGTTCGGCCGTGCGGGTGTACCACTTCATCGAACGACGCACCACCGGGAAGCCCTGCCAGTTGCCCTCTTCACCTTCGCCGATGTTCACGTTCGCGTAGAAGCTGCCGTCGGTTGTGAGGTGGCGCGAGACGAATCCGAGGCAGGCGTTAAGCGCATCGTCGTCCATGTGGATGAGCACGGCGAAGGCCCAGACGTACTCTGCCTTGTTGTCTAGCTTGAGCGTGGACAGGCCGGTGCTGTGGATCAGGTTGGGTTGTTTGTAATCAAGCCCCGCCGACCGCAACTCGTCCCGGCCAAGCTCCAGCACGTCGGCGCGGACCTCGATGCCGGTGTAGTGGCCGGTTTCCAACAGCCTGATCAGGGGGATGCCGCCGCGGAGCGTGCCGCAGCCGATGTCGATCAGGCGGTGCTGCGGTTCCAGGCCATGTTTTTTAAGAAAGTCGATCTGGAACCGGCGTTTCATCTGCCATTGATGCGCGGGGCCTACGGCGGCATGGCGTCGGCCGGCTTCACCGGCGAACACCAGGCCGATCTTGTTGCGCAGGGCGCGGGCTTTGCTCTGGATCGTCATAGGCGGATTATCTCATACCCCTGTCGGTCACGCACGCATCTTACCACGCCGGGCAAAAAATGGCTGGTCCGGTTTTATATGGAGGAGTCGCTATGTGTCACCAGGTCCATTCGGCTTGCCCTAGCAGACATGCAAGCTCGGCCGGTTCGTCCCGGTAAAAGCCTTCCAGTTGTTGGCGGTCGTCATCGGTCAGCACGTCGCCGGGGTCGCCGCCGCGAGCCTGGTTGCCTGACCGGCCTAATAGGGCATCGGTCGAGCGGCGAAGCCCGCGCAACGCGGCGCGGACGGCGGGCTTGTCGTGGACGTGGGGCTTGACCCGCCAGATCAGCGAGCGGTACGCCGAATGCAGCCTCGGCCAGCGGACACGGCGCGAGGCGTTGTGGATGTCGAATGAATAGTCGTCGTAGAAACCGGGGGCGATCCCGACGCGCCTGCAGATGTCGTGTGTCACGCCGGCCGGGTCGTCCATCAGATCGCGATAGTTGATGACGATCAGCCGGTCCTTGCCGAAGGCTTCGATCCAGGGCGCGAGGAACCGTGCGTACCGGCCTTCGCTAAGCGCCCGCAGGTGCTGGGGCAGCGCTCCGCCTGCCGCCTCGGCCTCGAACTGCACGCGTATATAGTCAGTCAGCGATATCCCCGGGTCTAGCAGGCCGTTCTGGATCGCGTAACGACGCCAGGAGACCAGTCGTGTGATCGGTTCACGGAGGATCACGACGATGTGCGCATCCGGGAGCGTTTCGGCGATACGCTTGGCGACGGCCGGGCGGTAGAGGTAGTCGGGTGTGGCTTCGAGCCTGACCGCATCGGGGGGGCAATCGGGGAAGAACTTTTCGTATGCCCCGATGCCTTCCTCGAACCGGTGCAGGCGTTTCAGCTCGTCGTGGTCGAGGAAGAAGCGTGTCTCTTTGATCGTTGAACGTGCCGTGCGCGGGTGGTCGGCGAGGTAGTTGTAGAGCGAGGTGGTGCCCGCGCGGGTGACGCCTGCGATGATCAAGTGCTGGGCGGGGGCTTTATTCATGAGGAGGGTTGCGGCACGGGCGTGCGGGTCGGACGGGCGAGCACCCAGATCAGGTTCAACACGGAGACGACAGCCGCGAGGCTCGCCGCCCACGCCACGCCGGTCAGCCCCAGCCACTTGAACAGCACGAACGCCAGAACCACATTCGACCCCGCAGCGAGGCACATATTATAAAGCACAGCGCCGTAGCGCTTCTGAGCGTAGAGCGCCGAGTTCAGCACGGGCGTGAGGCAGTAGAACACCACCGCAGGTCCGAGTATGAACAGCACCGTCGAGGCCGCATCGAGTCCTGCCGGTTCCATCCGGCCGAAGAGCAGTTTGATGATCGGTCGGCTCAGCAGCATCAGCACGATGGCGGCGGGCACGCTGAGTATGAGGATCATCCGGACACGCCGGCGCAGGGCCGCGTAGAACCGCCCGCTTTCCCCGGCCAGGTCGTGCTCTGTGAGTTTGGGTTGCCCGGTCAGCGCCACCGACACGCCGACGATATTCTGAAGCGCCGCGAGCAGCCGGTAGGCGCTGTAATACGCCGCGACCGAACCGGTCGGCCCCAGCGACGCGATCGCGCGCTCTGCGACCCTTGCCATCTGCCGCACGCCGAACCCTGTCAGCGGGTACCCGATCGTGCCGCGCAGCTTCTTGAACGTCTGCTTGTTGGGCAGCCGGCCCGGGTCGGGCGAGAAGTTCATCTTCGTCGCCGCGTTGATCCACAGCATCACGAAGTAGAGCAGGTAACCGACCGTGAACGCCCCGGCGATCCAGTACGGCGCATCTTCGTTGCGCCAGGTGGCGAGTATCACGGCGATCACCACGCAGGGCGCGACCGCGTTGCGCAGCGCTGTTATCGTGAAGTGCTTGTGGCTGTTGAGCATGACCTCGAGCACCGCCGAGCTGAGCGCGAATAGCGAGATCCCCGCCGAGAGCCGAAGCAGCGTCGCCGCCAGCGCCTGGTCTTCGGGTCGAGCCCCCAGCCGACGATGGATGTCACCGGCCCGGCGAACAAAAGGCCGATCGCGGTCAGCGCCAGGCCGATCCCGAAAAACAGGTTCAGCACCCGTGCGCCCAGGTCCGCGAACACGGCGTCGCCCTTGTCCTTGCGGACCTCGATGAAGACGGTCATCAGGCTGAACTTGGTGGCGTCACGTCCGACCGTGCCGATCAGGCGAGGCAGGGTGAGCGCGATCACGATCGCGTCGGTCGTGGTGTTGAACCCCCCGAAACGCCGGAAGATCAGCACATCGGCCAGCAGCGCCAGCACCATCCCCGCACCACCGAGCGTCATCACCCGCTGGGTCGAGCTGTGCCAGAGTTTGTGGATCAGTTTTTTCATCGGTGGCGGGCGTCCTGCCGGGCCGGGCCGGGTGTTCCAGGCCGGTTATGGTAACGAGGATGCGGCGTTTGGGTGTCCCGGCGGTTGCGGGGGCGATCCCGTGGTGATAACCCAGCTAGTAGTCACGGTTTGTTGACAGGGCCCGGCCCCGCTTTACACTGGCAGGTTAGCTGTGGCGTGGGCACGTTCGGCTGCAAAGGATGGCGTCGATTGGCGCGGATACGCATGGTATGACCCCCAGCGATAGCGTGACAGATATTTCGACCCCGAAAGCCTCACCGGATTCTCCCCCGGATTCTGCCCAGGAATCCCCCCCGGACGCCCCCCGGGGCAATTCCGCAGGCGTTAGCACGCGCTCTGCGGGTACACGGCCGGCGGTGACTATCGTCAACCCCAAGGTCCCGCCACGCCGATTCCGCCGACCACCGAACCGCCAACCGTTGACTTTCCGCCAGCGCATCTGGGCCGGGCCGGTGCTGTTTCTCAGCGACGTGTTGGTGATGCAACTGGCACTGCTGCTGGGCTTCTGGCTTCGCTGGGGGATCGACGCCTTTGGGCGGATGACCGAATTCAAGGTCCTCACCGGCGGGCTGCGTCGCGGCGAGTACGGGGCGCTGGCGGCGGGGATGCTGGTGCTGCCGATCGTCTACGGCGTGCAGGGCTTGTACCCGGGCTACGGCCTGACTGCGGTCGAGCGGCTGCGTCGGCGGGTCTACACGGTCGGGATCGTCTTTGCGATGCTCCTGGCGTGGGACTACGCGGTGCTCAAGGCCGACCCGTCGCGCGGTGTGCTGATCCTGACGTTCTTCTTCGCCGCGTTCCTCGGGCCGGTGTTCGAGGCCGTGACGCGCAGGCTGCTTCGGCTGATCGGTTGCTGGGGCGTGCCGGTGGTGATCCTCGGCGCCGCCAAGACCGGGGAGATGGTCACGCGGGTGCTGCTGCGCGAGCCGGAGCTTGGCTTCGTGCCGATCGCGGTCTATGACGATGACCCGGAGAAGTGGTCGAAAGACGTCGCCGGCGTGCCGGTGCTCGGGCCGTTGTCCTGCGCCAAGAAACTGACGAAGGCCTGCAAGACCGCCCTGATCGCCATGCCGGGGATGTCCGCCAAGAAAACAGCGCACCTCAGCCACCGCTTGCCCTTCCCGCGAGTGATCTCCATCCCCGACCTGGTGGGTTTATCGAGTTTGTGGGTCTCGTCGCGCGACTTAGGCGGCGTCGTCGGGTTGGAGGTTAAGAAAAACCTCTTCCCCCGGCGCAACTGGATGCTCAAGCGCACGCTCGACTATATCCTGGGTATTCACCTCTTCATCGCGAGCCTGCCGCTGATCGCCGTGTTCGCGGTGTGGATCAAGATCGTCAGCCCGGACGGCCCGGTATTGTTCCGCCAGCCCCGCGTCGGCTTCGGCGGCAAGACGTTCGGCGTCTGGAAGCTGCGCACCATGTACCCGGATGCCGACGAACGCCTGCATGCCTGCCTCGACGCCGACCCCGAGAAGTTCGAGCAGTGGAAAAAGTATTGCAAACTCAAGGACGACCCGCGTGTCCTCCCCGGCGTCGGCAAATTGCTACGCCGCACCAGCCTCGACGAGCTGCCGCAGCTCTGGAACGTCCTCGTCGGCGAGATGTCGCTCGTCGGCCCGCGCCCGTTCCCGCATTACCACCTCGCACGCTTCAGCCCCCAGTTCCGCACCATCCGCCGAAGCGTCCTGCCCGGCCTCACCGGCCTCTGGCAGGTCTCCGGCCGAAGCGAGTCCGACGTCTCCGTCCAGGAAGTCATGGACACCTACTACATCCGCAACTGGTCCCCCTGGCTCGACGTCTATCTGCTGGCCCGCACGTTCGGCGCGGTCATCATGGGCAAAGGCGCGTATTAAGGGCGGGGGTTAGGGATTAGGGTGTGGGGGATACAGTGAATGTACTCATTCCCTGTGCCGCCTCTCGAAAAATGCACCTTTACGCATGACATGTTCCTGATGGTTTGTTCCGCCATTATCTTGTAACAAAAGGCAAAACTTTATCTTACTTTGTTCTGCTATGCGTAATTTTTCGGCCAGTAATTTCAGATCATTTTCGACGGCAACAGCATCATTGATCGCCAAATGATTGCTCTGGATCGCGGATAACAGTTGATTCACAACGGGTAGGGCCACATGTGGATCGTGCCACACAAGTGTCTCGCCGAGAAAGTCATCACCGGAGTTGAATGACGAAATAGGCAGCATTCGGCATTCTAACAGATAGATATCAAGCGCTAATGAATTATTCAGAAGTGACTCTCCCATCAGGTATGTACAGGGACCGTCGACTGGATTTTCAAAGTACGGAACTACGCGAAGCTTACACTTCAGCCTGTATATGTAGCTGGGCAAGGAAAGCAGGAACAATGAACCGCCAACTGCCGACAGTGCCCCACATATGTCAGCATTCTGGAATATAAAAAGCGCTGCGGTAACTATTGTGAATCCGCCAATACCAACAAGCCAACAAGTGGCGCGGCGCACATGGCGGCGATGCCAACGCCAGAAACCAGGTGAGATTGTCGAACTGCGTCTTGGCATTCGAAAACTCATCGTTTAGTAGCGAGTTTCCAGTATTCGAATCATAATTTAGATGGCCAAGTATTAAAAGTGGAAAGTTGAGTGTGACAGGACGCGAGCTTTTTCTTTCATAGCTGCGTTGCGGCGCAACGCAGGCCCGCACTGTGTTACAGTGCGGCTGTCAAGGGGAACATGCCATCGCCCGGCGCGGGCCTTCGACCCCGCCGGCCCACCCGACCGAATGTCTCCACAGCCCCGAGCCGAGTAAACGGGGACACGACTCAACGGTGTTTACCACTGCTTGAAACGTCTTGCGTTGGTATCATGCATCGATGTCTGACACCGAGCCGTCGAACCCCAAGCCCCAGTTCGTGGATGTTTTTGAGGCGCGTTACCTCGGCCGGGCGCTGAAACGGCACGGTTGGGTGGTGTTGGCGTGCGCGGTGATCGGCGGGCTGGTGGGGGCGGCCTGGAGCGCGTTCAGCCCGCGGGTATACCGGGCGGAGGCGGTGCTGTTGGTGAATATCCAGTCGGTGCGGATCGGCGCGGACGGGATACCCTTGGATGTGGAACTGGTGCCGCCGGCGAGGCGGACGGTGGGGACGATTTGCCAGTCGGACGCGGTGATGGCGATCCTGGCGGCACGACTGGCGGGCGAGCCGGACCCAACCTGGCCGGGCGCGGACGAGCTGGCGGAGATGGTCAGCTACGACGGGCACAAGGAGGCGCGGACGCGGCCGGTGCGGGACCAGTTCAATGTGCTGTATTTCGACCAGCGTAGCCAGGAGGAGGCGGGGCTGCGTGCGGTGGACCGTGACCCGGCGGAAGCGGCACGGCTGGCGAATACCTGGGCGGAGGTCTGCCGGCAGATGCTGGTCAAGGCCTACGGCACGACGGCGGAAGATGTCGCCCGGATCGAGCAGCGGATCAGTCAGGCCAAGGCCGAGGTCCTGGCCGCGACCGCTGCGCTAGACAAGATCGAACCCGATGTGTCCGCCGACCGGCGGCTTGAACTGTCGGACAACCTGGACCGCGCACAGAAGATACTGGGTGAATTGAACGTGCGTTACGCTCAGCTAAAAGTGCGTGAGCAGGACAGCCATGGGATCGCGCGGATCGTCAGTGCCGCCGCGCCGCCGGCGCGACCGATCAACCCGTCACTGCGGCTGATCGCCGGGCTTTTCACCCTCGCCGGCGGGTTGTTGGGCCTCGCTATCGCCTTGCTCCGTGGCCCCGGAAAGCTTGGATAGCTTTTCCTGCCGACGCTTGTAGTTGTCCCAATCGACCCGCCGGACCCACATCCGGATGATCTTGTATTCATCGATCCGGTCGTAGCCCGGCGTGGGCACGACGCTGAGGACACGGTCCTGCTTGATCTGCAGTTGCCGGACGCGGTCGTTGAGCATCTTGTCGGTGGGGCTGACAAGCAGGATGCGTTTGGCCGCGTAGAGCATTTGGGTGATAGCCTCGCGTTGCGGTCCGTAGGTCGGCAGCGTGTCCGGGCCGTGGACCGGCAGGCGGGTCAGGTAGATCAATTGCGGCGCATGGTCGGCGATGACAAGGTCGCCCTCCTGGGAGAGTTGCAGCAACTCTTCTGCGACGGCTTTGATCGCCGTGTAGCGCCCGTGCTCGTAGCTGGCCAGGAACGGCCGGGCACGCTGTTCGATGATGAACGCGCCGAGCTTGACCACATTCGGCGCAAACCAAAGCACCAAAAGTCCGATCACCGCCCAGCGTGCCGCCGCCGGTTTGCACCTTGTTTCCAGCCACCCGCCCAGCCGCCACCAGCTAAGCGCGAGAAGCGGCAGGATCGTCAGTGAATACCGCCTGACCGTGATGAACAAAAGCCACTGCACCACGAACACCAGCACCAGCATCCCCCACATAGGCCGGGTCCGGACCAGCGCCACCCCCAGCACGGCCGCAGCGATGCCCAGCGGTGCGCCGGCCCAGGGCCCGAGGTCCACGCCGAACAGCGCCTCGGGCAGGTTCTCGGTGAAGAGCGTTACGCCGTTATCGAAGATGTGCCGCAGCGTCTCGCCAACCGAAGGCCCGCCGACCAGGTTCAGGGCCTTGCCGCCGTCGCGCAGGATCGCCATGCCCCCCGCCAACCAACCCGTCAGCAGCAGCCCGGCCAGCAGCAGGGGGATCGATAAAACGGCTGCTTTCCGGTTTCGCCCCGGGCTGTGCAGGCAGTGATAAATCGCCGCTACCACGCCCGCCGCCACGATGGTCAGCACGACGCTGCGGAAGGACGCCATCACAAAAAGTGACACCGGCAACAACGCGAAACCGACCCACCTCGCCGTGCCCGTCCGCCGGCACAGTTCAAGCCCGAGCAACCCCAGCATCAGCCCCAGCAGGAACGGCATGTCGGTGAGGACCTGATAACCGTAGCGGAAGAACAGTTCGTTTACCGCCAACATGCAGACGACCACCACGGCCGTGGGCCGATCAATCCGCAGACGGACGACCCAGAATGTTGTAATCAGCACCCCCACGGCGGTCAGGAGCATCAGTGCGTCGATGGCGGCGAACCGGTCCACGCCGAAGAGCTTGAAGGCCGCGGCCGTGAGGTACGCAAGCCCCGGGTGTACGGTGTTTTCCAAGCCGGTGGAGTGGGTATAGCCGGTGCCTTCGGCGAGGCTGCGGGCGAGGGTGACGTGGATCGCCGAGTCCGGCCCGATCCGCCACTGGCCGTTGAACCCGGCTGCGTAAAGCACGGCGATTAATGCCCAAAGCCGCATCCGGTGGCGGTCGAACCATACGAGCAGGTCCGTTGTGGTCGTGGCGATCTCGCTCAAGAAAACCCCTGTTCAAGCGGGATAATCAGGCTCATCCCGGGCGCGGCGGCGGATATCGTAACCGCTTGGGGGTGGTTCGGGGCCTGAACAGGACGGGGGCGTCCGGGCGGAGTTGTTTTGTGGTTTACAGGGCATGGCGAGGGGCGGGAGGGGGGAAACTTTCTTTTTTGGCCGACCTTGGTATTAATACACGGCCCCACAGGGTATGTAGTGATCATGGATAGCCAAGCATCCTGGCCCGACAGCACGAACCTGGCCTATGTGGAGCAACTCTACGAGCTGTACCTGCGCGACCCGGGTGCCCTCAGCGCCCAGTGGCGTGACTACTTCCGGCCCTGGGCCGAAGCCCACCTAAACGGCAACGGTAACGGCCAGTCCAACGGGTCCAACGGCTCGTCAGCACCCCGCGTCGGTCCCAGCTTCACCCCCCGTAGCCTGTTTAACCCCGTCGGGGCCGGCGGGTCATACGCCGCGGTCGCCACCGATGAGCAGTATGACCTGCAACGCCTCCAGCACCAGGTCGGCAAGCTGGTCCGCAACTACCGGGTCCGGGGCCACCGCGCCGCCGCCTTCGACCCGCTGGGCCAGTCGCGCGAGCACATGTCCGAGCTTGACCCCGGCTACTTCGGCTTCACCGAGGCCGACATGGACAAGCCCTTCCTGACCAGCTCGATCCACGGCAAGGCCACCACCCGTTCGCTGCGCACCATCCTCGCCCAGTTACACAACACCTACTGCCGATACATCGGCGCGCAGTTCATGCACATCGACGCGATCGAAGTCCGCGAGTGGCTCCAGGAGCGCATGGAAAGCTCGCAGAACCGCATCGAGCTTAGCCGTAAGCAGCAGATCCGCATCCTCACCCGTCTGACGGACGCGACGATCTTTGAGGAATTCATCCAGAAGAAGTTCATCGGCGCCAAGAGCTTCAGCCTGGAAGGTGCCGAGAGCCTGATCCCGCTGCTGGACCTGGCGCTTGAGAAGGCGGGCGAGCAGGGCGTGCGTGAGGCGGTCATCGGCATGGCCCACCGCGGCCGGCTCAACGTCTTGGCCAACATCATGGGCAAAAGCCCGGCACGCATCTTCCGTGAGTTCGAGGACGCCGACCCGCAACTCTACTTGGGCGGCGGCGACGTCAAGTACCACCTGGGTGAATCCGGGGACTGGCGCACACGCACCGGCAAGAGCATCCACCTGTCCCTGTGCTTCAACCCCAGCCACCTGGAATTCGTCAGCCCCGTCGTCCTCGGCCGGCTCCGCGCCAAGCAGGACCGCCTCGTCGAGGACCGCAAGCAGAACCGCCCGCGCGGCGAAAAGGGCCTGCCCATCCTGATCCACGGCGACGCCGCCTTCATCGGCGAGGGCGTCGTTCAGGAAACCCTGAATATGTCCGGCCTGGCGGGCTACGACGTCGGCGGCGCGCTGCACATCGTCATCAACAACCAGATCGGTTTCACCACCGGCGTCAAGAGCGCACGCACGAGCACCTACTGCACCGACATCGCCAAGATGCTCCAGATACCGATCTTCCACGTCAACGGCGAGCAGCCCGAGGCCGTGGCACAGGTCGTCGACCTGGCGATGGACTTCCGCGAGCAGTTCGGCCGGGACGTCGTCATCGACATGTACTGCTTCCGCAAACGCGGGCACAACGAGAGCGACGAGCCCAGCTACACCCAGCCGAAGATGTACAAGGCCATCCGCGAGCACAAGGAAGTGCGTGAGTCGTACCTGGGCCACCTGATGAAGATGGGCGGGGTCAGCGAGCACGACGCCGACCGCATCGCGCTGCGTCGCACCGAGTTGCTGGAGCAGGAACTGACCGCGGCGCGCAGCGAGGCGTACGTCCCGAAGAAAGAAGCATTCGGCGGTGTCTGGGAAGGATTCTCCGGAGGCAAGGAAGATTCCAAGACAGACCCCGATACGGCCGTGCCCGCCACCCGGCTGTCCAAGCTGCTGGAAGCGCAGACGCACCAGCCCAAGGGCTTCAAGCTACACCCCAAACTTAAGCGCTGGATGGCGGCAAGGCGTGAGATGGCCGGTGGCACACGCGCGCTGGACTGGGCTGCCGCCGAGGCGCTGGCGTTCGCAACGCTGTTGACCGAAGGGACCCGTATCCGCATGTCCGGCCAGGACGCGCAGCGCGGCACCTTCAGCCAGCGGCACACCGTCCTGCACGACGCCGATGATGGCCACGACTACATGCCCCTTGCCAACCTCGCGCCCGATCAGGGGCCGATCGAGATTTATAACAGCCCACTTTCCGAAAACAGCGTCCTGGGTTTTGAGTACGGCTACAGCCTCGACACGCCCGACGGCCTGACCATCTGGGAAGCGCAGTTCGGCGACTTCGCCAACGTTGCCCAGCCGATCATCGACCAGTTCATCACCAGCGCCGAGGACAAGTGGAACCGCCTGTCCGGGCTGGTCATGCTTTTGCCGCACGGCTTCGAGGGCATGGGGCCGGAGCACTCCTCGGCACGCCTGGAACGCTTCCTGATGCTCTCGGCCGAAGACAACATCCAGGTCGTCAACCCGACGACGCCCGCGCAGTATTTCCACCTGCTCCGCCGGCAGGTCATGCGCAAGTGGCTCAAGCCGCTGGTCGTGATGTCGCCCAAGAGCCTGCTGCGTCACCCCGGCGCGGTCTCGGAGCTAAGCGAGCTGACGGCCGGCACGTTCCAGCGCGTCATCCCCGACGCGCATGCCGGCGAAAAACGCAATATCAAGCGTGTTTTGCTCTGCTGTGGCAAGGTTTATTACGACCTGATCGAGCGGCGTGAAGCTTTACACCGCGAGGACGTGGCAATCGTACGTATCGAGCAGCTCTACCCGTTCCCGCAGAAGCAGCTCGAAGCCGTGCTCGGCGCGTATGGCGATGATATGGAAGTGATCTGGGTCCAGGAAGAGCCGCGCAACCAGGGGGCCTGGCCGTTCCTGCGGATGCGATTCTGCCCCAAGCTACTGGGCCGGTATCCGCTCAAGGGCATCGCCCGCCGCGAGTCCGCCAGCCCCGCCACCGGCTCACGCAACGCGCACATGATTGAGCAGGAAAACATCCTCACCGAAGCGATCGGGGCAAAACCCATTGAAGCACCCACCGGTTGAGCTATTCACTAATCCATCCCCTTTTATCCGTTACCTGAACCCCGAGTAAACCCATGCCCGTTGAATTGAAAGTGCCTGAGGTCGGCGAGTCCATCACCGAGGTCGCGATCGGCCGTTGGCTGAAAACCAAGGGCCAGACCGTCCGCAAGGACGACCCGATCGTCGAGATCGAGACCGACAAGGTCACGCTCGAACTGCCCGCGCCCGCCGACGGCACGATCGGTGAACTACTCAAAAAGCAAGGAGACGCGGCCGTCGTCGGCGAAACCATCGCCTACATGGAATCCGGCGATGTCCCCGCGGAGGACACCAGCAAGCCCGCCGCGAGCAAAAGCTCTCAAAGCAGCGAGGCGCCCGCCAAGGCAGACAATAAAAAGTCAGCAAACGGCTCCGACGCCGCCCGCGTCATGCCCGCCGCGCAGCGCCTGATCGACGAAAACAAGCTCGATGCCTCTGCCATTCCCCCGAGCGGCCCCGGCGGCCGTATCCTCAAAGAAGACGTCAAGGCCTTCCTCGACGGCGGTGCACAAGCCGGCAAACAGAAGCCTGCCGCTGCGCAGTCACCCGCCCAGGCCCCCGCATCTTCCTCCGGCGAACGCCAGGAGCAGGTTATTCCCATGACCCCGATGCGCAAGAGCATCGCCGCCCACCTCGTCAAGGCCCAGCAGACCGCCGCGCTGCTGACGACCTTCAACGAGATCGATATGACCGCCGTCATGGACCTGCGTAACCAGTACAAAGACAGCTTCCAGAAGAAGTACGACATCAAGCTCGGGTTTATGTCCTTCTTCACCAAGGCGGTCATCGACGCGCTCAAGCAGTTCCCGGCCGTCAACGCCGAGGTGCGTGGCACCGACATCGTCTACAAGGACTACTACGACATCGGCATCGCCGTGGGCACGGGCAAGGGGCTGGTCGTTCCGGTCCTGCGCAACGCCGAGCGCATGAGCTTCGCCGAGGTCGAGAAGGCCATCGCCGGGTTCGGCCAGAAGATCAAAGAAAACAAGCTCGCGCTGGAAGACCTCCAGGGCGGCACCTTCACCATCACCAACGGCGGCATCTTCGGTTCGTTGCTATCGACCCCGATCGTCAACCCGCCCCAGTCCGCCGTGCTCGGCATGCACGCCATCCAGCGCCGCCCGGTCGCCATCGGCGAGGGCGCTACGGAGCGTGTCGAGATCCGCCCGATGATGTACGTCGCCTTGACCTACGACCACCGCCTGGTCGACGGCCGCGAAGCCGTCAGCTTCCTCGTCCGCATCAAGCAGACGCTCGAAGACCCCGCGCGGATGCTGATGGAGGTTTGATAGCCTTTAGCCATTAGCACCTGATCCCTGATCCCCGATCCCTGTACCCTATTACTCATGCCAAACCACGACCTGATTATCATCGGTGCCGGCCCCGGCGGATACGTCGCGGCGATCCGTGCCGCGCAGCTCGGGCTGAACGTCGCCTGTGTCGACAATAACGCACAACTCGGCGGGACCTGCCTGCGCGTCGGCTGCATCCCCAGCAAGGCCATGCTCGAGTCCAGCCACCTCTATGAGCAGACGCAGCACCACCTGGATGTCCACGGCATCAAGGTCAAGGATGTTTCCCTGGACGTGGGGACGATGCTCAAGCGCAAGGACCAGGTGGTCGCCACCCTGTCCGGTGGGATCGGTGCGCTATTCAAGAAAAACAAGATCACACACTACCAAGGCATCGGTTCGATCAACAAGGATAAGTCCGTCACCGTCACGGATTCGTCCGGCAAAACGCAGTCGCTGAAAGCCAAGAACATCCTGATCGCCACCGGCTCACGCCCCGCGAGCCTGCCCGGCGTGGACCTCAGCAAAGACAAGATTGATACCAGCACCGATGCGCTGAGCTACGACAAGCCGCCGAAGCACCTGGCCGTGATCGGCGCGGGTTATATCGGGTTGGAGATCGGCTCGGTCTGGCGTCGCCTGGGAAGCAAGGTCACGGTGCTGGAGTACCTGGACCGGGTGCTGCCCGGGCTGGACGCCCAACTGGCCCGGCACGCGCACCGGGCGTTTGAGAAGCAGGGCATCCACTTCGAGCTTAAAAGCCGTGTGACCGGCGTGAAGACGGGCAAGTCCGGCGTCACCATCGAGCGCGACGGCGCCGACCCGGTCAAGGCCGACCGCGTGCTCGTCGCCGTCGGGCGTGCGCCGAATACCGAAGGCCTGGGTGTCGAAGAAGTAGGCATCGAGCGCGATGACCGCGGCTACATCACCGTCGATGTAAAATTCCAGACCAGCGTCGAGAACATCTACGCCATCGGCGACGTCATCCCCACGCCCATGCTCGCGCACGTCGCCGAGGAAGAGGGCATCGCCTGCGTCGAGAAACTCGTCACGGGTTACGGCCACGTCAACTACAATGTCATCCCCGCCGTTGTCTTCACCCACCCCGAGATCGCCAGTGTCGGCAAGTCCGAGAGCGACCTCAAGGACATCGCCCACGAGTACAAGTCCGGCCTTTTCCACTTCAAAGGCAACGGCCGCGCCCACGCGATCGACCAGGCCGACGGCTTCGTGAAGATCGTTTCCGACAAGAAGACCGACCGTGTGCTGGGCGTCCACATTATCGGACCCGACGCCGGGGCGTTGATCGCCGAGTGCGCTACCGCCATGGAATACGGCGCAAGTGCCGAGGACATCTACCGCACCTGCCACGCCCACCCGACCCTGTCCGAAGCCGTCAAAGAGGCCGCGCTGGCGGTCGACGGCCGGGTCATCCACGGGTAAAACCCATCCCGGTTTGCCGTATAGGCGGCCTAATCGCGGTTTCTACGAGTGTTATATCCTGGGTAAGTCAACCCTATACCGGTTGGGCAATTGTCTCCGCGCAACGGTTTTAACGTGGTTTCACGTCTACTGCATTTTTTGCGTTTTTGTGGACGAACCGCCAGATCCGTCCTATCGTTTGATGTGTGTGAGCTAGGGTATTCACCGCTTTCTCACAAAAGACTAACCGGCTTTACACTGGTAATGTCACCGTCCAAGCGTAATCTTGGGGTGAACCCCGAACCACTTGTTTGTGGCTTGTGGACATACCTCAAGGACGGATGGCACACTCATGACAGATACCCTCCTATGTGACTTACCGACTGCTCTGCGCACGGGCCCTTCCGCCCAGCCGGACCTGACCCACCGCGGTTCTCTCGCCGATCAACCTGTCTTCCTCGTCGGCGCCGAACGCTCCGGCACGACGCTGCTTCGGCTCATGTTGGACCACCACCCGAGCCTCGCCTTCCAATACGAATCCGAATACATGGTCGAGCACGTCGGTGACGACGGCACGCTGCCCGACCCGCACAAGGTCGTGGGCCACCTGAGCACTGACCGCATCTTCCTGTCCACCGGGTTCTCCTCCGACGTCTCCGGCGGGTACGTGAAGATGGCCCACGACTGGCTCGATCAGAAACGTAATCGCGACAACAAACCGATCGTCGGCGCTACCATCCACAAGCACTTCGACCGTATCCCGCACCTCTGGCCCAACGCACGCTACATCCACCTGCTGCGCGACGGCCGGGACGTCGCACGCTCCTGCGTGCAGATGGGCTGGTACGGCAACGCCTACGCAGCCAGCGATAACTGGCTCGAAGCGATGGCCTGCTGGGACCGGCTGTGCCAGCGCGTCCCGCAGGAGCAGCGTCTGGAAATCCGTTATGAGAGCCTGATCACCGACCCGGTCGAAACGCTTTCGACCATATGCCGGTTCCTGGGCCTTCCTTTCGACCAGGCGATGTTCGATTACGTCGATGGCAGCACCTACAGCTACCCGGACCCCAGGCTGATCCACCAGTGGATCAACAAGATGCCCGAGGCCGAACTGGGCGTGTTCGAGGGCAAGGTCGGCCAGGAACTCAAGGCCCGTGGCTACCAGCTCTCCGGCCAACCCGTCGTCAAGCTCAGCCCCGCCGCCGAGAAGTGGGTCTACCGCCAGAGCAACATGGGCCGGCGGATGTTCCGGATCAAACGCTTCGGTCTCAAGCTCATCCTGCTGGAAACCCTCGGGCGAAAGCTCAAACTCGGGCGCCTGCACGATTGGGCGGTCGTGCGGATGAACGCGATCGAGGAAATGCACATCAAATAAACCCGGTCGTGTGGGCGGATTCCGTGCTATGCGCTTAGTGGTATAACTGCGCAAGCGCTGTTTTCAGGTCGGGGTACTCGAAAGTGAATCCCTCATCGGTCAGCCGTTTGGGGATGACGTATCGGCCGTAGAGCGCGAGCTCCGGGTCCGTGCGCAAGATCAGCGGCGCCGCGAGCCTGACCCCGAACGTCGGTGCCGGCAGCCCGATCGGCATCCCGATGGCACGCCTTAGCTCACGCATGAATTCACGGCTGGATACCGGCGTTGGCGCGGTCGCGTTGTAGATGCCTGAAACGTCCGGGTGCTGGATCGCGTGCAGGAATAGGCGGTTCATGTCGTGTATATGTAGCCAGCTGATGCCCTGCCGCCCGTGACCGATCTTGCCACCCAGCCCGAGTTTTGCCAGCAGCCCGAGCCGGTCCAGCGCGCCGCCGGGTCGGCCCAGCACGAAACTGGTGCGCAGGACCACGCCCCGGGTGCCGGGGGGTTTGGTGGACCGGAATGCTTCCTCCCACGCTTTCCCGACGGTAGGGGCCAGCCCGTAGCCGAAAGCTGATTGCTCATCGCAGATTGCGGTCGGGGGGTCGCCGTAGATGTGGGCGGTGGCCATCTGGACCCAGACCTGCGGCGGCTTGTCGAGCCGGGACAGCGCTTCACCGAGCACGCGCGTCGATTCGACCCGTGAACGCAGGATCTCGTCGCAGTGCTCGGGTGTCTTGATGCAATCCACGCTGCGACCGGCGAGGTTGACCATAGCCGTCGCGCCTTCGAGGAGTTGCACCCATTTGCCGAGTGTACGGGCGTCCCAAGTCTCGAACGTGACCCCGTGGATTGGCTGTGGCTCGTGACGCCCCAGCACCACGACAGCGTAACCCGATGCGGTCAGGTACTCGGCCAGATTGCGCCCCAGGAAACCCGTGCCGCCGGCGATGATCACCCTGCCTCTACTCGGATCGTTCGCTATTTGGTGCATATCACGGTCCCCGTCGGGCTGTGTTTTGTCCTGCCCGTATCAGAGTTTGAGTGTAGCAGGGGAGGTGGCGGCCAGGTTCTTTCATAATAATTAGGTTAGGGCCGTTGACAGGCCGGTTTGATTTATTATCATAAGACGAAATAAATAGTCGCCCACACCTACCAGCGACTATTTCAAAGGCTTTTGGTTATTAATCAATAATCAGAAAACACTTGGAACAATGACGCTTCCCGGCCCCCGACAACGTGAGATCCTGCGGATGGTGTACCGGCACAGCCAGGTCAGCCGGTCGGACCTGCACGAGCAGACGGGGATCCGGCTGAACACGATCGGGGCCGAAACCGCAGCGCTGCTGGAGCAGGGGGTGCTGCGGGAGTGTGATGTGCAGGCCCACGGCCGGGGCAGGCCCAGGGTGCCGCTGGAGATCGATCCGCATGCCCGTCATGTCATCGGGCTGGCGATCAGCCGCGGCAGCGTGGAGATCGGCCGGATCAACCTCAACGGCAAACTCATCGGCGAGCCGATTCAGCAGACGACCACGGGGCGGGCCGACGCGCTCCAGGCCGCCGCGGCACTCCTGAAGGACCAACTCAACGACGACACCCTGGCGGTGGGGCTGACGGCCCCGGGGTTTATTGACCTGACCACGCACCAGATGCTTTTCAGCCCGACGGTGCCGTCGGGCAAGTCGGTGAGCCTCAAGCCGATCTACGACGCGGCCGGTGCCGTGCCGATCGCGTTGGAAAATGACGCGGTCGCGCTGGCGGCGCGCTGGGCGCTGGCGCACAAGGCCGACGCCGAGACAGGCGGCGACGTGCTGATCATCCGCATGGGTGACGGCCGGCTCGGCTCGACGCTATTAGTCAACGGCCGGCCCAACCGTGGCAGCGTCACCGGCGCTAACGAACTGGGCCACACCCGTCTGCCCGTCGAAGCGCCCGTGTGTTTCTGTGGCCAGACCGGCTGTCTTGAACGTATCTGCTCCACCGAGTACCTGACCATGTGTGACGGCGGGGATATCCCGCTGGCGCAACGCGCCGCGTCCTACGACGGCACGGACGCGGCGGTGAACAAGATGCTGGACCTGCTGACGATCGGCTACTCCAATGCGGTGAACTTCACCCGCGTCAGTCGGATGGTGATCGCCAGCGAGCTGACCACCTGTCAGGCGTTCACGCAGGGCCTGATCGAACGTGTCCGGTCGATGACGTTGAGCCAACTGGACAAGCGTCTGCGGATCGACCTGTGGGACCGTACCGAGGCCCAGCCGGCGCGCGTCGCGGCGAGCCTGATCCTCGCGCACCTCTACACCAGCCGGTGGGCGTCGCTGCTTGCCGTCGCCGGTGAGGTGCGGGATTCGGGCGCGGCGTACCAACCAAACAACCTTCAAGTTACGAACTGAGTTTTTGTCAACCATGTATAGGGCGGATAACCATGATCGAGAATGACCCATCACGTTGTATGTTTGAGCGAATCCCGACACGCGTGTTCCAGGACTCGGCGCAGGTCAGCCACGAAGTGGCTACGCAGATCGCCGAGCTGATCCGGCAACGCGCCAAGGAAGGCAAGCGGGCGGTGCTCGGCCTGGCGACCGGCTCCACGCCGACCGAGGTCTACGACGAGCTGATCCGGATGCACAACGAAGAAGACTTGTCCTTCAAGAACGTCGTCACGTTCAATCTTGACGAGTATTACCCGATGCAGCCCAATGAGCTGCAGAGCTACGTCCGTTTCATGCGAGAGCACCTGTTCGACCACGTGGACATCGACCCGAAAAACGTCCACATCCCCGACGGCACGCTCTCGATCGATGAGGTGCCGCACTTCTGCAAAGCGTACGAGCAGGCGATCAAGGACGCCGGCGGCATCGACATCCAGCTGCTGGGCATCGGCCGGACCGGTCACATCGGGTTTAACGAACCCGGCTCGGGCAAGGACAGCCGCACGCGCATCATCTGGCTCGACCAGCTCACCCGCCAGGACGCCGCCAGCGACTTCTTCGGCATCGAGCACGTGCCGCACAAGGCCATCACCATGGGCGTCGGTTCGATCATGAGCGCCCGCAAGCTCTTCATGCTCGCGTTCGGCGAGGGCAAGGCCCCGATCGTCCGTGAGGCCGTCGAGGGCAAGATCACCGACCACGTCGCCGCCAGCTTCCTCCAGGAACACCCTGACGCGCAGGTCTACCTCGACCACGCCGCCGCCGCGAAGCTCACCCGCTTCCAGACGCCCTGGAAGTGCGGCCCCGTCGACTGGACGCAGAAGCAGATCCGCAACGCCGTCATCTGGCTGGCTCGCAAGACCGACAAGGCGATCCTCAAACTCACCGACGAGGACTACAACGCCAACCACCTTCAGGACCTGCTCGCCGAGCACGGCCCGTCGTACGAGATCAACCGGCAGATATTCCGCTCGGTGCAGGCGACGATCACCGGCTGGCCCGGCGGTAAGCCCAAGGACGCGCCTGTTTACGTCGCCGGACCACGCAACGTCGTTGATGACGTGTTCCCCAAGCGTGTGCTGGTCTTCTCGCCTCACCCGGACGACGACGTGATCTCGATGGGCGGCACGTTCATACGCTTGGCCGACCACGGCCACGAGGTCCACGTCGCCTACCAGGTCTCCGGCTCGATCGCCGTGTTTGACGAGGACGCGATCCGCTTCGCCGACTTCGCTTCGGACTTCAACCAGTTGTTCGGGATCGACAAGAAGCAGACCGACGAGATCGAGCAGCAGCTTGAGGAGTTCCTGCGGAAGAAGCAGCCCGGGCAGGTCGATTCGGAGATCACGCAGAAGATCAAGGCCCTGATCCGTCGGGGCGAGGCCCGCGCCGCCGCCCGGTACTGCGGCATCCCCGGCGAACGCGCCCACTTCATGGATATGCCCTTCTACGAGACCGGCACCGTCCGCAAGAAGCCGATCGGCGAAGAGGACATCAAGATCACGGTCGATCTGCTGGAGAAGATCAAGCCCCACCAGGTCTACGCCGCCGGCGACCTGTCCGACCCGCACGGGACGCACCGCGTGTGCCTCTCGGCCATCTTCCAGGCGATGCGCCGCGTGCGCGACCAGGAATGGGCCAGGAAGTGCGAGGTCTGGCTGTACCGCGGCGCCTGGCAGGAGTGGGAGCCGCAGCAGATCGAGATGGCGGTGCCGCTTTCCCCCGATGAGCTTGAACGTAAGCGTCAGGCGATCTTCAAGCACGAATCGCAGAAAGACCGCGCACTGTTCCCCGGCTTCGATTCGCGTGAGTTCTGGCAACGCGCCGAGCAACGAAACCGCGAGACCGCACGCATCTATGACCGATTGGGCATGGCCGAGTACGAGGCGATCGAGGCCTTCGTCCTCTGGGACGGGATCAACGACGACCCGAAAACGCACGGCAAGCAGAAGAAGCCGGCGTCCGTGAAGGCGGGCACCTGAGACGAATCACACGCGCCATGCGGCGCGTGAGTCACACACCCCAACACCTTCCAACACTGGAGTGAGTTAAAAATGGAAGTCATCATCAAGGCAACGTACGACGAGATGAGCAAGGCCGCCGCGCAGCAGATCGCCGAGGTGCTCAACCGCAAGCCCAACGCCGTGCTCGGTCTGGCGACCGGGTCCACGCCGCTGGGCGTCTACAAGGAGCTGGCGCGCATGCACAAAGAGGAGGGCCTGGACTTCTCCCGTTGCACCACCTTCAACCTCGATGAGTACGTCGGCCTGCCGGTGACCCACGACCAGAGCTACCACTACTTCATGCACGAAAACTTCTTCAAGCACGTCAACGTGCCCAAGCAGAACGTCCACGTGCCCTCCGGCACGACCAGCAATTTCCCCGCGTTCTGCCAGTGGTACGAGAAACGTATCGAGGAATGCGGCGGGATCGACATCCAGATCCTGGGGATCGGATCGGACGGGCACATCGCGTTCAACGAGCCGACCAGCTCGCTGAGTTCTCGCACCCGCTTGAAGACGCTGGCCAAGCAGACGATCGACGATAACGCGCGCTTCTTCGCGAAGGCGGAGGACGTCCCGATCTACGCGATCACGATGGGCGTGGGCACGATCCTCGAAGCGCGGGAGATCATCCTGCTGGCCAACGGCAAGGGCAAGGCCGACGCCGTCGCGCAGGCCGTCGAGGGCCCGGTTTCCAGCATGATCACCGCCAGCGCGCTGCAGATGCACCCGTACACGAAGTTCTATATCGATAACGACGCCGCGGGCAAGCTGAAGATGCGCGAATACTACGACTGGATCCAGATGAAGAAGCCCGGCGCGCCCAGGGCGTGACCGTGGATGATACGTGACCGAAGTATGACAAGGTGATACATCCGGCATAGCCACGAAAAGGCGCAGAATGCACAGAACCGATCCACCGCAATCAGGTCCGGCATCACAGACCGATCGGGTGTTGGGTTGAGTGTGTTGGTGCCTTTTCGTGGCTGATTTTTAGCCGGCAGACAATTTGTAAGGCTGGGCGGGCCTGAAAGGAGCGAGTCACGATGGGAATCGTTGACGGTTTCATCACGCAGGCACAGGGCATGGCGCGGTCGGTCGTCCTGCCCGAAGGCAACGACGAGCGGATCGTCCAGGCCGCCCGGCAGATCAAAGACAAGAAAATTGCCGACCTGATCCTCCTGGGTTCGACCGAGGAAGTGAACGCCGCCGCCGCGTCGGGGGGTGTTTCGCTCGACGGCATCAAGGTCATTGATCCCAAGACCAGCGACAAACTCGAGGCCTACACACAGGCTTACGCGGAATCCCGTGACATGAAGCTGGGGGTCGCGGCGCGGATGGTCAAGCGTGCGCTTTTCTACGGCGGGATGATGGTCGCCAAGGGTGACGCCGACACGATGGTCGCCGGTGTCGCGCACGCCACGGCCACGGTCATCCAGGCCGGCGCGCTCACCGTCGGGTACGCGCCCGGTATCGAGACCGCTTCCAGCTTCTTCCTGATGGTCATCCCCGACTTCCAGGGGCGCAAGGACAAGCCCTTCATCTACGCCGACTGCGCGGTGAACATTGCGCCGGCCCCGGCCGAGCTTGCCGACATCGCGCTCGCCAGCCACGCCAGCGGCGAGAAGCTGCTGGGTGAGCCGGCCAGGACCGCGCTGCTATCGTTCTCGACGCAAGGCAGCGCATCACACGAGAACATCGATAAAGTCACACAGGCGCTTACGATCATCAAGCAGCGCGCAGCGGACCTTCAGATCGATGGCGAACTCCAGGCCGACGCCGCGATTATTCCCTCCGTCGGCGCGAAGAAGGTCAAGCAGCCCGGCCCGGTGGTCGGCAACGCCAACGTCCTGATATTCCCCGACCTTAATTCGGGCAATATTGCGTACAAGCTCACGCAATACATGGCCAATGCGCAGGCGATCGGGCCGTTCCTCCAGGGGTTCGCCAAGCCGATCAGCGACCTTTCGCGCGGCGCCAGCGCCAAGGACGTCGTCGCCACGACCGCCATCTGTATCGCCATGACCTGACATCCAAACCACGTCCGTGCAGCGCCCATCACAAGGAGGCCCGCATGAAGGTTCTAGTGGTCAACTGCGGTAGCTCGTCGATCAAGTATCAGCTCTTCGATATGCCCGGGCAAAAAGTATTGTCCAAAGGCATCGTCGAGAGGATCGGCGAGACGGGAGCGGTGCTCCAGCACCAGTACGAAGACAAATCGCATCGGCTCGAAGGCGAGATACGCAACCACGAGGAAGGCATCGCCTTGATCCTCGAGACGCTGCTCTCGCCCGAGAACGGCGTATTGAAAGATATCAGTGAGATCAAGGCCGTCGGTCACCGCGTGGTGCATGGAGGTGAAGCGTTTACCGGTTCGGTCGTCATCAATGACGAGGTGATCGCATCCATTGAGAAGGTCGCCGACCTCGCGCCGCTGCACAACCCGCCGAACCTCACGGGCATCCGCGCCGCGATGCATGAGATGCCCGGTGTGCCCCAGATCGCCTGTTTCGACACCGCGTTCCACACGACCATCCCTAAGGTCGCGTACATGTACGCGCTGCCCTACGAGCTTTACGAAAAGTTCGGAATCCGTCGCTACGGGTTCCATGGCACGAGTCACCGCTGGGTCGCTCGACGCGCCGCCGAGATGCTGGGCAGGCATAAGTACGACATTAACTGCATCACCTGCCACCTCGGCAACGGCAGCTCGATCGCCGCCGTCCGCAACGGCAAGAGCGTAGACACGTCCATGGGCCTGACGCCGCTGGAGGGCGTGGTCATGGGCACACGCACCGGCGACTTCGACCCGGCGATCCTGTTTTACCTCGCCGACAAGGGCTACTCCGTCGCCGACCTCAATACGCTGTGCAACAAGAAGTCCGGTGTGCTGGGGTTGTCCGGCAGTTCCAATGACATGCGCACGCTCACCGATAAGGCGGGCGCGGGCGATGAACGCGCTCAACTTGCGCTGGATGTGTTCGCCTACCGGATCAAGAAATACATTGGGGCGTACACGGCCGTGCTGGGCAAGCTGGATGCGGTCATCTTCACCGGCGGGATCGGCGAGAACGCCGCCGGCATCCGCGCCGCCATCTGCTCCGACCTCGGACAGATCGGGATCGAGCTGGATGAATCACGCAATAAGTCCGCCAAGGGTGAGAGCAAGGTCAGCCGCCGACAAGAGCCGGGTGGCCGTGCTCGTGGTGCCCACTAATGAGGAAGCCGCTATCGCGATCGATACCTACCAGATGAGTCAAGCCTGATTGAAAGGTTTTGTTATGTCCGTAAGCAAAAAGTACGTCCCCCTGTCGGATAAGCAGGTCGAGCAACTCAAAACGCAAGGCTGCCGGTCGGCCGACTGGTCGAAGGCGCCGCCGAAGGGTTCGATCCGGCTCGTGTGTATGATGTGTGTTTCGAGGGCACGGTGAAGATCAGTTCGCTGGACGGGTCGGTCGTGAACGCGTCCGGCCTTGAGCGCCCTAGCGGCATCGAGGAAGCCACGCTCATCAACTGCACGCTCGGCGACGGCGTCCGCATCGCCCGCACCGGCTCGCACATCGCCAACTACGCCATCGGCGACGGCGTGTGCATCGAAGATGTCGGTGTGATGCAGACCAACCCCGGCGCCGCGTTCGGCAACGGCGTCGAGGTCGAGGTGCTCAACGAGGGCGGAGGCCGGGAGGTCGCGCTCTTCAACGGCATGTCCAGCCAGTTCGCACACCTGCTGTGTATGCACCGTTACCGCCCGAAGCTGATCGAGAAGTTACAGGCCTTCGCCAAGGCAGCCGCCGACAGCGTCAAGTCCGACACCGGCACGGTTGGCACGGGTCGCAAAGATCGCCGGTGTCTCACGCATTATTGACGTGAACATCGGCAACGCCGCCACCGTCTGGGGCGCATCGGCATTGGTCAACGGCACCGTCCTGTCGACAGAAGATGCGCCCACGCTCATCGGTGACGCCGTGCAGGCCCACGACTTCATCATCGGCGAGGCCTCGAAGGTCACTCAGGGCGCGATCGTCGCCAAGTCATATGTCGGTCAGGGCTGTCAGGTCGGCAAGCAGTTCTCGGCCGAGGGTTCGCTGTTCTTCGCCAACTGCGAGGCGTTCCACGGCGAGGCTTGCAGCATCTTCGCCGGGCCTTACACCGTCACACACCACAAGTCCACGCTCCTGATCGCCGGCGCGTTCAGCTTCTACAACGCCGGCAGCGGCACGAACCAGTCCAACCATATGTACAAGCTCGGCCCGGTCCACGAGGGCAAGCTCGAGCCGCGGCTGCAAGACCGGCAGCTTCAGCTACATGATGTGGCCCTGCCGCGTCGGGCCTTTCTCCGTCGTGCTCGGCAAGCACACGCGCACGTTCGACCTTTCCGATTTCCCGTTCAGCCACATCGAGGCGGCGCACGACGGCCGGTGTATGGTCGTCCCGGGGTTGAACCTCTCGACCGTCGGCACGGTCCGCGACGGCGCGAAATGGCCCACACGCGACCGCCGCATGGGCAAGGTCAAGCGTGACCGTCTATCGTTCGATGTCTTCAGCCCGATGGTCGTCGGCCGGATGCTCAACGGGCACGACCGGCTCAAAGAACTGATGGACAACACCGAAAAATCCGTCGATACCGTCACCATTAGCGGCGCACAGGTCAAACGCGCGTGCTGCGGCGGCGGCGTGAAGTATTACCGCTCCGGCATCCATACGTACCTGCTCGAAAAAGTCGTCGCACGTATCGAGCGGGCTGTCGCATCGGGCGGCGCTATCAGCAAAGCATTGGCTGAAACGCCAGGGGCTGTCTACAGCGAGAAGTGGGTCGACATCGGCGGGCAGATGATGCCGCTTAAGCGGTTGGAGGACCTGTACGCCGCGGTCGAGTCCGGCAAGGTGTCGGATGTGGTTGGCTTCGAGAAGGCGCTGGATGCGATCCACGCCTGTTACGCGGAGGACGAGTGGGCCTGGGTCCGCCGGGCGTACAAGCGTGTTTTCGAGGTGGACCTCGACAAGGTAGCGGCCACCGCCGCCGCCGCGATCGCCGATCAGCTGCTTGCCGACCAGAGCAAGTTCCTGAACCTGATCCTGATCGATGCGGGCAAGGAGTTTGATACAGTGACACAGGTCGGATTCGGGCAGGACGGCACGCCGGAAGATGTCGCCGCAGACTTCCAGGCCGTGCGCGGCACGTTCGAGACCAATAAGTTTGTCAAACAGATGAAGCAGGCTATCGCGGACCTGGGTTCGCGGATCGAGAAGCTCAAGCAGGCCTTGGCCGTGAATGTTTAGATCACCAGATATAGGAGCCAATACCATGTCCGATACCGCAGCACGCGTGAAGAAAGTCGTCGCCGAGACGTTGAAGATCGACCCTTCGATGATCAAGGACAGTTCACGGTTCGTTGAAGACCTTGGCGCCGAGTCGATCCAGAGCGTCGAGCTGGTCGCGGCGTTCGAGGAGGAGTTCGACATCGAGATGGACGAGCAAGGCGCGCTGGGCGTCAAGGATGTCGGCACGGCGGTGACGTTTATCGAGAAGCACCTGTAAGCGTATGACTATTTCAACCGTACCCGGCCCTTCGTTGCGCTTAGGGCCGGCGTTGGGGTGGTGTTGGCGCTTTTCTGAGAGTGTGACAGCCCCCGACTTGACGCGACGCGGGTTTGCCTAGACCGTGTGCGGTCAGCCATGCCCTACGACCGGATCGATCCCAACCTGATCAACGTCCTGCCGCTGGATAAGCGCACCAGCTATATCCAGATCGAGCAGGAGGCGTTGGACCCCGCTGACGACGCGCCCGACCCCGGGGCGATGCGCGGACAGATCGACCGGCTGGCGCAACGGATTGACCAGGCCCACGATCGCGGCGCTTCCGTCATGCTCGTCTACGGCGCCCACGTCATCAAGAACGGCTGCGCCCCGCTGATTAATGCGCTGCTTGAGACCGGCAAGATCACGCACCTGGCGACCCAGGGCGCGGGGATCATCCACGATTGGGAGTTCGCGTTCCTCGGCCGGTCCAGCGAATCGGTGCGTGACAACACGCCTAAGGGCCGGTTCGGCACGTGGGACGAGACCGGGCGTTACCTGAACCTCGCGGCGCTGATCGGCGCGGCGGATGGCATCGGCTGGGGCGAAGCGGTGGGGCGGATGGTGTTTGAGGACGGCCTGACAATGCCCGACCCGGCAGAGTTGGCAAAATGGGTAAGCGAAAACCCCGGCCACGACCTCGCCGCCGCCAAGGCCGACCTGCTCAACGTGATGCAACGGTTCAACCTCGCACCCGGCAGGCACGAGGTCAAGCATCCCTACAAGCAATACAGCGTCCTCGCCGGCTCGTACCGGCACCGTGTCCCGCTGACCGTCCACCCCGGCATCGGCTACGACATCATCACCAACCACCCGATGTTCCACGGCGGCGCGATCGGTCGCGCCAGCGGCACCGACACGCGCATCTTCGCCCACGGCGTCAAGCACCTGTCCGGCGGTGTCTACCTGAGCATCGGTTCCGCGATCATGAGCCCGCAGATCTTCGAGAAGGCCCTGAGCCTGGCCAACAACCTGCTGCAACCTGAAGGCCGGCGCGTCGAGGGCCATCACATGGCGGTCGTCGATATCCAGGACGGCGGCGGCTGGGACTGGACCCGCGGCGAACCGCCCAAGGACAGCCCCGCGTACTACCTTAGGTTCTGCAAGACCTTCGCCCGTATGGGCGGGACGTTGGACTATCTGTGCGGCGACAACCGGGTCGTGCTCGCCAACCTCGTCAAAACACTCAGAACATCCTAGAATCGACCCATACCCATGCCGCACCCCAACGCCAACGACATCCTCAACGCCAATATCGCCGAAGCTGTGAATACCTTCGAGGGTTTGCGCGAGCACGGTACCGCGCTGCAGCAAGCGGCGGACCTGCTGACTGGGTGCCTGCTCAACGGCCATAAGCTTTTGGTTTGCGGCAACGGCGGCAGCTCCGCGGACGCCTCGCACATCGCCGCCGAGATCGTCGGGCGTTTCGTCATGGAGCGCAGGGGCTACACCGCGATCGCGCTGAGCGACTCGCCCGGTATCATGACGGCGGTCAGTAATGACTACGGCTTCGACGAGGTGTTCGCACGCCAGGTCGAGGCGATGGGGCAACCCGGCGACGTGCTGCTGGCTATCACCACCAGCGGCAACTCGCCCAACGTCCGCCGGGCGTTGGAGGCCGCCAACAAGCTGGGGCTGAAGTCGATCGCCCTGCTGGGCCGGGACGGCGGGGCGGCCCGGGGGATGGCGACCGTGGAATTCATCGTCCGCACGACCGTCACCGCCCGCATCCAGGAGGCCCACCAGGTCCTCTACCACAGCCTCTGCGGGGCCATCGACCCCGCCCTGAAGGGCCTATAACCCGTATTTTCACAAATAACTTGCATATGGACGTAATCTTTTCGGGCCCCGATCGTCGATATCAGTATTGCTGGAGGGGTATGTCGGCTATAATGCCGGCGCGTGGCGGGGGGACGTTCGGGTTGTAGTTCGTACTCCGGTGAGACTTCTTGCAATGAGTTCTATCCGTAAACTGACACGACGAGCCAGGCTGTCCGGCCGAGAGGGCTACACCGTCATCGAGGCGCTCGTGATGCTCTTCGCGCTGGCGATCCTCACGGTGCTGCTGATGCCTTCGTTCAGTGGCGTGCGCTCCGCATCGCGGCAGATCGGCTGCTCGATCCAGCTCAAACGGATCGGCGACGGCCTGGCCAAGCACGCTGAGGACAACAACGGCCGGCACACCATCGCCGGCGGGCTGGTCCCCTGGGAACAGATCGATCCCGAAACCCGCAAGCCCTCCTGGATGCAGCAGGTCTCGCCTTACCTGTCCTCGAACAAAGACATCTTCGCGGGCTGCGGCGCGTACCCGGTCGCAAGTGTTTATCACTACTTCCTGGGCGCCCGTGCCGCCTACATCGATTCCGGTGAGAAGTACGCCGCCGTTGAACGCGAAAAGGTCCGCTTCCCGTCGAGCTTCGTCGTCACCGGCGATAACAACTTCAACCGTTTCCGCGACCTGGGCCCGATCGAGATCGCCGACGCCGACAAGGACGATTACACCTTTATGACGCAGGTGTTCTCGCAGGACGATACCCACTGGGCGCCCCAGCACGACGGCATGCTGAATACCGCATTTGCCGACGGGCACGTCGCCATATTCGACCGCTTCGATCCCGACCGGATGACGTACCGCTACGACACGATGTCGTCGTACTGATCCCGGTCACACTCAACCAAACTCACGCGTTCACATCGACCACGGTTCGGCCGTGCGCGTTGCCCGCCAGAAACGCTTTAGCGACTTCGGGCAGGTCCGCCAGGCCGACGGTGCGCGTGATCCGTTCAAGTTTGTCATTTAGCAAAATCTCAGCCAGGCGGTGCCAGGCGCTTAAGCGTCTTTCGGCAGGACAGCTCGCCGAAGCGATCCCCAGCAGGTTCACGCCCCGTAGCAGGAACGGGGTCAGTGAAGTGGCCAACGTATCCCCGCCGGTCAGGCCCACGGTGACCACCGCGCCGCGCTCGGCCGTCCTGCTCAAGACATGCGCCAGCGTCTCGCCACCGACCGAGTCGATGCACCCGGCCCAGGTCTGCTTATCTAACGCTTTTGTCGGTGGTTTTGACAACTCGTTACGCGGGATAATCTCCGTCGCCCCCAGCGAGCACAGGTAGCCGTGTGATTCGGTCTTGCCGGTCGAGGCGTGGACCGTGTAGCCCAAGCGGTGTAACAGCATGATCGAGACCGAACCGACGCCGCCGGTCGCGCCGGTCACAAGAACGGGGAGGCCATCCGGTGTCAGGCCCTGGTGTTCCAGCGCATGGACCGACAGCATGGCCGTCAGCCCCGCGGTGCCCAGCGCCATCGCCGTGCGCGTCGTCATCCCGTCGGGCAGACGGATCAACCAATCGCCGGGCACCCGAGCGCGTTGCGCATACCCACCGAAGCGGCTCTCCCCGACGCGGTGGCCGGTCAGCACCACCGGGTCGCCGACGCGCCACTGATCGTCATGGCTTTCAGTTACTCGGCCCGCGAAATCCACGCCGGGGATGTGCGGGTAGCTACGGACCATGCCGCCCAGGCCATGGATGATCATCGCGTCCTTATAGTTGACGCTCGAATACTCGACCGCGACGGTGACACCGCCATCGGGCAATTGTTGATCATCGAGTTGACGGACCACCGGAGTTATCCGGCCGTCTACCCGGTCCAGGACCAGCGCGTTAAACATTTAACCTCCCGCCGTGTGAATCGGTACGCGCGCTTATCGGTACTTGGATGATTCCGATATCACCAAGTATAGACAAGATGAGATCGGGTGCGCCTGTTGTGTGTCGGTTACCGGACAATTAATAACGGTATGACTAATGGAACGTGATTTCAAGTCACGGTAGCGACCTCAGACTCGCCGCCGGACTGCCGATACTCCTTTGGCAGAGGCGGTGTTTGTACGCGCTGCCGAACAGGAGAGGGATATGAAGGAGTCGGGTGAAATCGCTATTGCACGGCGGAGCAAGTGGCTCGGGCCGGCCGAGGCACTTATCGGGCCGATCGCGATCGTCATCGTTGCGACGGTGTTGATCGCGCTGGGCGTGATGGGCTGGTGGTCGCTGCGCTCGGAGCGCACGACCGTGGTCGCGGCGAGCACGGCCCGTGTGGTCTCGGTGTCGCAGCTACTGGCTGACAGTGTTCACGCGATGCTTTCTTCGGGCGATGTCGCCGCAGCCCGCCGTTTGATCGCACAGGCGGGTACACAGGTCCACCTGACCGACTGCCGGATCGAATTGCCCGACGGTTCGGTCATCGCCGACCAGGACCCGTCGCGGAACACGATCGATACCCTTCCGGACACCTGGCCCGGCGGGGGCGCGGCGGATGAAGTTATCCAGCAGGTAGACGACGGCGTGCTCACGATGATCTACCCGATCCAGCTCCCCGGCCGGGGTGTGGTGACGCTCCGCGTCGCCGCCGAGACCGGCGAAACGTCTGAAGGCAGTGGGATGACCACGCTGGTGGTCGTCGCCGTATCGGGTGCAACAATCATCCTGATCGTGTTGCTATACCGGCCGGCGAAGTCGCGGGTCGAGCCGTTCGTGTTGATCCGTGAGGCGCTACTCTCGGTCGAGCGTGGTGAGGCGGACCCGCAGGCGCTTAAGGTGAGCGAATCATTCGGCCCCGAGGCCCAGGCCTGGAACCGGTTGGTGGAACGGCGCGGGCAGAGCGACAAGGATTCTTTGCTCGACCGTGCACTGCACTCCGCCGCCAGCGGCCAGGCCGGTGCCGGTTCGTTCGCCATGATTGGTGATGCGCTCTGGCACGGCGTCGTGCTCGTCGGCACGGACCTTAAGATCACCTACGCCAACGGCGCCGCCGCCGTGCTGCTGAAGTCCAGCCGTGAAACAATGCTTAATGCCGACACGGCCGAGCTTATAGACAACGAAGAGGTCGTCACCGCGCTGCGTGAGGTTATCAGCACTGGGGACCGTCGCCGCAGGACCGTCGAGGCGGAGCACGAGCACCAAGGCCGTATTGAAGCGCTTCGATTCAGCATCCGCTGTACCAGCGACAGTCAGAATAAGTCGGTCCTGGTCATTATCGAGGATATCACCCAGCAGCGTGTGGCCGAGCAGAGCCGGCGCAACTTCGTCGCACAGGTGGCGCACGAACTTCGAACACCACTGACAAATATCAGTCTGAACGTCGAGGCCGCGGTGGATGACGGCGAGGAAGACGCCGAGCTGCGCGGCAAGTGCCTGAACGTGATCAACCAGGAGACACAGCGGCTGGCGCAACTGGTCAACGACATGCTGTCTGTCTCCGAGGTCGAGGCCGGGTCGATGACACTACGCCATGACGACATCCGACTGGACGTGCTGTTCGCCGATCTGGTCGCGGACTTCGAGCAGCAGGCGCTGGATAAAAACGTCCGGCTCAATATCGACCTGCCGCCCAAGCTGCCGGTCATCCAGGGCGACCGCGACAAGCTGGCGATCTCACTACACAACCTGCTGGGCAACGCGATCAAGTATTCCGCAACCGGTGGCGAAGTCGTCGTGTCCGTATCCACCGACAACGGCAAGCTCAGCGTCGCGTTCAAGGATAAAGGCATCGGGATCGACAAGGACGAGCTGGAGAAGGTCTTCGACCGCTTCTACCGCGCCAAGGACGCCCGGGTCTCGCAGATTACCGGGACGGGTCTCGGCTTGCCGATCGCACGTGAGATCGTGCGCCGGCACGGCGGGGACATCGAGGCGACATCCACACTCAACCAGGGCAGCACCTTCACGGTCAACCTGCCTTTCAAGCCGGAGGCGGCCTGACAAAGAAGATGTAAGCCATGCAGATCAAGGAACAGACCCAGGGAGCGGTGACGGTGCTTGAGCCGGACGGCGCGTTGACACAGGACGACGCCGACCAGTTCATGCAGAAGCTCACCGAGGCGTTAGCCGAGAGTTCAGGCCGTGTGGTCGTGGACCTCTCGCAGGTGCCGTTCGTCGACAGCCGGGGGCTTGAGGTTTTGGTTGAAGCTAACGACAACCTCGCCGCCGGCGGGCGTTCCCTGAAACTCTGCGCTATCAACGAGACGATCCGCGAGGTGCTGGACCTGACCGGTCTGGCGACGCGGTTCGACCATTTTGACGACACGAACTCCGCGTTAAGGAGCTTTCATTGACCGACGCCGGTCACAAGCCGCGCCTCGGCGAGGCGTTGATCGAACAGGGCGCGCTGTCCAAAGAGCAGCTCGCCCGGGCGCTCGCTGCGCAGAAGAACACCGGCGCGATGCTCGGCGAGGTGCTGGTCGATCAGGGTGTGGTAAACCCCGCGACGCTCATAAATGCGCTGGGCCGGTGCCAGGGTATCCAGGGCTGCGTCCTGCGCCACGGCCTCATCGACCCGGCGCTGCTGAAGCAACTCGGCGATGAAGAAGCCAAGCGGCTGAAGGTCATCCCGATGTTCCGGGTGCACGGCACGATGACCGTCGCTATGGCCGAGCCGCAGAGCCTGCCGACGATCGACCGCCTGAGCAAGCTGACCAAGTGCAAGATCCGCCCGATCCTCGCGATGGAATCCAATATCCTGGAGTTCATCAAGAAGTACGCCGGCGGCGATGTCGACGTCGATGCGTTCTTAACATCACTTGTTGAGTCGGACGTCGAGGTCGTTGAGAGGGAAACTGTTGATGAAGGTCCGGCCACCGACCTCGATAAGATGGTCGACGGCAGCCCGATCATCAACCTCGTGAATGTCGCGCTGCTGACCGCGATCCGTGACAAGGCCAGCGATATCCACATCGAGCCGGACAAGCGCGGCACGCGCATCCGATACCGGATCGACGGCGTGCTGCGTGACCTGATGAAGCCGCCACAGGGCATGCATGCCGCGATCGTATCGCGTGTGAAGGTCATCGGGAAGATGGATATCGCGGAGAAACGCCTGCCGCAGGAAGGCCGGGTCCGCCTCGTCGCCGAGGGACGCGAGATCGACCTGCGTGTATCAAGTATGCCCACGCTCTTGGGTGAGAAGCTCGTCGTGCGCGTGCTCGACAAGGCGAACCTGCACGTGAAGATGGAAGACCTGGGCATCCGCCACGACGGGCTGGAGTCGTTCAAGCGTATGTTGCGTCAACCGCACGGACTGGTGCTCGTCACGGGGCCGACGGGCAGCGGCAAGACGACCACGCTCTATTCCGCGCTGGATCTGCTGCGCAGCCCCGAAAGAAATATCGTTACCGTCGAGGACCCCGTTGAATACCAGATGGACCTGATCAATCAGATCCACGTGCAGGACTCGATCGGGCTGAGTTTCGCGGCGGCGCTACGGAGCATCCTGCGTCAGGACCCCGACATCATCATGATCGGCGAGATCCGTGACGAGGTGACCGCACGTGTGGCCGTTCAGGCCGCGCTCACGGGGCACCTGGTGCTGGCGACACTGCACACCAACGATGCACCAGGCGCGGTGGCCCGTCTGCTTGATATGAATGTCGAGCCTTACCTGCTGTCCAGCGCGATGAACGGTGTGATCGCGCAGCGTCTATGCCGGATGATCTGCGCCGGCTGCCGGACGAAGTATTACCCGGCCGAGCACGTGCTGCACGACGCGGGGATCGAGGAATACGCCGGCCGCGCGTTCCAGAAGGGCGGCGGCTGTCAGCGGTGCCACAACTCCGGGTTCGCCGGGCGCGTGGGTATATACGAGGTGATGGAGGTCAGCCCGGAGCTCCGCCGGATGATCCACCGTGCCGCCCCGACCCACGAGCTGCGCGATAAGGTCCGTCAGCACGGCGGCCTGTCGCTGCGCGAAGAGGGAGTCGCCGTAGCAATACAAGGCAAGAGTTCGCTGGAGGAAGTGCTGAGGGTGACTCAGAACGACCAAGAGGTCGTCGCACAGGATGTCGCGGATGCGGCATGACCATAGATTGAATCGGTAAACGTATGAAACTCGCGTACCAGGGATACGACAGCAGCGGCAAGGTGGTGAAAGACACCATCGATGCCCCCAGCGCCTCCGAGGCGACGGTTGCGTTGCGCGGCCGCGGGCTGTTCATTACCTCGATCAGTAACGCGATGGAGGGTGAAGGCAAGTCGGTTAAATCAGGCGGACGTTATAGTTCGCGCGGTGGGGGCGGGATCAAAGGCCTGACCCTGTTCACCCGCCAGCTCCAGGTTATGCTCGCCACCGGTACGCCTATCATCCAGGCGTTGTCGGCCCTAAAACGACAAACCGACAACCCCGCCTGGCGGGACACGATCCAGAAGCTTTCGGATCGCGTCGAGGAAGGTGTCGCCCTTTCGGAAGCGATGAAGGACCATCCCCAGCGGTTCGACGCGATCTACCGCAATCTCGTCGCCGCTGGTGAGACTTCCGGCAAGCTCCCCCTCATGCTTGATCGGCTCGCGCAGCTTGCGCGCAAACAGCTACAGACACGCAACACGATTGTCGGTGCTTTGGTTTACCCCAGCCTGCTGGTTGTTGTTGCCGTGGGTGTGTTGTGCCTGATGCTGACCGTTGTGTTGCCGAGATTCGGTGACCTGTTTGTCACACTTGACCTGCCGTTGCCCCCGACCACGAAGTTCCTGATGTTCCTAAGCGGTGTCCTGATTGGCTACTGGTGGGCGATCCTGTTGGCATTAATCGTGTTCGGATTCGCCGCGTACACCTGGTTAAAAACAGAGCATGGCAAACAGGCCGTGTTCACTTCCATGCTCCGCTTACCCATGCTCGGCAAGGTTACGCGCAGCTTCGCCACTGCCCGGATCGCGCGTCTGCTGGGCGTATTGATGGACAGCCACCTGCCTCTGTTGGACGTGCTTGACCTGATCGCGGCCGGCACGGTCAACGTCCATTACAACAAGCTTCTGGACGATGCCCGTGAGGCGGTCACCCGGGGCGAGCCGATCAGCACGGCCTTCGCCGATTCGGACCTCATCACACCTTCGGTCAGCGAGGCCATGCGCAGCGGCGAGGCCTCCGGCAAGGTCGCGCCCTCGCTGCTGATGATGTCCGACATGCTTGATGAAGAGAACGAGGTGTTGATCAAGTCGCTCACGGGCGTGCTCGAGCCTTTGATCCTGCTGGGGCTGGGCGTGCTGGTGGGGTTCATGGCATTGAGCATATTTCTGCCGCTGTTCGACCTGACGGCGATGTCGGCCGGAGGCCCGCAATGAGTGTGTTCTCAAACTTTATGGAACGGCCTATAGGCCTGGATATCGGCTCGCGTCTGATCAAGGCGGCGCAGCTCGGGCGCAAGCGGGGTCACAGCGTGGTTACTGCTACGGCTATCATCGGCCGGTCCCACCCGGACACACCGATCGACCGCGACGAGGCCTTGCGTCTTTCCCGCGTGCTCTCGCAGCAGGGTTTTACCGGCAGAAGTATCGTGCTTGCTGCGCCCGGCGAGCGTGTGATGTCCTCGGTGATCGATATGCCGCCGCGTGAGAGCGGGGCGCCGTATGACGTGATCGCCGCGCAGGAATTCATGCGGTTGCAGAGGCAGGAGCCAGGCCGATTTGAGTTGGCTTGGTGGGATATCCCCAAACCCGCGAGGGCGTCTACGGCGAAGGTCATGGCGGTCGGTTGTGCCCACGCCGACAGTAACCCGATCCTGGATGTGTTTGCGTCGTGCGGGTTTGACGTGGTCGCGATGGACCTTGGCCTCGCCGCCGCGGTGCGTGCCAGCCGGGATGTGATCGGGACGACCGCCGGCGTGTCTGCGGTGCTTGATATGGGCTGGTCATCCGCGCGGCTGGCGCTGGTGCACGGTGGTGTGGTGGTGTTCGAGCGGCAACTGACGAACTCGGGGCTATCGGTGTTACACGACCGAGTGAGCAAGTCGCTCGGAGTTGACCCGACTGAAGCCGAGGCACTGATACAAGGGGTCGGCATGCCCGAACAAGTGCCGGCCCACAGCGCTGACGACGCCCGATTCCAGGCGGTGACACCGCTGCTTAGGCCGATCCTGGTTGCTTACCTGGACGACATTGTGAAAGATCTGGTGGCGTCTTTCGAGTACGCAGCGCATCAGTACCCGGACGCGCCGGCTCATCGGCTGATACTGATCGGCGGGGGCGGGTGTATCCCGGGGGTGGCGGGGTACCTGGACGGGAAGGTCGCAGTGGCGGTCGTGCCCACCGCCGCGCCGCAGGCGATGAATCATCACGGGTCACAACACGGGACCGAGGCCGCGCTGCTCACTGGCACGCTGGGCCTGGCAGGCTATCACGGGCAGGGATGAACCATGCAACGGATCAATCTTATCCCGAAGTCAAGACAACGTGACCGGCAGCGCAGGGTGCGTGTGCGCCTGTGGATCTGTATGTCGCTGTGTTACGCGGCGTTACTGGCGGCGGCGTGCTTGTCTTACCGCGGCATGTCATCCTCGCACGACCTGACGGCACTTACCGTTGACCTCGACGAGAAGCAGGCGGAATTGACGCGGCTTGAAGATCAGCAAAAAAGCCTGCGTCCCAGGCTCAACGAGCAGAAGCTGATCCTCGTGGCCGAACAATCGATCAGCGATCAGCCTGACTGGAGTTTGTTGTTGACGTATCTTGCGGACGAGGTGCTGGGAGACAAGGTCGTGCTCAGCGGCTGTGTCCTGGCGCCATCGGCCCCGGGCGATAAAGCGGACAATACTGACAGTGACACACTGGTACTCACGCTCACCGGATACGGGCAGGGCACGGCCGATGTGTCGCAGTTCATCCTGCGGCTGGAACAGATCGGGCTTTTCGAGAAGGTGACATTGGCGCGGACCAACCGCGAGCCTTACCTTGCCGGACAGGCGATCGCGTTTGAGGCCCGCTGTGTGATGGTCAACGGTGGGGGTGCCCATGACTAGCCGATATGATTTCCTGGTCCGCAACTGGCGCATCGACGTGATGGGGGTTACGGCCTGCGCGCTTATCACGGGTGTGTGCTATGCCATGTTAATCCGTCCGGTGAGCGCTAACCGCCTGGCTTATGCACAACTTCAGCCGCAACTGGCCGAGCGGGCCCAGGCCGTGAAAGACGCCAAGGCCGGCTTGGCCGCACTTCAAGCCGAGCTGGACGCCACGAAGAAACAGTTGTCCGATCTGCCGCTTCAACTCGAACCCGCTTCACGCGTCAACAGCCGCTTGGCCCAACTGACCGACCTTGCAGCGGAGATGGGTATCGAAATCCATCAGGTCCAGCCGGACCCCGCGCGCGCGGGTAAGCGTTACGACGTGGTTGAGATCGCACTCTCCGGCTCAGGTGACTACGGGCATGTCACACGCTTTATGCGTCGTCTCCACGACTCCTTCGCAGATACCGCGATCGTGACGTTTGACTTAAAGTCCGGCGGCGCGACCGTCGCCGCGGCTCAGTTTGATATCGGACTCGCATGGTACACACTGCCTGCGATGGGATTTGTGGATAATTAATCCACCCCGGGGTTGACCCGGCCCGCGTTATATCGTTGGCTTGGAGCATGAAAAGCTCCAGGGAAAGAAATGTGCTCATCGCGGTTCTCGGGGTAGCCGGCCTGGGCCTGCTGGTCGACCGTGTCGTTATCGGGTCTGATATGACCGGCCCGGCGGAATCTTCGGCCGGCGTGCTCGATGATGTTTCGGTTGATGCGGAATCGCTCCTGATCGTCCCGGACAAGCCCGGCAACACCGGGCAGGGCATCGCCGTGCCGGCCGAATCTCTCGCCAGCCGTTTGCGTGGTGTCGCCGGTAACGCCGCCACAACCGGTGGCGCCGCCCGCGACGCTTTTGCCGTTCCGCCGAGCTGGGTGCCAGCGGACGCCGAGCCGGTCGCCGGCAGCGAGGCCGCGCAGGCCGTGGAGACTTTCAAACGCGACCACAAACTCGAGGCCGTGCTCGTGACGGGTGATCAGCGCTGCGCCGTGGTTAACGGCCAGACGATGTATGTGGGGCAGTCGTTACAGGGTTATCGGCTGGTTTCCGTGCAGGAGCGTTCGGCGGAGTTCCGGTCCGGCGGCGTGGTCATCACTCTGGGGCTCCGTGGGGCCGGACAAACCCCCTAAACCCATTAAAGCGAACAATTATGGCATGGTTCAAGCGCGGGTACTTACGCCCGTGCTATACCCTGCCGATGATGCCTGTATGTAACGAACCCGGCCGCAGGGCCGGTGGTTTTATTATCCAGGAGATTTCAGATGCAAGCGTCACGCAAGACCAACCGACCCGCCCCGCGCGGCTTCAGCCTGATCGAACTGGTGATCGTCGTGGTCATCATCGGGATCATCGGCGCGATCGCCGTACCCCGCATGAGCCGTGGCGCCAAGGGCGCGTCCGACTCGGCGGTCACCGCCAACCTCACGGTCCTGCGCAACGCGCTTGACCTGTACGCCACCGAGCACGGCGGCAGTTTCCCGACCTTCGCAAACATGCCCAACGCGTTGTTGCAATACACCGACAGCGCCGGCGACGCACAGGCCGCCAAGGATTCGACCCACATCTACGGGCCGTACATCCGCGCGATCCCCAAGCTGCCGGTAGGTGCGAACAAGGGCCTGGCGACGTTCACCGCAACCGCGCCCACCGCGACGGCGGCCGCCGCGGGCTGGTACTACAACGACTCGACCGGCGCTATCCAGGCGAACTGCAAGGACGCCGAGGTCGACGAAGCCGCGGTCAAGTACAACGCTTACTAAACACAACGGGGCGGAGCCGCACGCCGGCCGCCCGGCGTGTGGGCCGGTCCACCGGCCAGGGAGATCGTACGCCTTATGTTCAGGTGCGCGTCTAAATCGGGCCGGGGCTTCAGCCTGATCGAGCTGGTGATCGTCGTGGTCATCATCGGGATCATCGGCGCCATCGCCGTGCCGCGGATGAGCCGCGGCGCCAAGGGGGCGTCCGACGCGGCGCTCTCGGCAAACCTGCGGGTCCTGCGTGACGCGATCGACCTGTTTGCCACAGAGCACGGCGGGCAGTACCCGGAAGGCGCGGACCTGGACTCGGCCTTACTGGCTTACAGCGGGGTCCGGATCGACGACCTGAGCCCCACCAAAACCGCGACGCAGATTTATGGGCCGTACCTGCGTGCCATACCCAGGCTCCCGGTCGGCGTGAATAAAGGCAAGATCGGTTTTACGAGTACCGCTCCCGGGGCGACGGTTGATAACAACGGCTGGTACTACAATGAAACCACCGGCGAGGTCCGCGCAAACTGCAAAGACTCGGAAACCGATGAGTCCGGCGTGAAATACAACGCGTACTGACCCCCCCCGGCCCGGGAGGCGAACCAACAGAAAGACCCACACCCGGCAGGCCGTAACCTCGCCGGGTCTTTTTATTAAAACCGGACCCGGCATCAGACAACACCATGACCCAGGCATCGACCAGCTCTACGCGGACACATCGGATCGGCTTCAGCCTGATCGAGCTGGTGATCGTCGTGGTCATCATCGGGATCATTGGCGCGATCGCCGTGCCCCGTATGAGCCGCGGCAGTGACGGGGCGTCCGTCTCGGCGATGATCGGGAGCCTGTCGGTGCTGAACAAGGCCATCGACCATTACGCCGCCGAGCACGACGGCAGCTACCCCCGCACGGCGAACATCGCCGCGCAACTGACCGGCAAGACCGACCCGACCGGTGCCGCGTGGTCATCGGGCTTCGCCTACGGCCCGTACCTGCGGGCGATCCCGCCGCTGCCCGTCGGCGCGAAAAAGGGCAACACCGGCATCGCCGCCGACGACGGCGACGGGGTCGGCTGGCTCTACTCGCAGTCACGGGGCCTGATCCTGCCCAACCTCACCAAAGACAACGGGGACGTCAACGAGTCCCTGGTCACCGACGTGATCAACGCCAGCAACCTCAAACGGGACGACCTGGTCCTACCGTAAACATGCACACGCAACCGACCAACGCGACGCCCGTTCAAGGCCCGTCGGCCCGGCGCGGTTTCTCGCTGATCGAGCTGGTGCTGGTGATGACGATCATCTCGATCCTCGCGGCGATCGCCGTGCCCCGCTACGCCAACGCCCTGGCCCGTTACCGCGCCGACGCCGCCGCGCGCCGCGTCGTCGCCGACCTTGATTACGCCCGGCACGTCGCGTCCGCCCGCAGCACCAGCGTCACGGTCGACTTCAAGGTTGGCCCCGATTGTATCCTGATCCAGGGCGTCAGCGATATGGAAACTCCCGGTGCGACCTGGGCGCTGGAGCTTGACGATCCACCTTACCGCGCCGACCTGGTCTCCGCGTCGTTCACGGGCGCGAAAGTGATCTTCGACGGCTACGGCGTGCCCGATTCGGGGGGTACGCTGGTTATGCGTGTCGGGTCCGAGGTGCGCACGGTGGTGCTCAACGCCGAGACCGGCAAGGCGGCCATCCAATGACACGCGCCTTTACCCTTATCGAGATGGTCGTCAGCCTGACCATTATGTCCATCGTCTTCCTGGCGATGGGTTCGGTGATGCTGATGACGACCAAGGCTATCCCCGCCCAGAACAACCCCTGCACGTTGGCGCTAACTGCCGGCGAGGTCTCCGAGCAGATCATCGGGGAACTTCAGACCGCCACCGGCATCATCACGGCCAGCGGCAATCAGGTCGGCTTCACCGTCCCGGACCGCGCAAGTGATGCGGACACCAACGACGAAACCATCAGCTACACCTGGAGCGGCACGCCCGGCGATCCCATCTACAGGCAATACAACGGCGGCACACCCGTTGAGTTCGCGGCCGGCGTGCAGGCGTTCAGCCTGACGTATGACGTCCGTTCGGTCCTGCAGCCCGATACGTCCGAAGAAAGCGCCGAGGTCCTGCTGGCGAACCATTCAACCGTGGGTTCCTCGGGGGAGTTCCCTGTCACACAATACAACTGGGCGGGGCAACTGATCACGCCCGGCGGTTTACCCGCGGACACGATCGATTGGAATGTCACGCGTGTGCTGCTCTATGCCAAGAGGTATAGTGGCAATACTGGAAAAACACAGGTACAGATCAGAAACGCCCTGATCGGTGGCACGCCGGGTTCTACGGTTATTGAATCCCAGCTGATGTCTGAGAGCCTGCTCAGCAGCAATTATGCGTGGAGTACGTATACGTTTACGGGTGTCCGGGGCATATCGCCTTCGGATAAACTGTGTCTTGTGTTGTATTGGCAGGCCGATAACGAGAGTGCCGGGATAGGCTACAACCCTTCCGGCGGCAGCGGTTATTGTTACACGTATACCAAGGGGCTGCCCTGGCTCACCTCATCATCCCAATCACTCTATTACCAGGTCTACGGTACGTACACCACCCCGGTCCCCCAACCGCCGGTGAACCTGATCCGTTCGGTGTCGCTCGTGCTGAACTTCGGCACGGACGCCATGACCGAGTCACGGTCGGCGGTGGTCCTGTTGAACCAGCCGAAGCTGCCATGACAAGCAAGCGACCCAACCCGTGCCCGAGAAGCGACCTGATACACGCGGTCGCCGGCTTCACGCTCATCGAGTCGGTGATGTCGATGCTCATCGTCGGTCTGATGCTGGTCGCGGCGCTGAACACCATCGGCGCATCCCATCTGGCGCAGCGCAAAGGCACCGAGCAGCACGTCGGCCCGCTGCTCGCCCAGGAGCTAATGGCCGAAATACTGTCCCAGGACTACCAGGAGCCGGAGGACACGGTCGTGTTCGGTCGTGAGACCGGCGAGAACAGCGGCAGCCGGGCGACCTGGGACGACGTGGATGACTACGACGGCTGGTCCGCCAGCCCGCCGGAGGCGAAGGACGGCACGGTGATGACCGCACGCGCGGGGTGGACCCGCTCGGTAACCGTCGCCTGGGCGGACACACTGAACCTGAATAACACCGCGCTACTGCCCAGCGGGATCAAGCGGATCAAGGTGACGGTGAAGAACAACGGCCAGACGATCTGCGAGCTGACCGCGCTGCGGACCAGCGCCTGGCCGGACGACGCGACGCTGTCCGGGGTAAACGGCGAGGAATCGGATGCCGCCGCCAACACCGTCGAGGCGGCCACGAATAAAGTTTCCAACCTGGTCCAGAGCCTGTTGAAATAGGAGCCTTGTGATGCCAGCGCCCGGGACACGATACCGAAAGCACTCGCCGCGCCAGCAGGGGTCTGTGTATGTCCTGGTGCTGGGCGCTTCGCTGATCGTCGCGGCGGTGGGGGTCTCGTCGCTGGTGGCGGCCCGCGTACAGTACCGGTTCAGCGCCAGGACCGCTGAATCGATCAAGGCGCGCGAACTGGCGCGTACGGCCATCGACCGCGCTTTGTGGGAGGTCCAGAACAACGCGCTGCTGTGGCGTACAAACTTCGCGACCAATGTCTATACGAATGTATCACTCGCCGGTGGGACGTTCACCATCGGCGCGATCGACCCCGTCGATAATAACCTCTTGAACAATACCACCGACCCGGTCCAACTGCTGGGCATCGGGATATACGGTGAAAGCAAGTTCATCCTCTCCGTCACACTCAACGGCGACGGCAGCCTTAAGCCCGGGACATGGAAGCGGGTTGTTTACTAGCACGGATTACGTGATTAGAGCAGATTGCGTTATCACTTCCACCCTAGAATCCTGT